>CAUQBH010000005.1:0-135356 GCA_963516675.1 uncultured Flavobacteriaceae bacterium | reverse complement strand
TCAACTTTTTTACAATAATTTAACTAAATCGCTGATTTATAAGATGAAAATGTTATGGCGAAATTAGTTTTAATTTGAAAAAACTTATTTTTCATTGGTTATTTCATTCCTTTTAGCATAAAATTTAGTTAGAAAATATAATATGATTACGATAAATTTGACTTTAAAATGAAATATTGAATGGTTTTTGCTCCAAAATTTGCAAGAATTATTTTATAAAATTTGATAAAAATAATTTTCACTAGTATAATAATACTATAATATATAAATATAAAGAATATATTTTACTTCATAAATAGATTGGCCGCACAGAAAAATATAGTGGAATAATAAATCTGTTCTTCATCATTTGTATTAAAATGAAGTTCTAATTTTAGATTATGTTTGAATGTGTAGATAACATTCGTGTCTGCAATAAATTTATTATTCCAATATATTCTATAATACGCAAAAAAGAAAAACAACTCTATTTTGTCTTTTTGATTCATTATAAACCTTTCGTAGAAAAAATAGGCTTTCCTATAAAAAGGCTTTTCTAAATTCTGATAAGTAATTTTCGTTCCCAGCCAAAAGAAGGATTCTACTCTGAGCAGAAGTTCATCTTTTGTATTGTATATTTCTCCTATAAGCTTTCCCAATTTAGATTTTCTTTTCATGTAAAGAAATAGTTCCTCGCCCTTATAGAAATTTACTGAAAAATCATCATTAACGATTACTGTTATTATCATCTTATTTTTTAAAAAAATTACAATAATCCTAAAATATGTAGTAAATAGACCATCAAAGCAACTAATAATGAAAACATGAAAATTCCTACAAAGAAATTATAAAATCCCTGTGCAAAACCACTTACTATCTCATTTTGATTGACTGAAAGACTTTCTTTCTTAATATTTTTCTTAAAGATTCTAAAAAAATAATATCTGGTATTAATTCCGAGAAAATCAATAAGAAATTCCTTTATAATTATTTCAATTATTACTTCCATACCTTAATTTTAAATAAAAAAATAAGCAATTTTCATTGCTTATTTAAATTCAATCGTATATGTTCCTGTGGATTGTGTTTTTCCTTTTTCTGCTTTTACATGTTTTTTGACCATTGTGATGGCATTATTTATCGCATTACGAGACCTCAGCCCTCCCACTCTTTGGGCAGAAATCACCCTTCCATTAGCATCTACTACATAAGAAATCGTGATAGAGCCTTTTTCTTTCACGCTATGGGCAGGAAGTTTTCCTTTATAATTATTAGTCCCTGGAATTCCTGAAATCAATTTCCTATCAACACCTATTTTGCTTTCCTTTACGACTTCTTTTTTGGCTTCAGCTTCTTTTTTAGCGTTGGCTTCTTTTGTTTTGGCTGTTTTTGCGTCAGCGATATCCTTTTTTGTATCTTTTTTCTTCGGCTCTTCTTTTTTTATTTCTTCATTAGCCGCTGGTTCTTTTGATACAGCTACTTCTTCTTTCACAGGTTCAGCCGGCTTTTCTATAGGAACTTCCTGTTTTTTAGGAGTTTCCGAAGGCTGAGGCGGGAGTGGCTGTACATTTTGCACTTCATCCACCATAGGCGGATCCAATGAAATGTTTTGAGCCAAAGAATCTCGGAATTCCAAATCCTCCTCTATCGGAACATTTTTAGCCAATTTATCTTTTTCTCTTTGTTTTTTATTTATAGGGATAATGTGCAGCACTCCTACAAATAGAATGCTGATAACTGCTGTCAATCCTATGCTTTTTACCTTGTTCATCTTAGTTCATGTTTTTGATTTCTTCTATGATTTCCAGAAATTTATTTTCTCCCATTTTCAGTGACAATTCTATTCTATATGTCAGTGAACCTAAAATCAATTTAAATATATAAATAAGTCCTCCTAACATAGCTCCGATGCTCACTGGGAAAAACGAAGTATAAAAACGCTCATCAGACAAATCTGAAAAACCTTCTGAAAAAAAGAAAATAATAGAAATGCCCGTTCCTAGAACTCCTAAGAACAAAACCACCCTCGCCCAAAGGCTGAATTTAAAAAGGTTTTTTCGCAGTTGGATGATTTCTGTTTCTCTCTGATTGACTATCGTGACAAACATCTCCAGCGAAGATTTGTCTATTTTTTCTAGTCCTTTTCTTATTATTCTAGCTTCTGGAGAAGAAATCCTTTTGCATAAATCCTTTGCGGAATCTAGGCGGTGGTCATATAGACAGTCTGCTATATTATCCAAAAAATCATCTTCCTCTGTATCCATCGATTTTAGTGATAGATATTTCTCAAAAAAAGAATACAAAACGACCACTGCAAGAACAAACATAGCCACCACAAAAAAACTAGTAACCATCTGTCCGCTAAAGAGCAATTCCCAAAGTGAAATTTGATTTCCCTTCTCCATATATTTTTAATTTTTGACAAAGATAAAGGTTTTTCCTTTGAATAACGCTAATATGACTCTATTTTGTATCACGATATACAATTAAAAAAACAGACTATTCCGAAAAATAGTCTGTTTCTAGATAAAAATTAGTTATTAAAATGAATATGATATCGTCAGTTTATAATTTCTATTTCTACCTGGGTTAATCTGGAAAGTAGCCTGATATGGCTTGTCTGCAGGATTATTAGAATCCAAATCATTGCTAGAAAGGGCGTTGTTGTAATATGTTGTGTTCAAAATATTTTCTACATTCAGCCCTATTCTGATGTTATTCTTCGCCTGATAATAGATTGTTCCATTTAGAAGAGTGTATGCAGGAAGAATTTGGTCATTTTTCTCAGTTCTATATGTTTTATCAGTATAGAACACACCTAGACCTATTCCAAAGCCTTTCATAAATGTACGAGGCTCATAGTTTGCCCACGCATTGAAAGAGTGTTTCGGCGTCCATGGAGTTTTGTTGTGAGATAGATCCGCTTTTCCTGGCTCTGGCTCCTGCATTCCTAGGAACGCATCTGTGAATGCATAACCTACCTTAGCATAAAGCCCTTTGAAGATTTCTGCATCTGCATCTACTTCAAAACCTCTAGAATATGCTTTTCCTACCTGACTTCTCACATAGTGTCCCACAATAAGGTTTTTCTTTTCTATATAGAATCCTGAAATGGTAACATTTAGTCTGTCTTTCTTTTCTAATTTAATACCTCCTTCTATCTGTATTCCTTCCTCTGGTTTAAAGAGTTTTCCTGTTCTATGGTCATGAGAACGAGTTGGTTTGAAGAAACTAGAAGAAGACCCATAGATAGTCATAAAATTCTTGATTGGCTGGAATGAAAGCGCAGCTCTGTAAGTAAAATTATGATAAAATCCTTTGTCAGGGTTAGGTTGTGCAGTTATTAACCTTTCCCCATCATACATTCCATCAAAATAATCATATCTTCCACCAAGTAAAACTTTAAATCTATCTGCAAATTCTATCCAATCTTGAAGATAAAATCCTGTAACCACTTCTTTCATAGAAACCACCCTATCTATATCCACTCTTCTCTCTCCCATTCCAAGAACAGGGTCTACGATAGGAATATTCTGACCACTTGTCCCCTCTGTAACAGTTCCTTTCCAAGTTTTTCTATCCAAGTAAGAGAAAGTATTTCCTACAATCATTTTATGCTTAAAGTCCCATGTTTTAAACCCAAAACTAAAATCAAGCTGATTCATTAATGGTCTTGTAACATGTTTAAAGTGGTATGGTCCATTTTTTCTAGATAAAGTTTTCGTTGTTTTGTCTGTAAAAAGAACTTCATCCATCAAATAATCTAATGAATCATCAAAATAAGAAAGTTTATAGTCAAGAGCCCCTCCGAAATCAAATCTATGTTTATATTTCAGATAAAATTCCTTTTTTTCATTCTTTAGATAATCTCGCTTATCAGATAAATTTATCATAGGATTTATCCAGTCGTAAGGCTTTCCGTCGTTTGTTGCGGGAACACCAGCATCTGCTCCATAATGGTCATTGTTATACTGCGCAAAGAACTCCAATGTATTTTGGTGGTCTGGCGTATATTGTAACATGATGGAAGAGTTAAAATTCTTTTCTTTTATCCCTTTAAAGCCATCTGTATTCATCAACCCTGCATCTACACGGTATCTCAGCTTGTTAGAAATAGGCCCTCCTATTCCCATTTCTACATTATATGTATTGTAACTTCCAATGGTGAATTTTGCTTCTCCTTGAGTAGTATAAGTTGGCTTTTTTCTAATAATGTTAATAATTCCCCCCAATGCAGAGTGTCCAAACATATCGCCAGAAGGACCTTTCAAGAACTCTACTCTCTCCACATTGGCAAAGCTGGCAACAGGAGCACTCTGAGTAATCGTATGTCTTTCGTCTCTGATTCCGTCATATAGAACCACAAAGTTATCAAACCCTCTTATGTTAAAGAACTGGAAACCAGCAAATTGCTTAACTGGATTTACCCCAGCAACCATCTTAGATGCTTCCTCTATATTGTTAATATTCCATTTCTGTAATACTGCACGGTTGAGCACATTTACAGTCATCGGAGCGTCTAGGTTCTTTATGTTTAATTTATTAACTTCTAATTTTTTCTGTGTAGAAATCACCACTTCTGGTATTTCTTTAGAGCCCTCCTTCATCACTACATAGACTACAGGAGTATTCGCTCCTACGCTTCTACTGAATGGATGAAAATTTTCTGCTGAGAAAGTCAGCGTTCCCTTTGAGGATGGTATATTGATGGTAAATTTCCCTTTGTCATCGGTATTTGTTTCTGTTGTAGAACCCTCAAAACTTACCTTCACATTCGGGATAGCATTTCCTGAGGTATCATGCACCTCCCCTGTAATCACAGCTTGCGCATATAGGCCAATAGAAGCCAATACGAAACCTGCGCTTAGAATTTTTCTAACCATTTTTTGATAATTTTTAAAGTTATTTTTGATTTAAACTAGTATTCTATGGATTGTATATTATATGTCTGCGTCCGTTGATATTATGTATTTCAGATTCCACATCGAATAATTCCTTTAACAGCTCTGGCGTAAGAACCTCATCGGTAGGCCCCTGCAATAGGACTTCTCCTTTTTTCATTGCAACCAGCTCATCGCAGTATATAGATGCGATATTCATATCGTGAATTGCCGAAAGAACTGTAACTCCCATATTCTTAATGATATTCATAATCTCTATCTGATGCCCGATATCCAAGTGGTTCGTAGGCTCATCTAGGATAATGAATTTACTCTCCTGCACCAGAAGCCTCGCTATCAGAACCCTTTGTTTCTCCCCTCCCGAAAGAGTATTAAAACTACGGTCTTTATAGTCCTCTAGTTTCATTTCGTGGAGTACCTTGTCTACTTTTTCTAGGTCTTCTTTAGAATAGTTTTCTAGTGTATCTTTGTGCGGATACCTTCCCATTTCTACCACCTGCTGAACGCTAAAATCAAACTGACCACCAGACTCCTGAGCCAAAACTGCTATTTTTTTCGCTCTTTCTCTTCCTGACAGCTGGAACAAATCATGTTCATCAAAAAAGATATTACCGCCTGTGGGCTTATTTACTCCATATATAGTTTTCAGCATTGTTGATTTCCCTGAACCATTATGCCCTATCACCCCTACGAAAGAGTTTTCCTTTACGCTGAATGATACATCTTTTAGGATTTCAACTTTACCTACTTTAAAATTCAAATTTTCTACTCTCAGCTTCTCCATTATTTTCCTGTTTTAAATGAGTAATTCTTGTCCATCAACATCCAAAGGAAGAACGGTCCTCCTATAAGTGATGTAAGGATACCTATCGGTAAGTCCTTCGGATAGAAAGCATTTTTAGCAAAAAGGTCACAGCAGAGCAGGAAAATAGCTCCTATCACCGCTGCCATAGGAACAAGCCTTACATGTTTATTTCCGCAGAGCATTCTCGCTATGTGCGGCACCATCAGTCCCATGAATCCTATCGCTCCCGTTGCTGATACCAAAACAGAGGTAAGCAATGATGCTACAATAACTATAAAAGTCTTCATCAAATTAACATTCATCCCCAGCATTGTAGCGTTTTCATCTCCAAAAAGCAACAAATCCAATGATTTAGACAATCCTAAAACCACCAAAACCACCAAAACAAGGATAACAAATGGAATAGGAAGTAATTCCCAAGTAGCACCTCCCAAACTTCCCATAGTCCAGAACAATGCACTTTTCACTTGGCTCGCATTTTTAGCTAAAGAAATTATCAAATCTGTAAGCGCTGTAAATATTGTAGATATAGCCAATCCAGAGAGAATCAGCCTCGTAGTAGAAGTATTTCTTCCGTATTCTGTTCCTATCACGAAAACCAGCACACTACATATCAAAGTCCCTATGAAAGCCCCTGTAGAAACAGATGCCAGCCCCATAGCTCCTCCACCCAAAACAATGACAAACACCGCTCCTGTAGATGCCCCCGATGCTAAACCAAGTACATATGGATCTGCGATAGGGTTTTTGGTCACACACTGCATCAGCACACCACAGACCGCAAGCCCCGCCCCACAAATTATGGACAACAAAACCCTTGGAAGTCTCACCTCCCAGATTATAGTTTCATGTGTCAGTGGCCAGTATGGCTCATAGATTTCTGTTCCTGTTATTTTATTTGCTGCTATTTTATAAGCAGTTTCTGCATCTAGATTAGAGGTTACCACCCCTATCGCCATTACAAACAGCACAAATAAAACCAGACACAATATCGAAAATACGACTCCAAATCGATATCTACTTTTCATACAACAATTTATTTAATTTAATTATAAAATCTATATTCCTTACTCCTGGTGAAATATCCTCCAAAGCTATTTTATGGATATTATCATTCTTTACTGCTGGTAGATTTTTCAGTGCTGGATGGTCTTTCAGCGCCTTTTTCTTTTCTTCATAAGATGAGCGCCCTTCTCCCTCCATATCTGCTATTATAATGATATCAGGATTTCTATCTACTAAACTTTCGTATGATACGAACACATGGTCTGCCGACTGGTCTGCATAAACATTCTGCCCACCTGCTCTATTTATAAGGTCCGTAGTAAGTCCCGCAGAAATATATAGCCCGTTTTCTATAACTGAGAAAACCAAAACTTTTGGTTTCTTTTCTTTTTTTACAAAATTTTTCTGTGCGTTCTCCAGTTTAGCCTTCATTTCAGAAACTACTTTTTCTGCATTTTTTTCTACTTTAAAAATCTTTCCCAAAGTATAGAAATCCTCATAAACCGTTTCAAGAGTTTCATTATCCCTCACTGCTTTTGCGACAAATGGATAAATCCCCTTATCGATAAGCTCCTGTGGTGTTCCCGTAGCCTCTGATTTGATTGCTCCATCCCATCCAGAAACGAAATCCACTCCTGAAAGTAAAAATTCTTCCTTGGAGTAAATAGCATGATGCCCCTTAAGTCTTACAGGAATCTTATCATATGCTTCTTTAAACTCTGGTAAAATAGGGCCTTCCTCTGTCGCCACTACTATTTTGTCTCCTAAACCTAAAGCCAAAAACATCTCCGTCATAAAATGCGAAAACAAAACTGCCTTCTCTGGCGTTTTATTCACATTTACGACCAAAGTATCCGCACCATCATTAAATTCATATGAAAAATACGCCTCCTTTTTTTCTTCTTTTTTTTCTTTTGAAGAAGCCTCTCCTGCGCCTTTGGAGCAGGACAACTGGGCTAATAAAATCATCGATGATAAAACTACCTTCAATACTTTCATTTCAATTCTTGTTAAAAATTCCAGCAAAAGTAACATTTTAAATTTATCATTGCAAATAAAATATCATCTTTTTTCAAAAACATGACACCAGTCAGTATTTATTGTTTTTCTTTTTTCTCATCTGTATTTTTTCTACTTTTGCGGTCTTTAATTATAATAAAATGGGGAAAAATAAATTGGCTCGCTTTGCCGAAAACAAGACACTTCCGAATGTAATTCAGCCCACACGAGAGGAGGCTCTGAATGGATTTTATCTAAAAGGAAAATGGAGACAAGATTTCTTTAAAAATGATAAGCCTATCGTCCTAGAACTCGGCTGCGGAAAAGGAGAATACTCTGTAAATATGGCAAAAGTATTCCCTGATAAAAACTTCATCGGGATAGATATAAAGGGGGCGAGATTTTGGTTTGGTGCAAAGGAAGCCCATACTTTGGGAATGAAAAATGTGGCTTTTCTGAGAACGCAGATAGAGCTGATAGAGCATTTTTTTGGAGAGGAAGAAATTGATGAAATATGGATCACTTTCCCAGACCCACAGATAAAATACCGCAGAACCAAACACAGGCTCACAAACCCTGAGTTCCTAAAACGATACAAAAAAATCCTAAAGAAAAACGCTGTAATCCACCTAAAAACGGATTCCGAATTTCTGCACGGATACACTCTAGGGCTGTTACAGGGACTTGGGTACGAAATTTTATCTGCTCACCATGACATCTATGGTGCGCCTGAATACGACCCAGAAACACCGCTGCTCAGAGAAGTGAGAACCTACTACGAGGAGCTTTTCTCTTCCAAAGGAAAAACCATCACTTACATTAAATTCAGAATTAAATAAAAACTGATTATCATAATTTACAAGTTTAAAAAATTACTACTCTAAGTATGACGGCAGAAAAAATCATTTTAGGCATAGACCCAGGAACCACCGTGATGGGATTTGGTATCATTTCTACAAAGGGCAGTAAAATGGAGCTGGTCTCCATCCATGAACTTGTGCTAAAAAAATACCCAAACCACGAAACAAAACTAAAATATATTTTTGAGAAAACCTTAGCGCTCATTGATGAATATCATCCCGATGAAGTCGCTCTAGAAGCACCTTTTTATGGGAAAAATGTGCAGAGTATGCTGAAACTTGGGAGAGCGCAGGGAGTAGCCATGGCAGCCAGCCTATACCGTGATATTCCCATCACAGAATATTCGCCCAAAAAAGTAAAAATGGCGATAACAGGAAATGGAAACGCCAGCAAGGAACAAGTAGCCGCTATGCTGAAAAACCTTCTTAGTCTCAAAGAATTCCCGACCAAATATTTAGATGCGTCCGATGGGCTTGCGGTGGCAGTTTGCCATTATTTTAATTCTAATAAAACGGAAAAAAGCGCTTCATATTCCAGCTGGGATAGTTTTATCAAACAAAATCCTGACAGAATCAAATAAACCCATTTGCATGAAAAAATTATTTTTAGTTTTCTTTACTTTCGTTATTTGTTTTATGAAATCACAAGACATCGTTTCTATCATTAAAAATAATCCTTCTAAAAGAATTGATTTAAAAATTAAATTTAACGAGGAAAATCCACATCACTACATTCCCATTTCCGTCATCAATGGAAAAGAAAAAGGACCCGTATTCACCATCTTGGCAGGAGTCCACGGATACGAATACCCTCCTATAATGGCGGTTCAGGAACTAATGAAAGAGATAGACCCAGCCAAACTAAAAGGAACACTGATTATTTTACCTATAACGAACATTGGTGCTTTCTATGAGCGTGTTCCTTACCTGAATCCAACGGACAAGAAAAACCTAAACACCTCATTCCCAGGGAAAGAAAACGGCACCATCACGGAAAAAATCGCAAACTACATTACTAAAAACATTATCCCTATTTCAGATTTTTTTCTGGACATTCACGGAGGCGATGCCAATGAGGATTTGGTTCCTTTTGTCTGCTATTATGACAACAAAGATTCTGTCGAAAAAACCAAAACAGCCCTAAAACTCTCCGAGGCATCTGTACTGCCCTATATCGTGAGTTATCCTTATAATATCTCTAAAACCGAACCTGCACTCTACGCCTTTAAACAAGCGGTTCAGAATGATGTAGCTGCGCTGAGCCTTGAAGCGGGAAAACTAGGAGTAAATGGAGCTGATGAAATAAAAATGCTAAAAGAATCCATCTATAATATGATAGGAATAATGAAAATGTATTCTTCGGCGCCGTACAAAAAACCTGCCTCTCGTAAGACTTTCACAAAACAAACTTATATAAAAGTGCCTGTAAGCGGGATTTTTTACAACAAACACAAGGCAGGCGAGTATGTGAAAAAAGGCGAAGATTTGGGCTATATTACGGATGAGTTCGGAAATTTACTTCAAAAAATATCTGCACCAGAAAGCGGAATGATTCTTTACAAAATAGGAACTCCTCCCGTAAACAAAGGAGAAACCATGTTCTGCATCACTTCGTAAAATAAAAAATTCCACTCAATGATAGAGTGGAATTTTCGTTATATCATTTTTGATTTTATTAGAACCAAGCAGCCAACATCGTGGTAATGAAGAAATTATTCTTAACATTTGGATGAGACTGGTCTATCTTTTGGAAAATAGGGTCTTTAGATTGTAAGTTTCTAAATTCTAGACGCCACATCATATTTTTATTGATTAAATAATCAAAGTTTAATGATGCTCCCCAGATTTGGAATCTTTGTCCTCCTCCGAAAGTCATAATATCTTTAGAATCATCAAAATACTCCACTCTTCCCGCTGTAGAGAATTTAGGCGTAAAATAATATTTCGCTAAAATGTTAGGAGACCACCAGAAATAGTGCTTGTTAGAACCTTCCACAGACTGCTCTGCACCAACATCAAACACGAACTGGAATTCTAACTTGTCACTCGCCTTGTAGTTAGTGTAGAAGTTATTGAAATATCTCATTTTAGTTTCCGTAGCAGGGTCTTTTCCTATATAAGCAGAAGAATTAAAGAACCATTTTTCATTCGGTTGGTAAGCTACTCTTGCCCCAAATGCAGGCAATTTTGTATTACTATTTTGTCTTTTAATTATCTGCCATCCGTTATAGACTCCTCCCATGAAAGTCCATTTATTATTATCTGTAATATAGGTAATCTGCGCCCCTGTCATGAAGAAAGGCTCTTGTGCCACAGCGATAGTTCTTGTCAAAGCAAGATTATCTTTACTGATTTCCCCTTCTGAACCAATATAAGACGGCATCACCCCAGCATCTATCCAGAGGTTTTTGGTTTTAGAAATTCTAAACCCGATGTTCGCCTCCTGAACCAGTTTCAGCATTCCTTGTTCTGCTGACAAGTTGTCCTCTGGGTAAGTTCCCGCCATCAGGGCTATATTAGCACGCATATTGTCTGTTGCATATTCTGCTTTCAGCCTTGCGATGTTTACATTCACCTCGTTGTGTCGGTTAAATGTATAAAAAAACGGCTGTCTGATGTGGTCTGCTCTCTGATTAAAATCATACGAGTAGAAAACCTCCGTATATCCAGAAATAGTGAAATTTGACAATTTGTTAGAAACCTCTTGTTTAGGTTCTTCCACTTGTAGCTGTAGCTGTTCCTTTTCTTCTCCTTCCTGAGAAAATAGATTTTGACTCATCAAAATCATTCCCAAATACACAATTGCTCTTTTCATATAATTATTGATTTTACGGATACAAAGGTAATTTTTTTTCAAAGATAATCAAGATTTAGCCGCGCTATTTTACATTTTGAATAACCAAACGCTACCTGCCTTTCATCTTTTGTGCACAAAAACTGTTATTTCTCATAAATAAAAACTACCAAAAAATAGGTCAATTATCCTTATATTTGCAAAAAATAAGGAATTATATGTCAAAGAGAAAAATGATTACCGCTGCCCTGCCTTATGCCAATGGACCTGTGCATATCGGGCATTTAGCGGGTGTATATATCCCTGCTGATGTTTATGCAAGATTTCAGAGAAGTACGGGGCAGGAAGTTGCCTTTATCTGTGGTTCTGATGAACACGGAATTCCCATCACCATCAGGGCAAAAAAAGAAGGCATCACTCCGCAGGATGTGGTGGACAAATATCATGAAATTATCAAAAAATCTTTTGCGGATTTAGGGATTTCCTTTGATGAATATTCCAGAACGACTTCCCAAAAACATTATGAAGTAAGCCAAGAATTCTTTCTAAACCTCTATAACAAAGGTAAATTCGAGGAAGAAATTTCTGAACAATTTTTTGATGAACAGGCAGGAGAATTCCTTGCCGACAGATATATCGTAGGAACATGCCCTAAATGTAGCAACGAAAACGCCTATGGCGACCAATGCGAAAAATGCGGCTCTACCCTTTCACCTACGGAGCTTATCAACCCAAAATCCATGCTCAGCGGTAACACGCCTATTTTAAAGGAAACTAAAAACTGGTATCTTCCTCTAAATGAGTATGAAAACTTCCTAAACGAATGGATTATCAAAGGGCATCAGGACGACTGGAAACCTAATGTATACGGACAAGTGAAATCTTGGCTCAATGACGGACTAAAACCAAGAGCCATGACTCGTGACCTAAACTGGGGCGTTCCTGTTCCGCTTCCAAACGCCGAAGGCAAGGTGCTTTATGTTTGGTTTGATGCGCCTATCGGTTATATTTCTTTCACGCAGGAATGGGCAGAGAAAAACGACAAAAACTGGAAAGATTTTTGGCAAAATGAAGAAACAGACCTTATTCATTTCATTGGGAAAGATAACATTGTCTTCCACTGCATCATTTTCCCATCGATGATGAAAGCTCACGGAGACTACATCATGCCGAAAAATGTCCCTGCGTTTGAATTCCTTAACCTTGAAAATGATAAAATTTCTACTTCTAGAAACTGGGCTGTATGGGCTCATGAATATGTAGAAGATTTCCCTGACCAGCAGGATGCACTGCGCTACGCACTGCTTTCTTCGGCGCCAGAGACAAAGGATAATAATTTTACTTGGAAAGATTTTCAGACCAAAAACAATTCGGAATTGGTAGGAATTTTTGGGAATTTTATCAATCGCGTAGCTGTTTTAATTCATAAATATTATGAAGGAAAAATACCACAACCTAATGAATTAACTAATAGTGATTATATGGTATTAAAAGCGATAAAACATATCCCTAATAATATTGGTGATTATTTAGAAAAATTTGAATTCAGAAATGCTCTCAATGAAATGATGAATTTAGCAAGATTGGGAAATAAATACCTTGCCGATGAAGAGCCTTGGAAAATAATCAAAAATAACCCTGAACGAGTAAAGACTCAAATATTTGTAGCATCACAAATTGTTGGGTTATTAGCCATTGTTTGCGAACCTTTTCTTCCTTTTACATCTGAAAAAATAAAAAAATCTTTCAATACTAACTCTATTATATATGAGGATTATTTAAAAACTATCGACCCCATTCATAATTCTATTATCAAAAAAGAGACAGGTTCTGATATTTCATATAAATTTAATGATTTGTTTTGGTTTCAATTTACAAAAATTTTATCAAATGATCTTCCTATAATTCCGAAAGGGCACCAAATCAATGAAATGCCGCTGCTTTTCTCTAAAATAGAGGATGATGTGATAGAGGCTCAAATCAAAAAGCTGGAAAACACAAAAATAAACAATCAAAAAACCAATCCTAACGCAAACCCTATGAAAGAACAAATTTCATTTGATGACTTTACGAAAATAGACCTTAGAACAGCTACGATTTTAGAAGCTGAAAAGGTAGAAAAAGCTGATAAATTACTAAAACTAAAAGTAGATACTGGCGTAGATGTTCGCACCGTGGTTTCGGGAATTGCAGAAAGTTTCAGCCCTGAGGAAATCATTGGGAAACAAGTGATGATTCTTCTAAACCTTGCTCCAAGAAAAATCCGAGGAATAGAGTCCCAAGGAATGCTTCTGCTTACAACCAAACCAGATGGCAAACTATCTTTCGTGACGCCTGATGAAAAGGTAGAAAACGGAATAGAAATAGGATAATTTTAGGCATAAATATTTTAAAATCTTATCATAAATCAATTTTTTGGATAGTTATTAACTATATCTTTGCATCAATAAAATTAACGAATATGAAAAAGATAGTATCATTATTATTTATGGGTCTAATGGCTGTAAATTCATTTGCCCAAAATGCTTTAAAATCAGATCCTGCACACAGCAGAATTCAGTTTTCGGTAACTCACTTGGGAATTAGCGAAATTACAGGGAATTTTGAGAAAGCAACTCTAAATATGAATGTTGATGAAAAGAATTTCACAAACTCTAAAATCAGTTTCGTAGTGGATGTGAATTCTATCAACACGCACATAGAGGCAAGGGATAACCATCTCAGAAATGAAGATTTCTTCGATGTGAAAAAATTCCCAGAAATGGTTTTCCAAAGCACCAGCATCAAGCCCACGAAAATCAATAGCAGTATGAAAATTCTACTCTACGAAGTAAAAGGAAATCTTACGCTTCATGGTGTAACTAAACCTGTTACCGTAAATATGCTGTACAAAGGAATGGTCGTAAATCCTATGAGTAAGAAAAAAACTTACGGATACCAAGTGGTAGGAATTATCAAGCGCTCTGATTTTGGTGTTGGTGGAGGATATCCAGAAGCAATGATTAGCGACAAAGTCCAAATAAAAGGAGACTTTGAAATGACAGCAGAATAAAAGTTTAGTTTTTTCATTATAAATTTAAAATTGCGAATTACCCTCAATAATAGAGGGTAATTTTTATTTCAAAGCCCTGAAAGAATTACATTTTTTTCATTTCAATTTATTTATATATTTTTGCGCCCTAATTATTTTATATGGAGAATAAAAATCGTTGGTTCATAGCTGTTGCGGCTATTCTTACCCATTTATTTTTGGGAACGGTCTATGCATGGAGTTTCTTTCAAAAGCCTGTCAGCGAGGCCTATGGCTGGACACAGGGAGAAACGGCGTGGGCATTCAGTATTTCTAACCTGATGATGGGAGTAACATCGGCATGGTGTGGCGCGAAACTTCATCAGTTCAAACTAAAAAACCTCGCTACCATGGGGGCTGTACTCTATGGGCTGGGATATATTGTTTCTTATTTTGCTCTAAAATTAGAGATTTTGCCTTTACTATACATCGGTTTCGGATTTATCGGCGGGATAGGTTTGGGAATGGCATATGTAACGCCCGTAGTGGCCGTATCGAGCTGGTTTCCAGACAAACAAGGTCTTGCGACTGGACTAGTGGTGACAGGATTTGGGCTGGGCGCTTTAATCATGTCTAAAATATTAGCACCATTTTTCTTGAATTTATTTGAGGAAAATCTGGCTGTTACTTTCCTTGCAATTGGCTGTATGCTGCTGATTGTTTTGCCGATATTCACTTATCAATTAAGCATAAAAAACACCACTTCGCAAAACACAGCAGAAATCTCATTTTCAGCAATTTATAAAACCATTATCCAGTGCGAATACATTGCATCTTGGTTGTTTTTCATGTTCAGCGTGATTGCAGGGATGATTTTCATCGCGTTCCAATCGCCTTTATTACAGGATTATCTCAGAGCTGAGGGAATGACAGATGCCACAGAGCTGGAACAGCACGGCGCTACACTGATAGGGATAAGTTCTCTGTGCAATGGTTTTGGAAGATTTATGTGGGGAGGTGTTTCTGATAAAGCAGGAAGAATCCAGACTTTTAGGATGATTTTTCTGATAGAAATCTGCATTTTCATTGTCCTTATCTTTACTCAAAATCCTATCATATTTTTCTTGGGCGTTTGCTTGGTTTTATTGTGCTACGGTGGAAGCCTTGGGGTAATGCCTTCTTTGGTGAAGGAACAATACAACCCTAATCTGATGGCCTCTCTCTACGGAATTATGATGGTAGGCTGGGGAATAGGCGGACTTATCGGCCCGCAGATTACGGCTTATATGAAAGATTATTTCCAAGAGCAGGCAGGAGTTTATTCCTACATCATCGGGCTGGTTCTGCTTTGTTTAGGATTTTTACTCACATTATTCGTGAAAAAGAAACCCAAAGATATTTAATAAAAAGCACTCCTTTTTGGAGTGCTTTTTTTGTTTAACTTAAAAAATTATCAATCTATGACTTTGATTCCGTTTGCTAAAACTCGTATTTCTACTTTTGGTTTTGTGATTTTTGCTATTTCTTCTTTTGATTTTCCTGCATCCTCGGCATAATGGCGAAGTTCTTTCACGGAAGTCTCTTGTTTAGTCACTTTCGCGTCCAGCAGGATAGTTTTACCAGCGATATTCTGCGGAAGGAAAAAAGCATAATCTTTCATCTTCACAAAAACCTCCACATTCTGAGTGTTTTCTAATGTAACCCAGCATCCTTTTTTAGGACAAACTGCCGTTACTCTTCCCTTGATGGTTACTCTGTCTATCTCGTTTTTCTTCTTCAGAGACTTTATCACTTGGTCTATAGACTGCACATTATAAACAATATTTTCAGGAACGCCAGCTCCGTACTCCACTCCTTTCTGAGCTTCAGGGATATTACTCTGAGCGTGAAGAAGGCTCATCCCAAAAATTCCCATCAAGAAAATTAGCTTTTTCATAAAGATTAGCTTTTAATTTTATGTTTAAATTTCTCTCTGTAAGACTGCCACTCTTGCTGAGTTTTTATTTTTTTAAATTCATTGGTCGCAAAAAGAGCCAAATACGCTTCCATGTCTCTCGGGTTGAAATAACCCACAAGCCCTGTCAAAAGCTTTTGGTCTTCATCAAGGAAAACCGTAGTAGGATATCCCTTCACACCGAAATAAGTTACAAACTGATGCTGAGGCCCACCTCCATAAGTTGGTTTTCTTTTTGGGTTAAAGTCTGGATTATTGAATTTTTTTCCTTGGAAAGTTACATCTTCATTCCCTTCGGAATTGAATTTCACTGCGTAGTAATTATCATTGATATATTCTGTAATGACAGGATTGGAAAAAGTATTTTTATCCATCATCTTGCACATAGAACACCAGTCTGTGTAGAACTTAATCATTATCTTTTTTGGCGTTTTTTTCTGTGCTTCCAGCGCCTGATCCATACTCATCCAGTTTACCTGTGCCATCATAAACATTGATGAAAACACAGAAAATACAATTGCTATTTTTTTCATTAGAATACTAAAATTTATAAACGACAAATATAAAAACTTTTTTCTTTGAAAAAATAAAAGACCGAAATTTAACGGTCTTTTATTTTTTATTTAACAAATTTTATTTATTTCACTCCGTGCATCATTTTACTGATAGGCTTATTAAGCAATATAAGCAATACTCCACAAACAATGACAAATCCTGAAATATATGTGAAAATTTGCCCTGCTCCCATTTTTTCAACATAAGCAGCAATAAATCCTCCTAAGAAATTAGCAACCGAAGAAGACAACATCCATACCGCCATAAGCACAGAGGCCAATTTAGGAGGTGAAAGTTTAGTCACCACTGAAAGCCCGACTGGCGAAATACATAATTCCCCTACTGTATGTATAAAATATGTCATTACTAACCAAAAAAGACTTGCCTTTACTGCTGTATCTTTTATATCTCCGCCTCTCTCCGAAACGGCACCTAACATAAACCAAAAACCTATTCCTAGAATGACCATACCCATCCCCATTTTAATAGGTGTAGATATTTTTCTCCCTAGAGGAGAACTCCAAAACATTGCAAACAATGGAGCTAAAGTAACAACGAAGAAAGGGTTTACCGACTGAAACCAAGATGAAGGAATCGTCCAATCTCCAATAAATGGTAATGTAACATCTCTATCAATATAGTTGTCTGTATATAATGCTATTGAAGAACCTGCTTGTTCAAATCCAGCCCAAAAGAATACTGCAAATAAGAATAAAATAAATATCACACTTATTTTATCTTTTTCTTCTTTATTTAAAGTATCTACTTGTTGCCCTTCCTCTTGTTTTTCGAATTTGACAACAGGTTTTGTTCCTATCTCTCCTAAATACTTAGGGGCTAACAAATTAAACACCACCTGCCCTAATAACATACCAATAGATGATGCTAAAAATCCATATCTATACCCATAAGATATTATTTCTCCATTATTATCCTTAGCTGCAAAAATATCATCTGTTAAAACACCTATTACGATAGGGGCTATTAATGCACCTAAATTTATCCCCATATAAAAAATAGAAAATGCGGAGTCTCTTCTTTCATCTCCATCTTTGTATAAATTCCCTACCAATATAGAAATATTAGGTTTAAAGAACCCATTACCTATAATTAATAAGAATAGCCCAATATAAAGCCCTGTCATATTATTCATTAGAAAAAGAGCAAATTGCCCAAACATCATCGTAATCCCGCCAATAGTAACAGCTAATCTCTGCCCCAGGTATTTATCTGCTAGCCAACCGCCAATCAATGGTGTAAAATACACTAATCCCGTAAAGTTACCATAAATAATACTTGCTTCTGCTGAGTTTATTCCTAATCCTCCCTGCAAATATGTTTTCGTGAGATAATACATAAGTATCGCACGCATTCCGTAATAACTGAAACGCTCCCACATCTCAGTAAAAAACAAGAGGTAAAGTCCTTTAGGATGTCCCTTCTTCTGTTGAACTACTTCCATAATGATTTATTATATTTTTTTTGGATAGCAAATATAAAACTATTTTTTAGAATTAAACAATATATTTATGCCTGTTCTTTGTCAATTAGTGAATTTTTTAGCTTATTTAGTTCACTTTTAACAAATTCAAGCCGCTCTATGATATTTACACTTTCCTCTATTTTATCATTGGTTACCAGCGCAATACGGGCTCCATCCAGCGTGTAGCCTTTTTCTTTGACCAAATGATAAATAATCTTCAAGTTTTTAATGTCCTCTGGCGTAAAATAGCGGGTTCCTTTCTTATTCTTTTTAGGATTGAGAATAGGAAATTCTTTCTCCCAATAGCGGAGCAGTGATGCATTGACCCCGAAAGCCAGCGCCACCTCTCCTATGGAATAATACAGTTTATCTGGAAGATTGATTTTCATAATCTTTAATTTTTACTAAAAATATTTCAGCTCTATTTTAGGTTTAATTTGCAGTAATGTGTTGTAAATCAGTTTTATAATATCACTTACATCTTTCTTATCTACCATTTCTACCGTCGTGTGCATGTATCTAAGCGGCAAGGAAATCAGTGCCGATGGAATCCCTCCATTAGAGTAAGCAAAGGCGTCTGTATCCGTTCCTGTAGCCCTGCTGCACGCTGCTCTTTGGAATGGAATGTTATTTCTCTCAGCAGTTTCTATTATCAAATCTCTCACTTTATGATGAACCGCTGGTGCATAGGCGATTACAGGTCCTGCTCCACATTTTTGGTCGCCCTCCTTCTTTTTCTCAATCATCGGAGTAGTGGTATCGTGGGTAACATCTGTAACTATCGCGATATTCGGTTTTATGCGTTCTGCTATCATTTCTGCTCCGCGAAGCCCGATTTCTTCCTGAACAGAATTTGTAATATATAACCCAAACGGCAGTTTTTTCTTGTTTTCTTTCAGCATACGAGCCACCTCAGCAATCATGAAACCTCCCATTCTATTGTCCAATGCTCTACAAACAAAATATCTGTCATTCAGCTCAAAAAACTCATCTGGATAGGTAATCATACAACCTACATGGATACCCAGCTCCTCTACTTCCTCCTTAGTAGTCGCACCGCAGTCAATGAAAATATTGTCCAATTTCGGTGTTGGCTCGTTCTGATTGGCTCTTGTGTGAATAGCAGGCCAGCCGAAAACTCCCTTCACTACGCCTTTTTTACCATGAATATTGACCACTTTGGATGGAGCGATGACTTGGTCTGAACCACCATTTCTAATAACATAAATCAATCCATCATCCGTGATATAGTTCACATACCAAGAGATTTCGTCAGCGTGAGCTTCTATCACTACTTTGAACTCAGCCTTGGGATTGATAATTCCGTATGCCGTTCCGTAATAATCCACTTCTACTTTATCCACAAAAGGGCTGATATAGTCACACCAAAGCTGCTGCCCATTTTGTTCAAACCCTGTGGGAGATGCTGTATTTAAATATTTTTCTAAAAATTCTAACGATTCTTTTTTAAATTTAGCCATAAAAGGAATGATTTTTGTATTGTTGAATAAATTAAAAATTGATGTAAAAGTAATGATTTTTTATAAACTACACTATTTATTTCTTATTTGTTTCGGGCTTATTCTAAATGCTCAGGAGAAACCCAATACAGAAATGTTAATAGATGAACATGGAAAAGAATATTATTATGACAATGTTCTGAAAGCCAAAGTTTATGAAATCGATGGAGAGCGAATAGTCATTATGGATGAACTATACCTTAGTTCAAAACCAAAATTTAACAACCAGCTTGACCGAAATTATTACTTTTTCCTTAACAAAAAACTCTCTCGTGTGTATCCTCTATTTCTTACTGCATTAGAACAATACCGCAGTTTACAGGCTGATATACAAAACATGAAAGGAGGTGAAAAAAGAAAACACATAAGAGAAAAACAAAAAGAATTGGCTTCGCAATACGAAACAAAACTAAGGGATTTGACCACCTCTGAAGGGCAGATTTTCGCAAAACTTATGAACCGCTCCACAGGAAAAACGGTCTATGAGCTGATAAAAGAACTCAAAGGCGGTTTTAATGCTTTTCTATGGAATGTAAAAGGAAATGTGGCTGATATAGACCTTAAAAAGGAATACAATCCACACAAATACAGAGATGATGAATATCTAGAAAGCCTGCTGATTTCCAACTGGCAGCAGGGTTATCTAAAACCCTACGCTGGCTACGAGAAATTCTCTGTTAAAGGAAAAGAATAAAATCTAAACCTGCGTTAAATTTTCGCAGAAACTATCTCTGCTATCTTTTCTAAATAAAACACATCCGTTTCGTCTAGGGTTCCATACTGCTCACTATCCACATCGAGAACTCCTATGACTTTCCTATTCTTATCAAAAATAGGAACTACAATTTCTGATTTGGTCGCAGAACTACACGCGATATGACCAGGGAATTTTTCCACATCGGGAACCAGCTGGGATTTTTCCTCCTTCCAAGCCGTTCCACAAACACCCTTACCAAACTTTATTCTAGTACAAGCTATCGGCCCTTGGAATGGCGCCAAAACCAATTCTTCATTTTTTACCCAATAAAAACCTACCCACCACCAAGAAAAAACCTGATGCAGCGCCGAAGAAACATTGGCCAAATTAGCCGTTAAATCGGTTTCGCCCTCTACAAGAGCTTCCAGCTGAGGCAATAGCGCTTCGTATTTTTCTATTTTTGTTCCATTTTCTGGGATAAATAAATTCTCTGCCATAGTAGTTATAATTTATATACTAAAAATCTCCCCAAAATTAGGGATTTTTTACAAAAATGAAATAAACTTTGTCTTTTCTCGTTAATTATTAGTAAGTTTGAAAAATTAAATTTCTAATTATGAAAAAGGTAGTAAAATTATTAAGCGTTTTGATGGTGCTTTCTTTTGGGTTATCAAAAATGAATGCACAGAGAGGTTCAACCTATAACACAGGAATTGGTATTCTTGCTGATGTAGGAGATGGAACTGTAGTTGGTCCTCATGTTAAGCATTTCTTTGCTTCAAATCATGCAGGAGAATTTGCAGTATTATTTGGAAGAGGAGCTACTCACCTTAGCTTTATGTATCATTATGAACAACAATTTGGAGGTTCTGCAAGAGGATTAGCTTGGTACATTGGTATGGGTCCTGGTATTTCTTTCCCTAAAGGAGGGGGAAACACTATATTCTCTCTTGCGCCTGTTGCTGGTATAGATTTCAAGATTCCAGGAGCTCCACTAGGGATATTTTTCGACTGGAGACCTAGAATTTGGTTCTACACAGGAAACTCTGATTTTGATGCAGCAAGATTCGGACTTGGTATGAGAGTTACTTTCTAAAAAATTAAAATGATAAACAATCCCTTAGAAAAATCTAAGGGATTTTGTTTTATAATAAAACAGCATTGAGCATTTCTCGTTTTCCTTTTGGGCCTTCTAATTTTTGAACCTCAAAGCCTAATTCCTGCAAAGCCCTTCTAACACTTCCTTTAGAAGAATATGTCGTCAAAAGTCCTCCTTTTTTCATTTTAGTTTTGACTAATTCAAACAAAGGCTTTTCCCATAAATCTGGCTGAACCCTCGCTCCGAAACAATCATAATACACCAAATCTATCTCGGGAAGCTCTATTTTATCCAATTCAAAAAAATCGGTTTTTATCTTTTTCAAAAAGAAATTAGGCTGAATCTGCATTTGCTTTTCCCATTCACAGCTATGAATTTCATTATAAACTTCCTTTATCACTGGATTTTCAAACAATTTTCCATAATCCAAATTTTGAGCTTCTTCCAGACTAATGGGATATTTCTCCAATGAATAATAATTGATTTTCAAATCTGCTGATTGAAGGAATTTCTGTATCGTCACCAAGACATTCAATCCCGTCCCAAAGCCCATTTCCAGAATATTGATTTCTTTTTTATCCAATTTTTCCAAACCATTTTTTATGAAAACATGCTCCGCTTCCTGCAATGCTCCATGATGCGAGTGATAGCACTCGTCCAGTTCTTCTATATAAAGCGTTCTGCTGTTGTCTCCTGTGGTCTTCACGATTCTTTTCATAGGGCAAAAGTAAAACTTATTTTAAAATAAATGATTACCTTTGTAGTTCATCAATTAAAGTTTTATTACTATGATTATTCAAAAAGTAGAAAAATCTCGCTTAGAGACTATTGACAAGGACAATTTAACTTTCGGAAGTGGTTTTACAGACCACATGATAGTTTGTGAATACGAAAACGGAAAATGGGGCGAGCCTAGACTTATGCCTTATGGGAAAATGGAGTTTTCTCCTGCTATGATGGGGGTACACTATGGTCAGGCTTGTTTCGAAGGAATGAAAGCTTACAAGGACAAAGATGACAATGTTTTCTTATTCCGTCCAGAGAAAAACTTCGCAAGAATTAACAAATCTACTAAGCGTCTTGCTATGCCTGCCATTCCAGAAGAAGTTTTCATGGAAGGATTAAAGGCTCTAGTAGATGTAGAAAGAAACTGGGTACCTTTCGGAGAAGGGTTTTCACTATATCTCAGACCTGTAATCTTCGCTACTGAAGAAGCGCTTATGGCTAGACCTGCTAACAAATATATGTTTGCTATCTTAGCTACCGTTGCTAAAAGCTACTACACAGCTCCCGTTTCTGCAAAAATCTCTGACTACTACTCTAGAGCCGCGAATGGTGGAGTTGGATTCGCTAAAGCTGCAGGTAACTACGCTGGAGCATTCTATCCTACACAATTAGCAAACGAAGAAGGATACCAGCAAATTATCTGGACAGATGATGCTACTCATAAATACTTTGAGGAAAGTGGAACAATGAATGTAATGGTAAGAATAGGCGATACTATCTATACACCGAAAACTTCTGATAGAATCCTCGATGGAGTTACCAGAGACAGTATCATCCAGCTGGCACAAAGAAGAGGTATCAATGTAGTTGTGGGTGACATCGCTGTAGAAGATGTGGTAAACGCCCATAGAAATGGAACTCTTAAAGAAGTATGGGGTGTGGGAACTGCTGTGGTTACCAGCTCTTTCGAAGCTATTGGTTACAATGACGAAAGACTTGAATTACCTAAACTAAACGAGGAAGAAAGTTTTGCTCTTACTCTAAAAAGAGACCTCATCAATATACAAACTAACCTAGCTGAAGATCCTTTTGGATGGAGAGTTTTAGTTGAGAAAAAATACTAATTAAATATAAAATAAAATCCCTATTTCTTATGGGGATTTTTATTTTGCACTAAAATAAAAAATCGCTTAGATAAACTAAACGATTTTTTATAATTATTTTCCTTTTACTGAAAATTAAGCAGCTGTACCATCTGCTTTATACTTAGCAACAGCTCCACCTTGGAATGTTATTGTATAAACATCAGCAGTTGATATTTCTATCTTAACAATATTAGTGATAGAATTTGCAGAAGCTCTAATAGCAGCATTAACAGGTGCTGGTAAGTAATTCCAAACTGAATATTTTAATACATTTGTCTTTCCATCAACATATGCCCATGTACCATCTTGTTTGAATCCAAGCTCAATTCCATTTGATAAAACTACATGATAAACAGCTCCATTAGCAGCGTTTGCTGTAGCTGATTTTGTCACAGATGTAACAGATACTCCTGTATAAACCTCTGATGAAGCAAAAGGATTTGGTGTATTTTTAGTAGTATAACCAGAACCTGCATCATAAATTTTCTCTCCTAACATTGAAGCGATCAAGTGATCTGCTTGTTTTGGAAGATCTGATCTTTGAATTGTTGTAGTTGTATCTGTTACTGTTGTGTCTGGCATACCATCATCTCTATTACAAGATACTGATGAAAATCCTATTGCTAATAAGCAACCTAAAACTAAAACTGTCTTTTTCATTGTGTTCTAAATTTTAAATAATTAATAATATATGCAAATATAATATTTTTTTCGTAACAAAAAAGACTTTTATCATTTTTTAATATATTATTAACTCTCTACTCTTTCCAAAATCAAAAAATAAGTATTTTTGTAAAAATTAAGTTTTAATGAATTTCAAACTCCAATCGGAATACCAGCCCACAGGTGACCAGCCACAGGCCATTCAGAAACTAGTCCACGGCCTAGAAAATGGCGAAAAATACCAGACTCTGCTCGGAGTAACAGGCTCTGGAAAGACTTTTACCATCGCTAATGTGGTCAATGAAATCCAAAGACCTACTCTGGTTTTGGCTCATAATAAAACTCTAGCTGCACAGCTTTTTATGGAGTTCAAAGAGTTTTTCCCTGAAAATGCTGTGGAGTATTTTGTCAGTTATTATGACTACTACCAGCCCGAGGCGTATATTGCCAGCACAGGAACTTACATAGAAAAGGATTTGAGTATCAATGAAGAAGTGGAAAAACTCAGGCTTTCTGCTACGGCAAGCCTGCTTTCTGGCAGGCGAGATGTACTGATAGTGGCCTCTGTTTCGTGCATTTATGGGATTGGAAACCCTACGGAATTCAATAAATCTTTGATAGAACTGGAACTTAATTCCAAAATTTCCCGAACACAGCTTCTCCACAAACTGGTAAATGCGCTCTATTCCAGAACGCTGAACGAGTTTTCGCGAGGGACATTTCGTGTAAAAGGCGATGTGGTGGATGTTTTCCCTGCCTATGCTGATAGTGCTGTGCGAATACAGTTTTTCGGTGATGAAATAGAAAAAATACAAAGTTTTGACCCTGTTTCAGGGAATATTATTTCTAATTTTGATAAAATCAATATCTATCCTGCCAATCTTTTTGCAACTTCCAAAGAAACGCTCAATTCTGCCATTCGGAACATTCAGGATGATTTGGTAAAGCAGGTTGATTTCTTCAAAGAAATAGACAAACCATTAGAAGCCAAACGATTACAAGAGCGAACCGAACTAGATTTAGAAATGATAAAAGAACTCGGCTACTGCTCTGGGATTGAGAATTATTCTCGGTATATCGATGGAAGAGCGCCAGGAACACGCCCTTTCTGCCTTTTGGACTATTTCCCAAAGGATTTTCTGATGGTCATCGATGAAAGCCATGTTACCATTCCGCAGATTCACGCCATGTATGGCGGAGACCGAAGCAGAAAAGAGGCTTTGGTGGAATATGGTTTTCGGCTTCCAGCAGCGATGGACAACCGCCCGTTGAAATTTGAGGAATTTGAAGAAATACAAAATCAGGTGATTTATGTTTCTGCCACTCCTGCCGACTATGAGCTGGAAAAAACAGGCGGAGAATACATCGAGCAGATTATTCGTCCGACAGGGCTTCTTGACCCAATAATAGAAGTGCGACCGACTGAAAACCAGATAGATGACCTGATGGAAGAAATCCAAAAAAGAGCTGAAGAAGATGAGCGGGTTTTGGTAACGACTTTAACTAAAAAAATGGCGGAGGAACTCACCAAATATTTCACAAAATTCGGGGTTAGAACTCGTTATATCCATTCGGATGTGGAGACTTTGGAGCGTATCCAGATTATGCAGGACTTGCGTGTGGGTTTGTTTGATGTTTTGGTCGGGGTCAATCTACTCAGAGAAGGGCTTGATTTACCAGAGGTTTCGTTGGTTGCTATTTTGGATGCTGACAAAGAAGGAATGCTCCGTTCCCGCCGTTCCATGATTCAGACTGTTGGGCGAGCAGCGAGAAATATCAATGGTAAAGCCATAATGTATGCCGACAAAATCACCAAATCCATGCAGGCGACCATAGATGAGACCAACTACCGCCGCGAAAAACAAATCCAATACAACGAGCGGCACGGAATCGTTCCAAAAGCCCTTAACAAGAAGATTTCCGAAACATTGGTCGGCAGAAGTAAAGATTTCCCAGATGCCAAATACACTCAAAAAGAAATTTTGAAACAAGCTACTGAACAGAAACAAAAGCACAGCACGGAGGAAATAGAAAAAATAATCGCCGAGAAACAGAAAGAAATGGAAGCCGCGGCGAAAAATCTTGACTTCATCACGGCAGCAAGGCTGAGAGATGAAATCAAGGCCTTACAAGAATAATATTAGTTATTTCCAAAATTCATCGTGATATTCATCTTCAGCATGATGATGGATTTCATTTAGCCTTTTTCCTACTTCGGCAAGCTGTTCTTCTGTAAGAATATTTTCCAAATGAGGGAAAAGCACCCGCTCCTCAAAACGAATATGCTCTGTAACTTTGTCTGCATAGAGCGTAAGTAGTTCAAAATCCTCTACTTCGTTTAGGGTTTTCAGCAGTTCTCTTATTTCTTTATGCTCATCAAGAGCTCTCTGTGTCAGTTCATCATCAGAATAAGGAAATAAGATTTTCTCCTCTTCATCAAAATGGAAACTCTGGCTGTTGTCCCAGTGATAGTTTATGTAGTTTTTAATGCGTTCGTAGGAAATATTTTTCTTAATTCCCTGCTTTATTTTCCAGCCGCTAAGCAGTCCAAAATGGTGGTCTTGGGAAAGTGGAATTATATTTTTGTCTCTTTTCATTTTGTTTTATTTTTAATGATACAAAATTAGTTTTTTAACGAATACCAAATCACTGAAATCATTAAATTTGTAAAATTTTAAAATCAAAATAATGAATATCCTTACCCAAAAATTCAATACAAAATACGAAACAGCTCCTTTTCAGGAGATTAAAGAAGAAAACTATTTACCTGCTTTTCAGGAACTTATCACTCAGTCAGAAAAAGAAATTGATACAATAGCAAACAACCCTGCCGAAGCCACTTTTGAAAATACCATAGAGGCGCTGGCGTATTCTGGCGAACAGCTGGACAGAGTTTCTAGTATTTTTTTCAATCTAAATTCTGCTGAAACCAATGATGAAATTCAGAAAATCGCTCAGGAAGTTTCGCCTATTTTGACGGAATTTTCATCTAAAATTTCTCAAAACGAAAAACTTTTCCAAAGAATAAAAAAGGTTTTTGATGAAAAAGAAAATCTTAACCTAAACGAAGAGCAGAAAACCCTGCTGAACGAGACTTACAAAGGTTTTGTCCGAAATGGAGCCCTTCTAAACGAGGAGGACAAAAAGAAATTAGAAAAAATAGACATTGATTTATCTGTAAAATCGCTGAACTTTGGGCAAAATGTATTGGCTGCGACTAATGCTTATTTCAAACACATTACCAATAAAGAGGATTTGGCTGGAATTCCAGAGCCTATTTTAGCACAATACGCCGAAGAAGCCAAAGAGCGAGGGCTGGAAGGCTATGCCATTACGCTGCAATATCCGAGCTACATCCCAGCGATGACCTATGCAGACAACCGAAATCTACGACAAGAACTGGCTTTGGCAAATGGCAAAAAAACATTTGACGGAGGCGAGTTTGACAACCAGAACCTCATCAAAGAAATCATCAATCTAAGACAGCAAAAAGCGGAACTTCTCGGCTACAAAAACTTTGCGGAATATGTTTTGGAGGAGAGAATGGCAGAAAGCCCGAAGAAAGTTTTTGATTTTCTAAATCAGCTTCTCACAGCGGCTACGCCTTACGCAGAAAAGGAAATTGTCCAACTAAAAGAATTAGCAAAAGTCGATGGAATAGATAAAATAGAGACTTATGACCATGCCTACTATGCAGAAAAACTGAGAAAACAGAAATTTGACCTCAATGATGAGGAACTAAAACCATTTTTCCCATTGGAAAAGGTGCAGGACGCTGTTTTTGATTTGGCAGGAAAACTCTTTAACCTTGATTTTAAAGAAGTTACGGATATTCAGAAATATCACTCAGAAGTGCGTGTTTATGAGGTCTTTGAGAACAACAGCCTAAAAGCGGTGCTTTATGTAGATTATTTCCCTCGAAAAGGCAAGAGAGCGGGCGCATGGATGACCAGCTTCAAAAATCAATGGAAAAAAGACAGCGTAAACTCGCGACCGCATATTTCCGTCGTGTGCAATTTCTCTAAACCGACCGCAGACACGCCAAGTCTGCTGACTTTCCAAGAGGTAACGACATTGTTCCATGAATTTGGGCACGCACTGCACGGGATTTTGGCTGATACCCAGTATCCTAATCTCTCTGGAACTTCGGTAAAATGGGATTTCGTGGAGCTTCCTTCTCAATTCTTGGAAAACTACTGCTACGAGCCAGAATTTTTGAAAACTTTTGCGAAACATTACCAAACAGGAGAAGTGCTTTCGGATGAAAAAATCAAGAAAATCAATGAGTCTAAAAACTTCATGGAAGGCTATCAAACGCTGAGACAGCTGGGATTTGGCCTTTTGGATATGGCCTACCACACACAGCCCGAAGCCGTGCAGGACATCAAAACCTTTGAAACTAAACAAACTGAAAAATGCAGTCTCTACCCTGTAAATGTGGAAACTGCGATTTCTTCAAGTTTTTCGCATATTTTCCAAGGAGGATATTCGGCGGGATATTATTCCTACAAATGGGCGGAAGTCCTAGATGCAGATGCGTTCCAGTATTTTAAGGAAAATGGAATTTTCAATTCTGAAATTGCAAGAAAATACAAAACCCTGCTTTCATTAGGCGGAACCCAAGCTCCGATGGAACTCTACAAAGCCTTCCGAGGCAGCGAACCAAAAGTAGAAAGCCTTCTAAAAAGAGCATTTGGGTAAGTTTGAAAAATCTTTATAAAAATAAGGTAAATTGATGAAATTTATCTTATTTTTGTTTGAACTTAATTATAACATTATGAAGAAATTAGTATTATTCGTCTTATTGATGTCTGTTTTCTGTTTTGGACAGGATAACAATTTATTAGACCGACTTTCTGTATTAGAAAACAATGGAAAATTATGGTATAACATAGATGGCTATAGTATCACAAGTGAAGAATTTAGCTATCCTTTTAATGAAGAAGGACTAAAAAAAGTTTTCAGCAAACATAAAATCTCAAACAAAGACATTAAAACCAAAAACAGCAATATCCACACGGATAATTTTTTCGTGACTAAAAACAGCAAAATCATCGGTGATATTCAGCAAGTTAATAATTACTATTTTGTAAAAAATAAGAATAATAACATTTCTGTTATCTGGTTTATAAAGGCTAGAAATACCGATAAAAACATGGAAGAAGAATTGGTAAATATGATTTTGGAAAATAAAATCCCAAAAGAAAACTATTCACTAATAACGCCCTATGTTATCAATTTTGCAGGAAGAGAAATTAAATTAGGTGCAAATTGTTATTGGACAGCCCTAAATACAGTTCAATGCCCATATAATGGCGAAATGAATTGGTCTATTCACAAAGATATTCAAGATGCCCAAAATGCCATTGACAATCAGCTAATGATAACTAAACAAAGAAAAGGCAGCGAAGTCGTAGCCGAAAAAATGGTAGATATTATTTTTGAGGGAACTCCTACAAAGGCTAAACAAGTAACTTTAAAACTAAAAGGCATCACAGCAGCATTAGCAGGAATGTCTGGAGGCAAAAGTCTAACCATATATTATGTTGCTGAAAAAGTGCGAGACAGAAATGTAAGCTGTGTAATGAGTTTTTGGAATGATGATAACATCAACCCTAAAACCAAACTTCCTCCTCTATTAGAAGAAATCATGGAACTAAAATAACAAAAAAAGCAAAGTCTTTTGACTTTGCTTTTTCTATTCCGTTTTATAAATTTTATAATAAAAAATGGTCAGTAGGAAGCCCATTCCTGCCAGCACAACTCCTACAAGTGAAGGATAATTGTAAGCCAATCCTAGACTAAGAGGGATACCGCCCAAGAACGCCCCCAGAGAGTTCGCGATGTTAAACGCCGCCTGCATAAACGCTGCCGCCATCATTTCCGAGTTTTTGGCTGCACGAAGCATCAGGATATTAAGCGGAGAACCTGCCGCCATAGACAGCGCCCCACAGATGAAAGTCAATACCAGCGATGCTATTTGGTTTTCCGAAAACATAAATACCAAAAACAAAGATACCACCATCATAAGAAGCAGCAATGCTGTCGCTTTCACAGGGATGATTTTATCCGCGAGTTTCCCGCCGAGATAGTTCCCTACCACCATGCCAGCACCCGCCAAAACCATCAGATAAGAAATATTTTCTGCTGGAAAACCTGAAACATTCGTAAGCAAAGGAGCGATATAGCTAAACCAAGAGAAAAGCCCTCCGAAACCAATCGCTGCAATCCCTATGATATGCCACGCCTTGGGTGTTTTGAAAAATTCTAACTCTTGGCGAAGTCCCACATTGCGGAGGTTTCCCATTTGAGGAAGCCATAATTTTAAAAATAAAACCGTGAGCAATCCTAAAACCGCCACAATCCCAAAAGCCACTCGCCAGCTGACCATCTGTCCGATGTAGTTCACCAGCGGAACCATCGCAAGATTGGCTACCGTAAGACCTGAGAACATTGCGGCTATCGCCTGAGCCTGTTTGCCCTCTTGTGCTAATCTGGTCGCTACCACTGCTCCCACCCCGAAGAATGCCCCATGAGGTAGCCCCGACAAAAATCTAAAAGTGAGAAGCGTATAATATTCTGGTGCAATGGCAGAAAGTCCATTGAACACAGTGAATAAAATCATCAGTGCGATGAGGGTTTTCTTTGGAGGATATTTGGATGAGAACGCCACCAAAATAGGCGCCCCTATAACCACGCCCAGCGCATAGGAAGAAATAAGATATCCTGCCTGTGGAATGGACACTCCCAGCGAATTTGCGACATCTGGAAGCAGTCCCATAATCACAAATTCTGTAGTACCAATTCCCAAACCTCCCAACGCCAGAGGAAACAATTTTTTTGAAATCATAAATATATTTTTTGGTTAAAAAAAGCTAAAAATACAATGTATTTTAGCTTTGGTTTTGATTATTTTTTTCTTTTTAAAAAAGGTTTTATTTCTTTTTAAACTGAATATTCATGATAACTATCGCTATCAGAATAAGGACAATCCCTACCCATTGGCTGAAAATAACAGTCTCGCCCAAGATGAAAAAAGCCATCATCACAGAAACAGGAAGCTCCATAGAACTGATAATACTCCCCAGCCCCAGCCCTGTATGAGGGAAACCTGCATTCATAAGCAGCGGCGGAATAATCGTCCCAAAAACAGCAATGACAATTCCCCATTTGGTGAAAATCCCAAAATTAAAATCTTGGATAACATTATTTTCATTTATTCCAGAGAAAAGCTCTTTTGCCCATTGGAAATTATTTGGTCCAAACTGAGTGATAAAGCCAAAAACAGCCACTATAACCGCCCCGCCAAAAAGCATATAAAGGCTTCTTTTGTGCGGTGCAATGTGAGGAGCAATACGATTGGCAGTAAACATCGTAGTAGTAAAAGATGAAGCCGCAAGTATCCCCCAAACAATCCCTCGCCAGTCTATATTCAGGTCTGAATAAAGCAAGTTGGTCGCCAAGACAGTCCCTGTAAGCACCACCGCCACAGAAATGATTTTCTGCATGGATGGAACTACTTTATCCAAAAAATACTCCAAAATCACACCCATCCAGACTGTCTGCATCAGCAAAACTATGGCAATAGAAACATTGATATACCGCACCGCGAGATAATAGAAAACGCTGGTCATCCCCAGAGAAGTCCCTGCCAGCATGAGTTTGGCAATATCTGATTTAGAAGGGTTTTCGGTGGCTTCTTTATTTTTAAATTTGTAATAAAGACCGATGAGATACATTCCCAAAATCCCAAAAACAAACTGCGAAGCAGTCACCTCCGCTGTGGTATAATTTTCTGAATAAGCGAGTTTCACGAAAGTTGCCAGCATTCCGTAGCTGGTCGCTCCGAGTCCCACCAAGAGCACTCCCTTTAAAGTATTGTTTTGTGACATATTTTCAGATTTTTTCAAAAAAAGTCCGTAAAGATAGGCTTTTTATTTTAAACCGAAATAAAAACAAAAGCCACTCAATAAGAGCGGCAAGGGAAATTTATTTCTCATCCTCATCAGGAGAGACTTTTCTTTTGGTTTCTAAATCAGGGCAGACTTGTGTAATTTGTCTTATCCATACCTTAGGAAACTTTTTTTGGGATTTATACTCATTCCCTTCATTATCCAAAATATATTCTTCTCCATCTCGTTTAGCCGCGTGATATACTCGGTTTCTACAATCAGCATGATCATTATACAACAAATCATATATTGCAGGATACAGCACGCCTTCAGTTGTGGCATAGCCATATTTATTGTTTAGTTCAAGTGAGAAAAAACCATTATAAGATCCTATATCATCATATTTTGTAGGAATAATTTCTTTACCACTTTCATTTACCAAACCTATTTTGCCATTATTCATTACCTTAAAGAAGGTTCCCAACAAGCCACCTCTGCCATACAAAGGGAGAATATCTACTATTTTATCATATCTGGGAGAGATAATCTGCTTTCCATCGATATCTAGAAGTTCTTCCTTTCCTTTGTAACCAGCTATGATATAATTATTTTCAAAATCATATGCATAATCATAAATCGGTTCTACTATTGTTTTGTCTGCTCTTGAAATCCCAAACTTCCCATTTTTATAGAAAGATTTAACAGCTTTATACTCATCATATTTATAGAAAGGGAAATATCTTTCTCTTCCGAAACTTGACCCAAAAATAAGAATACTCCCACCAATATAGGTGTATTTTTCTAATAAAAGACTGTTGTTTTTTTTGTCTAAACCTATTTTGAGCTTATCAATATTAGAACGAGAATAAACTAAAGGAATATAAATATCTTGATTTGCAAAAGTAATTTCTAAACTTTTTTTCTTTCGTTTTCCTGTAAAAGTCTTATTTTCAACGACGAGGCTGTCATTCTTTAAAATAGGATAAGTGAGATGCACCTTATTTGGTTCTTCAAATTTCACATCTACATAGTATGTAGCCTGTATATTTCCATCCATATTAAACAATCTTAGCAAATGCGCTTTTCGCTGATAGTTATCTCTTCCCAGCTCCACATCAGACTTGGCATAATACCTGCCATCAAGCCTGCTCAAATCCTCTATTTTAGCAAAATAAGAAGTAAAAAAAGAAGGCGTACACGATACTAACATCAAACCCAATAAGGCAAAAATAATATCCTTTTTCATGATATATAAATATAATACAGAACAAAAATAATAAAAACCACCTGAATTTAGATGGTTTTTTTGTTGTTTCTTTTTAATGTATTAGGTGTTTTTTTTGGTTTTTATCAGCTGTTTCGTGCGGATTTTACCAGTTCGTTTACTTCTTGGTAGAAGTCTGCCCAGTCTGGCTGAGTTTTCATAATGCTGATGAGGTCTAGATAGGATTTCAGGGATTTTTCTAAGTCTCGGCGGATGGCGGTAGCACTTGGCATTTTTCTTAAATCCGCATTGGCTTCCACCTGTTCGGTGTATAATTGCTCAAAATGCTGATGCTTTGTTTTTAGCTCCATAAAAGCCGCAGATAGGGACAGGACATTGATTTTTATGGTGTTTTCTGGTTTGTCCAGCTCCTCTATGAGTTTTTTCATCTGGGCAGACTGGGCGGAGTAGCTCAGGCGGTCTATATCCGTGCCGAAAAGTTTGATAACTTCATACAGCTCGCCCGCTTGGTCGGCATTGGGAACGGAACTCACCTGGCGATAGCCCCAAAGAAAATTCTTGAGATTACTGAAAGCCTTATCCCTTGCTTCATCGGCTTCGGCTACGGATTTGCCTTTTCCGCTGAAAGTCTGTTTGGTATAGACCTCATCGTAAGCTCTGTATTTTTCTTCCAAATCCATCAGCATAGGGTGCTGCTGTCCCAGCTGAGTTTTGCCTGTTTTAGATGCCTCTATCACCCTAAGAGCTAGAGTAGCGAGGTTTTTGGTGGTAAGTCTGACTAAAGAAATTTTCATATTTTTTGATTTAAAAAGTTAAAAAATTGATTTAATGCAGAGACAAATATAAAAAATAAAATTGCATTTTAGTTCAAACAAATTGCGGGGACTAAAATGCAACTGCATGTGAATTAAAACAGAGGTGTTTGTCCTTACCTGCAACTGCATTTAAGTCCAAACAAGTTGTGGGAATTAAAATGCAACCGCATGTGAATTAAAACAGAGGTGTTTGTCCTTACCTGCAATCGCATTTTAGTTCAAACAAGTTGCGGGAATTAAAATGCAAGAGTATTTGAGTTTAAACAAGAACATTTTAATTATATTATTTTTTTAGTGTTGTATTTTTCTTTGATATCTTCTGCTACTTTATCTATTTCTGGAAATAAGAAACTTTTATTTATGCCGAATATTTCTAATTCTTTTAATATTTCCTTTTTCTCTTTACCCTTAATTATTATTCTTTTATTCTTTTCATCCTTACCATTTGATATAATCCAGTCTGGATTAATTTCGGGCATAGGTTTTATTTCTTTATCACTATATTCATATGGTTTAATTCCAAAAATCAGAAATGCTCCATGTTGCCGAACAATACGAGGATTGTCTAGTTTAGGTTGAACAGCGAATATATTATTAATATCATCAGGATCTATAATTGATTGAAAATATGGTTTATCTTCTCTTATATTATGTAATAATTTTCCAAAATATTCTTTGTTTAGGTAATCTATTCTTTTGGAAATATAATCATTTTTAATGATAGATAACATCTTTTCTATAATTTCATTTTTGAAATGTGTTTCATAAAAAGGTTTATCAATATTAATCTTGGTTTGTTTATTTTTATCAAACCATTCTGTAAGTTTATTTTTATCAAACCATTCTGTAAGTTTATTTTCAATTGTTTTTAAACCATTTTTTATATCTTTATCAATATAATTTTTTATATCTTTATCAATTTTACAGTGGATATAGGCATAAATACATCCTAACTTTGTTGCTTTGTCTTTGTCATTAAAATCTTTTTGTGATATTTTTTTTCCCCCTAAAAAGCCTGAAATTTCTTTATATTTAGGTAAATTTACTATTCTATAATAAAAATTTTCATTAGATTTTGCAAGATTAGCCAAGATAGTAACTCTGTCACTGTCAAAATAACAAGTATTTTCTTCTGGTATATCAAAAACTATTACTTCTCCATCTTTATCTTCATTACCTATACAAGCAAAATATAATGCTACAAGAGCGTTGGTTGTCAAATCTAATATTCTAGTAGGTATTCCATAATGCTGCATCAACGCTAATGATTCTATAGTATTTTTATCTTTAAAATCATAAGGAACTTTTGCAATAGTTTCTCTATATATTTTATCTTCATTTTTTATTATATCACCTCTATAAATACCTGGCTTTAATTCATATTCTTTATTTGAATGTCCTCTATAAAAAATATTATTTCCAGAAAATTTTTGTATCGCTTGTATATATCCTTTAATACGGGTTACTTCTGTTGTAGTTTTCTTATTAGTTTTCATACTTATAAATATTTTATATCAAAACCACCCAATTTCTCGGGTGGTTTTGGTTTATTTATTACATCATTCCTGGCATACCGCCTCCCATTGGTGGCATTGGTGGTTCAGGTTTTGGGATTTCTGTGATGACACACTCGGTAGTAAGAAGCATACCTGCTACAGATGCCGCGTTTTCTAAGGCTACACGAGTCACCTTCGTAGGGTCTATGATTCCTGCTTCAAGCATGTTTACAAATTCATCCGTTTTTGCATTGTACCCGAAATCTGCCTTACCTTCTGATACTTTCGCTACGATTACAGAGCCTTCGCCTCCTGCATTCGCTACGATTTGTCTTAGTGGCTCTTCTATCGCTCTTTTCACGATTTTGATACCTGTGTTTTCATCTTGGTTCACTCCGTGAAGATTGTTCAGAGACTCTATCGCTCTTACAAGGGCAACTCCTCCACCTGCTACGATACCTTCTTCTACAGCGGCTCTAGTTGCATGTAGGGCATCATCTACTCGGTCTTTTTTCTCTTTCATCTCCACTTCAGAAGCAGCACCTACATAAAGCACGGCAACACCACCTGCCAATTTGGCCAATCTTTCTTGAAGTTTTTCTTTGTCATAGTCAGAAGTTGTAGATTCTAACTGCGCTTTGATTTGGTTTACTCTCGCTTTGATTTGGGCATCATCTCCTGCTCCGTTTACGATAGTCGTATTATCTTTGTCAATTACTACTTTTTCAGCTTTACCAAGAAGCTCAATAGAAGCATTCTCCATAGTGAAACCTCTTTCTTCAGAAATCACCTGCCCGCCTGTAAGGATAGCGATGTCCTCCAGCATAGCTTTTCTTCTGTCACCAAAACCAGGCGCTTTCACAGCTGCGATTTTAAGCGAACCTCTTAGTTTGTTCACAACTAAAGTTGCCAAAGCCTCGCCTTCTACTTCTTCGGAAATAATCAATAAAGATTTTCCCTGCTGAGCCACAGGCTCTAAAACTGGAAGCAGCTCCTTCATAGAAGAGATTTTTTTCTCTACTAAAAGAATGTATGGGTTGTCCAATTCTGCCACCATTTTATCTGGATTAGTCACGAAATATGGCGACTGGTAACCTCTGTCAAACTGCATGCCTTCCACCACATCTACCGTAGTGTCTATTCCTTTCGCTTCCTCCACGGTGATTACTCCTTCTTTACCAACTTTCGCGAAAGCATCAGCGATAAGCCCACCGATGGTTTCATCATTGTTAGCAGAAACAGAAGCTACTTGCTTGATTTTATCATTATTATCTCCTACTTGCTGAGACTGAGATTTTAGGTTTTCTACCACTGCAGAAACAGCCTTGTCGATTCCTCTTTTTAGGTCCATTGGGTTTGCTCCTGCTGCCACATTTTTCAGTCCTTCTCTTACGATAGCCTGAGCCAAAACTGTAGCTGTAGTCGTTCCATCTCCTGCGATGTCATTGGTTTTAGAAGCTACTTCTTTTACCATCTGAGCACCCATGTTTTCTACTTTGTCTTCCAGCTCTATTTCTTTCGCTACAGAAACTCCGTCTTTGGTCACATGCGGCGCGCCGAAAGATTTCTCAATCACTACATTTCGCCCTTTAGGCCCCAATGTCACTTTTACTGCATTCGCCAATGCATCTACACCTCTTTTTAATGCGTCTCTTGATTCAATATCAAATTTAATTTCTTTTGCCATTTTTTTAAATTATATTTTAAAGCTAATTTTTAAACAATACTTAACAAAAATTCTATCATCTCTGGATTTCTGTGGTCAAAAATAAATGGTTTTCTCTCATCCATCTGGCTGATTATTTCTCTATCTTCGGCTGAAAGCTGAAAATCAAAAATATCAATATTTTGTGCCATTCTGTCTTTGTTGGCGGATTTCGGAATAAGAATCACATCGTTTTCAAATAGATAGCGAAGTGCTACTTGCGCTACTGATTTCCCATATTTCTCGCCGATTTTTTTCAGTACAGGATTATTGAAAAAATCATTTTTTCCCTCTGCAAGAGGCCCCCAAGACATCAGTTTGGTATCATGTTTTTTCATAATTTCCTGCAACTCTCTCTGCTGGTGGAAAACATGAGTTTCTACCTGATTAACAGCTGGTTTTACCTCAACAAAATGAGCCAAATCCAAATATCTGTCTGCATAAAAATTACTTACACCTATCGCACGGATTTTTCCTTCTTTATAGGCTTCTTCCATTGCTCTATATGCTCCGTAATAGTCATTTATAGGCTGATGAATAAGCAATAAATCTATGTAATCTGTTTGTAATTTTTCCAAAGATTTGTCAATGGATAATTTCGCTTTTTCATACCCGAAATTACTTGGCCATATCTTTGTAGTGAGAAAAAATTCTTTTCTATCAATACCACTTTTTTTAACTGCATTTCCTACGCCCTCTTCATTTTGGTAGATTTGAGCCGTATCAATGGAACGATATCCTACTGAAATAGCATCAGAAACACATCGCTCACATTCTTCTGGCGAAACCTGAAACACCCCATATCCTAACTGTGGCATTTCTACACCATTATTTAAAGTTATTTTTTTCATATTTTTATTTTGAATTTTGTTTTAAACTTATAATCTTTTATGCAATTTGGACAATTCTACATTTTTCGCAGAGAGGATAGGATTCCACAAAGTTTTTGATTTTTTCCTTCGCTTCTGCAAAACTTCCATTGATGTAGAAATATAGAGCTGTCTCGGTACTTCCCTCAAAATAAGAAGTCACCACTATCTCATCGTTTAGTGCTTCTTCAATATTTTTATAAACTTCGTTGATATCACAGTTCTGATAAACCTCCTCTGGCAGGTCTGTTCCGTTAATATAAATTGCCAATCCTTCTGCTGTTCCTACTTCTTGGGAAAAATCTTCGCCGTATAGTTTAGAACCTTTCGGAATACCGATTTCTTCTAGTTTGTGTAGTAACTCCTTCACGGCTTCAGGACTATTGAGTTCCAGCTCAATATCGCAATACTCCACCTCTCCACTCTTATCCATCATAGTACCGCCTCCAGATGTCGCTCCTAAATTTCCTTCTGATAGAAATTCTTCTATTAAATCTTCCAAATCGTGCCTATCAAAAGGCTGTAATTTAGCATTTAGCTGTAATGTATAGAACATGATATTTTAATTTTTATCCCAAAATTCCTAACAAATCAGACTCTCTTATGATAAGATAATCCTTACCATCTAATTTTAATTCTTGTCCAGCATATTTTCCATAAAGAACTTTGTCTCCTACTTTCACCGTAAGCGGCTCGTCTTTTTTACCGTTTCCTACGGCTACTACTACGCCTTCCTGTGGTTTTTCTTTTGCTGTATCTGGAATGATCAATCCTGATGCTGTCTTTGTTTCTGCTGGAGCTGGTTCTACCAATACTCTGTCTGCTAATGGTTTAAAATTTACTGACATAATTATTTCTTTTATTAAATTATTAAATGATTTAATTTTTGAATGTTACTCTCTAAATTTATACCAAAATCAAATTGTGACATTTTTGTCAGTTTTCCTCACTTTATGAATGAAAATTTGACACACCTATGAATTTTTTACAACTTTTTTAACAAAATTTTAGTATATTGCGAAAACTTAAACTTAATATATGGTAGAATATTTTTCATTTTTTATATTGCTGTCTGTCATCATTATGGGAATTGTGATGCTGAGCAATAAAATAAAGGTCGCATACCCTATTCTTCTGCTCATCGCAGGGCTGGGCGTGGGCTTCCTTCCTAATACACCTAATATAAAAATAGACCCACATCTGATTTTTATTATCTTCCTACCTCCACTTTTATACGAAGCGGCACTGGCTAACTCGTGGAAAGAGATTTGGCGCTGGAGGAGAATTATTTTCAGTTTTGCATTTATTGTGGTTTTTTTGACCGCAATTTCTGTCGCGTTATTTGTCAATCATTATATTCCTGGGTTTTCACTGGCGCTGGGCTTTCTTCTTGGAGGGATAGTTTCTCCTCCTGATGCGGTGAGTGCTGGAGCTATTCTAAAATTCGTAAAAGTCCCTAAAAGAATTGCTACTATTTTGGAGGGTGAGAGTTTATTCAATGATGCTTCCTCGCTTATAATTCTAAGATTCTCTCTGGCAGCAGTAGCTACTGGGCAGTTCATATGGCAGGATGCAGCGGGAAGTTTCGCTTGGATGATTTTCGGAGGAACAGGTATTGGGCTTTTTATAGCGTTCGTCATTATGCAAATTCACAGATTACTTCCTACCAATGAAGATATTGATGTAATTCTCTCTCTATTAACGCCTTACATTATGTACATAATCGCAGAAGAGGTTCATGCTTCTGGGGTAATGGCGGTTGTCTGTGGAGGACTGTATTTAGCTTATCATAATATTCATATTTTGAGCAGTTCATCCAGAATTAGAGGGATTAATGTTTGGCATAGCTTCACTTTCTTACTCAATGGTTTGGTTTTCCTGCTGATAGGTTTGGGGCTTCCTGACATTGTAGAAGGGCTAAAAAAAGACGGAATAAGCTTATATGATGCTTCTATTTATGGGGTTTTAGTGACAATAGTGCTGATTGTTGTGCGTCTTTTGGCTTCGTATGGTGCAGTCATTGTAACCAAAGTGATGAGCAATTTCATCACTGTAGCCGACCCTAAAATAAATCTGAAAGCGCCTTTCATCATCGGATGGTCTGGGATGCGTGGAGTGGTTTCCTTGGCAGCGGCTCTTTCTATTCCGCTAACACTAGAGGATGGTACACCTTTCCCGAACAGAAGCCTTATATTATACATCACTTTCGTGGCTATTTTTGTGACTTTGGTATTTCAGGGACTTACTTTACCTTTCATTATCAAGAAGTTAAAACTCCCTAAATTCAACGACCATTTTCCTGAGCACGAAACTGAGAGATTTATTCTAAGAAAATTGGCTAAAAGTTCGATAGATTATCTAACAACCAATTACAAAGAAGAAATGAAAAACAGCTTTGAGCTGAGAGCTGTAGTGAGCCGATGGGAACAGCGATTAGTAACAGAAGAGGAGCTAAAAATCCCTGACCACATCAAAGAAATCTACATCGATGTTCTCTGCAAAAAAAGAAATATTCTTTTTGAAATTAACAATAAATACCCAAAAATCAACGAGGATATCATCCGAAAATTCATCCATCGTATAGATTTGGAAGAAGAAAGAATAAGACACGAGTAAAACCATGCAAAAGAAAAAAATACTTATTCGTATCGGCTCTCTCCGCCACGGCGGAGCAGAGAAGGTTTTGGCAACTTTCCTTAAAAATATCCCATCCGATAAATACGAAGTGGATCTCCTGCTGAATCTCTATTCTGGGAAATATCTTTCTGAAATTCCCAGCTGGATAAACATTCTATACCTCATCAAAGGAGAGATGATTACCACCAACAGACCGCAGGACATTCCGATAAAAGCGCTTCGTGTAGGATATCTATTTTTATTGAAAAAATTCCCAAAACTGCTCTACAAATTCATTCTTAAAGACAAAAAATACGATGTAGAATTTGCGGCAATTCATGGAGTAAGAGACGAAATTCTGAACTCTCCCATTACCTCTTCAAAAAAAATTGTTTGGATTCACAATGACTTGCGAAAAACCCAATTTCACAACTATACAGATGATGAAATCAGGAAGTTTTTTAAGTTTGATAAAATCATGGTGATTTCTGAACTTATCCAAAAAGATTTTGAAAACTTGGCTAAAAACGAAGATGAAAAACAGCGAATTGTCCGAATTTATAATCCACTGGACACAGATGAAATTTTAAGAAAAAGCGAAGCGCCTCTAACTGGCGATTATCAGCATCCTTTGTTTTTGTCCGTTGGGACGGTTTTCCCGCAGAAAGGATTTGACCGACTGCTGAAAGCTCACAAAAGGCTTTTGAATGAAGGCTTTTCTCATCAGATTTTGATAGTAGGCGATGGATATGATTTTGAAAATATCAAAAAACTAAAAGCAGAACTCGGCGTAGAAAACACGGCTAAAATGCTTGGTTTTACGGACAATCCGTATCCTTATTTTAAAAGCACGGATTTCTATGTCCTCAGCTCAAGATACGAAGGCTATCCTACGGTGCTGTTCGAAGCTATTACACTGAAAAAAAATATCATCGCCACAGATGTTTCTGGAGTGCGAGAAATGTTGAATGATGGCGAACTAGGACTGATTGTAGAAAATTCTGAAGAAGGAATTTATCAAGGTATGAAAGAAGCACTTAACAATGCGGACAACTTTAACAAATATCAAGAAAAACTAAAAAACTACACAATGCCTTTCAACCTTGAAAACTCTGTAAAAAGAATAATGGATATCATTGATAATTAGATGAAATACACTATCATACAAAAAGATTTTTACCGTGTCTGCGGGCAGTGGCTTTCTCATTTTCAAATACTAAAAAAATGCCTCAGTCCCAATCTGCACTACATCTATTGGTTTCGTAATGCACAGAAATACCCGAAATCTTCTTTAATAGGGAAAATTTATCGGTTTATCCTAAGGCATTATCAGATAAAATACGGTTTCCAAATTTATCCAGAAACGGAAATCGGTGAAGGCTTTTATTTAGGGCATTGGGGAGCATTGGTTATCAATCCCAAAACCATCATTGGCAAAAATTGTAACATCGCACAGGGCGTAACCATCGGGCAGACCAACAGAGGAAAATCCATAGGCGTTCCTAAAATAGGCAACGAAGTCTGGATAGGTGCCAATGCCGTGATAGTCGGCGGAATTACCATTGGGGACAATGTCCTCATCGCACCAAATGCGTATGTGAATATGGATGTTCCTTCTAATTCTGTAGTTGTGGGAAATCCTGCCCAAATCATCCCTAATGAAAATGCTACAAATGGATACATTAACAATAAAATTTGATTTTTTAAATGGCACTATCTTATAAAGTTATTTTTGAAAATAATAAAAAATGGGTAGAAAGAAAACTTGGTGAAGATGCTGATTTTTTCAAAAATCTAGCCAAAGAACAAAACCCAGAATACCTATATATAGGCTGCTCAGACAGCCGAGTAACTACGGAAGAACTCATGGGACTAAAACCTGGTGAGGTTTTCGTGCATAGAAATATTGCTAATCTGGTAAATACACTGGATCTGAATGCAATATCTGCTATACAATACGCTGTAGAACACCTGAAAGTAAAACACATCATTGTCTGTGGGCATTATGACTGTGGAGGAATAAAAGCCGCAATGAGCCCAGAGGATTTGGGACTACTGAATCCTTGGCTCAGAAATATCCGAGATATTTACAGACTCCACCGCATAGAACTAGACGCCATAGCCGATGAAAAAGAACGAAACAACAGATTGGTGGAACTAAATGTTCAGGAACAATGCATCAATGTCATCAAACTTGCCTGCGTGCAGGAACGATATATCGTAGACGAATACCCTATCGTTCACGGATGGGTTTTTGATATTTCCACAGGGAAACTAAAAGACCTGAATTTAGATTTTAAAAACATCTTGAAAGATATTCAAGAAATCTACAATCTCACTGATTCTGAATGGGTAATGAGCCGAAAGCACAATAAAAATATCAAAAACGCATAAAACAAAAATGCTGCAAAATTTTGCAGCATTTTTTATTTTAAAACGGATGTCTTTTTCCTTTTCTCAGTACAGAATCTTCAGAATCTCCTGATTTAGAGTGATTTTCTAATCCATTGAGGCTGATTTTCATTCCAGAAACATCCTCTTGAATTTTTTTCCATTTTTGGATAGTAGCAAGAGAAGTATGGTCTAATAATTCCAATTCTCCGAGATTAAATCTCACTTCCTTGTATTTATTTAATGAATCTAAAAACTCTCCCAGCTTCATATTGTTACTAAACAGAAGGCTTCCCTTCGCTTCTACTTCCGCTATTTCAGGGTCATTATTTACTATATTCATATTCAAATGAAGGAAATCCTGAACCTTGCCACCATTCATCATATTGATAATGATTTTTAGTACAATCCCAAAAGCCACACCTGCCAAAAGGTCTGTCAAAAGGGTAACTATCACCGTAGAAACAAAGATAACAAACTGCCCTTTTCCAATATGGAAAATGTGTATAAATTCTCTTGGGTGAGCCAGATTAAACCCTACAAAAACAAGCATCGCAGAAAGCGCTGTGTTTGGTATCATCTCAATAAGTGGAACTGCGAATATCACAGCCAAAAGCATAAACAATCCATGGAAAAAATTCGCCCATCTTGTTACCGCTCCATTAGAAACATTGGCTGAACTTCTCGCCACCTCTGATATCATCGGCTGTCCGCCCACCAGTCCAGAAAGCACATTCCCGAAACCTACCGCAGAAAGGTCTTTATTAAAGTCTGATTTTCTTCTGTATGGGTCTACTAAATCTATGGCTTTGGCTGTCAAAAGAGATTCGATAGAACCAATTAGTAAAAACAAAATAACATACTGCACAAAAACGCCTGTTTGAGTCCACATTCCAGAAAAATCAGCAACGAAAACTCCATCTTTGAAAGTGTCAAAAATACTACCAATTTCCACCTTTTCATTGGCACTCATTTCAAAATAAATTCCCATCGGTATCGCTACCAAAAGAACTACTAACGGAGCAGGAATCTTCTTCACTATTGGGTTTTTAATCATTCCCATTCCGAAGAGAATCGCCAAACAAGTCAGCCCCAAAATCGTATTTTCTCTATCAGCGTTCATTATGCTGTTTGGCAAATGTTTTAGCAAATCTATCACACCCATTCCTGCCAAATCATCAGGTTTAATACCCAAAAGCAAGTGTAACTGCTTAGACATGATGATAATTCCTATCGCTGCCAGCATCCCATGAACTGCCGCAGAAGGGAACAAGTCCGCATATTTACCCAGCTTCAGAAGTCCCATCACAATCTGGATAACACCAGCCACCGCAATAGTCGCCACTGCCATTTTCCAGCCAGTCTCTCCACCGCCAAACGCCGCCACTGCTCCTGCACCTATGGAAATAAGTCCTGCCGCAGGCCCTTTGACAGAAAGTCTAGAACCAGCAAAAAAACTAACCACTATTCCGCCAATAATAGCAGAAACAACCCCAAAAATCGGAGGGAAATCTGCCGCTTTGGCAACTCCCATACTCAATGGTAATGCTAACAAAAATACCAAAAACCCAGCGAGTGCGTCTTTGGTAAAATTCTCTTTAAGACCTGCCAAACCATCAGCAGGAATCTTGTTTGAACTCATCGTAAAAATCTATTTATAAAATTATATACCGTAAAAAAATATTTGCAAATGAAATGCAACGATACAAATTTATATAATTTTGATTTTTTAACAAATTTTTTCTTAATTTTTATTTAAAAATCTTTCAAAAAACAATCTCTGCGAAGGAAAAGCAATATCTTCCAGCTGGATGTTTTCTTTCTTAACCCAAATAGTTTCAGCTATTTCTGATTTTTCTAAATTGACAGAAAATTTTTCTTCCACACGATATTCAAAAAACAAATCCAGCGTATTATAATCTATTCCTTTGTAATGGTAGATATTCGGCAGACTCATCAAAAATCTAAGTTTTCCAGTGTCTATTTCTATATCCAGCTCCTCTTTCAGTTCCCGAAAACAGGTAAATTCTGCACTCTCATGAGGGTCTGTAAAACCTCCTGCCAAATCTAGTTTTCCTTTGGCTGGCTCTTGATTTCTCCTAGTCAGTAAAATTTCATCGCCACAGATGACAACCACAGCCACTGCAGCAGCACAATTATGATACAAAACGAAATCACACTCTGGACAACTCCATCTTTTTCCTTGTTCCCAGCAGAGTGATTTTTTTCCACATTTTGGGCAAAAATTTAATTCATTCATTTTTTATTGATTTCTTGGGTGATATTTTAAAATCGTTTCATGGAGTTCTTCCGTATTCAGATGGGTATAAATCTCCGTAGTGGTAATGCTGGAATGCCCGAGCATCTCCTGTATAAACCGTAAATCCGCACCATTCTGAAGAAGATGAGTCGCAAAAGAATGGCGAAAAGTGTGCGGCGAAATATTTTTCTGAATGTCTGCTTTTCTCACTATTTCCTTTATGATAAGGAAAACCATCTGCCGAGAAATCTGCGCTCCTCTGCTGTTTAAGAATAAAATATCGGAATGTTTGGGATTTATTTTTTGTTTGCTTCGGATGTTATTGATGTAGTTTTTAATGAAATCTGCTGTATAATCAGCCAGCGGAACAAAGCGAACCTTGTCGCCTTTTCCTTGTATTTTGAGGTAATTTTCTTTAAAATTGATATTTGAAATCTGAAGCTCCGTAAGCTCCGAAACACGCAGCCCGCAGCCATACAAAACCTCTATCATACAGCGGTTTCTCTTTGCTAAATCGGTATTTTCTTCCGTTGCAGAAATTAGTTTTTCTATTTCTTCCAAAGACAATGTATCTGGCAGATAAAGCCCTAATTTAGGCGTTTCTAAAAGAGCCGAAGGATTGTCCTCGCGAAGTTCATCTTCCAGCAAAAAACTGAAAAATCCTTTAATGGAAGAAATCCACCTCGCCTGTGTTCTTTCGCTGTAATTGATTTTTGATATTTGGTAAAGAAACTCCTGCAAATGCTCATACGAAATCGTTATGGGCGTAATGTTCATCAGGTTCTGCTCCGCAAAATCCTGTAATTTTTGCAGGTCTGAAACATATGCCTCAATGGTATTTTCTGAAGCGTTTTTCTCAAACCTCAGATAGTTAGCATAGTTTTCAATAGCTTCACTCCATGTCATTTTCTAATTCTTCTTGAGATATTTTCAAGGTTTCTACTCCTGCATCTTTTAGGAATACAAGCCCTTCATTATCAGGGTAATCCTGTATATACACCACTCTTTTTATCCCAGACTGGAAAATCAGTTTGCTGCACTCTTTACATGGCGAAAGTGTAAGATATAATGTCGCTCCTTCGCAAGACTGCGTGCTTCGGGATATTTTCAGAATGGCATTGGCCTCTGCATGGAGAACATACCATTTGGTTTGGTTATTCTCATCTTCGCAGCAGTTTTCAAAACCAGAAGGCGTGCCGTTATACCCATCAGAGATGATGGTTCTGTCCTTCACGATGAGCGCCCCTACCTGCTTTCTCTTGCAATAGGAAAGTTTCGCCCATTCCAGAGCCATTTTTAGGTAGGCAACATCATATTTGTTGTACATAGGTTTTCTTTTTAATTCTGATTATTCGGTTTTCTTTTTACTTTTCAAATAAGCATCCCAGCCCTGCGCTGTAAGTTCAGCAAGTTCATTAGACCCTCTGAGTACCAAATAATTCCCCTGCTCTTCCTCCACAGCATGCCCGATGATGGTAAAATCTGGATTGTTTTTAATTTTATCAAAATCACTTTGAGATATAGTAAACAGCAGTTCATAGTCCTCTCCCCCATTCAGTGCTGTCATCACAGGATTGAGATTAAACTCATCGGCGGCGCTTATGGTAAGCTCATCCATCGGGATTTTTTCCTCATAAATCCTAAAACCAACCTTTGACCTGCCAGAAAGATGCAGAACTTCTGATGCTAATCCATCGGAAACATCTATCATAGAAGTAGGTTTCACGCCCAATTCTTCTAAAATTCCTTTAATATCTGTTCGCGCCTCTGGTTTTAGCTGGCGCTCCAAAATATAATCATAACCTTCCATCTCTGGCTGCATATTAGGATTTTTAAGATAAACAGAATGTTCCCTCTCCAAAATCTGCAAGCCCATATACGCCCCTCCTAAATCACCAGTAACTACCAGTAAATCATTCGGTTTTGCTCCATTTCGGCTGATAATTTTTTCAGAACTTTCCAGTCCTACCGCAGTGACATTTATCACCAGCCCTGTTTGTGAACTGGTAGTATCGCCACCTACTAAATCTACCTTGTATCGTCGGCATGCCAGCTGAATTCCTGCATAAATTTCTTCCAAAGCCTCTACAGGGAAACGATTAGAAACAGCTACTGAAATCATAATCTGAGTAGGAACAGCGTTCATCGCAGCGATATCACTGATGCCTGCCACTACCACCTTGTAGCCCAAATGTTTCAGAGGAACATATCCTAAATTAAAATCCACTCCTTCCGTAAACATATCGGTGCTGACAAGAACTTTTTTCCCTTCAGCATTGATAACGGCTGCATCATCTCCCACACCCAATTCTGTAGAAATATTTTCAATAGGGAAAAACTGTGTCAGATGTTTTATAAGCCCAAATTCGCCTAATGCAGAAATCGGAGTAAGTTCTTGATTTTTATTTTCAAACATAATTTTCAGTAATTTTAGCCGCAAAGGTAGTAAATCTCAACATCAAAAAAGATAAAATCCAGAAATGAACCCTTTATTTAATCTTGGTTGTTTCAGTTTTTTTAATTCTCTGATTGTTTCTTTTTCAGAAAAAGACCCTTCTCACTTTTTCCATCAAAACTAACAAAAATTTTATATTTTGAAAGTTTTTGTTAATTTTAAACCCATTAAAAATCATATCTCATGAATTTAAAGTATACAGCATTAGCTATTGCCACTCCTCTGTTGATGAACGCACAGGAAGTGATGACGCCAGAAACCCTCTGGAAGCTAAGGAAAATAAGCGTTCAAGGAGTTTCTCCAGACCACTCGCTGGTTGTTTACAGAACCAGCCAGACTGATTTGGAGACAGAAAAAAATGTTCACAAAACCTATTTGCTAAACACATCTTCCTCTCAAAGTGTTCCGTTTGATTTAGGAAAAAAATCCTTTATTCAATGGGATAAAAACGGGATTTATGCCCTTGAAGATGGGAAAATCTACCATTCTAGTGACAATGGAAAATCTTGGAAAGAATTCTATATCATTGGGAAAGATGCCCAAAATATTAAGGTTTCTCCCGATGGGCAAAAGGTGGCTTTCAGTAGAGAAGTTCAGTTAGAAAAAATCTACAGCAAAGATAAATACAGCGATGTTCCCAACTCCTCTGCACAAGTCTACACAGACCTAAACCACCGCCACTGGGACACTTGGTATGCAGGGAAATACAATCATATTTTCGTAGTCAGTGTTAAAGAAAATCCTAGCGCAGCCAAAGATTTACTAGAAGGAAAAGCCTATGACTCGCCTCAAAAGCCTTTTGGTGGAGGGGAAGATTTCATTTGGTCGCCTGATGCTAAACACATCATCTATGTTACTAAAGCAAAAACTGGAAAAGAATACGCTGTCAGCACCAATACGGACATATTCCTATACGAGCTGGAAACAGGAAAAACCAGCAACCTTACAGAGGGAATGATGGGATATGATTTGAACCCGAAATTCAGCCCAAATGGGAAATATCTACTTTGGCAAAGTATGGCAAGAGATGGCTACGAAGCCGATAAAAACGATATCTATGTGATGGATTGGGGAAATAGAAGCAAAACCAACCTTACTAAAAATTGGGATGACAGTGTAACAGGAGATGTCTTCTGGGCTAATGACTCTCAAAATATCTATTTCACAGCTGCTTTCAGAGGAACTAAGCAGTTATTTACCGTTAATCAAAACAAAACCGTAAAACAAGTTACAAAAGGAGATTTTGATGTAAATGCCGTTTTTGCACAAAATAAAAATTCACTTTTAGTGAATAGAAATGATGCTTTCCACAGCCCTGAACTCTATTCTGTGGATTTAAAAAATGGAAAAATGAAGCAGGTGACGGATGTCAATGCTGATTTTTACCAAAAACTAAAATTAGGTCATTCTGAACTAAAAATGGTAAAAACTACCGACGGCAAGGAAATGGGCGTATGGTTCCACTATCCACCAAATTTTGACCCAAACAAAAAATATCCTGCACTTCTATACTGCCAAGGAGGCCCACAGTCTGCTCTTACGCCGTATTTCAGCCTAAGATGGAATTTCTCACTAATGACTGCTAATGATTATATCGTAATCGCTCCTAACCGTAGAGGCATGCCAGGATGGGGAACAAAATGGAATGAACAAATCAGCCAAGACTGGGGAGGACAATCCATACAAGACTATCTATCTGCGGCAGACTTCGCGAAAGAACTTCCATACATAGACAAGGACAGAATGGGCGCTGTGGGTGCTAGCTATGGAGGTTATTCTGTACTGATGTTGGCTGGAGTTCACCAAAATAGATTCAAAACTTTCATCTCTCACAATGGGCTTTTTGATACTAAATCTTGGTATGGCACTACTGAAGAACTTTGGTTCGCAAATTGGGATATGGGAGGTTCTCCTTGGGACAATCCTTCTTCAAAATCTTACACTAAATTCAATCCGAGCAGCTATGTGAACAACTGGAATACGCCAATAATGATTATCCAAGGAAATATGGATTTCAGAGTTCCTTATGAACAAGGACAACAAGCTTTCCAAGTGGCTAGACTTAAAAATATCAAATCTAAATTTCTATACTTCCCAGATGAAAACCATTGGGTATTGAAACCTCAGAATGCCCTAGTATGGCAGCGAGAGTTCTTTAGTTGGTTAAAGGAGACTTTATAAAGTCTCCTTCTTTTTTATATCTTCCAAAAACTAAAATAGTCCCTACCAATAATGATAAGGACTATTTTTTATAGTTAGTTGTAAAAAAACTTATTCTCCTGCTTTTTCAGCTGATTCCTCTGCTTTTACTTCAGTTGCTTCAGAAGTTTCTTTTTTAGAAGAAGATCTTCTGCTTCTTCTTGTAGTTTTCTTAGCATCTGATTTTGCACTGTATAGTTCATTGAAATCAACTAACTCTATCATAGCAGTATCAGCACCATCTCCAAGTCTGAATCCTGTTTTGATGATTCTGCAATATCCTCCATTTCTTTCAGCGATTTTTGGAGCAATTGTTCTGAATAATTCAGTAACTGCGTCTTTATTTTGAAGGTAAGAGAATACTATTCTTCTATTGTGTGTAGTATCTTCTTTTGCTTTAGTCAAAAGAGGTTCTACATACACTCTAAGAGCTTTAGCTTTAGCTACAGTAGTGTTTATTCTTTTATGTTCTATAAGAGAACATGCCATATTGGAAAGTAATGCTTTTCTATGAGAGGCAGTTCTTCCTAAATGATTAAATTTCTTTCCGTGTCTCATGATATAAAATTATTTATCAGCGTCTAATTTATATTTGCTAACATCAAATCCGAAGTTCAAACCTTTAGAATGAACCAATTCCTCTAATTCCGTTAGCGATTTTTTACCAAAATTTCTAAATTTCATCAAATCAGACTTACTGAATGAAACCAATTCTCCAAGCGTTTCTACTTCTGCTGCTTTTAAGCAATTGATTGCTCTTACAGACAGATCCATATCTACCAACTTGGATTTCAATAATTGTCTTATATGAAGTGTTTCTTCATCGTATTGGATAGATGCTTTCACGGCCTCTGTCTCTAATGTTATTCTTTCATCAGAGAATAACATAAAGTGATAAATCAATATCTTAGAAGCTTCTGTCAAAGCATTTTGAGGAGAGATAGAACCGTCTGTCTCTATGTCCAAAACTAGTTTTTCGTAGTCTGTTTTCTGCTCCACACGATAGTTTTCAACACTATACTGAACCTTTTTAATAGGTGTGTAAATAGAGTCAATAGCGATAGTCCCGATAGGAGCATTATTCAATTTATTCTGCTCAGAAGGAACATATCCTCTACCTTTATCTATATTAAATTTAATATCAAACGAAACATCTTTTGCCATGTTACAGATAACTAAATCTGGGTTCAATACTTCAAATCCTTTAATGAATTTAGAGAAATCTCCAGCAGTTACTGTTGTTTGATTAGAAACTTTAACACTTACTTGTTCAGCAGGAGCGTTTTCAGTTGTAGCTTTTAATCTCAACTGTTTAAGGTTAAGAATTATTTCAGTTACATCTTCTATTACTCCTGGAATTGTTGAAAACTCATGCTCTACTCCTTCTATCTTAATAGATGTAATAGCATATCCTTCGAGAGAAGATAACAAGACTCTCCTCAAAGCATTACCGATAGTCGTTCCAAATCCAGGTTCTAATGGTCTAAATTCAAACTGACCTCTAGTTTCTGTAGAGTTTAGAAGTATTACTTTATCGGGTTTTATGAATTGTAAAATTGCCATATAAAATTGGGTTGAGCAAGAATTTGATTAAAAAATTATTTAGAATATAACTCGACGATTAACTGTTCCTTAATATCTTCAGGAATCTGTAATCTTTCAGGAGTAGAAATGAACACTCCTTCTTTCTTCTCGTCGTTATATTGTAACCACTCATAGTTTGATTTAGATGCTAATGCATCTGCAACAACTTCAAGTGATTTAGACTTAGCTCTTACTGCAACAACATCTCCTGCTTTTAGAGAATATGATGGAATATTTACCAATTCTCCATTTACAGTAATATGTCTGTGTGAAACTAACTGTCTTGCAGCTGCTCTAGTCTTAGCAAAACCTAATCTATATACAACATTATCCAATCTAGATTCACAAAGTTGTAACAAAACTTCACCTGTTACTCCTTTACTTCTATGAGCCTTATCAAACATATTCGCAAATTGTTTTTCTAAGATTCCATAGATATATTTAACTTTTTGTTTTTCGGCTAACTGAACTGCGTATTCAGATTTTTTAGCTCCTCTTCTTTTATTTGGTCCGTGTTGACCTGGAGGTTGATTTTTTCTTTTCTCAAAACTTTTATCATCTCCATAAATTGCTACACCAAATTTTCTAGCAATTTTTGTTTTAGGTCCAATATATCTTGCCATATGATTTTAGATTTGACATTTGACACTTCATTTTATCTTTAATATATAGAATGAAACATCAAATTTTATTATTATACTCTTCTTCGTTTTGGTGGTCTACATCCGTTGTGTGGAATAGGTGTAACATCTACTATTTCACTTACTTCTATTCCTGAATTATGAATAGATCTAATTGCAGATTCTCTACCTGCACCAGGTCCTTTCACAAACACTTTTACTCTTCTCAAACCTGCTTCATAAGCTACCTGAGAACAGTTTTCTGCTGCCACCTGTGCTGCAAACGGAGTGTTTTTCTTAGAGCCTCTAAAACCCATTTTACCAGCAGAAGCCCAAGATATCACTTCTCCATTTTTATTAGTCAAAGAGATAATAATATTATTGAAAGAAGCTTGAATATGCGCTTCTCCAATCGCCTCTACTTTTACTTTTCTTTTTTTAACTACTTTTGCTTGTTTTGCCATAATTCCTAACGATTATTTACTTGCTTTTTTCTTGTTAGCAACAGTTTTTCTCTTTCCTTTACGAGTTCTAGAGTTATTTTTCGTTCTTTGGCCTCTTAAAGGTAATCCCAGTCTATGACGAATCCCTCTTTGGCATCCAATATCCATCAATCTCTTGATGTTTAATTGAACTTCAGATCTCAACTCTCCTTCTACTTTCACATTTTCAGAGATATAATTTCTGATAGCAGCCAATTCGTCGTCATTCCATTCGTTGACTTTCTTATCTTCGCTGATTCCAGCGTTTTTCAAAATCTCAGACGCAGTACTTCTACCTATTCCATAAATATAAGTAAGTCCTATTACGCCTCTTTTGTTTTTTGGTAAATCTATACCTGCAATTCTCGCCATAATTTAATTGTATGCTATTTTAATTAGCCTTGTCTTTGTTTAAATTTAGGGTTCTTTTTGTTAATAATGTACAATCTGCCTTTTCTTCTTACGATTTTGCAGTCTGCACTTCTTTTCTTAATTGATGCTCTAACTTTCATCTTATATTCTTAATTTTATTCTAACTAATATACTTCTAGTATCTAAAAGTAATTCTTCCCTTAGTCAAGTCATATGGAGAAAGTTCTAATTTCACCTTATCACCTGGTAAGAGCTTTATATAGTGCATTCTCATCTTCCCAGAGATATGTGCTATGAGAACATGCCCATTCTCTAGTTCAACACGGAACATGGCATTTGACAACGCCTCCACTATTACTCCATCCTGTTCTATATGCTTTTGCTTTGCCATATTATTACCTTTTTGTTGTTCTTGATAATTTTGACTGCATCAATCCATCATAGTGATGATTTAAAAGATAAGTATTTACTTGTTGTACAGTATCTAATATTACACTCACCATAATCAACAATGATGTTCCACCAAAAAATAGTGAAAATCTGTCTGTTTGTACAAAAGTACCATGAACTATTGCTGGAAGGACTGCAAAGATAGCTAAAAAAATCGAACCTGGCAAAGTTATTTTTGATAAAATATCATCTATATAATCTGCTGTTTCTTTCCCTGGCTTAATTTTAGGGATTAATCCGCCATTTCTTTTCAGTTCCTCAGCCATTTGATGGGTAGGAATAGATATGGCTGTATAGAAGAAAGAAAATATTATAATCAACAAAGCGAATAGAACATTATACTGCCAGCTAAAAACATTTTTAAAGCCAGCTAAAAATGTATTAGTCTCATCTACTTTAGTCAATAATCCAGGAATGAACATGATTGCCTGCGCAAAAATGATAGGCATCACACCAGCTGCATTTACTTTCAAAGGAATCCATTGTCTAGCTCCCTCTGTCAATGCACTGTTGTGTCCTCCTCTTGCATGGGCTCTGCTCACATATTGTACTGGTATTTTTCTTACAGCAACTGATAATAATATCGCTAAAACAATAACTAATAACCAGAATAGAACTTCTACTAAAATAATGATAGAACCTAATCCTCCTTTGCTAGTCTGCTGAGTAACTTCATCTACAAAAGCCATAGGAAGATCTGCTAGTATCCCCACCATTATCAATATAGATATACCATTACCGATACCTCTATCTGTTATCTTCTCACCCAGCCACATAGAAAACAAGGATCCTGTTACAAGGATTACTATACTAGGCAACCAAAACATCACAGATTCAGGTTCTACATAATAAGCAGTTCTGAACTGTGCATAAGGTAAAAACTCATTTGTTATAGTACCTAGATAAAACGGAGCCTGAACTAGACACACTCCTATCGTAAGCCATCTTGTTATTTGGTTTAGAGTATTTCTTCCACTTTCTCCATCTTTCTGTAATTTTTGAAAATATGGAACTAACATCCCCATCAACTGAACTATAATTGATGCAGAGATATATGGCATAATACCCAAAGCCAATATAGAAGCCCTACCAAAAGCACCTCCTGTAAAAGATGATAACAAACTCAAAAAACCTGTTCCTTGTTTGCTGCCTCCTTGATTTTGGTAATGCTGCAAAAGATTCCCTACCTCGTCCAAGTTAATGGCAGGCAGGGAAATATATGATGCGAATCTATACACCAATACAAGAGAAATAGTAAATAATATTTTTTCTCTTAATTCATCAAGACTCCAAATGTTTTTGAGTGTTTGTATAAATCCTTTCTTCATTATTTTTTTTATAGAGTGATTGCTTTACCTCCTACTTTGTTTATTGCTTCTTCAGCTGATTTAGTAAATTTATTTGCAGAAATAGAAACTCCTGATTTTAGTTCCCCTCTACCCATAATTTTTACTAATTCATTTTTAGAAGACAATCCGTTTTCAACCAAAACTTCTTTAGTAATTTCAGTTAAATTTTTAGCATCAATTAATGATTGAATAGTATCCAAGTTTATTGCTCTATATTCTTTTCTATTCACATTATTGAAACCAAACTTTGGAAGTCTTCTTTGTAAAGGCATTTGTCCTCCTTCAAAACCTATTTTGGTAGAGTTACCAGATCTTGATTTAGCACCTTTGTGACCTCTTGTAGAAGTACCTCCTTTACCACTACCTTGTCCTCTACCTAATCTTTTAGAGTTGTGAGTAGCTCCTGATGCTGGTTTAATATTACTTAAATTCATAATTGTCTTAAATTTAAAATTCAAATCAAAAGATTTAATGCCAATCGCTCAGCATTAAACCTTTTAAGATTATTTTTATTTTTGAACTTCTACTAAATGTTTTACTGCTGCTACCATTCCTAAAATTGATGGTGTAGCTTCGTGCTCTACTACTTGGTTCAATTTTCTAAGACCTAATGCCTCAAGTGTTAATTTTTGAGTTTTAGTTCTACCAATAGCACTTCTTACTTGTTTTACTTTAATTGTTGCCATTTTTCTTTAAAAATTAACCGTTGAACACTTTATTTAGAGAAATCCCTCTCATTCTTGCGATTTCCTCTGGTCTTCTGATATCTAACAACGCCTTGAATGTAGCTTTTACCACATTGTGAGGGTTAGAAGAACCTTTAGACTTTGACAATACATCATGCACTCCCGCAGATTCTAGAACGGCTCTCACCGCTCCCCCTGCGATAAGCCCTGTACCATGAGATGCAGGTCTTAGGAAGATATCAGCTCCTCCGTATCTTGCAGATGTTTGATGAGGAATTGTATGATTGATTACAGGTACTCTCACTAAGTTTTTCTTAGCTTCTTCTACTGCTTTAGAAATTGCAGATGCAACTTCTTTAGACTTACCAAGACCATGACCAATCACACCATCTTCATTTCCTACTACAACGATAGCAGAAAATCCGAAAGCACGACCCCCTTTGGTTACCTTGGTTACTCTGTTCACAGCAACTAGACGATCTACTAATTCTAATCCTCCAGGTTTTACTCTTTCTATATTATCTATTCCTAACATATTTCGATACTTTTAAAATTAGAATTGAAGACCTCCTTCTCTAGCACCATCAGCAAGAGCTTTTATTCTTCCGTGATATATGAAACCATTTCTATCAAAAACTACTTTTTCATAGCCTGCTGCTTTTGCTTTTTCAGCAATTCTTTTACCTACAGCTGCTGCTACTTCAGTTTTTGTTCCTTTAGCGTTTACTTCTTTCTCTCTAGAAGAAGCGAATACTAAAGTTTTACCTTCTTTGTCATCGATCAACTGAGCATAAATTTCTTTATTACTCTTATATACAGATAATCTTGGTGATGCCTGAGTACCGGAGATTTTCCCTCTTACTCTTCTCTTTATTCTGTTTCTTTTTTCTACTTTTGTTAATGCCATTTCCTTAAATTTTAAGCAGATTTACCAGCTTTTCTTCTAACATTTTCTCCTACAAATCTCACACCTTTTCCTTTGTAAGGTTCAGGTTTTCTAAATGATCTGATTTTTGCAACCACCATTCCCAATAATTGTTTATCATGAGATGATAAAGTGATGATTGGGTTCTTACCTTTTTCAGTCTCAGTATTTAATGTGATTTCTTTTGGAAGTTCCATTATAATACCATGAGAGAAACCTAGAGCCAACTCCAGTTTTTGTCCTGAGTGAGATGCTCTATAACCTACACCTACTAATTCTAACTGTTTTGTAAACCCTTCTGAAACACCAACTACCATATTGTTGATTAGTGCTCTATAAAGACCATGAAGAGATCTATGTTCTTTAGAATCAGATGGTCTGTTTACTGTTAGTTCAGCACCTTCTTGTGCTATCGTAATCCCTTTAGTGATTTCTTGAGAAAGCTCACCTTTTGGTCCTTTCACAGTTACAACATTATTAGAAAATGATACTGTAACTCCTGCTGGGATTGTTATAATTGATTTACCAATTCTTGACATTATTCCTATTTATAAATTAATATACATAGCAGATTACTTCTCCTCCTACTTTCTCTTGTCTTGCTTTTTTATCAGTCATTACTCCTTTAGAAGTAGAGATGATAGCTATTCCCAAACCGTTCAATACTCTTGGAAGTTCATCTGAACCAGCGTATTTTCTCAAACCAGGTCTAGAAGCTCTCTGAATAGACTTGATAGCTGGTTTGTTAGTTTGCTTGTCATACTTCAAAGCGATTTTGATAGTCCCTTGAACAGCATTATCTTCAAACTTATAGTTCAAGATGTACCCTTGATCAAATAGGATTTTCGTAATCTCCTTTTTAATTTTCGATGCAGGAATTTCCACCACTTTGTGGCCTGCGCTTTGTGCGTTCCTTACTCTAGTTAGGAAATCTGAAATTGGATCTGTTACCATTTTTCTTTTTTTTTAAATTATTGGTTAATGATAATTAGTTTTGCAATTTTTACAACTTAATTATCTCGATTTGTTAAAAATTGTTACCAACTTGCTTTTTTAACACCAGGGATAAGCCCTTGGTTCGCCATTTCTCTGAAAGTAACTCTCGAAATTCCGAAAATTCTCATATACCCTCTTGGTCTTCCCGTAAGTTTGCATCTGTTGTGCAATCTAACTGGAGAAGCATTTTTAGGCAATTTTTGTAGAGCTTCGTAATCTCCTGCTTCTTTCAAAGCTTTTCTTTTAGCGGCATATTTAGCAACTAGTGCTTCTCTTTTGCGCTCACGCGCTTTCATTGATTCCTTTGCCATGATTAGTTCTTTTTAAACGGTAATCCGAAATGAGTTAATAAAACTTTAGCTTCTTTATCTGTTTTAGCAGATGTCACAAAAGTAATATCCATACCTTGGATTTTTTTCACTTTATCAATCACGATCTCAGGGAAGATAATCTGCTCGGTAATACCCAAGTTGTAGTTACCTCTTCCATCAAAACCATCAGCTTTGATTCCGCTGAAATCTCTGATTCTTGGTAGTGCAGAAGATGTAAGTCTATCTAAAAACTCGTACATTCTGTCTGCTCTTAGTGTTACTTTTGCTCCAATTGGAACACCTCTTCTCAATTTGAATGAAGCTTCATCTTTTTTAGAGATTGTTCCTACTGCTTTTTGTCCAGTAATTGCTGTAAGTTCTTCTACCGCATAATCTACAATCTTCTTATCTTGTACTGCATCTCCCAAACCTTGAGAAAGTACGATTTTCTCTAATCTTGGTACTTGCATTACAGACTTATACCCAAATTCTTCCATCATTGCTGGAACAATTTTTTCTTTATATAATTTTTTGGGTCTAGCTATGTATTCCATCTTTTAGTCTTTTATAAAATTTCACCAGATTTTTTTGCAAATCTTACTTTTTTATCTCCTTCCATTCTGTATCCAACTTTTGTAGCTTTTCCTGTTTTAGGATCTACTAACGCTAAGTTAGAAATATGGATTGAAGCTTCCTTTTCTACAATTCCTCCTTGTGGATTAGACGCAGATGGCTTTACATGCTTCTTTACGATATTAAGACCTGCAACTACAGCTCTATTTTTATCTTTAATTACAGCAATAACTTCACCCGTTTTACCTTTAATGTTTTTGTTACCTGTTGTAACAATTACATTATCTCCTTTTTTGATTTTTAACTTTGTCATCTTTCTAGAATTTATAAAACTTCAGGGGCTAATGAAATTACTTTCATATATTCTTTATCTCTCAATTCTCTAGCAACAGGTCCGAAAACACGAGTTCCTCTCATTTCTCCCGCTGCATTGAGCAAAACACAAGCATTGTCATCAAAACTGATGTATGAACCATCTTTTCTGCGAACAGCTTTTTTAGTTCTTACTACAACAGCCTTAGACACTTGTCCTTTCTTTGCATTTCCTGATGGAGTAGCATCTTTAATAGTAACTACGATTTTATCACCAACAGAAGCATATCTTCTTCTAGTACCACCTAGAACTCTGATTACTAGCACTTCTTTAGCACCAGTGTTATCAGCAACTTTTAATCTTGATTCAGTTTGTAACATTACTTAGCTCTTTCTATAATTCTTACTAATCTCCATCTCTTATTCTTACTCAAAGGTCTAGTTTCTTGGATTAAAACTGTATCACCTTCGTTACACTCGTTGTTCTCATCATGTGCAGTATATTTTTTCGTTTTTAATACGAATTTACCGTACATAGGATGTTTCATTCTCATAGTTTCACTAACAACAATGGTTTTTTCCATTTTATTGCTCGAAACTATTCCTATTCTTTCTTTTCTTAAATTTCTTTCCATGCTTAAAATGAAAATTATTGTTTGTTAGTTAACTCGGTTTCAAGTCTTGCGATTGTTCTTCTTAAATCTCTGATTTGAATAGGATTTTCTACTGGGCTAATTTTGTGAGCCAATCTTGTTTTGCTATAAGTAGTTCTCAACTCTACTAATTTTGCCTTGATATCCTCTACGCTTAAGTTCTTAATTTCAGCTTGTTTCATAATTTCGAGATTTATTGTGGTTGAACAAAATCATTAGCTACTATGAACTTCGTAACTACTGGAAGTTTTTGTGCAGCAAGTCTTAACGCCTCTTTCGCTACTTCGTAAGGTACTCCTCCGATTTCAAACATTACTCTTCCTGGTTTTACTACAGCTACCCAGTATTCTACAGCACCTTTACCTTTACCCATCCTTACTTCAGCTGGTTTTTTAGTAATTGGCTTATCTGGGAATATTTTAATCCATAGTTGCCCCTCTCTCTTCATATATCTTGTAGCAGCGATACGAGCCGCCTCAATCTGTCTTGCAGTGATCCAAGCACCTTCCATGGCTTTAATTCCGAATGTTCCGTAAGCTAACTGAGCTCCTCTGTTAGCATTACCTTTCATTTTCATTTTATGAACACGACGGAACTTGGTTCTTTTTGGTTGTAACATAATTTTAGAATTTTAGATCTTAGATTTTAAATTTTAGATTTTAAAAGGTAACGGCATTTAAAATTTTCAATTTCAAACCTAAAATTTCATTAATTATTTTCTTTCTCTTTTTTTACCTCCTCCTGATGCAGATCCTTTCTTTTGTGGTTGTCCTACAAGTGGAGAAAGCTCTCTCTTACCATATACTTCACCCTTCATAATCCACACTTTAACACCCAATCTACCATAAGTAGTGTGTGCTTCTGCGATATGATAATCTATATCCGCTCTGAATGTAGATAGAGGAATTCTTCCTTCTTTGAAAGATTCTGATCTCGCCATTTCAGCTCCGTTCAATCTTCCAGAAATCTGAACTTTTATTCCCTCTGCTCCCATTCTCATAGAACCAGCGATAGCCATTTTAACAGCTCTTCTGTAAGAAATTCTGTTTTCAATCTGCTTAGCGATGCTATCTGCAACCAATACAGCGTCTAATTCTGGTCTCTTAATTTCAAAGATGTTAATTTGAATATCCTTATCAGTGATTTTCTTTAACTCTTCTTTCAATTTATCAACCTCTTGACCACCTTTACCAATGATTAAACCTGGTCTTGCTGTAGTGATTGTAACTGTAACTAACTTTAATGTTCTTTCTATAAAGATTCTAGAGATTCCACCTTTAGATAATCTAGCCTCAAGGTATCTTCTGATCTTATAGTCTTCTGCGATTCTATCCCCATAATCATTTCCTCCAAACCAGTTAGAATCCCAACCTCTAATGATTCCTAATCTATTACCAATTGGATTTGTCTTCTGTCCCATACCTTGATTATTGATTTTCTGATTTATTACCTAAAATTAAAGTCACATGGTTAGATCTTTTTCTAATTCTGTAACCTCTACCTTGTGGTGCTGGTCTCAATCTTTTTAATTGTCTAGCACTATCCACATAAATCTCTTTTACAAAAAGATTTGCTGCTTCTACATCAGCGTTAGGGTTTTTCACCTGCCAGTTAGCTATTGCTGATAACAGCAATTTTTCTAACTTATTAGAAGCTTCTTTTTTAGAGTATTTTAGGATATATAATGCTTTATCTACATTTTCTCCACGGATGATATCAGCAACTAATCTCATTTTTCTTGGAGAAGAAGGACAATCATTTAGACATGCTTTTACTACATCTCTATTCGCTGCTTTTCTAGCTAATGCACTGTTTTGTTTTCTTATTCCCATGACTATTATCTGCTACCTTTATTTTTATTACCCGCGTGACCTCTGAAAGATCTTGTCGGAGAAAATTCGCCTAACTTATGACCTACCATATTTTCAGTGATATACACTGGGATAAAAGATTTCCCGTTGTGCACTGCTATAGTTTGTCCTACCATGTCTGGAGAAATCATAGATGCTCTAGACCATGTTTTAATTACTGTCTTTTTACCAGACTCTATATTTGCTTGAACCTTTTTCTCTAATGAATGGTGAATAAAAGGTCCTTTCTTAAGTGATCTTGCCATAATTATTTTCTTTTAGATACGATGTAACGGTTAGACACTTTGTTTTTCTTTCTAGTCTTGTAACCTTTAGCTGGTTTACCGTTTCTAGATCTTGGGTGACCACCAGATGATCTACCTTCACCACCACCCATTGGGTGATCTACTGGGTTCATAACTACCGCTCTAGTTCTTGGTCTTCTGCCCAACCATCTGCTTCTACCTGCTTTACCAGAAACAGTAAGCTGATGATCTGAGTTTGATACTGAACCTATCATTGCCATACACTCTACCAAAATCATTCTTGATTCTCCTGAAGGCAATTTAACGATAGCGTATTTTCCATCTCTTGAAGTCAACTGTGCTGAAGAACCTGCACTTCTCGCAAGAATTGCTCCTTGTCCTGGTTTCATTTCTATACAAGAAATTACTGAACCCAAAGGAATATTCTTCAATTTCATAGCGTTTCCTATTTCAGGAGCCACATTTTCCCCAGAAACTACTTTTTGTCCTACTTTGATACCAGCTGGAGCTACAATATATCTCTTTTCTCCATCTGCATATTCTAGTAATGCGATAAAAGCTGTTCTGTTTGGATCATACTCTACAGTTTTTACAGTAGCATCAACATTAAATTTGTTTCTTTTAAAGTCAATGATTCTGTACTTCTTTTTGTGTCCACCTCCGGTGTAACGCATGGTCATTTTACCTGTGTTGTTACGCCCACCTGATTTCTTAATACCAAAAGTCAAAGATTTCTCTGGCTTGTTGGTAGTAATTTCATCAAAATTGTTTACAATTCTGAATCTCTGTCCCGGGGTGATAGGTTTTAATTTTCTAACAGACATTACTATTATTTATAATTAATTATTAATTTGCAAAAACATCGATAACTTCACCTGCTTGAAGCTCTATAACTGCTTTCTTCAATTTGTTAGTTTTACCAACTTGAAGACCTTTTTTAGTGTATTTCATAGAAACTTTAGGAGCATAAATCATAGTCCTAACATTTGCTACCTTTACACCATAAGCTTCTTCTACAGCGTTTTTAATTTGGATTTTATTCGCTTTAGTATCTACTAAAAAAGAATACTGTCCTCTCAAATCCGTAAGATAAGTCGCTTTTTCCGAAATGATTGGTTTAATAATGATTGACATGATTTATTTTCTTAAATTTTCTTGAAACTTCTCTACTGCACCTTCAAAGAATACTACCTCACCAGCGTTGATTAAATCATAAGAAGAAATTTCGTTATAATTCATCACTTTTGCTTTTGGTAAGTTTCTTGAAGATAAAAATACATTCTTGTTTGCTTCAGCAAGAATAAATAATGACTTCTTACCTTCCAAACCTAAAGCATTCACTACATTAACAAAATCTTTTGTTTTAGGAGCAGAGAAATTCAACTCTTCTAAAACTTTGATAGAATCTTCTCTCATTTTTTGAGAAAGAACAGATTTTTTCGCTAATCTTTTTAATGCTTTATTTAATTTAAATCTATAATCTCTTGGCTTAGGCCCAAAAACTCTACCTCCTCCTTTGAATACAGGTGATTTGATATCCCCGTATCTTGCAGAACCAGAACCTTTCTGTTTCTTCAATTTTTTAGTAGAAGCTGTGATTTCACTTCTTTCTTTAGACTTATGCGTGCCTTGTCTTTGAGCCGCAAGATATTGTTTCACTTCTAAGTAAACCGCGTGCTGGTTAGGCTCGATACCAAAGATAGTATCGTCTAACTGTACCTTTCTTCCGGTTTCTTTTCCTGATGTATTTAATACTACTAATTCCATTTTCTGATAATTACATAAGAATTTTTAGCTCCCGGAACAGCACCTTTTACTATTAAAAGATTTTGTTCTTTATCTACTTTTAACACTTGAAGGTTTTGAACAGTAACCTGCTCACCTCCCATTCTACCAGCCATTCTCAAGCCTTTAAAAACTCTTGATGGATCTGAACCCGCACCGATAGAACCCGGAGCTCTCAATCTATTGTGCTGTCCATGAGTCTGCTGCATTACACCACCAAAACCATGTCTTTTAACAACACCTTGGAAACCTTTACCTTTTGAAGTTCCTGTAACATCTACATACTCTCCTTCTACGAAGACATCTACATTCACTTCATCTCCTAATTTCACATCCTCGAATCCATTGTGGAATTCTACGATTTTCGCCTTAGGAGCAGAACCAGCCTTTTTAAAATGACCAGCTAATGCCTTTCCGACATTCTTTTCACTCTTGTCATCGAAACCTAATTGAACAGCTGAATAACCATCAACTTCTTCGGTTCTGACCTGTAAAACCGAGCATGGACCAGCCTGAATAACTGTACAAGGAATGTTTTTTCCTTCTTCGTTAAACAAAGAGGTCATACCGATTTTTTTACCAATAATACCTGACATTGTATAATTAAAAATTTATTTAAATTATTTTCTTTACACTCATATTCAGCGGTTTATACAGATTTTATTTATAAATAAACACAATCTTCCCACCAAATAAGTGTGCAAATTTAAGTTTTTTTTTTGAATCTACAAATTGTAAGTTGTTTTTTTCTGCATTTTATTATTTTTTTCTAACTTTGAAATCTATGAAATTATTCCATATTTTTATTTTAATTTTATTCATTAGTTGTTCTAACCCGAAGGAGCATTCTTACTCTTTTTATTATTGGCGAACAGAGTGGAATTTGGACAAAAAAGAGCAAGAAAACCTGAGAAAATCCCAATCACAGACCATATACACCAGATTTTTTGATATTGATAAAAAAGAAGGCAAGTTTACTCTTGTTGGGAAAATTCATTTTTCGCAAAAAAGCGACCTTCCTCTCACGCCTGTAATTTTCATAACAAATCGGACTTTTTTTGGAATCAAAAAAGAAGAAATCCATTCCCTTGCGAAAAATACTCTTTCTCTTATAGAAAATATAAAAAACGAAAACAAACTCTCTCTGACTTCCGAAATACAAATAGACTGCGACTGGACAGAACAAACGAGAGAGGATTATTTTCTGTTTTTAGAAGAACTAAAAAATATTTCAAAACAAAAAATCACCTGCACCCTTCGGCTTCACCAAGTGAAAGACAAAGAAAAAACAGGATTTCCGCCCGTGGAAAAGGTTTACCTAATGTGCTACGCCACTTATTCGCCACTAGAAAACCAGCCGAAAAATTCGATTTTAGATGTTCCCACACTCAAAAATTACCTGATGAACATTGAGGAATATCCCATAAAAATGGACATTGCCCTTCCTTTATACTCTTGGGGAATCGTGAGCAATCATGTTGGGAAAAAGAAACTCATCAATGCACTGACGATAAATGATTTATCCCGAAACAAAAACTTTAAGAAAATTTCTGAAACAGAATTTGAAGTATTGGAAGATGATTTTTATTTTGGTGTGTATCTCAGCAAAGGATTTAAAATCAAAATTGAGGAAATCTCCCAAAGCCAATTAGACGAAGTAAAACATTTTTTGGATAAAAAATTAGATCATTATAATATTATATACTATCATCTGGATAGTAAATTTATAGAAAAATATACTTTATAGAATTATGAAAAAACTTGTTGTTTCCCTCTCGCTTTTGTTCGCTGTTCATAAGGCAGATGCCTGCGTGGATGTCAATTTAGACTATGAATATTTCAACCTGTTCGCTCAGGAAATGATACACGCTCCTGAATACGAACCTTTTTTATTGGCCTATGATACGCCTTTTTATGAAAGCCAAAATAAATTCCGAAGCGAAAATATAGAATCTTGGCAAAAATATTTTGACAACAAGCTCTCCTATGATGAAACTTTGGCACTCGTGCAGACTATCAGTCTAAAACACCTTCAAGACTGGTCTCATGGGAAACTCACCCATGTTTTAAGCAAAAAACTCGGCGTTCAGTTTTTTAATAAATACAAACAAGGACTGACCTACCTCATCAAAGCCAAAGAACTAGAACCTTATATGGCGATTAGTTTTGTTGCAGATGAAGATTCGTTTTATTTCGATGTTGATAAAAACAGGAAAAATGCCACTCAGCTCAGTTATTCCAAAACCATGGAAAGCCTGCTGAATGCCTACAAAACATCAACCAACAAGGAAATAAAACTACGATACGCTTATCAAATCGTAAGGTTCAACCATTATACGAGAAACTACCAAAAGGCGGTTCATTATTTTGAAACTTTGGCTGTTCCCTTGAATTTAAAATCGCCAATTTATTATTATGCCCTACAACAAATGGCGGGCGCACAGAATGGTTTAGGCAAAAAAGAATCCGCAAACTGGAATTTCTTCAAAGTTTTCATCCACAGTAGAGATTTGAAACAAAGCTCCTACACTTCTATGAAATTTGCTAATTCAGGCGATTTCGAAGGACTGCTCAGCAAGGCTAAAACTGCCGAAGAAAAAAACATGGCGTATTTCCTTTTGGCTTACAACGGCTACAGCAATCCCGTGCCGCTGATGCAAAAAATGCTGAAAAACAATGCCGATTCTAAAATCCTAAAAGTCCTCGCTGCCAGAGCGATTAACGAGCTGGAGAGAAACTACCTCATGACTTATCCTTCCTGCAAGGACATGGATAAATGCCAAGACAAACTCCTTCCTGTAAGGACAAACTACGATACAGAAACTGCCGATTTTTCCGAAGATTTACGAAAAATAATCACTGAAATAAAGGCAACCTCCAAAGATGTTTTCTGGGAACTCAGCGATGCTTATCTTCGTTTTCTGAATAAAGATTTCAATGGAAGCAATTTGGTTTTAAATAAAATAAAAACCACCAATTCCGACTACATCCAGCAGATAGAAAAAATGAAAATGCTGAACGAAATCGTTTCCCAAACCAAAATAACACCAGCGTTTGAGGAAATTTTAATGAAAAAATACGGAAAAATCCTACGAGAAGAACCTAGCAAAAATGAAAACGGCTGGTATAACTACCTAGGCACCATAGACTTTATCATTGACATCATTGCCAATCGCTATTTCGTAGAACAGCAGGACGCGAAATCATTCCTTCTAAATAACAGCATCCACGCCCTGCAATATTACCCAAATCTCGCTTTGACAAAGAAAATAGAAGCCTTCTACAAAAAGCCAAACAAAACGAGTTTTGAAAAATTCATCATCGAGCGGTCTATAAAAAACATTAACGCAGAGGCTTTCTTTGAGCTAATCTACGGCGACCATGCTATGCGAATGGCTGATTTTAAAAAGGCTAAAACCCACTACGAGAAAGCAGGAAGTTTTGAGGATATTTATATTAATAATGCCTATTATTATGGCGATGATAAAGCGAATGCAAAAGACTATTTCAAAGATAAATATGATGGCTACAACCGTATTTCAAGCCTTGTCTTCGGGCATAATGTCTGGGAAAGTTTTGACAGTCCGCAGGAAGTATCCATGAAAGCCGAAGACTTGAGCTTCTTCCCTTTCATTAAACAGAAAATGAACAAATTAGAACTTGCACAAGTCCTCATTCAGCTCGAAGAAATAGGAAAAGAAAAATCTGCAAAAGGAGCGAAAGCCAATCAGCTCATCGGCAACCTACTCTACAACACCTCTGTTTTAGGGTATTTCCGTGAACTTTTCACTTTGGATATGAACAACAGCAACAGCCCTAAATTCCATTTCCATGAACAGGTGAGCGAGAGAAAATATGATTTCTCTTACAAAACCTTCTACGATAGTGGATTCATAGAGCCAGATAATTTTGACCTTGCTATCGGCTACTACGAAAAAGCCCTAAAACACTCTAAAAACAAAGAGCAAAAAGCCAGAATTCTTTTCCAAATGGCAAGCGCAGAGCAAGGGAAATTCTACCAATGGGAAGCCAATCAGAATTTTTACATCGACTATTCTGACCCAGATTATTCAGAAAAAGTGAAAGTTTTTGAAGCTCAAATGAATCTTACAAAAAGAGAAAAATTCCGAACTTACTTCGCAGAGCTAAAAAAACATTACAAACGAACCCAAACCGTAAAAGACTTACAGACAAGCTGTTTGTACTTTGCACACTACATGAGATAGGATTTTTTCGGTAAATAATCTTACCTTTGCACCAATAGAGAAACGATTTCGGAGCCATTCCGAAATCGCTTCTTGTCATTTAATTTATACCAAAAAAATGAGTTTACAAACGATAGACAAATCACTATTAACCAAACTTTTAAACCAAAATTTCGGAAAAGAGATTTTTCAACACTGGGAAAAAGCCAAGCATCTTTCCGTGAAAGGAGCAGTAGGTTCTGCCGTGAGCATTTTCGCCGCAGAGGCTTTCCTGAGCCAGCAAAAAACCATTCTGTTGATTACCGATGACAAGGAAGATTCCCACTACACGACCACCGAAATGGAGGAACTTATCAGCGAAGAAAATGTCCTGCACCTGCCCAACTCCTACACAGAGCCCTATCAGGAGGAGCGAACTAAAAACGCCAATTTGGTTTTGAGAACGGAGGTGATTAACCAACTGAATATCAATAATAAACAAAAAATAATCATAGCTCATATCTCTGCTCTGAATGAAAAAGTTCTGAAAAAAGAGGATTTCAAAATGATTTCTCACCGCATAAAAACGGGCGAAAAACTGGATTTTGATTTTACGGAAGAATTGCTCAATCAGTTTCATTTTAATTTGACAGATTTTGTCTCCGAACCTGGTGAATTCGCGGTTCGAGGCGGAATTGTAGATGTTTTTTCCTATTCAAATGAAAAACCTTTCCGAATCACATTTTTCGGGAATGAAATAGAAAGCATCAAAACTTTTGACATAGAAACCCAGCTTTCTGTGGAGAAAGTAGATGAGTTTCAATTGGTTTCTAATATCAATCTTTCCTCACAAGGCGAGAAAGTTCCGTTTTTTGACTTGCTGCCTTCGGACAGCTTGATTATGATCAAAAACGCTTATTCTTGTTTGGATAAAATGGAAACTTTTTACCAAAAGGCTCAAAATCAATTTGATAAACTGAGCAAAACCATCAAACACCGAGAGCCTCACGAACTGTTTCTTTCCAGCGATGAGTTTTCAAGATGTTTTCAGGAATTCAGAACCATTGATTTTTCAAATAGTCCTTCATCAAAAATCATTCAGCTGAGCCAAACTCCACAGCCGAGTTTTCACAAGAATTTTGAACTTTTGATAGAGGATCTTATCACAAAAAAAGAACAAGGCTACGAGGTCTGGATTTCCTTTTCTTCCGAGAAACAAAAAGACAGACTTACAGAAATCATCGAGACCTTAGCCACTGAACATCAGCAGGATGCGGTTAATCATCTTTTCACGGCGTTTCAGTCAGAGCTTCATGAGGGCTTTGTGGACAACCATTATAAAATCGCGGTTTATACAGACCATCAGATTTTTGACCGTTATCAAAGATTTAAAACCAAAGATTCTTTCGCCAAGTCTGAGCATTTGACCCTGAAAGACCTGATGCAGCTGCAAGTCGGCGATTACATCACTCACATAGACCACGGAATCGGTAAATTCATGGGACTGGTCAAAGTGAATAACGACGGTAAAACGCAGGAATGTTTCAAGCTTTCTTATAAAAACGGCGACTTGCTGTATGTGAGCATTCACTCTCTACACAAAATCTCAAAATACAACGGCTCGGAAGGCAAAGAAATCGCCCTTTCCAAACTGGGCTCTCCTGCTTGGAAAAACCTTAAACAAAAGACCAAAGCGAAAGTAAAACAAATAGCTTTTGACCTAATAAAACTCTACGCACAGAGAAAAACCTCCAAAGGTTTTGCCTTCTCGCCAGACACCTATCTACAAGATGAGCTGGAAGCGAGTTTTATCTACGAAGACACGCCAGACCAAGAAAAAGCGACCCATGATGTGAAAAAAGACATGGAGGCAGAAACCATTATGGACAGGCTTATCTGCGGCGATGTAGGTTTTGGGAAGACAGAAGTCGCTATTCGTGCAGCCTTCAAAGCGGCTACCGACGGCAAGCAGGTGGCTGTGCTGGTTCCTACGACCATTTTGGCGTTTCAGCATTTTAGGAATTTTACGGAAAGGCTGAAAGATTTCCCTATCAATGTTTCTTATCTCAATCGTTTCCGAACAACTAAACAGAAAAAAGAAACGCTGGAAGGTTTGGAAAGCGGTAAAATAGACATCGTGATAGGAACACATCAGCTGGTTTCGGACAAGGTAAAATTCAAGGATTTAGGACTTTTAATAATTGATGAAGAACATAAATTCGGAGTAAATGTAAAAGACAAACTTAAAACCCTGAAAACCAACATAGACACACTTACCCTGACCGCTACGCCAATTCCGAGAACGCTACAGTTTTCACTAATGGCAGCAAGGGATTTATCCGTAATAAAAACACCACCGCCGAACCGACAGCCTGTGGAAACCCAGCTGATAGGCTTCGATGAAGAAACGCTGAGAGATGCCATTTCCTACGAACTCCAAAGAGATGGGCAGGTGTATTTCATTAACAATAGAATTGACAATTTAAAGGAAATCGCAGGTCTTGTCCAAAGGCTCGTGCCTGATGCCAGAATCATCACTGGACACGGACAGCTGGACGGGAAGGAATTGGAAGAAAGGGTTTTGGACTTTATGGATGGGAAATATGATGTTCTCATCTCTACAACCATCGTAGAAAGCGGCGTGGATGTCCCGAATGCGAATACTATTTTCATCAATGATGCGCAGAGATTTGGGATTGCAGACCTCCACCAGATGCGCGGCCGTGTGGGCAGAAGCGACAGAAAAGCATTTTGCTATCTCATCACACCGCCATATGATATGATAACTTCTGATGCCAGAAAACGACTGGAAGCGATAGAGCAGTTTTCGGATTTGGGAAGCGGGTTCCAAATTGCGATGAAAGACTTGGAAATCCGTGGCGCAGGAGATTTACTCGGTGCAGAGCAAAGCGGATTTATCAACGAAATGGGCTTTGAAACTTACCAAAAACTTATGCAGGAGGCCTTGGAGGAGCTTCAGGATGATGAGTCGTTTGAGGAATTATTTAATAATGAAGAAGACAGGAAAAAACTTTTCAAATCGGTAAAAGAAGTGAATATTGATACTGATTTTGAGCTGATGTTGCCTGACCATTATGTAGATTCCACCTCGGAGAGGCTTCTCCTCTACCAAAGACTTGCTGAAATAGAAAACAAAAAAGAGCTGGAAAAGTTCCAAAACGAGCTGGAAGACCGCTTCGGAAAACTACCAGAAGAAGCCGTGAATTTGCTGAAATCTGTGGAGCTGAAATGGCTCGCCGCAGAGATAGGCTTTGAGAAAATAGTGATGAAAAAAGGCGTGTTTTTGGGATATTTCCCAGATAATCCACAAGACAAATTTTATCAAAGTGAAAAATTCAAACACCTGCTGAATTATCTGACACAAAACCCAAGCCAAGCCCAGCTGAAAGAGAAAAATAACCAACTGCTCATGCGAAAAGACAGTATGGAAAGCATTGAGGAAATCAATCAGCTCCTCAGCTCAATAAACAACCCAGCATAAGCATTTTGCTTAGGCTGGGTTTATTTTATTCTTCATTTTGATTAGATATCGCTATCGCAAGATCATAAGCACTGCATGTCATTTCTACAATTCTTTCCCCAACAGAGCCAGGAGATACTGATGATAAATTAACCAAATATTCATTTTTACTTTCTGTGCTATGTACAAGATTTCCTCTCTTGGAATAGTAATTTTCTTTAATTTTTCCTAATTTACTATTTTTACAATCTATAATCATTTGTTCTTTCGAGCTAGTATAGGATTTCCAATTACTTAAATACTCTGGCTCAGAATATTCAAATAAAAACCATGCTGTAATATAACCTAATCTCTCTGATTTTTTTATTGTTTTAGAGTAAATGTAGTATTTAAAACCATCTTTTGGTGCTTCTCCTAATAAAACCGTTTCTTGTGCTTTCATTGCAAAAGCAAATAACATAAATAAAAGTAAAGCTGTTTTTTTCATAATATTTTATCCTGCCAAGCCCTAAACACAGATGAACAAATACAAAAAAAGTGAGGACTTTTTAGTTTTACTTGATATTTAAGATTTTTGAAATCATCCGAACACCAAAATAAAAGCTAACACTTTCCTATTTTCTTAAACTGTTATTTTAAAAATATTTTTTACATTCTCATAGTTTACTCCGTCTTTTCCTTTCCACCAATGAAATGGATATGAAAAATATTGTCTTAAATCTCCAGAGTCTCTCTCAAACATTGGAGTAAAGCTATCCCAAAAACCTTTATGTTCTTTAGTTTCTAAAATTCCACATATTCCTAAAGTTTCTAATAAACCAGTAACTTCATCTTTATTTGAAGGAAATATTTTTTCTTTAGCTAGTTCATTTCTTAACATAGTAGCTGTTTTTTCTTCATCAAATTTATCTGCGAATAATAAAATTTTCTTTAAAATTTGATAATCTTCTTCTTTTGGAATTTTTTTCTCCATATTTAGAAATTCAGATAAATAATAGTAAGGTTTATCAATCTCTCCCCAAATTCCACCACTACAATATTTTACCCAGTTAAAAAATGTCACACTAATTTCTTTTGGAACTTGATATTCCTTACCCTTATCATATTTTAGCCAAGCTCTTGCATAGATATATGAAGCTAAAATATATCTATAATCTAAATCTCTAGTTGATAGACTATACAGAAAAGCATTAGATACTTCTTCTAAAGAAATTTCCTCTAATATTTTTTGAAGATTATCAATAAATTCTTTTTTTGTAATAGCTATATCTTCTCTAAGTAAGCCCTTTTCCTTTATATATTCTATTTCCTCAAGATTTAAACTTGATTCATTTTCCATATATTTTAAAAATAATCTTTTAGCTTTTTTATCTATCATATTTTGCCTTTCAAAGTTTGTAAAAACTAACTTCAATTTATCAATATTCTATATTATTTTTTTCTAAATATTCCTCATAAGATTTGAATTCATCAGTACTTATTTCATCTTGATAATTTCTTTTTTCATATTCTTGTAGTAACTTATATCTTTCTTTTCTTTCTTCTCTTGTTAAATACTTATCTTTTGGATATTTTTCAAAGATATCTAGATACTCTTTAAAGATTGCTTTCATCTAAATAGTAAATATTTCGCACAAAGATACAAAACCTGCTTCTATCTTGGCTGATGATTTTGGTCATAAATCTAGTAAAACAAGGCGTTTAGTTTTTTTAAAATATTATAATTGCATATTAATAATGATTGGAAAACCAAGTGCTATTATAACTTCTTTTTCATATCCACACTCCTTATCAATATTCTATGTCATGTTTTTCTAAATATTCCTCATAAGATTTGTATTTATCTTTGTTATCTAAGTAATCAAACCAAGCATTATAGTAGATTCTACAATCTTCTATATATTCTTCATTGTCTTTTCCTATTTTTTTTGACAATTTTGAAAACTCTTCTAAGTCAGCTAAAGCTTCTGTTTTTGCATTTTTTTCTGAAATAGGTTTATCAAGTAAAAGTCCCCAAGGCATTTCATGTATAGAAAAATCTATATAATTTGATAAAATTGTATATTTTTGCTTTATAGCTGGTAAATAATCTGGCTCTTTTTCTAAAAGTTTATTTATTAAATTAATTCTGTCACCAAATTCATCATAAAGTAAGTTAAAAAATTTAAGATAATTATCATTTTCATCTTTATCTCCAATTAAAAATTTTAAAGCAAAAGTTCCACCATTACTTATATCATTTTTTATTACTTCTAAAAATTTTCCAATAAATTGTGAAGATACATCAATTTTATCTATATATGAGCTAATAAAATCTTTGAATTCATCAGTGCTTATTTCATCTTGATAATTTCTTTTTTCATATTCTTGTAATAACTTATATCTTTCTTTTCTTTCTTCTCTTGTTAAATATTCATCTTTTGGATATTTTTTAAAAATATCTAAATAGTCTTTAAAAATGATTTTCATACAAAACACTAAATATCTCGCACAAATATACAAAAACGCCCTTCTATTTTCGGAGTTGATTTTGGTTACAAATCCATTTAAAATGAGGCGTTTAGTTTTAATAAATAATATTGTAATTGTATATTAAAATTATTTACTATTTTTGGCCTTACCAAATAGTAAGTTACTAAATGGTAAGTTACCAAAATGGAAGTTTTATAATTATGGGAGAATTATCACCTTTTTCTTTTGGGCATATTGTTAATCTTCAGGCTTTTACTAACAGAGAAGAGGAACTACAAAAACTAAAAAAAAACCTAATCAGCGGTGTAAATACCATTATCATTTCACCAAGAAGATGGGGAAAATCCTCATTGGTTGCCAAAGCCATTGCAGAAATCAACAAGGAAGAGCCCAACTACAAAACTGTAAAAATAGACCTGTTTTCGGCTAATTCAGAGCATGAATTTTTGGAAATTTTTGCACGAGAAGTCATCAAAGCAAGTTCCACAAAATGGGAAGAATGGACAAATAATGCCCGCGAGGTTTTCAAAAATCTCATTCCTAAAATCAGCATCGGCATACAGCCTGACAGTGATTTTAGTCTTTCTTTTGATTGGGAAGAAGTTAAAAACACAGCCTTGAAATTCTAAATTTACCCGAAATTTTATCAGAAAAAAAAGGCGTAAAATTCATTATTTGTATTGATGAATTTCAGAACCTAGCCCAGTATCATGATTTTGAAACTTTAGAAAAGAAAATGCGTTCCGTGTGGCAGCAGCAGAAAAATGTGGTCTACTGTCTCTATGGGAGCAAAAGACACATGATGACTGACATTTTCAGCAAACCCTCCAAGCCTTTCTACCGCTTCGGAGACTTGTTTCTGTTACCAAAAATAAAAAAGGAGAAATGGATTCCTTTTATAATAGAAAATTTCAACAAGACCAATAAAAAAATTTCAGCAGAATTTGCAGAAAAAATAGCAGATTTGATGAAAAATCATTCTTGGTATGTTCAGCAGTTCTCTTACTACATCTGGAGCGAAACGGAGAAAGAAGTAACGGAAAATGTCTTCAAAAACGCATTATCCCGCTTAATCCAAAGCAACATTCCGTTTTTCCAGCAGATTATAGAAGAACTCAGCAATACACAGATTAACTTTATAAAAGCTTTGGTAAAAAAAGAAAAACAGCTTTCTTCTAAATCCACCTTGGAAAAATACCAAATGGGAACTTCTGCATCTGTATCCAAAAATAGAAACATTCTTTTGCAGAAGGATTTAATCCATAAAGAAGAAAACTCATATGAGCTGCTTGACCCTGTGTTTGAACTTTGGTTCAAGCAAGTTTATTTTAATGAAAATTATCAATAAATATTATCTTCCACTATAGGAAACAATTTTATAGTTAAAACAATGAAATACTTAATTTTAGGAATAGGAAACAAAGGCGAAAAATACGAAAATACAAGGCATAACATCGGTTTTAAAATCGTGGAGAGAGTTGCCGAAAAAATAGAAGCGAAATTCAGCTCTGCAAACTACGGATGGACAGCCGAAGGAAAATACAAGGGCAGAAAAATAATTCTTTTAAAACCAGATACTTATGTGAATCTCTCTGGAAACGCCCTGAAATTCTGGATGCAGAAAGAAAACATTCCTTTGGAAAATATCCTCGTCGTGACAGATGATTTGGCGCTGCCTTTCGGTGCTTTACGCCTAAAATCAAAGGGTTCTGATGCTGGGCACAACGGTCTGAAAAACATTCAGGAAATGATAAAAACCCAAAACTACGCCCGCCTGAGATTTGGGATTTCTTCTGATTTTGAAAAGGGCAGACAGATAGACTATGTCATCGGTGAATGGAGCGAGGAAGAAAAAGAAAAACTCCCTGAAAGAATCGAAAAATTTGCAGATGCCTGCCTGTCCTTCGTTTTCGCAGGAATTACCAATACGATGAATACTTTTAACGGAAAATAAATTTTATTACTAAAATCACCAAAAAACTATTATTTTTGTAAAAATTTGAATTTGTGATTAGTAACGAGCAAATAAAAGACGCACAGACCCGAATAGAAGATTTATACAAATACCTTCAAATAGAGCGAAAAAAGGTAGAAATATCCAATGATGATGAGAAAACTGCTTCGCCAGAATTTTGGGACAACCCGAAAGAAGCCGAAGCATTTCTGAAACAGCTCCGCTCCAAGAAAAAATGGGTGGAAGAATATGAAGAAATCCATACAGAATTTGAAGATTTACAAGTATTGGTAGAGTTTTCCAAAGAAGACCCAGACAGCGAAAAAGAAGTGGAAGATATCTTCCCAAAACTTCTTGAAAAAATAGAAAATCTGGAATTCAAAAATATGCTTTCCAGCGAAGGAGATGAGCTTTCTGCCGTTCTCCAAATCACAGCTGGAGCAGGTGGAACGGAGAGCTGCGACTGGGCATCTATGCTGATGAGAATGTACATCATGTGGGCTGAAAAGCAGGGATACAGTGTGCGGGAGCTCAACTTCCAAGAAGGAGATGTAGCGGGCGTGAAAACCGTGACATTAGAGATAGATGGCGAATTTGCCTTCGGATATCTAAAAGGCGAAAACGGCGTGCATCGTTTGGTGAGAATTTCTCCTTTTGACAGCAATGCGAAACGCCATACCAGCTTTGTTTCCGTTTATGTTTATCCTTTGGTGGATGACACTATTGAGATTAACATCAATCCTTCTGATATCACTTTTGAAACCATGAGAGCCAGCGGTGCAGGAGGACAGAATGTAAACAAAGTAGAAACCGCCGTGAGACTCCGCCACCACCCTACGGGAATCATCATCGAAAACTCTGAAAGCCGTTCTCAGCTTCAAAACAAAGAAAAAGCCATGCAGCTCTTAAAATCAAGGCTTTACGAAATAGAATTGGAAGAGAGAAACAAGGCACGAAACGAAATAGAAGCAGGGAAAATGAAAATAGAATGGGGAAGCCAGATTAGAAACTATGTGATGCATCCTTACAAATTGGTAAAAGATGTCCGCTCTGGCTATGAGACTTCCGATGTGGATGCCGTGATGAATGGCAACATCACTGCTTTCCTAAAATCTTTCCTAATGGCAGAAGGACAAGGTGACGAAACTCATAATTTAACGATATAAAATTTTATCGTTGATATTCTTAAATAAATTATCTTTGTTGATTATTAGATTTTATGGAACATTTTGAAAGTTGGAAAGATTTAGTAAACCCTGAATTTTACATTAAATTGGGCGGTTTTTGGCTGGTTCTCCTCATCGTATTTGCAGAATCGGGATTGTTCTTCGGATTCTTCCTGCCTGGGGACAGCCTGTTATTCATTTCTGGGATTTATTCCACTACGATTATTAGTGAAACCTTTGGAGAAACAGGGAGCGACCTTCTCAATACTACGATTTTAGCTGCTACTGTAGGTATTGCTGCCATTCTTGGCGATTCAGTAGGATATTGGTTTGGCTCAAAAAGTGGTCAGAAACTTTATCATAAGAAAGAATCTTTTTTCTTTAAAAGAAGTTACCTGCTGAAAGCCCAGCAATTTTACGAAGAAAACGGAGCGATGGCTATCATCATTGCAAGATTTTTACCCATGATTAGAACCTTCGCTCCTATTGTGGCGGGCATAGTAAAAATGGATAGCAAAAAATTCTTTTTATATAATATTATAGGTGGATTTTTATGGTCTTTTTCACTGATTTTTGCTGGACATTATTTGGATAAACTTTTTATCGACCAGTTCGGAATTGATTTGAAAAAACATTTGGAATACATTATCATTGGACTGATTGTAGTGACAACAGCTCCTGTTCTAATCAAAGCCTTAAAAAAATAATCCTTTTAAATTTATTCTTAATTAGTAGAAAAATAAAAAGCTGTTTCATTTTGAAACAGCTTTTTTTGTTATTGTAATTTAATAATTACTTCAATTCTACTTCAGCACCAGCTTCTTCTAATTGCTTTTTAAGAGCTTCTGCTTCGTCTTTTGGAACTCCTGTTTTTACTGGAGCTGGAGCACCATCTACGATGTCTTTAGCTTCTTTAAGACCAGCACCTGTTAAGTCTTTAACCAACTTAACTACAGCTAATTTAGAAGCACCTGCATTTTTAAGGATTACATCAAATTCTGATTTTTCCTCAGCTGCAGCACCTCCACCAGCAGCACCAGATACTACTACTGCAGCAGCAGCTGGCTCGATTCCGTACTCTTCTTTAAGAATAGTAGCTAATTCATTTACATCTTTTACTGTTAAGCTAACAAGCGTTTCCGCTAATTTTTTTAAATCTGACATTTTTCTAATGTTTTAATTGTTGAACGATTTATTTTAATTTTATTGAGTGTCTATTTTACTCAGTGAAGACCAAAGATTACTCTGCTCCTTCTTCAGATGCAGGCTCTTCTTTTGGTTCTTCTGCCACAGGAGCTTCTGCTTTTGCTTCTGCGACCTCTGGTTTGTTTTGCAATGCAGAAATCAAGTTTCTGATTGGAGATTGAAGCAATCCTATGATTTCTCCTATCATCTCTTCTTTAGACTTGATGTTCGCTAGAGTATCTAACTGGTTATCACCAATATAGAAAGTTTCTTGCAAATAAGCTGATTTCAAAGCAGGGAATTCTCCATTCTTTCTGAAATTCTTGATAAGTTTTGCAGGAGCGTTTGCTACTTCTGCTACCATCAATGCAGAGTTTCCTTTGAATGTAGAGAACATTTCTGAGTAATCTACTCCCTCCACTTGTTCCATCGCTTTTTGAAGCAATGTATTTTTTACAACTCTAAGCGTAACATTACTTTTAAATGCTTGTCTTCTAAAATCTGAAGTAGCAGCAGCATTCATTCCTTCAAGATTTGCTACATAAACCACTTTGGCATCTTGTAACAATTCTTTTAATTCTTGTATTACTAATACTTTTTCTTCTTTTGTCATTGTCTTTCAGATTTTAGTTTACAGATTTAGTATCGATAGCAATACCTGGACTCATTGTAGAAGAAAGGTAAATACTCTTCACATAAGTTCCTTTTGCTGCAGTTGGTTTTAATTTGATTAAAGCCTGAATAAGCTCTTGTGCATTCTCTCTAATCTTATCTGCATCGAAAGATACTTTACCAATACCTGCATGTACAATACCATATTTATCCACTTTGAAATCAATTTTACCTGATTTCACCTCTGCTACTGCTTTACCTACTTCCATAGTAACTGTTCCAGACTTAGGGTTTGGCATTAGACCTCTTGGACCCAATACTCTACCCAATGGACCTAGTTTACCCATTACAGCTGGCATAGTAACAATAACATCTACATCTGTCCAACCATTTTTGATTTTTTCTAAGTACTCATCTAGACCTACATGGTCAGCACCAGCAGCTTTTGCTTCTGCTTCTTTATCAGGAGTAACCAAAGCCAATACACGGATGTCTTTACCCGTTCCATGAGGAAGAGAAACTACTCCTCTTACCATTTGATTAGCTTTACGAGGATCTACACCTAATCTCACAGCGATATCTACAGAAGCATCAAATTTTGCTGTATTTACTTCTTTTACTAAGGCTGAAGCTTCTTCAAGGCTATATGCCTTATTTTTTTCTAGCTTAGCTACAGCTTCCTTTTGCTTTTTAGTTAATTTTGCCATTCCTTAATTTTTAAGCGTTAGGTTTCGTTCCTGTTACTTTTAATCCCATTGATCTTGCTGTACCAGCAACCATACTCAAAGCTGAATCTATCGTAAAGCAGTTAAGATCTGCCATTTTATCTTCAGCTATTTTTTGTACTTGCTCCCAAGTTACAGAACCTACTTTGTTTCTGTTAGGCTCCCCAGATCCTTTCTTTACCTTAGACGCCTCTAAAAGCTGAACCGCTGCTGGAGGTGTTTTAATGATAAATTCGAAAGATTTATCCTCATAAACTGTAATTACTACAGGAAGGATTTGACCTGGCTTATCTTGCGTTCTTCCATTAAATTGTTTACAAAACTCCATAATGTTCACCCCTGCAGAACCCAATGCTGGACCTACTGGTGGAGAAGGGTTTGCTGCCCCTCCTTTCACTTGAAGTTTTACCATTTTAAAGACTTTCTTTGCCATGTTTCTTTATTAAAATAAATTAAAAATATAAAAATGTGGAAGCATTTTATAAATCTGTAAATGAATAGATAAAACATCCTTCTCACCTGAACATTTCAGCTCCATTTACGGACTGCAAAATTATAAATTTATTTCTTATCTACAAAAATAAATTTACTTTTTATTCTAAATATCCATAAAAAAACCACTCCAAAAGAGTGGCTGTATTTTAATTAAAGTTTTTCTACTTGCATGTAGCTTAGTTCTAATGGTGTTTCCCTTCCAAATATTCTAACTTTAACTTCTAATTTTTTCTTATCTTCATGGATTTTCTCAATAGAACCATTGAATCCGTTAAATGGCCCATCTATAACTTTCACATTTTCTCCTACAACAAAAGGAATCTCTACATCCACCGCAAATTCAGAAAGTTCATCTATTTTCCCTAGCATTCTATTAACTTCCGCAGGCCTCATAGGAACAGGATCTCCTCCTTTCGTTAAACTCAAAAATGAAATAACCCCTGGTATATTCTTAATCATGTGTGGAATTTCCCCCATAAGATTAGCCTCTACCATAAGATATCCTGGATAATAAGGTCTCTCCTTAAAGACTTTTTTTCCATTTTTCATCTGTGCTACCTTTTCTGTAGGAATCACAACTTGAGTAACAAAAGACTCATACCCTAATCTTCTAACTTCAGTTTCTATATAGGATTTTACTTTATTTTCCTGACCACTAACGGCTTTCAGCACATACCATTTTAATTCTTCCATGAGAAATTTTTTAGTTAAAAAATCCTATAAACAACGAATACAAATTCTTGATTGATATACTAAAAAGGCTATCTACCCCGAATGTAAATAAGGCCAATATCAATGTAGATACAGCCACAATAACTGCAGAAGACTGCAATTCTTTCCACTTCAGCCACTCAACCTTTTCTCTAAACTCTAAAAAAGAATCTTTAACAAAACTTATTAAACTCATAATATATCACCAATAAGAAAAAACTAAGGAAATCCCATCTATGATTACACAATAAATAAAATATACCTTAGTCTAAATTTGCACGGGCACTAGGATTCGAACCCAGATCAACGGTTTTGGAGACCGGTATCCTACCATTGGACGATGCCCGTAGTTTAATTTTAAATTTAAAAAGTTTTCCCGAAAGCTCCCTTCCGGGAAAACTTTATTTATACTAAATGATTAGTCTAAAATTTCAGTTACCTGACCAGCACCTACTGTTCTACCTCCTTCTCTAATCGCAAATCTAAGACCTACATTAAGAGCGATTGGTTGTAACAATTCTACTGTAATAGTCAAGTTATCACCAGGCATTACCATTTCTACACCATCTGGTAAGAAGATCTCACCTGTAACATCCGTTGTTCTTACATAGAACTGAGGACGATATTTGTTGTGGAATGGAGTGTGTCTTCCTCCTTCTTCTTTAGAAAGGATATAAACCTCTGCTTTGAATTTTTTGTGTGGAGTTACAGATCCTTGTTTAGCGATAACCATACCTCTTCTGATATCAGTTTTCTCGATACCTCTCAACAATAGACCAACATTATCTCCAGCCTCTCCTCTGTCAAGGATTTTTCTAAACATCTCTACCCCTGTTACAGTAGAAGTTAATTTTTCAGCACCCATACCAATGATATCTACAGGATCACCTGTATTGATAACACCAGACTCAATTCTACCTGTAGCTACAGTACCTCTACCTGTAATAGAGAATACATCTTCTATCGGCATCAAGAATGGTTTATCTTGATCTCTTACTGGTTGCTCGATCCAGTTATCTACAGCATTCATCAACTCTTCTACTGTAGCAACCCATTTAGGCTCACCATTAAGAGCACCAAGAGCAGAACCTTTGATGACTGGAGAGTTATCTCCATCATATTCATAAGAAGAAAGAAGATCTCTCAACTCAAGCTCTACTAATTCTAACAATTCTGGATCATCCACCATATCCACTTTGTTCATGAACACAACGATTCTTGGAACATTTACCTGACGACAAAGCAAGATATGCTCTCTCGTTTGTGGCATAGGCCCATCAGTTGCAGCACACACAAGGATAGCTCCATCCATTTGAGCAGCACCAGTTACCATGTTTTTAACATAGTCGGCGTGACCAGGACAGTCTACATGGGCATAGTGTCTGTTTTCTGTTTCATATTCGATATGTGAAGTATTAATTGTAATACCTCTTTCTTTTTCTTCTGGAGCTGAATCAATTGCAGAGAAATCTCTCTTTTCAGCCAATCCTTTGTCTGACAATACTTTAGATATTGCAGCAGTCAAAGTAGTCTTACCGTGGTCAACGTGACCAATTGTACCAATGTTCAAGTGCGGTTTACTACGATTAAACGTTTCCTTTGCCATGATTTAAATTATTTTATGTTTAAACTATTTTTTCAATTCAGTGTGCAAATATAATCATTTTTTTGAATATCAAGAAAAAAAATAAAAAAATATATATTTCTATTCTTTACCTTATATATTAAATCAAAAAAATCTCAAAGAAAATTCTTTGAGATTTTTAATTATTCTTCCTAATTATAAGGACTCAAAAACAGTTCTACTTCCTGTTTTTTGAATCGGTCTATAATTATGATTATACAAATCTGTGAACTTTTTAAGTTGTGCATCAGAAATTGTAAGAACTTCTTTGAACACTATCCAGTTCATCCCTTGTGAACAAGGTGGAGTTGTAAGTGACCCTGTATAATTATAGTATTTTTTATTGGTAGGCAACATAGCCAATGGATCTATCATATTAGTCGTAGTAACTTCTTGATTCTTAACACTAGGGAACGAATTGATATACTGTGCGAACTGAGCATTATCTGCTCCTCCTCCTTTAATCAATAATCCTAAAATAACGATAGCTCCTGTAGTTTCGTTTTGGTGAACAAAATGCACTTCAAGTGGAGAGAACTTCCCATCTACAGAGTGCTCACTATGTCCATGATAATGGAATTGTTTAAGTTTATAGGCAACTCCATTGTAGGTAATACTACTTTTTCCGTCTGTATTAATTTGTACAGTGTGCCCATTGTTCACAGCCTTAGCTGGAAATGCTGAATAATTAAAAGTAATTGCAGGAAGCGTTGCCTTTGTAGTTGCAGTAGTTACGATATCAATCGGTGACTGAACCAATCCCGCACACTCAGAATACCCTTGATTATGCCAGTTAGGGTTTTCATAATCCCAGTGAGCTTGTTTAGAATCAGGAATTTGAACTTCCTCATCTCTTGAACACGCAGCGAGAGCTAAAAAAGCTCCACATAAAAGAACCTTTCTCATAATGTTATAATTTAAATTTTTGATTGTTTTAGTTTTAAATACAAAGAAACTTTTTACTATTATGTTTGTTTCTTTTAGTCATTAGGGATATAACTGCGTTTTTTATAAAATATTTTATCTGATTATATGATAAAAATCATGTTTTTTAAAAAATGTTGATTTTCAAAAAAATAAACAGCTCTAAGAAAATTCCTTAGAGCTATTATTGAGGTTCCGAGCGAACAACAACAATGAAAACGAATAAAATTATAAAAACCTTTAAACACCCTATAAATAGGTATTTTGTTGTTTTTCATCGTGGCACGATATTGCAATAAATTTCATAAAAATGCAAAAAGGTTGTCACACATGTTGTCACACATCAAATAAATCTATATATTTGTTCAAACAATTTTATAGTTATGCCAACCGTTCGTTATTTCTTACGCTCATCCAAAACAAACAGTGTGATACAAATAGGTTTTTCTATCTCAAAGGGAGTATACCCAAGAGTCTCCACTGGCTTATCTATTAACTCCAAAGATTGGAACAAAACAACCAACCTACCCAAAACCAACAATGCCGAAAATAAAAACATTGTAACTAAGTTAAAAAGTCTTTCAGTATACATAGAAACAGAATATAACAATGATTACACAAAAGGAATTATATTCTCTAATGCTTGGTTAAAAAGTAAAGTAGATGATTTTTTTGGACGCAAAGACCCTGAAACAGATGATAGTATATTTATGAACTATCTAAAAACTTATCTAAAATATAGGGAAATGGACACCCGCACCAAAAAGGCTACTGATAAAAAAATAGAAGAGGCAGGAAAAAAGTTTGAGGAGTTTCAGCAATACAAAAAGAAAAAATACCTCATCGAAGAAATAGACGCAAAAACCATGCTTGAGTTTAAGGATTGGGCGATGACTAAGAAAAATAGACGATTAGCAGAATCCACCACCCAAAGACTATTAAAAAACATTAAGACTGTCTTAATGGATGCCTACAAAAACGACAAGTCCGTAAGTAAACAAATCATAAAAATGTCTATTCCGTCTGCTAAATCTATTTCAGTATATTTGGACTTTGATGAATTAAAACAGGTTAAAAACATGCCTATTGTAGGAAATGAAAACCTAAAACACGCTAGGGACTGGTTCATAATAGGATGCTATACTGGACAAAGAATTTCTGACCTTATGAGGATGAATAAAAAAATGATTTGTACCAAAACGGATATAGAGGGGGAAGAGTTTAAATTTATAGAACTAACACAAGAAAAAACAGGGAGCAGGGTAACTATTCCACTAATGGATGAAGTAGAGGAGATTTTAAACAAATATAATGGAGATTTTCCTCCCGTATTCTCATCTGATAAGAGTAGCAATGACACATTATTTAATAGGTATATAAAAAAAGTTTGTAAATTAGCAGGGATTAACGAAATAGTAAAAGGGTTGGTATTTAATGAGGAAGAGAACAGAAATGAAATAAAAGACACTGAAAAATACAATCTTATTTCCTCCCACACTTGTCGCCGTTCATTTGCTACTAACTTTTACGGAAACCCAAAATTACCTACTCCTATAATCATGGCAATAACAGGACACAAGACTGGAAAAACATTCTCTGACTATATCAAGAAAGACCCAGCAGACTATGTAATAAGTTCAGCAAGTGTATTCAAAGAACTATCAAAAGAAAGAAAAGAAAAAGAAAACCAAAGAAATACAATCTAAACAATGAATTATACAGAAATAGACCAGTTAAAAAACGAACTGGACAAATACAGAAACTTATTTCAAGGTAAGGTATCCAAAGCCTTTGATATAGAATATACCCATGAAAGTAATAAAATAGAAGGTAATACACTGACCCTACAAGAAACTGCTATTGTAGTAGAAAAAGGTTTAACCATAGGGGGAAAAACACTAAATGAACATTTAGAAGCTATAAACCACGCCCATGCTGTAGACTATATAAAAGACTTAGCAAAGAGCCTAGAGCCTATAACGGAAAGGGATATACTCCAAATCCACGCCCTTATTTTGCAGGGAATAGACAAAGACAATGCGGGTCGCTATAGAAGTGTCCCCGTGATGATACTAGGCTCAGAACATATGCCACCCCAACCCTTTTTACTACAAAAGGAAATGGAAGAAATGATGAGGTTTTATAATGAGAATAGAGAAACGATGCACCCCGTAGAATTAGCCTCAGAAATGCACCAAAGACTGGTTTATATACACCCTTTCACAGACGGGAATGGTAGAACCTCACGCCTACTGATGAATTTAATTCTACTAAAACATGGCTACCCTATCGCAATATTAAAAGGAGATGCAGAAAACCGATTAAAATACTATACTGCACTAGAAACAGCAAGTATAGAAAAAGATTTAACCCCATTTAAAACCCTCATTGCAGAAGTAGTAACTCAAACCCTCAAAAAGATAATAAGCACTGTAAAAGGTTAGATAATCAAATATTATTAATAAAAAAAGACACCCTAAAAAAAGGGTGTTTATTTTTTAAACCCTATATTACAAGGCGATTTTAAACGTTGTTTAACATATTAAAGATGAAAAAACAACACTAAAAAATATAACTCATTGATTTTCAGAAACATATCCAAGGTATGGATATCTTCTACAAGAAAAATTAAAATTTAACCTAATTATCTGTAATTTTGTAGTGATAAAAAAACAAAGGCAATTATTAAATAAATCACCTTTGTTGAAGTTTTTTCTTTTATTCCGCGAAAGTTTGGCGACCCAACGGAATAATGGAACAACCCTACAAGGATATTGGATGGGAACACCCTTCTTATATGCTTATAGGATGATCAAACTGTATATTAAATGACTATTATTTTAATAGCCAAAACAATAGTACTTTTGATATATCAGATTTGACACTGCAAATATATATCTGACCTTTCGCTTTTGCAAATTTTAAGGTCAAAATATTTTATAGAAAAAACACAATTAACTGATTATCATATAAAAAATATAAAATAACATAAACACATGATTAAAACAAACAGATTTTTATCAATCAAAGAAGTAAGTGAGTATATAAAAATACTTGTTATGAGAATTAGAAAACTAAAACGAAGGAGTAAAATACCTATCACAAAAATAGACAAAAAACCAATATTTGATATGGAGAATATAAACGAATGTATAAAATCTAAAAAAGTAATATAGACATGAAACAGATCCAGTTTATAGGTGTAACACCTACCGACCTACTTAACGAAATGGACAAACGAATAGCAACACTGAAAAAGGAACTTCTAAAAGAGCTTCAACCCAAAGAACCAACAGAATTACTCACCCGTGATGAGGTTTGTTCCATGCTGAAAATAAACCGATCTACTCTCCACAGATGGACGAAAAAAGGAGCATTTTACTCCTATCCAATTGAAGGACGGGTGTACTACAAAAGAAACGAACTAAATGAAACTTTAAACAAATACAAAACAGGAAAAAATGAAGGAAAAAATGACAAAAAATGAGACTTTTTATTACAACAAAAAAAGATTTAATAAAAATAATGTTAAACCCTCACGAAATAATATGAAAAATTTAATTGTTAATAACCCTCAAAATCAATTTCTGATGTTAGACCATATAAAAATGCTGACTGATAATCCAGAAATTATCAAAAGACTAGTGGAGCACCCCGATTTTGAAAGTGAATATTATGTAGGAAGAACTGCAAAATATGAACATCTTAAAATCCACAAAAAATATAAGGGGAAAATAAAATTAGTGTTTAATGCTATTTTTGGAAGTGATCATGATATTATTGGCTACAATTATGTGAAAATAAGCATATTTCCTCATTTTCATTATAACCATTACAAGCATAATGGTAATGATTTGAATAAAACAAATTGTATAAATTCCCTTTATGAGATATTGGATATTTTAGGAATAAATGAAAGTGAATATATTGATTTCAAAATTATTAATTTAGAAGTAGGGCTTAATCTTTATCTAGAAACTGATATAAAGGATTTCATAGAAAACATTAAACTGTATAAAACAACCCCTTTCAAAGAAAATAAAGATTATGAATACTATAAAATTTCTGATACAACGAATTATAAAAATATAAAAATCTATGCCAAAGGATTGCAGCATGAAAAGAACCCCGAATATAAAATTCCTATTAACACGGTAAGATTTGAGATAAGAAGCAATCAAAGAAAATATATCAAAAAGGTGCTAAAAATATATTCTCTCAATGATTTATTAGATGAAAAAAAATATTTAATTTTCTCAGAGCAACTGCTAAAAGAATGGGATAATGTACTAAAGTTAAACAATGACAAACATTTAGAAGGATTACACATAACTCCTGCAAAAGCAAAATTTGTCACTAATGCACAAAAAATAGAGTTTTGGAAACAATTATCTCAGAAACGATATATCAATAATAATAGAAAAAAATATTATAATTATACTAAGGATGCTTTATACAGCCATACAAAAATAAAAGAGAAAATAAAAGGAAAACTACAATCTTTACTTCTATGATAAAGGTGGAAAAATACTTAATTTATAACCATTACTTAAATGGGTAATTAAACTACCTAATTTTTTATCAATATAATAACAGGGGATACCAAAAAGATTGGTCAAATTTAGGGGGCTTCGGGGGATAGTAGATAGCCCCCTATACCTATCCCCTTTTAACTCCAAAGATTTTATTTTTTTATACTAACAAGTCTATTTTAAAAATTGTTATAAAAATTAAATTACCTTTTTTGTTTATTTATTCCGATATACAAGCTTCTTTTAACCCCAAATCACAAGATTTTTTAAGGTCTTTTTCTGCTAAATAATAATTTTTATTTTTCATATATGCTCCCGATCTCAGAAAATATACAACTTTTAAATAAGCTGAATCATTAGTGTAATTAATTGCATTTGTATAATATTGTATAGCCTCTGGATAATGTTCCATTTCCATATAAATATCCCCTATACTACTATTCACTTTATATCTATACTCTTTATGAGCTTTTTCTCCCCTATCTTCCTCTATTTCTAGAAGTTTATGAAAAGTATCCAATGCTTCATTATATACTCCCTGCAATTTTTGAATATTCCCTAAATGAAATAACATTCTGTTATAGTAATACCTAAAATAAATATTATCTGGATATTTATTTAATATTTTTATTGATTTCAAAATTAATACTTTCGCAAAGGATAATTTTTGAGCATCATTAGTAGCCACACCTTCATCATATAAAACTCTAGCATAATGAAATATAATATCAGATTTCAACAATGTATCATCTTGATTTTTAACTAAATCATACGCTTTCTTCAGAAAAAAATCTCCCTTTTCATTATTTTTTAAACTTTTATAACTTATTCCCAAATTAAACAGAATATTAGGGTCGTTAGAGTTTTCAAATCTATTTATAAATACTATATCATCTTGTAATATTTGGTTTGATTTATCTAAACTTGACAAATACATTTCTAGATAATATTCCTTATCCTTATCATCAGCCGTTAAATATAGATTTTTATAGAAAACTTTAGCCTCTTTATACATTCCGCTTTTAAAATACACATATCCTTTAAGACTTTCTATATATAGTGATGTTCCTTTTAATTTATCAATAATATATATGGCTACACTCATATTTTTAGCTATTTGCTCTGTGTTTTGTAATGCAGAATTATTAATATATTTTCTTAAATCATCTACTAATTTATCTTGTTCTTTATCTTCATGCTCCCGCCTAAACACTTCTTGTAGCCTATACAATTCTGTCATATACTTATTTGCCTCATTAAGATACCCCTTCAATGCATATTCTAATCGTTTAGCGTTTTTAGGATGAGATTCATAATCTGTCTTAGGGTTAGGAAATCCATTAATAACATCTATTATATCCTTTTCTTTTGCTCCGAATTTAAACATTATAAAACCTGCAAAATAATCAGCTTCCAACTCTGCTCTTTGCTGTTCACTAATATTATTATCTTTTCTTATTGTATGTCCATTTATATGATGTCCTATTTCATGTGCAATTATAAATAAAGATGCGTACTTATTATTGGCATAAATCTTAGAAAAATATAAATCATCATATACTATATATCTGGCATTATTGTTAAATGGATTTATAACAGCAGCTGCATTATATGTTTCCCTACAAGGAATATATGTGAAACTAGAAGCTATACCTATTTCTTCTGTTATCTTATCTATTATGTGATTTGTTACATTGTCCTTCTTCTTTAAGCAGTTAATAAAATTTTGTTTTATTTGAACATCTGTCAAACCACAAACAGAGTATTGAGAATATCCTAATTCAATATTAAGAAAAAGCAAAATAAAAACTGTAATTATTTTTTTCATAATTAATCTATTTTTTACCAAAAGATTGGTCTGGTACAATAGTTATTGTTACAGCACCATACTCATCAATACCAAAAACCGCTATCTTTTCCAAACTTCTATTACTAGCGTATATCCACATGCCTTTCTCCGTTTCTGTAGCCCCATACCATTTCCCCATAGATTTTAAAACTCTTTGAGCCTCAGAAGAAGAAGTTCTACCACTTATTTTTATATGTTTTATTTCCAAATCTCCTTTATCATTTTTGTCATAATAGAAAGAGAGATAGTTACCAGAATGTGTACTTACTCCATACACATGAATATCCTTATTAAAAACATCTTTTGTATGTAGTTCTATATTTTCTATTTCTGGTATAGCATTCTGTGCATGTCTTTCTATAAGTTCTTCAAATTCTTCAGTAGGAACATCTATAAATTTATCATAATAAAATAGATATCTCAATACCTCAGGAATCTTAGAAACAAAATAATCATTTCTATCTATATAATAAGTATATTTTTCCCCTACAAAACTATGAGAACTATAAAAATCAATATAGTTCAAATTCTCCTCTATAAAAACACCACCCCATTTGGAACTATACTCATAACCTTTTTTAGTAGAGTTATATTTTCTTTTAGACAAATCCCTATACATCTCTTCCCCATTTGGCTTTCTAAAAAAAATATTTTTACCATCTTTAATAAGAGCTAGATATCCATCCCCTGTTGTCTGTTTCTTTAATACTCCATTTTTATCATAAGATAAAACTTTTTCTATTTCTATAACCCTATTATAGTATTTAGACAAGGGATCTTCCTCTTGCTTTTGAGCTGGGTACAACCCAACCATAATCACTGTGACAATAGATAAAATTAAACTTTTCATAAGTAATCATTATTTTGGTTAAACTTAAATTCTATAAATACAAAGTGAAAAACTATTTTATACCTTTATTCAACACAACCAAACACAATAAAAACCATTCATTATAACATGTAGTATATGTAATAACTCATTTTAAATTTAGCTGTCTTGCTTGAACAAAGCAAAAAGCTCACTCTTTTTATTTCATTGAAACCTTCACAAAGATATGCTTTTTTTCATCAAAACATATGAAAGTCTTTTCATTTTTATTTTTACAAAAAACTAGTAATCATTAACATAAGCTTTAGCCGATAGTCCAAAAAGAATATTTTAAAGTGTTTTTCTAAAAGTTGTCACATATGTTGTCACATATTAAAAACAAATCGCTCATAAACCATTGGTTTACAAGCGATTGTTTGGGTAAATTGAGGTTCCGAGCGGATTCGAACCGCTGTAGATGGTTTTGCAGACCACTGCCTAGCCGCTCGGCCACGGAACCATTTTTGAATGGTGCAAAAGTAGTAAAAGTTTTTTATTTAATCAAAATATTGATAGATATTTTTCTACTTGAAATTAACTAACTGATTATCAAATATAATAATGTATTTATTTTTACTTTTAAAATAAATTTGACTTCTACTATGCTCTATTTTTCCGATATTTGGAGAGTGAAATAGGAAGGACTTTAAATCAACTTTTTTAGGGAAATGAATTACATCAGCGTAGAAAATCTTACCAAAACATATGGCATAGTTACTTTATTTGAGGATATTTCTTTTAATATCAATGAAGGGGACAAAATCGCCATCGTTGCCAAAAACGGAAGCGGAAAAACTACTTTACTTAATATCCTAATGGGCAAAGACTTTGCAGACAGTGGGACAGTAGTCATCAATAAAGATATTCAAGTGGTTTTATTTGACCAAGAAATACACTTTGAGAGCGGACAGACCATCACAGAATTTATCATGAGTCTAGATTCGCCACCTATGCAGGCATTGAGAAATTACCAAAAATCGCTAACTTCTGATGATTCCGAATTTATGGAGCAGGCGTTCATAGAGATGGAAAACCAAAAAGCATGGGGTCTGGAAAACGAAATGAAACAAATCCTCTCTCAGCTGAAAATAACCGACCTAAACGCCAAAATGGATAACCTATCTGGCGGGCAGATAAAACGCGTAGCCCTCGCCAAACTCCTGATAGAAACGAGAGTGGAACACAAGCACACGCTGCTCATCATGGACGAACCTACCAACCACCTAGATGTAGATATGGTGGAATGGCTGGAACAATACCTATCCAGAGCCATGGTTACCCTGCTTCTTGTAACGCACGACCGCTATTTCCTTGACAGCGTGTGTGATATCATCTGGGAAATAGAAGATAAAAAACTCTATGTCCATCATGGTGCCTATGCCCAATATTTGGAAAATAAAAGCATACGAGAAGACAATCTAAACGCCACCATAGACAAAGCCAACAACCTCTACCGCAAGGAGCTGGAGTGGATGCGCAGACAGCCCAAAGCGAGGACTACCAAGTCCAAAAGCCGTATAGAAGCCTTCTACGAAACGGAGAAAACCGCTAAAATGGACACCAGAAAACAGGAACTAGAGCTGGATTTTGGGATGAAAAGGCTAGGAAAAAAGATTTTGGAGCTGAGAAACATCAATAAAAAATTTGGTGATAAAATCATCTTGGATAATTTCAGTTATCAATTTCAGCGAGGCGAAAAAGTAGGCATCATAGGGAAAAACGGCGTAGGAAAATCTACCCTGCTGAACATCATCCAAGGACTAGAAAACTACGACAGCGGAGAAATAGAAGTAGGAGAAACCATCAAATTCGGGTATTTTTCACAAAAAGGACTTACCTACAAGGAAGACCAGAGGGTGATAGATTTCATGAAAGACATCGCGGAATATTATCCTCTCGCGAATGGGAAAAGCATTTCGGCATCGCAATTTTTAAAGATGTTTCTCTTCAATGAACAGACACAATACACCACCATTTCTAACCTAAGCGGCGGCGAAAGAAGAAGACTGTATCTGATTTCCGTACTCTTCCAAAACCCAAATTTCCTCATTTTTGATGAGCCGACTAATGATTTAGATCTGCCCACGCTTACCGTGCTGGAGAGTTTCCTTGCGCAGTTTCAGGGCTGCCTCATCATTGTTTCGCACGACAGGTATTTTATGGATAAAATTGTAGACCATTTATTAGTCTTCGAAGGCGAAGGAAAAATCAAGGATTTCATTGGCTCTTTCACAGAATACAGAGACCAACAAACGCAAAACAAAAACATTAAGAAAAGCGAACCTGCTAAACCTGTAGAAGAAAAACAAACTAAAAATACCAATTCTAAAAGAAAACTCAGCTTCAAGGAGCAAAAAGAATTGGAAAACATAGAAAAAGAAATGCCTGTTTTAAAACAAAAACAAGATGAAATTTTAGAAAAACTGAATAACGAAACGGATTACAGCATTATTTCTGAACTTTCACAGAAGCTGGAAGAAACCACGAGCCAATTAGAAGCCTACGAAGTGCGCTGGCTGGAATTACAAGAAATTTTAGAGTAATATTCTTTTATATAAAGAAAAAATAAAATCCCGCTTGCTAAACAGCAGCGGGATTTTTGTATTTAGAAATGGGATGGATTATTTACCTCCGTCCATTTTCTTTTTCAATTCTGCAAGAGCATCAATGTCTCCAAGAGTTGTTTTTTCTTCGCTTGAAGAAGATTTAGCTGCAGCTTCTTTTACATTTTTCTTTTCTTCATCTCTGAAAAGACCTGTGTGAGAAACCACTACTCTCTTGAATTCTTTGTTGAACTCAATTACTTTAAACTGAGCTTCTTCTCCTTTCTTGATTTTAGAACCATCTTCTTTTTCTAACAATCTTGAAGGGCAAAATGCTTCTACTTCTGCATCCTCGAACTGAACCTGAGCTCCTTTATCAAAAACATCTACTGCTGTTCCTGTATGTACAGTTCCTTCAGCGTATTTAGATTCGTATTTATCCCAAGGGTTTTCAGTCAATTGTTTGTGTCCAAGAGAAAGTCTTCTAGCTTCTGTATCAAGTTCTAGAACTACTACATCTAGTTTGTCTCCTACAGCGCAGAACTCAGATGGATGCTTGATTTTCTTAGTCCAAGAAAGGTCAGAGATGTAGATAAGTCCGTCTATTCCTTCTTCCAATTCTACAAACACACCGAAGTTAGTAAAGTTTCTAACAGTTCCTGTGTGCTTAGAACCTACTGGATATTTAGACTGGATGTCAGCCCATGGATCTGGAGTCAATTGCTTGATACCCAATGAAATTTTTCTTTCATTTTTATCCAAAGTAAGCACTACAGCTTCTACCTCATCACCGATTTTCACGAAATCTCCTGCACTTCTAAGGTGAGTAGACCAAGACATTTCAGAAACATGGATAAGCCCTTCTACACCTGGAGCGATTTCTACGAACGCACCGTAGTCAGCAAGAACTACTACTTTTCCTTTTACTTTGTCTCCTACTTTCAAGTCAGCAGAAAGAGCTTCCCATGGATGTGGTTCTAGCTGTTTCATACCAAGCTGAATTCTTGTTTTCTCATCATCGAAATCAAGGATTACCACTTTTACAGTTTGTCCTTCAGAAAGGAATTCTGATGGGTGATTTACTCTTGACCAAGAAAGGTCTGTGATGTGGATAAGTCCATCTACACCACCAAGGTCGATGAATACTCCGTAAGAAGTAATGTTTTTAACAGTTCCTTCTAGAACTTGTCCTTTCTCTAATTGAGAAATGATTTCTTTTTTCTGTCCTTCGATATCAGCCTCGATAAGAGCTTTGTGAGAAACTACCACATTTTTGAACTCTGGGTTGATTTTCACTACTTTGAACTCCATCGTTTTTCCTACGAATTGGTCGTAGTCTTTGATAGGTTTCACATCGATCTGAGAACCTGGTAAGAATGCTTCGATACCGAAAACATCTACAATCATACCTCCTTTTGTTCTAGACTTCACGAAACCATTTACGATTTCACCAGACTGGTGGTATTCATTTACTTTATCCCAAGCTTTCAGCGTTCTTGCTTTTTTGTGAGAAAGCTGAAGCTGACCTGTTTTGTCTTCTCTTCTGTCTACCATTACTTCCACTTCATCACCTACTTTTAGGCCAGAGTTGTAACGGAATTCGTTGAGAGAAATTACTCCCTCAGACTTGAAGTTGATGTCTACAATCGCTTCTTTGTCTGTAAGTCTTACCACTTTCCCGATGATTACATCAGATTCGGAAAGGTCGTTCAAAGAACCTTTGTAGATTTCTTCTAATTCATTTTTTTCTTTTCTGTCCTCAGCGTTAAGACCAGACTCGAAAGAATCCCAGTCAAACTGCTCTGGAGCCACATTTTGGTTCATAAGAACCTCTTCTTGTTTTGACATAAAAATATCACTTTGTATTCCTTCTTTCTCAGTATTGGCGGTGCGTGGGACTGAAAAATCGGGAAGAAGTTAGGTGTTAAATTTCTCTGTTTCCGCCAAAATTTCCCACAAAAACGCTGCAAAGATAATCTTTTTTTTGAATTAAAGCTTTAATAATCAAAGTTTTTCTTTTTTATTTAATTCCATTTTCAAAAAAGTTATTTTTTCTTGGTTTTAGAATTTAATACATTGAAAAACAAACTATTCCTAAAAACCCACTCTTACACTCCAAAAAAAACTATATAAATAGGCATTTCTTTCTATTTTAATGAAAAAATATTGTAAAAAATTTTTAAATTTGTACAAATAATTTTTTTAAAAAATAATATTATGAAAGCAAAAAAATTCATCACTGCGGGTATTTTAGCAGTATCGCTACTGGGGTTACAATCTTGTAACAAAGCAAAAGAAGCTGTAAATGCAGCAAAGGAAGCAGCAAATGAGGCTTCGGGAAAAGAAAAAATTGATTATAAACTATTTTCTGATCCAGCACAAACTAAAAAATGGTATGATGCCGTAGTAGAAAAACTCGGCGAAAATGCAAAAGTAACTGATGAAGTAAGATTTCTGGTTACCAAAAATTCTGATAAAGTGGTTAAAACAGATGATTTAGATGAACTCATGGTAAATATTGTTTACCAAGACAATGAGGATAAAAGAAGAGTGCAGGGAATCAGTTATTCTTCTAATTCAGGATGGAAAGCTCCAGAGGTTATGGAAATCGATGTAATTGGTGGTAATCCAGAGGATTTCCGTTTAGAAGATGAATTATTTGACTTCAAAGAAGTAACAGCTGAAACAATACAAAAAGTAATAGATGATGCTTGGAAGAAATACAAAGATGATGAGAAGTTTGAATACCAATATGTTTATACCATTGAAATTAAAAAGAACTTGATAGATGTTTCTATAAAAGGAAAACTGAAATCCAATGGACAAGAAAAATTTGGTTACTACAAAACAGATTTCAAAGGAAATCCTGTAAAATAAAAATCAATAGCAAGAAACCGCAGAGCCTTCTGCGGTTTTTTTATTGAATACAAAAAAGGTAGGAATTTGGTTTTGATACAATTAAATTGTTACTTCGTAAAAAATAATTAAATTTGCCCACTATGGAAAACAAAGTGAATAGTAAAAGTATAGAAGCCATCAAGGAGGTTCTGCGGAATTACTTGAAAGAAAAGGGACTGAGAAACACTCCTGAGAGATACACTATCTTGGAGGAAATATACAATTACGACAAGCACTTTAATGTAGATGACCTCTATCTACTAATGCTGCAGAAAAAATACCACATCAGTAAGGCAACCATTTACAACACAATAGAGGTTTTTCTAGATGCCGGGCTGGTCAGAAAACATCAGTTCGGCGAAAGTTCCACCTATGAAAAATCCTATTTTGACCGCCAGCACGACCATATCGTTATCTACAAAGATAGTTCGCAGAAAGAAATAGAGGAAATCATAGAGTTTTGCGACCCAAGAATCCAAGCGATAAAAGAGTCCATAGAAAGCGCTTTCGGTGTATCCATAGACAGCCACACGCTCTATTTCTACGGACAAAAGAAGGAGGCTACTCCATAAAAACACCCTATTTATGACAAAAAAACTGTTTATATCTTTTTTCCTGCTGTCCACTTTGTTTGTCTTTGGGCAGATTACTTCCATAAATGGCAATTTGGAAAAAGATCCTTTTTTTGAGCAAAAACAAGAAGGAAAAGATGAACCTGTAAAGGTAAGAATCATCCACGCAGACCTTACCCAGAAAAGGCAAGATTTGTTCGACGGAAATACCTTCATGACAGGAAATGTGCATCTGGAACATAAAGGCTCTACACTAAAAGCCGACACCGTGATTTTCTATTCCGAAGCGAACTTCGCCAAGGCAATAGGAAACACCCAGCTGCAGACCTCTGACGGCAACCTCATCACCGCAGGAGAAATCCAGTATGACGGCAACTCCCAGCGTGGAATCGCAAGGAAAAATGTAGTCCTCACCGACCCTAAACAAACCATAAAAACGGATATTCTCTACTATGACCGAATTCCGAACACGGCTTATTTCAACACGGGAGGAACTATCTACAATGGCAGCAACACCATAAGAACCAAAACTGCCACCTACAACATCACCAGCCGAGTGGTAGATGTCACAGGAAATGTAAATATAGACAACAGCCAATACCAAGTACAAGGAACTAAAATTAAACAAAATCAAAATACCAATACCGCAGAGTTCTACGGCCCTACTACGATTATCAACAAAAGTAATCCGTCCAACTCGGTATACACAGAGAAAGGACATTATAAAATGAGCAGCAAGGAGGTCTATCTCAGCAAAAATTCACGAATCTACTACAATGGAAAAACCCTAAAAGGCGATGCCATGTATTACAACCAAAACACAGGTTTCGGAACTGCGAAAGGAAATGTGCTGCTGGATGACCCAAGGGAAAACCGCTTTGTGAGAGGCTCTTACGGTGAGATATTTGAAAATAAAGATTCTGCGATGATTACAGGGAAGCCTTATGCTGTGAAAATCTTTAAAAACGATTCGCTCTTTTTTTCTGCCGAAAGAATCATCGCTTACCAAAAAGCAGATGCCAGCAGAATGAAAAAAAGTTTCCTAAAAGCCTACCACAAAGCCAGAATGTTCAAATCCAATGCGCAGGCAAGAGCTGATTCACTTAGCTTTAATGAAACTGATGGAGAGCTTCACCTCATCAGAAAACCTATTTTCTGGACAGGCGAACGACAAGTGACAGGCGATGTTATCAAAGCTTACCTCAACACACAAAAAGAAAGCATAGATTCTTTAAAAGTAATCGGAAACGCACTAGCAATCAGTAAGGTAGATTCCATCAATCTAAAAGATGAATTTAACCAAGTGAAAGGAAAACAGATGATAGCCTACTACAAAAACAATAACATTCATCTGATAAAAGTAACCGAAAACGCACAGGCCATCAACTATGTAGAAAGCCAAAACGCAAAGACAAAAAACATGGACAGACTGGGCATTTCGCTTTCGTCATGTGGAGAAATTGAGGCGCTTTTCGAGGAACAAAAACTGCACATCGTAGCGTGTAACATCGGCGCAAATACAGACATATATCCTATGAGCAAAATAGCTCCAGAGAAGCGGAAATTCCCAGAGTTTAACTGGAATACCAAAGACCGCCCAAGGAAATGGAAAGATATATTTTTGGACTCACCTGAAAATGTAGAAATTATCTATGAAACAGACACCGCCCTCTATGACCAAGCGGAAAACAAACGAAAAAAAGAGGAAGAAAAGAAAAACGCCAATAAAAGAAAACGAGTAAAAAAATAATAAAAGAAAAAGCACCTGAAATCAGGTGCTTTTCTTATTCCTCTCCTTCTGGAAGATCCTCATCTTCTACATTCTGAGCTATTTTTCTTATCTCTAATTTATGAGCGATGAGGTCTAAATTTTCTACTCTATTTTTGAAAATCTTTATCGCTGTGAAAACAGCCTCCTCAAAGGAACGAGCATCTGCTACTCCCTTCCCTGCGATATCATAAGCCGTTCCATGGTCTGGCGATGTTCTAATGAGCGGCATTCCCGCGGTGTAGTTCACTCCGTTTTCGTATGCGATGGTCTTAAACGGAGTAAGACCTTGGTCATGATACATCGCTAAAACTCCATCGAAATGTTTATATTTTTCTGGCTGGAAGAAACTATCTGCTGGATAAGGCCCAAAAGCCATAAAACTTTGGTCGAACAATTCCTTGATGGCTGGTTCTATGATTTCTTTTTCCTCCATTCCTATCGTTCCGCCATCGCCCGAGTGTGGATTCAGCCCAAGAACTGCGATTTTTGGTCTTTCGATAGAGAAATCCAGCTTCAGACAGTTGTTCATCTGCTTTACTTGGTCTATTATCCTCTGTTTCGTGATTGTTTCCGCCACTTTCGCCAGTGGAATATGGTGTGTAGAAACCGCTACTTTTAAATCCTCTGTTACCAAAAACATCAATCCTTTAGCTGCAAATTTTTTCTCCAAATACTCGGTGTGTCCTGTGTATGGGAAACCGTGTTTTATCATTTCATCCTTGTTGATAGGCGCAGTTACCAGCACATCTACATCACCCTTCATCAGAGCATTTGTTGCAGCTTCTAGCGAGTCTATCGCCAGTTTAGTAGATTCCTCTGTGGGCGTACCGAACTTTACTTCCATTTCATCTTTACGAAGATTGACAATGTTTATCTGTCCATCTACCGCCTCGGAAGCGTGGAGGATATAGTTAAAATTAAACTGCAGTTTAAATACATTTTTCTGAAAAGAGAAGAGCTTCCCTGAACCAAAAATTACAGGCGTGAAAAAATCCAGCATACTCTTGTCTTTCAATGTTTTAAGGATAATTTCTGGACCTATTCCATTATAGTCTCCGATAGAAATTCCTACTTTTATTTTATGTTTAAATTCCATTTTGCTTAACTTTGGCTCTTAAAAAGAGCAAAATTAGTTTAATTTTTTGAGAAGAAAACAGATTTATTCAAAAATACTTTAAATTTATGTTTACAGGAATAGTAGAAGCCACTGCCACAGTAGAAAATATAGAAACAATGGGAACAAGTGTTCATTTCACGATGAGCTGCCCTTTTACAGATGAACTAAAAATAGACCAAAGTCTTTCTCATAACGGCTGCTGTCTGACCATAGAAAAAATTGAAAATCAGCGATATGGCGTAACCGCGATACAAGAAACTTTAGAAAAAACCAATCTGGGAAGCTGGAAAATAGACACAAAAGTAAATCTAGAAAGATGCGTGCTGATGAACGGCAGACTAGACGGGCATATCGTGCAGGGACATGTAGACCAAACAGGGACAATAAAATCCATAGAAAACCTAAACGGCAGCCACTACATCACGATAGCATACATCGAGAAAGATGGATTCCCGACCGTTCCACAAGGGTCTATCACCGTGGACGGCATCAGTCTGACAGTAGCTCACAGCGGAGAAAATGAGTTTTCGGTGGCGATAATTCCTTACACTTGGGAACATACTAATTTGAAGAATCTAGAGATTGGCAGTAAAGTAAATCTGGAATTTGACATCATTGGGAAATATGTAGCAAAACTTATGAAAAAATAATCCATGAATTCCATCATCAAAGGAAACATACGAACGAGAATCTTCTTCGGATTTATGCTGGTTACCCTACTGAGTATCATAGGTGTAACGGTGATTTCTTATCTCGTTTTCAAAAAAAATACCGAAACCCAAAACAAAGAAAGGCTACGCCAAACAGTAGAAATTCTGATGGCTTCATTAGACTATGCGGTGAGCCACACGACCATAACTGAAAAAAACATAAAACCTATCTTGGAGAAAAAAATCTTAGAAATCTCCGATATCAACAAGCAGGACATTATCATCTATAATCTACAAGGGAAATTCCTGCTTTCCAACAAAGAGAAAAACCAAGTTTCTCCACAGGAAATTCCCGAAGAAGTCCTAAAAAAAATCCTAAAAAAGGGAAATAGATTTGATGTTGTGGAATACATAAAAGATGAGGAGGACAATCTAACAGCTTCTTACATCCCACTTCTAAACAACATGCTGGAGCCTGTCGCCATTGTTTTTTTCCCTTTTTATCATAGTGATAACACCCGATTGGATACCTTTAATCAGTATATCCAAATCATGGTTGCGGCGAACATCATCATCATCGCCCTTGGAATATGGCTCAGCTGGAGAATTTCCGATGAACTAACGAAAAACATTAGAAAAATTTCACAAAAAATCACACAAATAGACCTTAATGAAGAGCTAAAACCCATCCGATATTACAACGATGATGAATTTACTCCGCTCATCAATTCCTATAACCGAACTATACGGATGATAGAGGAACAAAAAAAGCTATTATTCTTCAAAGAGAAAGAATCTGCATGGCGCGAAATGGCGAAACAGGTGGCTCACGAAGTCAAAAATCCGCTGACTCCCATGAAACTCCTCATCCAAAATTTTGAAAGGAAATTTGATAAAAACGACCCTGATATAGAAGATAAAGTAAAAAAACTCTGCTCCTCTATGGAAGACCAGATAGACCTAATAGTAAAAGTGGCTGGAGCTTTTTCGGAGTTTACAAAACTGCCCGAAAAAAAGAATGAAGTAATCAATGTAAACAATGAGATTTTATCCCTCATTAGGATTTTTGATGATAAGAACGAAATCATATTTTACCCTAAACAAAATAATATCCTCATCAACTTTGACAAGTCTTTCTTCCAGAGGATAATGACCAACCTCATCCTAAATGCCCAACAAGCAAAAAATGAGAAACAAGACTTTTTCATCAAAATCAATCTGGAACTTTTAAATAAAAAAATAAGCCTAAACATAGAGGATAACGGAAATGGAATCCCTGAGGATAAATTAGAAAAAATCTTTGAACCTAATTTTACCACCAAATCCAGCGGAACAGGCCTCGGGCTCGCAATGGTAAAAAGAATGATAGAAGACTATAAGGGAGAAATCTCCATCCGCTCCAAAGAAGGAAAAGGAACTACACTCATGATTATCCTCCCTACAAATATGTAAAAAGAATGAAAGCCCTAAAATCCCTTAATCCCTATTTTTGGAAGCATCGAAATATGCTTTCTTTGGGAGTTTTATTTATTTTTCTTAGTAATTTTTTCAACATTTTCTGGATACAGTATCTGGGAGACACCATAGATGCTATACAGCAGGTTTTGAGCAGTGAAAACACTGACAGCGATACCATTATAAAAACTCTTCTTATCAATGGAGGCGTTATCATAGGCTCATCCATCATTGCTGGAGTTTTTCGGTTCATGATGAGACAGACCATCATAGTAGCATCACGGAAAATAGAATACGAACTAAAAAACGAAATCTACCAGCATTACCAAAGTCTTTCCCTTACAAATTTCAAAAAGACAAGTATAGGCGACCTTATGAATCGCCTCAGCGAAGACATTATCGCCATTAGAATGTATCTAGGCCCTGGTGTGATGTATGTAGCGAACCTCATCATCTTGCTGATGATTACCAGTTTTTATATGATAAGGACTGATTTGGAGATGACGCTCGTTATCCTCATTCTACTTCCTATATTTTCTCTTTCTGTGTATAAAATAAGTGGAATTGTAGGAAAAAAATCCAAACTAGTTCAGGAGAGCCAGTCTGCGATTTCTACTTTCGTGCAGGATAGTTTTTCGGGAATTAGAGTGGTGAAATTCTTTAACAAAGAAAAATATGTCCAAGACAAATACGGCGAAAAAATCAAAAATTACCAAAACAGAGCCGTAGATTTAGCCAAGTACGAAAATTTTTTCTACACTTCTATGATTCTAATAGTGGGAATTTTGGATATCGCTATTTTATTCATCGGCGGACAGAAATATATTGATGGAGAAATCAACATCGGTATGATTGCTAATTTCTTTATGTATGCCAATGCGATGGTGATTCCATTCAGTACCGTAGGCTGGGTGACTTCTATCAACCAACGGGCAGAAGCCTCCATGCAGAGGATAAATGAGTTTATGGATATTCATTCCGATATCGTTAATACCAATCATGATATCTACGAAATCAAAGGCGATATAGAATTCCGAAATGTGAGCTACACCTATCCCAATACAGGCATCAAAGCTGTGGAGAATTTAAGTTTTAAAGTAAATGCGGGAGAATTCATCACCATCACAGGAAAAACAGGAAGTGGGAAATCTACCGTCGCTCTCCTTCTTTGCAGACTGATAGACCCAGATGAAGGAGAAATACTGATAGATGGCAAAAACCTAAAAGAACATAATCTGGAACTTTACCGAAAATTCATCGGCTACATTCCGCAGGAAAGTTATCTTTTCTCTGACACGATAGAGAATAACATCGGCTTTGCGATAGACAATCCTACGCCTGAACTGATAGAAAAATTCGCAAAAATAGCCGACATTCATAATGATGTGATGCTCTTCAAAGACAAATACCAGACTGTGGTAGGTGAGCGAGGCGTGATGCTTTCAGGTGGGCAGAAACAGAGAATCTGCATCGCCAGAGCCCTTATCAAACAGCCTCAAATCGTAATTTTTGATGACTGTCTATCCGCTCTAGATACCAAAACCGAACAAAACATTTTGACCAATATAGAAAAAGAGGTTGCCAACTGCACTGCTATCATCATCACCCACAGAGAAACCGTTACAAGCAGTAAAAAAATAAATCTGTAAACCAAATATATGATTTTTGATAGTTTTTTTGATTTTTTCTATGAAAGTTTAAAAAATTATCTTAAATTTGTTGAGCATTATTAAAATAACAATAAAAATGAGTGATTACAAAGAACGCCAAGAAAATGAAATTTTTACAAAGGTGTTAAAAGCAGGAAGGAGAACTTATTTCTTTGATGTGAGAGAAACAAAAGCAGGCGACTACTACCTTACTATCACAGAAAGCAAGAAAAATTTTAATGAAAGTGGTGAAGCAACTTTTGAAAAACACAAAATCTATCTTTACAAAGAAGATTTCAAAGGTTTCTTAGAAATGTTTAATGAAACTAAGGATTTCATTATTGAACAAAAAGGAGAAGATGTAATTTCTGAAAAACACGATAAAGACTTCAAATCCCGTTCTTTCACAATAGATTCTGACGAGGATTTTTAAGAAATTATATTTATATAAAAAATGGAGCCGTTGTAAAGCTCCATTTTTCTATTTTAATTCAAATTCATCTCTGTCTAAAAGGACTTTAAATTTCTGTCTAAAAGAATTTAGTTTCTCCAAATCTATATTCGCTGATATTATATCTCCATTTTTCTCAGAAATTTCTGTCCCATCGGCATAGAAACAACGGGTGCTTTCTGGATAATTCAACCCAGAACCATCTATCCCTATTCTATTAACGCCGAACACAAACGACTGGTTTTCAATAGCTCTAGCTCTCAACAGTGTTTCCCATGCCAAAATACGAGGTTCAGCCCAGCTGGCTACATCTATCATTACATCATAATTATCTACATTTCTGGCAAATACAGGAAATCTCAAATCATAGCACACCAGAAGCAAAAACCTAACTCCTTTATAATCAACCACTACACGCTCCTTCCCTGGTGTATAGATTTTATCCTCTCCACCAAAAGAAAACAAGTGTTTTTTATCGTATTGATGAACTTTCCCAGAAGGTTCCACGAAATAAAACCTATTATAAAACCGCCCATCTTCTTTCACTGAAACACTCCCTCCCATTGCTGATTTTTTCTTCTCTGCGAAACGCTTCATCCATGCAAGGGTTTCGCCTTTACTATCCGCTACCTCTTCCGTATCAACACAAAATCCAGTAGTAAACATTTCTGGAAGAAGAAATACATCCGCTTGCTCATCTTTTAGTTTTTCTTCAATGATATTGATATTTTCCTCTGGAGATTTCCATCGAATATCCAAATTTAACGCTGTTATTTTCATATTTTCTGATTTTTGATTGTAAATCTATTATTTTTATTTTTAATCCAAAAATATTTAATAATGTTTTTATTACCTTTGCACGATTTTAATTTTAAATTTGATGGAATTAGCATTAAAAATATTTCAGTTTATTCTAAGTATTTCTATTTTAGTTTTCTTACACGAATTAGGGCATTACCTTCCTGCAAAATGGTTCAAGACCCGTGCAGAGAAATTTTTCCTATTCTTTGATCCTTGGTTTTCTTTATTTTCAATGAAAAAAATCAACGGAAAATGGCAATACAAATTTTTCTCTAAAAATCAGCCTGACACAGAAGTTATCGAGGTAAACGGAGAAAAAAAAGAAGTTCCTATCAATACAGAAAACCTGCCTGATAACGACTGGAGAAAACACCCAGAGAGCACAAAATGGGGCATCGGCTGGCTGCCTATGGGAGGCTATGTAAAGATAGCAGGAATGGTGGATGAAAGCATGGATACAGAGCAACTGAAAAAACCTGCTGAACCTTGGGAATTCCGCAGCAAACCAGCTTGGCAGAGACTTATCATCATGCTTGGCGGAGTTACTGTTAATTTCTTTTTAGCGTGGTTTATTTATTCTTGTCTTTCCTATTTTAATGGAGAAATGATTTTTAATCCTGATAAAAATGTAACGATTACTTATGGTGAATCAGCCAAGAAAATGGGATTCCAAGATGGAGATAAAATCCTAAAAGTAGATGGAAAAGAACAGAAAAATTTAGAAAAACTATCTCTGGATGTTTTATTAAGCGACCATATTACTGTGCTAAGGGGTGGAAAAGAAGTGACTTTTGACACCAATGACGAAGGCAAAGCTATGGTGTTTCAAGAAGATACACCAAAGGGATTCCTTGTTCCGAGAATAGAACCCATAGTAGATACTGTGATAGCTAAAACAGCAATAGATGCAGGATTACAAAAAGGAGATAAAATACTAAAAATCAACGATAAAAATATTACTTTTTACGATGAACTGCCTTCTGTATTATCAAAACACGCAGGACAGGAAGCTTTGGTTCAAGTAGAAAGAGCAAGTAATACGGTAGATTTAAAACTTCCTGTATCAAAAGAAGGAACGATAGGTATCTCTGTTGGCAGAAACTTTCTAACAAAAAAGGACTTTACTCCAATAGAAGCCGTATCGAGAGGTTTCACGCGCTCCATAGAGGAACTGACCTACCAGATAAAACAATTTAAACTTGTGTTTAATAAAACAGTAAAAGGCTACAAAAAAGTAGGTGGTCCTATTGCAATTGTTAATCAGATGCATGTAAGACAAGACACAGCTGGAAACTATGCAATTGACTGGACTTTCTTCTGGAGTTTTACTGCGATGTTCTCTGTTTGGTTAGCATTCCTAAACCTACTTCCTATCCCTGGTCTTGATGGCGGACATGTGGTATTTACGCTTTGGGAAATGATCACAGGAAAACCTGCTTCTCAGAAAGTGTTAGAATATGCACAAATGGCTGGGGTAATCTTGCTTTTAGGGCTGATGCTTCTCATTTTTGGAAATGACATTTATAAATTATTTTAAAAACACGAATATTTTTCAAACTGATAATGAACAAATTAAGATTAAATTTATCTTTTTGTTAGAAAATTATTTGGTTGATATTAAAATACATGCTATATTTGCACCACTAAAAATGAACAAAACGCCTTTTTAGCTCAGTCGGTTAGAGCATCTGACTGTTAATCAGAGGGTCGCTGGTTCGAGCCCAGCAAAAGGCGCCAAAAAAAGAGTTATCATCTGATAACTCTTTTTTTATTCTTAAAACTTTTTACAAATTAAACATTTGTTTTATCCTATCAACTTTGGAAGGAACATTAACACCTTGTAAAACCAAAGATGTTTCTTTCCTTGCGTATTTACTATTTTCATCTCTAGAAGCAGAAAGCCAATTGAAAGAACCTTCGATAAGCAATCTATCATCTACACAAATTGTCTTATTATGTATTCCTTTATAAATAATTAATTTCGCACCAGAATCTTTTAGTAATTTTCTTCCTTCTTGGGAGTGAGGTTTTAGCTTTCCATCTACTTTATCTAAATATTCATCTGTAAGTATAGTAACTTTTACTCCTTTGTTGGAAGTTTCTTTTATAAGTTCTGAAATACCATCTTCATTTATGGCATTTATGGAAATAAATGGTGAACTAATGATAATCTCATTAGTAGCAATTTTGAAACATTTTTTCAGAGCATTTCTATGTTCTTCCAATGTGGTTAGATAGTTTACTTTATCTGTATTATCTGTAAACAAGGTGTTTTTTGTATATACAAAGGTGTCATCCAAAGAACTATCTGGGTAAGTATATAAAAGCTCCGCCAGATTAGATGATGGTGTGTTTTGTCCCTGCTTAAAAATAACCATATTACCAAATACCAAGAAAGAATGTTTAGCTCTAGTCAATGCTACATTCAACATGTTATTTTTCCCTCCATAATTCATAAACAAAGGCTTATTAGGATCCGAATCAGTAGGAGAAAATAATATAATTGGTTTCTCTGCTCCCTGTAAAGCATGCACAGTTCCCACAGTCATAGAGTTAGACAATTCCTGAGACAAATTGATTTTAATCAGATTCTTTATATAATCTCTTTGAGCTGAATATGGAGTAATTATCGCAACAATATCTTGTAAAGGTTTATCATAAGCTTTTTCAAGTTTTTCTTTTTGGTCCTTTAACCACAATATAATCGTATTCGCTTCAGCAATATTTCTATTACTAGAATTATATTTCTCACAAAATCCATTAATATGCAAATATCCCACACTAGGAAGGTTATGAGATTTTGTATGAGATTTTCCTCCTCTAAGAATCAAACTATTCTGATATACATACTTATTGGAATAATGAATAATTGGGTCTATACACCTTCTATGTTCTCTTAGTAACACCCCATCTTTAACCTCCCCATTATTAGTTTGATAAGTGAAATGAGATTTGTATAATGCTAGTTTCATCACACTTCCACTAGAGGCTAAATATCCACAATCCCTAAAAAATTTAAACTGTTCTTCCGATTCTATTATATGATATTTTTCTGCATTTTTATAATCCACAAATTCTGAAACTCCCCAAATCGGTTCTATCTGATATATATCTCCTACCACAAGAAGTTTTTTTGTAAATACAAAAGACGGAATGGCAACTTCTGGCGATACCTGCCCTGCTTCATCCACAATCATGAAATCAAAGAGGTCATTATAAAAAACATTTCCTTCCGAAACCGAGTAATAAGAACAATATCTAGGCAGTGTATGAAAAGTAGAAATAAAAAGAGGTGTTAACTTTGCTATTCTTTCAAGTTTTACTTTGTATTTATTTTTACTTCTTTCATTTTTGCTAGCCGCTGTGTCTTTATTAGATTGTTCTTTTATAAACTCAACCTCCCTATAATGAACACACAACCAGAATAATTTATGTCTTAGAGAAATATCCAGCTTCACTGCCATATCTTCAATACAGTTTAGCCCTTGATATTCATCTTTTGTTTTTTCTATTAAATTATCCCATTTGTGCTGATATTCCTTGTTCCACAGTTGTATTTTAGAGGTATAATTTTGATGTCTTTTCTTAGACTCCTCTAATATATTTTCCAATTGTGCGAGTGTATTTTCTAAATATTTTAGTTGTTTTTGCGTACCTAAAACCAACTCATCTGTAGCAGATTGTATTTCAAAATAATTATAAAATTTTGTTTGTGGAGAATACAACTCCAGATGCTCTTTAAGTATCAACTTAAATGCATTTTCTTTAATCTTTTTAAAGTTAGCAAAAGGAAGATGTTTTATATCAAAAGGAAAACTCTGATACTTTTCTTCTAAGAGTTTCTTATATTCCTCCAAAGAGCTGATGAGTGATTTTGTCTTTTGAATACTCTGCTGAACATCTTCTATTTTGTGAAATATCTCATCTTCATTATCAAAATCATTCGCTTTCAAAAGAGCTGGAATGGTGTATTTCAAAAGAGCTGCATTTGTATAGTCATCTATCTCTTTTTTACACTCTTCTATAAGTTCTCTCAAATACGCTAGTACACTCTCTATTTTGGTGTTTTTTGAAAAATCATAGTCAAGATGATGATGTTTTACATACTCCTCAAACTTATCAATTACATATTCTGCACATTCTCCGATATTTATTTCTTCGTCCATCTGATATACAAAACCTTCTGTAAAAAATGGACTTGTAGCGCACTGATATTTTTTTAGTTCTTCTGTTTTTTTGGATGTCCCTGTAAGATATAACCCAAATGAATTCACTCCTGGCAGCCACCTTTCTTGCAATACATCTTTTGATTTATTTTCAAGCTTCATACTATCCAAAATATTGGTTATAGCTTGGTTATTAGAAGAACAACCTACAATGAGTGGTGGTGGAGTATTATTTAGTACTGCATTAACTAAACTATTCGCAATAAAACTTTGTAAAATCGTTGTTTTTCCTGTACCAGGAGGGCCATTAATCGCGAAAATATCTGAATGATTCTCATATTGAGATTTCGCAAATGCTTCTCTCTGTGATTTGGATAAAGGAAACTCTTCTCCCATATGCCCATAATGATTTGGGACAAGGACATCCTCAATATCTTTGGTATCATTTATTTTTTGAAATTTGTTAGCATCTAACAACATTTCCAAAATATTATAATTGACCTTAGAATTATCTTTATAAATCAAGTCATTATAAAGAGCAAAGATATGCTTGGTAGTATTGACATCTTCATATTTACATAGTCTAAATTTAATTACACCTTGTTGATAATCTGTGTATTTCTTATCTGTTATTTTGTTAAAATACGCCTCACAATCTTCCCAATACTGCTTCCATGTATTTCTATTAAAATCAAGGTTTGATGATTCAGAATCTACCTTGGCCATTTCAGCTATGGTAGGGCTATCTTTAGGGTTTGGACTTAGATATTCTCTCAAAAAAGCTGGTCTCTCATCTTGTTTTGGAGGAAAAAGTTTTCCATCTTGCCGTAAATATGCAGGAATCCAATAAGGATAATGGATTTCAGAATCACCTTCAAATTCTGTATGCTCCTTTGAGTTTTGAATAAAAATAGGCGCTATCTCTATTTTATTGAATTTAACAGAGTCTATCTCGTTACCCTTTTTACCCAAATTAATAACTTCAAAAAATGCATCTTCATCATCATACAAAGCATCTACCTGATTCATATCCTCTATGTACTCCCCTATACTAAAAGAATACATATTTTTCTCATCCCAAACCTGCTTAAGCTCTACTTCAGAAAGCTGCTCTATATCGAAGCTTTTTCTATTCAGTGGACCTCCTAAATATGCATATTTACTCCCCCTAGAAGAATCTATCAAAGATGCTCTGTAATATTTCAACCAATTTTTAAATCTCTCATTAGTCATAACTCATCATACTTATTCCATTACATTTTTTATTCTTATTTCTACACTAATTTTTCAGAATCATTTTTATTTTTTGCTTGTAGAATTTCCTTTATTTGTATCTTCTATTCTACTCCCCATCCGCTCTCCATGCATATACTTTCGTGGGATTTTCTTTTATAAGTTTTTCATTTCGCTCAAAGAGGGCTTTTGCGAGATTTTCATCTTTTGTGGCTTTTAGATAATATTCTTTGGCTTTTTGCAGGTCTTTTTTAAACTTAATCCCCGCATGATACATTGCTCCCAGTGAGGAAATACTCATTTCTTCGCCGATGGCTTCCCCTTTTCTAAACCATTCTACCGCCTTGTCATAGTTCTTTGGCAAATCTCCACCGAGCGTGTAGAGGTATCCGAGATTATAGATGGCTTTTGGATTTCCCAAATTGGCTGCTTTTTCCATCCATTCTATTCCCTGCTGGGTATCTTTAACTTGTGGATTGTCTTGCAGATAGATGAAAGCTATATTATTCACCGCATCCACATCACCCAGATTAGCCGCTATTTTATACCATTTTAGGGCTTTTGTAAAGTCTCCTTTGTTTTCACCTTTATCATTATAATAAATATAAATCATCCCTAAATAATTAGGAAAAGCTACCTCAGTAGGGAAATTCTCATGCCCCCAAGTGTAGAGTTCTATGGCTTTTGGGATATTTTGTTTTACTTCTTCCCCTTTAAGGTAAAAATAGGCAACTTGCACCAGTCGTTGCTTGTCTTTAGTCATTTTCACTGATTTTTCTATCAGTTCCAAATTTTTATCGTAGTTTTTCTCCACACCCCAGCCCATATAATACATATACGCCAAGTTATCCACCGCAGAAGAACTCCCCAGATTAGCTCCTTTTTGGAAAAGTTCTATTGCTTTTTTGTAATCTTGTTTTACACCTGTGCCATCTCGATACAGAAGTCCTAAATTATTACAAGCATCAGCATGATTGGATTTCACGGCTTTTTCTAACAATTTCACAGCTTTTCCATAATCTTGTTTCACTCCAGCCCAGCCTTTTATGTAAATAGTTCCGAGTGTGTTCAGAGATTCTGCATAGCCTTTGTCAGCTGACTTTCGGAACCATAGCAGCGCTTTTTCATTGTCCTGTGGATAGCCCTTTTCTCCCATAAAATATGATGATGCAAGATAGAACATCGCTTCTACATCCCCTTTTTCGGATTTTTTCAGCAAGTCATCTTGAGCTTGTATCAATCCAGAAAAGAAAATTAAAACTATTAGCAATAAAGTTTTCATAGTCATTGATTTTTGTTACTTGTTTGTTTTATAATAGTTTATCAGTCCATTAGTAGAAGAATCATGGGAAGAAATTTTATCAGAATTGGCAAGTTCAGGTAAAATTCTATTTGCAAGGACTTTTCCAAGTTCTACCCCAAATTGATCAAAACTAAAAATATTCCAAATCACTCCCTGAACAAATATCTTATGCTCATACAAAGCGATAAGCTGCCCCAGCGAAAAAGGATTTAATTCTTTGAATAAAAACGAATTCGTTGGAATATTTCCTTGGAAAATCTTATAATTTACCAACTTTTCTATTTCAGCAACAGATTTATTGGTTTTTTGTAATTCATCTAAAACCTGCTCTTTATCCTTTCCAAAAGCCAAAGCCTCTGTCTGCGCAAAGAAATTCGCCAAAAGTTTTTCCTGATGGTCAGCGACCGAATTACAAGACTTCGCATAAGCGATAAAATCCGACGGAATCAGCTCTGTTCCCTGATGAATAAGCTGATAGAAGGCGTGCTGTCCGTTAGTCCCCGGCTCTCCCCAGATAATCGGCCCAGTTTCGTAATACACAAATTCCCCATTTCTATCCACGGACTTACCATTGCTCTCCATATCGCCCTGCTGAAGGTAAGCAGGAAAACGGTCAAGATACTGTGAATAAGGCAGAACAGCGTGAGAACTTGCATCAAAAAAGTTTCTATACCAAATGCCCAGCAATGCCATCAGCACTGGAATATTTTCAGAAAAATCCGCTTTTTGGAAATGAAGATCTGTGTCGTTTGCTCCTTTTAAAAGCTGTTCAAAATTACCATAACCGATTGATAATACTATACTTAGACCGATAGCAGACCAAAGCGAATAACGACCGCCGACCCAGTCCCAAAATTCAAAAATATTTTCTTCGGCGATTCCAAATTTCTTAACCTCCGAAACATTAGTAGAAAGCGCCACAAAGTGCCTCGCCACATCTCCCTCACTGCCAGATTTTAAGAACCAATCCTTTGCAGAATGGGCATTGGTCATGGTTTCCTGCGTGGTAAAAGTTTTAGAAGCGATGATGAAAAGCGTAGTCTCTGGGCTGAGGTTTTTAAGCGTTTCGGCTAAATGATTTCCATCTACATTAGACACAAAATGTACATTCAGCCTTGTTTTAAAATGCTTCAACGCAGAGCAGACCATCACAGGCCCTAAATCCGAACCGCCAATCCCGATATTCACCACATCCATGATTTCCTTTCCCGAAAACCCTTTGTGTTCGCCCGAAATCACCTTTTCCGAAAAAGTTTTCATCTGAGAGAGCACTCTTTTCACATCGGGTTTTATATCTTTCCCATCCACTAAAATCAGCTGGTCAGAAAAATCCCTCAAAGCTGTGTGGAGAACTGCTCTTCCTTCGGTTTCATTTATTTTCTCGCCTGAAAACATTGCCGAAATTGCCGTTTTCAGTTCGCATTCTTCAGCCAATTGAAGCAAAAGACTTTTTACCTTTTCATCGATTAGATTTTTAGAAAAATCAAACAAAAAGTTTTCTCTTTTTATAGAAAATTCTTCGAAACGATTAGGATTTTCAGCGAAAAGCTCCCTCAAATCAAAGTTTTTTTCAGCAAAATATTCATTCAGACCTTTCCAAGCCTTGGTCTGGGTAGGGTTTATTTTTGGCAGCATAAATTTTAATTATTAAAAAACACAAATTTAGTCTTTTAAATTGAAAAAATCCCCACACAGCAGGGATTTTTATCATTTATTTTTCTTCTTCTTTTTTATCTGATTTTTTCCAAAATTTCTTTCTATTTCTCCAAGCAAAAATTCCTAAAATACCAGCTAAAATAAACATCCAAGCGTTTGCAGCCAGTATTAAGAACTTCTGGAATCCATAGAATCCATCAACGAAAGCTTCTTTAAAATCATACCAAAAACTTCCTTTGTATTTGTCTTCCAAGCTTCTGATATTCGGCATTTCTTCTTGAGAAATCTTGAATTTCGGTTCGGAAAGATAGATGCTCACCGTGCTGTATTTCAGTTCATCAGCGAGATTGAAATCGTTTATTTTCTGATAATTAAGCTCTCGCTCATTATCATTTGTTGCTTCTGCGTTTTTTGTGGTATTGGTTTGCTGGGAAAGTTGAGATTTATGTTTCTCCATTCTTTGTTTTTCCAGTTCAGCCATTTTTACATTTGCACTCACATCTTGCGCCGTGATGGTGCGTTCTCGGAGAAAAATACTCTTGTCATTCAGTGACTTTAGGAAATCGGACAATTTCTCAGTCGGCACCCGCACCTGCATTTGGTTTTTAGTGGTGTATTTACGGACATATAGAGATTTTTCTTCTGACTGAGGGAAGATATTTTCCTCCAAAACATCGCTACGATAATTACTACTCGTCACAAAACCACCCATTTCCTTCAATGTATTTTCTATGTAGATAGTTGCCTGATACACATCTGAAACATCCATATCTACATTTGCTTTTCGCACGAATTTTTTACCTTCTACTTCTTGGTTCGCTGCCATAGATATAGATGTGGCAGCACTATCCACCATTGCTTCAGATTCTTTTAAATCAAGGTCTAAATGAGTCGCTTCTGCCTCATTTTTTTTAGCACAGGAAGCCATGATAAACACTGCCATAAAGACCACAACCGAATTTCTAAATACTCTTTTCATATTCTTATTTTTTGAATTATTGGTACAAATTTCCATCAAATTCCTTGACAATTATTGTAAATTGGTTTTAAAACTACTGAAAATTGGTTTTACAAATTTATAATATTGATTGTCTTTGATTTGTAAAAAAACTTTATTCCAAATATAGCATATTTATTTGATTTTTCCAGCCAATAAATTCAAAATTTTCCAACCTTGTTCATCTATTTTTTTCAGAAATTTAGCAATAATCACAGCCAGTAAGACATTTAAACCATAAATCAAAATCATCAAAATAAACCAATGTAAATTTTCCCTAAAAATAGGAATGAAAAAATACACCAAAGACGAGCTGATTCCCTGTGCGAAATAGAAAAATATCGCATTCTGACCTATGTAGGAAAGCAGACTTTCTTTCTGAATTTTTAGTCTGTTATAAAAGATAAAAACCATCGCCAAAGAAACGAAAGACCAAACGATATAAGGAATTTTCGGCGGGAATTTCTGTTTATTAAGTTTATAGAAAATATCTGCTCCATAGCTCCAAAACATCCCCACAAGGCTGAGCAAGACAAAACCAATTAAAAACAGAACTTGGGAATTGGTCAATTTCTTGTTTTTCAGCTGATAAGCCACAAGAAAAACCATCAAATAAAAAACCGTATAGCCCACCTGCCCAGTAGGGTAAAAATCTGGATTAAAATTAAAAACAAATATAAAAACCACACAAAAACCTATAATCCACCAAATGTATTTTGAGAAAAACCTCAGCACGATTACTCCAAAAAAAGTAACGACATAGTAAGTCTTCAAATACCAAAAATTGCCCATCACCACAGGAAACACATCACAGGTGCTATACTGATGCAGCCACCAGTTTCCCAAAAGTTTAAAATCAAAAGGCTGACTCAGACTGTCCTCTGTATATTTAGAACCGAAGGTCAGGAAGAAATTTTGGTATGTTTCCTTATCAAAAAAAGACCGCAGAAAAACCTTGAAAAAACTATCAAAAAAGAACAATGTTGTCACAAAAATCATATAGGTGATTTGTAATTTCAGCAGTCTGCGAAAGGTCTTATCAAGATTCCCAGAAGAGGTCAATCCACTGAGTGCAAAGAAAACAGGCACATCAAAAAGCAGACTGAAAATCCTCATTTCATTAGAAACATAAAACTGCCCAGACCAAAAAACAGTGTGGATAAAAACTATCGACAAAGTCGCCAAACCTTTTGCGTAATCAATATATAAATCTCTTTTCATCAAAAGCGAGAATTTTTAGCCAAAAATAAAATTTTTAATTAAAAATTTATCCCTTCTGAATAATATTTAGTAACTTTGTGCATCATTCAAAAACAAAAATTATGTTTAAAAAAGTAATTTATTTAGGTCTTATGGCAGGAGCAATTCATTTTGCTGATGCTCAAAAAATCAATTTAGGAAAAGCTCTAGATGCAGGTGCAAAAGGAGTAAAAGCATTGACTTTCTCTAACGCTGATGCAGCAAGACTTTCTAAAGAGTCTGTGGACTGGATGGATAATAACAATCCAGTAGCTGACAAAAACAGCCCTTACACAAAAAGACTAAACCGTCTTTTCGGAAAACACAAAAACCAAGATGGACTTACTTTAAATTATAAAGTATATTTAGTAAGAGATATCAATGCTTTCGCTGCTGCTGATGGAAGTGTGAGAGTTTTCTCTTCTCTTATGGACATCATGACTGATGATGAGCTTTTGGCTGTTATTGGGCATGAAATTGGGCATGTGAAAAACGAAGACACTAAAGATGCTATCAAATCCGCATATACTAGAGCTGCACTTGTAGATGCTGCTGGAGCTGCAAGTAACACAGTGTCAAAACTTAGCGAAACTCAGTTAGGAAACATGGCTAATGCATTCTTGGATTCTTCTCACAGTAGAAAGCAGGAAAGCCAAGCGGATGACTATTCATACCAATTCATGAAATCTAATGGTTACAATGTAGTAGGAGCTTACACTGCATTCAAAAAGTTAGAACTTCTTGCTGGAGGAGCTAAAGAAAACGGATTCCAAAGAATGTTCAACTCTCACCCAGACAGCGGAAAAAGAGCTGAAGCAATTAAGAAAAAAGCGATAAAAGATGGACTTTGGAAAGATCCAGGAACAGTAGAACTTCCAAAAACTAAAATTGTTCAAAAATAATACAAGAACTTCTCTCGGATTTGAGAGAAGTTTTTTTATTAAAAAAGTGATAGGATTTTTGTAGTAGAAAAAAAAAGATTATATTTGCAAACTAATTTTAAAATTAAATACTTATAACAATGTTTGCAATCGTAGAGATAGCGGGGCTTCAATACAAAGTAGAGCAAGACCAAAAGTTATTTGTAAACCGTTTAGCAGGAGACAAAGGAGCAAAAGTTTCTTTTGACAAAGTTCTTTTAACTTCTAACGGAACTGTAACAGTAGGCGCCCCAGCTGTAAAAGGAATCGCTGTAGAAGCAGAGATTTTGGACCATGTCCAAGCTGATAAAGTAATCGTTTTCAAAAAGAAAAGAAGAAAAGGTTACAAAGTAAAAAATGGTCACAGACAACAGTTGACTCAGATTCAGATTACTTCTATCACTGGTTTTTCAGGAGGAGCTAAGAAGAGTACAAAGGAAACTGCTAAGCCAGAAGCTGCTGGTGCAGATAGAGACACTGTAGATTTCAGCGAAGACCATGAACTTAACTACAAATTGAAAAAGTTCAACCTTTCTCAGTCTAAAGAAAACAGAGAAACTCTAGTATCTCTTGCTGAAGGAAAAGCAACTCTTCCTCATGCAGAAGTAGATGCTTTGATTGAGAAAAACATCGCTAAATTTAAAGAATTAAAAAAGTAATAAACCCTTAAAAACCATAAAATAAAATGGCACACAAGAAAGGAGTTGGTAGTTCCAAAAACGGTAGAGAGTCTCACTCTAAAAGATTAGGCGTGAAGATTTTTGGTGGTCAGGAAGCTATTGCTGGGAACATCATCGTAAGACAAAGAGGTACTCAGCACCATCCAGGTGAAAATGTAGGAATGGGTAAAGACCATACATTATTTGCTCTTGTAGATGGTAAAGTAGTTTTCACTAAAAAGAGAGATAACAGATCTTTCGTATCTGTAGAACCAAATGCTTAAGAAGCATTGATAAAAATCCAAAAAGCCTTAGTTTTCTACTGAGGCTTTTTTATATCAATATAAATCGATTTTATTATGAATAACAATATTTTACTGAATATTGCCAGTGAATTCGGGACACCCTTATATGTATATGATGCTGAATCAATTAAAAATCAGTACCAAAATTTGACTTCAGCTTTTCCTGAAAAAACAAAATTTTTCTACGCTTGTAAAGCATTGACCAACATCAACATATTAAAATATGTAGAACAGCTGGGCGCAAATCTTGACTGTGTCTCTATCAACGAAGTCAAACTTGGACTCAAAGCAGGATTTTCTCCTGAGAAAATTTTATTCACGCCTAACTGTGTAGACCTCACAGAGATAGAAGAAGCCATGAAACTAGGCGCTCATATCAATATTGATAACATCTCTATTCTAGAGCAGTTCGGGAATAAATATAGTGATTCCTACCCTATTTTCATCAGAATAAATCCTCACATATATGCAGGAGGAAACCACAAAATATCCACGGGACATATTGACTCTAAATTTGGGATTTCTATCCATCAGCTTCGCCATATAGAAAGATTAGTAAAATCCACAAAACTGAATATCGAAGGACTGCATATGCACACAGGTAGCGAAATCCGTGACCCTGATGTATTCCTGCAAGGAATGGAAATCATGTTCGAACTAGTGGAACATTTTCCTAATTTGAAATATATTGACATGGGTAGTGGTTTTAAAATTTCCTACCATTCAGATGATATGGAAACGGACATCGCTTTACTTGGTAAAAAAGTGGAAGATGCTTTCCTTAGCTTCTGCAAAGAAAACGATAAAGAGCTGGAACTTTGGTTCGAGCCAGGGAAATATTTAGTGGGAAAATCTGGACATTTCTTGGTAAATGCCAATGTTATTAAACAAACGACTGCTACGGTTTTCGTGGGAGTTAATTCTGGGTTCAACCACCTCATCAGACCTATGTTTTATGATTCCTACCATATCATAGAAAACCTCTCTAACCCTACAGGAACGGAGAGAATCTACACCGTGGTGGGAAACATCTGTGAGACAGACACTTTCGCTTGGGATAGAAAACTCAATGAAGTTCGCGAGGGAGATATTCTGGTTTTCAGAAACGCAGGCGCATATGGTTTTGAGATGAGTTCTAACTTTAATTCCAGACTAAAACCTGCGGAGGTTCTTTGGCTAAATGACAAAGCGCACCTCATCAGAAAAAGAGAAGTTTTTGAAGATTTATTAAAAAATCAAATAGAAGTTCTGTAAGTGAAATATTTGGAAAATAGAAAAATTCCAACTTAAATCTGTCAATTTGGCAGAAATTTTATATCTTCGTAAAAAATTAGAATGTGGAGAAGAAGTACATAGATGAAACACGCCAAGGCGAAGCCTATGCAATCGCAGACCTTGATGGAAATACAAAAAAACTTTTTTTGGAAAGCTATGGCTGTCAGATGAATTTTTCTGACTCCGAAATCGTAGCTTCCATTTTACAAAAAAACGGCTACAATACTACTACGGTTCTAGAGGAAGCAGACCTTATTCTGCTGAATACTTGCTCTATTCGTGAGAAAGCAGAGCAGACCGTAAGAATGCGACTTTCGCAGTTTAAAACCCTTAAGAAAGAAAAGCCAAGCCTTACCGTAGGTGTTTTAGGATGTATGGCGGAGCGATTGAAAACCAAACTTTTGGAGGAAGAACATTTGGTGGATTTAGTTGTTGGGCCAGATGCCTACCGAGACCTGCCTAACCTTTTGAAAGAAACTTCGGAAGGGCGAGATGCCATCAATGTGATGCTTTCCAAAGAAGAAACTTATGCCGACATCAGTCCTGTGCGTCTGAGCGGAAATGGCGTAACTGCTTTCGTGACGATTACCCGTGGATGCGACAATATGTGTACTTTCTGCATCGTGCCTTTCACTCGTGGAAGGGAAAGAAGCCGAGACCCTCATTCTATTATTAACGAGTGCAAAGAACTTTGGGAAAATGGTTATAAGGAAATCACACTCCTTGGGCAGAATGTGGATTCCTACCTTTGGTATGGCGGCGGCGCGAAAAAAGATTTTGACAAAGCTTCTGAGATGCAAAAGGCAACAGCCCTGCATTTCGCACAGCTGCTGGAAATGGTAGCACAGGCCGTTCCTGAGATGAGAATTCGTTTTGCGACTTCCAATCCACAGGATATGAGTCTGGATGTATTCCATATGATGGCAAAATATGACAACATTTGTAAATATGTGCATTTACCCGTACAAAGCGGAAGCAATAACATGCTGAAAGCCATGAACCGCCAGCACACCCGCCAAGAATATTTAGATTTAATAAAAGAAGCGAAAAAAATCGTTCCAGATATTGCTTTTTCACAGGATATGATAGTTGGTTTCTGTGGAGAAACAGAGCAAGACCACCAAGACACACTTTCTCTAATGAGAGAGGTGGAATATGACTACGGCTATATGTTCGCCTATTCAGAAAGGCCAGGAACACCTGCGCACAAGAAGATGAAGGACGATGTCCCAGCAGATGTAAAACAGCGCAGACTCTCCGAGGTGATTGCCTTGCAGGGTGAACTTTCTACTATGAGACTGAAAGGATATGTAGGCAAAAACCACGAAGTGCTGATAGAAGGAACTTCCAAAAAAGACCCTAACCAATGGAGAGGCCGAAACTCCCAAAATGTAGTGGTAGTTTTTGACAAACAAGATGACCAGAAAATAGGCGATACAGTGGCTGTATATGCCTATGACAGCACACAGGGAACGCTCATTGGAAGGGTGGTTTAATTTAAAAATATTAAAGTTAATTTAACTTCAAAAATGTCTGACTTACAAAACATAAAAAACCGCTTTGGTATTATCGGAAATTATCCTGCACTAAACAGAGCGCTGGAGAAAGCGATACAGGTGGCTCCTACCGATATTTCGGTTCTGGTCATCGGAGAAAGTGGTACAGGGAAGGAATTTATCCCAAAAATCATCCACTCCGAATCCAAGCGCAAACATCAGCCCTACATCGTGGTAAACTGCGGTGCTATCCCAGAGGGAACGATAGACTCGGAACTTTTCGGGCATGAGAAGGGTGCTTTTACGGGAGCAACCAGCACAAGGAAAGGCTATTTCGAGGTGGCAGACGGCGGTACTATTTTTTTGGATGAGGTGGGCGAACTTCCTTTGCAGACGCAGGTTCGTTTGCTTCGTGTTTTAGAAAGTGGAGAATTTATGAAAGTTGGTTCATCCCAAATCCAAAAAACCAATGTAAGAATAGTAGCGGCAACGAATGTAAATATGATGAATGCCATTCAGGAAGGGAAATTCCGTGAGGATTTGTATTACAGACTAAATACCGTTCAGGTGGATATGCCGCCACTCCGCGAGAGAAAAGGTGATATTCATTTATTGTTTAGAAAATTTGCCATAGACTTTGCCGAAAAATACAGAATGCCAGAACTAATCCTCACAGAAGATGCAGTGCGGTATTTAGAAGGCTATTCGTTCCCAGGAAATGTCCGCCAGCTGAGAAATTTAGTGGAGCAGATGACCGTGGTGGAACAGAGCAGAACCATCAATGCGGAAAGACTTGCAGAATATATCCCTGCGGACAACAGACTTCCTGTGGTTTCTAATCATTCTAAAACGAATAATAATTCTGATTTTAGTTCGGAAAGGGAAATCATGTATAAAATTCTCTTTGACATGAGAAATGATATCAATGATTTGAAATCTCTGACTTCGGAACTTATTAAAAACCGAGGAACAGGAGAATTCTCTATGCACGAACAGAATCTAATCAATAGAATTTACACGCCTGAGGTGTCTTCTACAAACCCTAGTTCGCTCCTTTATTTCGAAACACCACCGACAGAAATACAAAATCCGACCATCATCACAAGGTCTGATATGGAAAATTATAACAATATAGAGGACATAGAATTAGAAGAAGCTCAGCCAGAATCTTTATCTTTGCAGAATAATGAGCGAGACCTCATCATAAAAGCTTTGGAAAAACACAACGGAAGAAGAAACAAGGCGGCAGATGAACTCGGTATTTCGCAGAGAACGCTTTATAGAAAGATAAAACAATATAATTTGGAAGACTGATGGGAAATTTTTTAACTAAAATAAAACTAAAAATCGTCCTGATGACAGCTGCCGTGGGAATAGTCCTTTCCTCGTGCTACAGCTTCACAGGGTCTTCGCTCAGTCCTGAAACGAAAACGATTTTAATCAAAAATTTTCCGAACAATGCCGCTTTGGTAAATTCTGATTTGAGCCAAGATTTCACGATGGCATTACAAAATATGTTTTTGCAGAGAACCTCCCTCAAAGGAACCTCTGAGAACCCTGATATCCTGATAGAAGGCTATATCTCGGATTACAGCATCACGCCGACATCCATTTCTTCTACTACGATAGGGACAACGGAGGCTGCACAAAACAAACTTACGATTGCTGTACATGTAAATTATGAAAATAAAATAGAGCCTGAGAAAAACTTTAATAAAACTTTTTCTGGAGAGGCTACATTTAGTAGTGATTTGGATATCAATGCTATAGAAAGCAGCCAAGTACGAATAGTGAATGAAAGAATTATTAACCAGATTTTTAATGAAATTGTAGCAAATTGGTAATGGAAACAAGAATAATAGACCTTATAAAAAACCCTGAAACTCTTAGGGTAGAGGATTTAAACTTATTGGAAACAGAAATAGAAAAATTCCCTTATATGCAGAGTTTGAGGGCTATTTATCTTTTAGGGGTTCATCGTTTTTATAATGAACATTTTCCAAAAGAATTAGCAAAAACGGCTGCCTATACGACAGACAAGAGAATTTTGTACAATTTGATTAACAAAACCAATGAAAATATGGCTGCGGCCTTGGCAGCAAGTGCGTTTCCTTTCAAAACAGAATTTACTACAAAAACACCTGCGCTTCAAGAAATTAAAGTAGAAGAAACTCCTATTCACACTGAAGAGGAAGTTGTGGAAAATACTGATTTAGTTGTTGAAAACCAACCCACTGAAATCAGCGAACCAGTATCTTTTGTAGAAGAAAATACAAATGAGGAACCACAAACAACAAACAAAGAAACTCCTTCTATACCAGATGTTCCTTCTGTAGAAGAGCCTCAGTTTAGCGCCACTTCTCCAGAAAGAAGTGAGTACGAACAAAAAAAACTTGCCATCGATGAATACATCGCTGCTGAAATGGCAAAACTAAAATCTGGAACCACAACGGAAGCGCCTTCTATCGTTGGAAAAGAAGAAATTCTAGTTGAAGAGGTTAAAGCAGAGGAAATCTCGCCAATAGAAACAGTAGAGGAAGAAGAGGTTGAGGTTGAAGCTATTGTTGAAGAAGAAGAGAGATTTTCTGCAGAAGAATTGGCTAGTCCAAGTACATTTAACCTGAAAAAGCCTAAAGAAACGACTATTGATTTCTATAACAGAAAACAAACTGGTTTTGTAGAGGAAACTTCTGCACAAAAAGAAGATTATTATTCAGCAAAACCTGTTTCTGAAAGTTCAGCTGAAGATGAAGCAAAAGAAACAACAATTGATTTTTATGCTCAAAAGCAGACTATAGCGGAAACTGCTGTACAAAAAGAAGATATTTACTCTTCAGAAAAAACAGCTGAAAACGAAGAAAGAGAAACAACTATTGATTTTTACGCTAGAAAACAAACTGAATCCATAGAGGAAACTCCTGCGCCAAAAGAAAACATTTACTCTTCGGAAGAAATAATTTCTGAAAGCTCAACTGAAAAAGAAGCAAGGGAAACGACTATTGATTTTTATGCTTCTAAAAAGGCAAATTCTGATGTTCAAGAAGAACAAACATCTTATTCACCTGTGAATATTTATCAAAAACAAATAGACACGGAAAAAGAAGATACAGCGGAAGTTTCTAAAAACTTTGTTCAAGAAGAAAATATTTCTACAACGGAAGAAGCAGCAAACAGCGAGAAACCAGAACCAAAGGCAGAAATAGAACCAGTAAAAGTTACAGAGGTAGTGAAACCAGCTTCTAATAGCAATGTGACTTCGTTCATCAGTACTTGGAAAAGCTGGCTAAAAATAGACCGTTCAGAAATCGTTACTCCTTCTGAACAAGACAAAAAAGCTGCAATCATTGACAAGTTCATAGAAAACAATCCAAAAATCTCTCCAATAAAAGAGGATGTAGATTTTATAGTAAAGGAAAAGAGCAATGATATTTCCCACCTAATGACAGAAACTCTTGCTCAGCTTTATGTAGAACAAAAACTCTATACCAAAGCCATCCAAGCGTACAAAATTCTTCAAGAAAAACATCCAGAAAAAACGGAGGAATTCGAAGAAAAAATAGAGGAAATCAAAAAATCAAGAAACATAAAGTAAATAAAAAAGCCTTCAAAATTTGAAGGCTTTTCTTTTTTTATTGAAAGAGAAATTAAACTACTCCTTGTGCAAGCATAGCATCAGCAACTTTCACGAAACCTGCGATGTTCGCTCCTTTTACATAGTTTACATATCCATCTTCTTCTTTCCCGTATTTTCTACATACTTCATGGATTCCTCTCATGATCGTTTGTAGTTTTTCATCTACTTCTTCTGCAGACCAGCTCAAACGGATAGAGTTCTGTGTCATCTCTAGACCAGATGTCGCTACTCCACCAGCGTTAGATGCTTTCCCTGGAGAGAATAATAATTTATTTTCCAAGAACAGCTCCATTGCTTCTAATGTACATGGCATGTTCGCAGCCTCAGTTACACACTTACATCCGTTAGCTACCAAGTTTTTAGCATCATCGATATTAAGCTCGTTTTGAGTAGCAGCAGGGATAGCTACATCACATTTCACTTCCCAAGGGCGTTTTCCAGCGAAGAATTTAGCATTTGGATATTTTTTAACATAATCCTCAGCTCTGTTGTTTCCGCTAGCTCTTAGTTCTAGTAAGAAGTCGATTTTATCTCCGCTTACTCCTTCTTCGTCATATACATATCCATCAGGACCAGAGATAGTTACTACTTTACCTCCTAAATCATTTACTTTTTTAACAACTCCCCAAGCCACATTTCCGAAACCTGATACAGTCACGATTTTACCTTTGATGCTTTCTCCTTTAGTTTTAAGCATTTCTTCAGCAAAATATACAACTCCGAAACCAGTAGCTTCTGGTCTAATCAATGAACCACCGAAAGAAAGACCTTTTCCTGTCAATACTCCTGTAAATTCATTTCTCAATCTTTTATATTGTCCGAACATGTAGCCTACCTCTCTAGCTCCTACACCGATATCACCAGCAGGTACATCTGTATCAGGACCGATATATTTAGCCAATTCTGTTGCGAAAGACTGGCAGAATCTCATGATTTCGTTATCTGATTTTCCACTTGGGTCAAAGTCAGAACCACCTTTACCACCACCCATTGGAAGTGTAGTCAAGGAATTTTTGAAAGTCTGCTCAAACGCCAAGAACTTAAGGATACTCAAATTCACAGAAGGGTGAAAACGAATTCCTCCTTTGTATGGCCCGATAGCAGAGTTCATCTGTACTCTGTAGCCTCTGTTTACTTGGATTTGTCCTTTGTCATCTACCCAAGGAACTCTGAAAATAATCGTTCTCTCTGGCTCAGCCATTCTTTCCAAAAGCATTTTGCCTTGGTACTGTTTTTTAGTCGCGATGAAAGGAATTACCGTTGCAGCAACTTCCTTTACTGCCTGAATAAACTCAGTTTCGTTTGGGTTTCTTGCTTCAACCCCAGCAACAAATTTTTGAATTTCTTGCTCTACATTGTACTGTTCCATAATAATATGATGTAAAATAATTTATATATTGAGCAAATTTAAGGCTTTTTTTGCCTTAAACCTAATAATATTCATCTAAAAAATCATTCTATATTTACTACGCTTTCTATACTTGGGACATGCTGTTTTACAGTGGTTTCCACGCCTAATTTTATAGTAGAATTGCTGATATGACAGCCAGAGCAATTCCCTAAAAGTCTGACATACACCTTATTGTCTTTTATTTCTACCAGTTCTATATCACCGCCATCATTATTCAAAAACGGCCTGATACTTTCCAATGCTTTTTTTACTTTCGTTTCTATGCTTTCTTCCATGAGGATTTTACTTATTTTTTAGTTGAACAACCTGCCATTGTGGTAATTTTAACAGCCTCTGTCGGAGGGAGATTTTTATTTCTTTCTATGAGGCTTTCTATCATATTTCTCGTGATTTCTGTGTAGATTTCTGATATTTTAGTCCCATCATTCAATGCAGCTGGCTTTCCTGTATCTCCTGCTTCTCTTATTCCTTGTATTAAAGGAATTTCGCCCAAAACAGGAATTCCCAAATCTTTTGCTAAATTTTGGGCACCTTCTTTCCCAAAGATATAATATTTATTATCTGGAAGTTCTTCTGGAATGAAATACGCCATATTCTCCACAAGCCCTAAAACAGGGATATTGATGCTTTCCATCTGGAACATTGCAATTCCTCTTCTCACATCTGCCAGAGCCACATGCTGAGGCGTGCTTACAATAATCGCTCCTGTAACAGGAAGTTCCTGAACCACAGAAAGATGTATGTCTCCCGTACCAGGAGGAAGGTCTATGAGTAGAAAGTCCAGCTCTCCCCAGTCCGTATCACGAATCATCTGGTGAAGGGCTTTTCCTGCCATTGGCCCTCGCCAAACTACGGCTTTATTTGCCCCTGAAAAATACCCGATGGACAGCATTTTTATTCCGTACTGCTCTATGGGTTTCATGAAGTGTTTTCCTTCGATTTGGATGGAACTTGGTTTATCGCCTTCGGTATCGAACATGGTAGGAATAGATGGCCCATATATATCCGCATCCAGCAGTCCTACTTTGAAGCCCATTTTTGATAAAGTCACTGCTAAATTAGCTGTTACAGTAGATTTGCCTACGCCTCCTTTTCCAGATGCTATGACAATGATGTTTTTAACCCCTTGTATTTCTTTTCCTCGGATATTTGGCTTTGGTTTAGTTTCTGGAGAAGAAATTTTTAGTTTTAATACATATTGATTATCAAATTCCTTGGAAAACGCCTCTTTTATCGCTGTTTCTAGTTTTTTCTTCTCGTGCATAGCTGGAGAATGGGCTACCATATCTATATAGACATCATTTTCAATGATTTGTAGATTGGTTACCAATTCTTCTATTCCTATTTTTTTAAAAAAATCTTCTATTTTTTTTCTCTCCAACATGATTAAAAATATACTACGACAAATTTAATTATTTTTTGAATAAAGTATTCTATAAATCATTTCTAATCCTAAATAAAAAGAGAGATTTCCCAAAAGTGAAACCTCTCCTATTATTATAAATTAAAATATAGTCTTTAGAAATCTACAATGAAGCCATTTCTTGTATCTTTTCATTGGTCAATATTCTTTTTGCAAATCTGAATCTCAAGCCCCAGTATTTTTCATTTAGGGAAGATATTGTAACTCCTTTAGATGTAGATGCGTGGATAAATTTGATTTCTCCTTTTGGTGTAATTTCTTGAACGATACCCACATGTGAAATTCTGCTTCCTCTTGTTTGGAAAAATAGTAAATCTCCTTTTTCTAGTTGTTCTCTTTCTACTCTTTCTCCTTCCTGAGCCTGAGCCGAAGAGATTCTAGGAAGATTTATCCCTGTGGCTGAACCATAAACCGAAAGAACAAATGCAGAGCAATCTATCCCGCTTCTAGTCATCCCGCCAAATCTATATGGTGTCCCGATGTAAGTGTTTGCTTCGCTAAGAATCCCATCTATAGTAGAAGATTTTTTCTTTGCCATTTTTCTTGCAGAAACCGTTTTTTCTTCGTTTTTTTCAGTGGCTTTATTTGATTCTAGTTCTTTTTTATACTCTTGAGTCAAAGATGTAAAATGAGACTTTTCTTCTGCTAAAACTTCTGGTTTATATGCTGATGGAGTAGCCACTACATAATTGGAAACACAAGACTGAAGAGAAAACAACAATCCTGCCATAAGACTATAAAATAAAACACTTTTTTTCATCAATTGGGATATCTTCATAGGGGGGGAAACTTTTTGAGTTACTTCTATTTTGAACGGGGCAAAGTTAGAAAAACTCGACAAAAATAAAAATGATTTTTGTCAGTTAGTCCGTTTTTTAACAAAACTTTAAAACTAAAATTGCTGTTTTCAGGGAATTTAAGGCTTTTTAGGTGTCTGTATTTTTTTAAACATTTTATTAACATTTTATTAACAAAAGCCTGTTTCTATAATTTTGATTTTTCTTATCTTTGCACCTTCAAAATATACATCATATATAATAATGAATTTATCAAAAGAAGTAAAAGCGGGACTTATTGCGATTTTTGCAATTGTAAGTTTCATATTATTTTTTCAGTTTTTGAAAGGGAAAAATGTATTTTCTACGGATAATTTTTTCTTTGTAAAATATGACAATGTAGATGGACTAGAACCCTCTAATGCAGTCACTATCAACGGATTGAAAGTCGGATTAGTAGACCAGATTATTCCTATAACGTCTAAAGATGGTAAAATAAGTTTCGTGGTAAGAATTTCTGTGGATGACCAGTATTCTTTCTCTAAAAACTCACCAGTAGAAATTTTTGAACCAAGTCTAATGGGGGGTAAGCAACTGAAAATCAATTTGGTTTATGATAATAAAATTGCGAAAGACGGTGATACATTAGGAGGAAAATTCCAGCTTTCTGCCATCAATGCAATGGCATCAGAAATGGGACCAAAAGTTTCCAGCGTTCTTACAAAAGTAGATTCTACACTAGCTAGCACAAATAAAATCCTAGACGAGCAGAACAGAAGAGAAATAAAACAACTTTTGGCTAATCTAAACGCCACTGTATCAGCTTTCAAAACTACAGCTGACCAAACCAACAGACTTTTGTCTTCTAATGAACATAAAATAAGCTCTCTACTAGATAATGCAAACCAAACGATGGTTTCTACAAAAAATACAGTAGATAAATTCGGAAAAGTAGCAGATGAAATAGATGCTAAAAAACTTAACCAATCTATAGAAGAGCTCAGCAAAACAGCCAATCAGTTAAACCAAGTAATCGCTGGAATAAACCGTGGCGAAGGCTCTCTAGGAAAACTAATGAAAGATGAAGAGCTTTACAATAATCTAACCAAAACTTCTAACTCACTAAACGAGCTTATAAGTGATTTAAAACAAAACCCAAAGAAATACATCAACATTTCTGTTTTTGGGAAGAAATAAATAATGATTTTATTTGATAATAAAAAAGTCCTCCTTGAAAGAGGGCTTTTGTCATGCTGTAAGTTTTATTCAAAATTTATACTTGTTTAGATTTGAAAATTTACATTACGAATAAAAAAGAATTACTAAATTTGCCTCCCAAGTTATATAATACTTTAATTGTGAAAGCAGAAACTCCCGATGGCATAGAGGCTAAAAACCCTAGGATAATGATTTATCCATCTTCCCGTGTTCTAAAATCAGAGGAAATACAGGTCATTCCAGAAAGAATAAATGATTTTTTATCAGACTGGACTACGCATGGAGAGCCGCTTTCGGCATCTTTTAAAATAGAAAGAAATCAGTTTCTCATCATCTTCATCGATGAAGAAAACGCCAAAGCTGGTGGATGCTCAGTAGATTCGCTTACGAGTATGATAAGGGATATTGACACGGAATTTGGCTTGGATTTTTTGAACAGAATGAAAGTTTCTTATATAGAAAATGGAGAAACTAAAACCATCAACCTCCTTGATTTCAAAAAAGGAATAAAAAACAGCTCTATACCACAGAATATAGAAGTTTTTGATTTTTCCAAAGAAACATATAGTGACTATTTATCTGGCTTCCTGCTGCCATTAGAAAAAAGCTGGGCTAAAATTTATTTATGAAAAATATTGTTTTTATCATCGGTTTTTTATTCGTTTCCTGCTCCCAAAGCACACAGGTCTACACGCCTGTGGGAGGAATGTCCAATGAAGAAATGGGCGTTTCCAAAAACAGAGCAAAACAGCTGAACACCATGGAAAGAGAACAAATCCAAGAATGGATTTCCAAGCAGAAAGAGAAATTCTATCCTACCCAGCTCAACTACTGGAGTAATATAGAAAATCTAGAACAAAGAAAGAAAAAACAAGATGGAGAGCTGGTCTCTTTCCAATATGAGTTGTACGATTTTGATTTACAAAAATTCTACGAAAAACCTAAAACTTATAAAGATGCTCCTCTCGGAAAATTCGAGGAACTAGATGCCATAGAGGATGCCGTTCGATATCTAAATCCTGATGAAGAAACCACCCTTCTCGTTCCTTCTGTTCTGGCGTATGGGACTTACGGAGACGGCGACCAAATCCCTTACGACATGCCTCTAATCATTAAACTAAAACTTATAAAATAATTTTTTAACATTATGAAAAGAATCTTATTCTTATTGATTTCTGCTTTAATTTTAACAAACTGTAAACCTATTTATAAAAAAATGAATATAGACAAAGCACTTTACGAAAAACTTCCTGATGGAGTCTATGCAAAAATGGAAACCTCAAAAGGAGACATGATTATCCAGTTCTTCGACAAGGAAGCTCCTGTTACGGTGGCTAACTTCGTAGGACTAGCACAAGGAACTATAGAAAACAAGGCGAAAGGAAAAGGACAGCCTTACTATGATGGAATTATCTTTCACAGAGTGATTAAAGACTTTATGATCCAAGGCGGTGACCCTACAGGAACAGGAATGGGAGACCCAGGATACAAATTTGATGATGAAAAAAATGATTTGAGACACGAAGGAAAAGGTTACCTTTCTATGGCAAACTCTGGGCCTAACACAAATGGTTCTCAGTTCTTTATCACAGAAGTGGCTACACCTTGGCTGGATGGAAGACACACTATTTTCGGAAAAGTAATCAGCGGTCTAGAAACTATCGATGCTATCACAACGGTAGAAAAAGGAGCTCAGGACAAACCGAAAGAAGATGTGGTAATCAATAAGGTAGAAATCTTCACTAAAGGTGACAGCTACAAATCTTATGATGCCGCAAAAATCTTCAATGAAGGTAAAAATAAAATCCAAGAAAAAAACAGACAAGAGCAAGAAAGAAAATTCGCTTCTCTAAAAGAAGGAATGCAGCAGACTCCATCTGGTTTGTTCTATAAAATAACAAAACAAGGAAACGGAAAACAGCCTCAGAAAGGAGATGTGGTTTCTGTTCACTACGCAGGAAGACTGGTAAACGGACAGGAGTTTGACAACTCTTTCAGAAGAGGAGAACCGATAGAAATTCCTATTGGTGTTGGTCAAGTGATTAAAGGCTGGGACGAAGGAATTATGCTTCTAAAAGAGGGCGATGCTGCTACTCTTCTTATCCCTTCTGAATTGGGCTACGGAGCAAGAGGCGCTGGCGGTGTGATTCCACCTAACGCTTGGCTGATTTTCGATGTAGAATTAGTAAAAGTAAAATAGATTAATAAAGAGCTCCTAAATTAGGAGTTCTTTTTTTATTTTTGTCAAAATTCTTGATAATCTCATCAAAATGACAATACAAAACCTAATAAAAGAACTTAACCAAATCATTCCTCTTCAACAAGCAGAAGACTTTGATAATGTGGGACTTCTCTGCGGAAATTCAGAGCGAGAAATCACAGGTGTTTTAATCTGTCACGATGCCTTGGAAAGCGTCATAGAGGAAGCTGTGCAGAAAAATGCAAATGTGATTTTAACCTTTCATCCGATTATTTTTTCAGGATTAAAGTCCATCACTGGCAAAAATTATGTAGAAAAAGCCGTCCTGAAAGCGATAGAAAACAAAATCGCCATCATCGCCCTTCACACGGCACTGGACAACCACTATTTCGGTGTGAATCACAGAATTTGCAAAGAATTAGGTTTAGACCAGCTTAGAATTTTAATTCCAAAAAAAGAAAATCTTTTACAGCTAATCACTTATGTTCCTGCGGATTATGCCGAGCAGGTCAAAAAAGCTCTATTTGAGGCTGGTGCAGGGAACATCGGTTTTTATGATGAATGCAGTTTCAGCATCGGTGGCGAGGGAACTTTCCGCCCGATAGATGGTTCTAATCCATTTTTGGGCAAAAAAGGAACGACTGAAAAAGTCAATGAAATTCAGATTTCTGTGATTTTTGAAAAATTCAAAAAAAATCAGATTATTTCCGCCATGAAATTCGCTCATCCTTACGAGGAAGTCGCCTACCAAATCTATGCGATAGAAAACGAAAACCAATATTCTGGCTTGGGAATGTTTGGCGAATTGCCCGAGGAAATGGAGGAAAAAGAATTCCTGAATTTTGTGAAAGAAAAATTTGATTTAAAAATCATCCGCCACAGCAATTTTACTGGTAAAAAGATAAAAAAAGTGGCTGTTTTAGGCGGCAGCGGAGCCAGCGGAATAAAAAACGCCCTACAAAACCAATGCGATGCCTACCTCACCGCAGATATGAAATATCACGATTTTTTCACTGCCGAAAATAGAATTTTGCTGTGTGATATTGGGCATTTTGAGTCGGAGCAATTTGTAGTTCAACAATTATATGAAATTTTATCAGAAAAATTCACTACATTTGCAGTTTCAAAATCAAGCATTAATACCAACCCTGTAAATTATTTCTTATAAGTTATGGCTAAGAAAAATATAGAAATCTCTGTTGAAGAAAAACTAAGAACTCTTTATGACCTGCAATATATTGATTCTAGGTTAGATGAAATCCGCAGTACCAGAGGCGAGCTGCCGATAGAAGTGGAGGATTTGGAAAACGAAATCGAAGGTCTTAATAAAAGAATTTCTAAATTAGAAACAGATATTGAAGATTTCAACAAGGAAATCAACACTAAAAAAGAGGTGATCAATCATTCTCAAACTTTGATTGAAAAATATAAAACTCAGCAGGATAATGTAAAAAACAATAAAGAATTTGAAGCTTTGTCCAAAGAAATGGAGTTTCAGGAATTAGAAATCCAGCTGGCTGAGAAAAAAATAAGAGAATTCGAAGCTAAAATCTCACAAAAAAATGAGGTTCTTTCACAAAACAAAGAAAAAATAGAAGAGCTGGAATCTCACCTAAACTTCAAAAAATCTGAGCTAAACTCACTAATTACAGAAACTCAAAAAGAGGAAGAATTTTTAGTGAAAAAATCTGAAGAATTTGCAGCTCTAATTGACGAAAGACTGCTTTCTTCTTATAGAAGAATCAGAAACAACTCTGCTAACGGTCTTGCTGTGGTAGGTATAGAAAGAGGCGCGCCGAAAGGGTCTTACTTCACGATTCCTGCACAGAAATTAGTAGAAATCGCACAGAGAAAGAAAATCATCATTGATGAACATAGTGGAAAAATCCTAGTAGATGATGAACTCGTAAGCGAGGAAAATGCAAAAATGGAAGAAATCATCAGATTCTAAATAAAAAACCGAGAATTTTTCTCGGTTTTTTTATTTTTAACTTACCAAAAGGCTGCAGCCTCTGATATCCGAATGGTCTATTCTTCCCAAAACTTGGAATTTTCCATTGTGGATTTTCCCTAAATCTTGTGTCGCGATAAAACTACACGAATGTTTATTCGCTAAGTCTATAATATTGATTGCCCCAGTCCTGCCCTCTTCCATGTAGGAAAACGGGTCTTCTGTATTACGAACCAAAATACGCATCCACGCTGGACACAGATACTCATTATTCCCCAGAGAATATGCCTGCGAAAGGAGTTCCGTCATGGAATATTCGGAGTAGATTTTTTCGGTTTGGAAGCTGGTTTTTAATATATCCAAAAGCTCATCTTTGGTCATTTCTTCTTTCCTGCCTTTCATCCCGCCCGTTTCTATGATAATCAGATCTGGATTTTTAGCCAAATCAAAGCCTTCGTTCTCCTTACAGAAATCTGCAAAATCCAACAAAGCGAAACTAACCCCAAAGAGTATGATTTTCTTATTATTCAGCTTTTTGAGAAGGTCAAAAAGCTCTCTGTGATTATACAAGAAATAGCCGTTTTCCTGATGCCCAGATTTTTTCATCAAGAAATCTACCATATAGATTAGCGATGAATTTTGGCGTTCTAAATAACTTGGCAACAATCCTAAAAACACGAAATCTTCTGGCTTCCCGATGAACTGCTCAAAACTTTTATAAATGCTCTCTTCATACAAACCAAAATCTGCAATCCAATGTTTAGAAAGCGTCTGAATATTAGTCGTTCCAGATGACTGGAAATAGTTTTCCTTTTCTTTATTTTTATCTAAAATAGTGTGGTTTTTGAACATTTCTATCGGCAGAAAAGGAATCTCAGAAATCTGAGTGATTTGGTCTGGATTAATATTTAAGAAATCAACAAATTTTCTATAAACCTCCACATTTTCATACTGATAGCGAAAAGTTTCCAGACATTTTTCCCTAAAATCCTGCTCCGTTTTTATATCAAAAATTCCTTTCATTTGTCCTTTTATTTATATTCCAGCAAATCAAATTTCTGCCCGTCAAAAACACCATAAGTGAAATAAGAAATCCAGTCACCAAGATTGATGTAGAGCGAACCTGTTTTATCCAAATCCAAAACCATCGGCAGGTGGCGATGCCCAAAAACGAAATAATCTATCTTTTCTGTTTTCAGTTTTTCTTTTGCGTAAAGAATCAGAAATTCCTTGTCTTCACCCAAAAACTGCTTGTCTTCCTCACCAGAAATCAATTTGTTTTTCGTGGAAAGATATATCGCCAGCCTCATTGCGATATCAGGGTGAAGCCACTTGAAAAGCCAGCGAGACACAGGATTGGTAAAAACTTTTTTCATTCTCTTGTACCCCTTGTCCCCTGGGCCTAAGCCATCTCCATGAGCGAGGAGGAATTTTTTCCCATTAAGCTCAAAATATTGTTTCTCAAAAAAAACAGGAATTCCCAGTTCTTTTTGGAAATAATCTTTCATCCATAAATCATGGTTTCCAACGAAAAAATAAATGTCTATTCCGCTGTCTTTCAGCTCAGCGATTTTTCCTAAAACACGCACAAAACCTTTCGGAACTACATAGTCCCACTCATGCCAAAAATCGAATAAATCTCCCATCAGGAAAAGTACCTGACAGTCATGCTTTATCTCATCCAGCCACTGCACGAAACGCTCCTCACGAGGCTTGCTCTCGGCAGGCGTAGGCGCCCCGAAATGCTGGTCAGATGCGAAATAAATTTTCTTTCCTTCTTGGAGTTCTATTTTCATTTTGTTTAATTATTCATTATCCTCCGCAAACCATTCTCCGTAGGAGTTTTCGGTTTCGTGGAGTTTTAGATATACGAGCTGCACTTGGCTCGGCAGTCTTTTTTTGATTTTATCAGCGATTTCGTAGAGCATATTTTCGCAAGTGGGCTGATAATCACAGTAGATGACTTTATGCCCTTTCTGCTCCAATTCTTTCCCTAAATCCTTATGAGGAGATAGGGCATTCACCATCAGTCCGTGGTCCCATTCATCTACGATTTCTTCTTTCACAATGGCTTTGAGGTCGCCGAAATCAAGCACCATTCCGTTCTTTTCGTTGTTAATATCATCTATCGGTTTTCCCTTTATGGTTACAAAAAGTTTGTAGGAATGCCCGTGTATATTCTTGCATTTTCCATCATATCCGTAGAGGACATGAGCTGTCTCAAAAGTAAAAATTTTAGTTACCCTAATCATAAGGCAAAGATAGTGATAATGATTTAAAACAAAACCCTGTTCATATTATGTATTTTTAACTAATTTATTTTTCTATATTTGCGCATATTTTAACTTTTATCTATGGAACTATTATCATTATCGATGCCAAATTTTGCAGATCCGCAGATTTGGATTAGTTTATTAACATTGACCTTCTTGGAGGTGGTTTTGGGAGTGGATAACATTATTTTCGTTTCTATTTTATCCAATAAACTCCCAGCTCATCAGCAAAATAGAGCCAGAAATATCGGGCTGTTTTTTGCGATGATTTTCCGTGTCGGATTATTATTGACCATCAGCTGGTTAATCGGGCTGAGCGACCCTGTTCTCACATTAGATTGGTTCAATGACCCACAAAACCCAGGCAATGCATTGGCTTTAAGCTGGAAAGACATCATTCTACTCTGTGGAGGGCTTTTCCTTATCGTGAAAAGTACGATGGAAATCCACCACAAAATGCAGGGTGATGAACACGAAGAATCTAATACCTCCAAAGCCTCTGCGGCGATTACGATGGTTATCGTGCAGATTATCTTAGTGGATATGGTGTTCTCTTTGGACTCTATCCTTACAGCAGTGGGACTTGTTGATAATGTGGCAATTATGATTGCAGCTGTTATTATCTCTATGACAATAATGATGCTCTTCGCTGGAAAGGTGAGCAGCATTATAAACGCTCATCCGAGTTTGCAGATGCTGGCACTTTCTTTCTTGGTTGTAATCGGTGTATTACTTGTTGCGGAAGGTATCCACCAACACATTAGCAAAAATATTATTTATTCTTGCTTGGCATTCAGTTTAACAGTTGAATTTCTAAACATCAAACTTCGTTCAAAACAAGAAAAACAAAAAAAAGCGGAATAATTTCCGCTTTTATTCTTATTTATAAAAAATGGCTGCATATAAATACCCTATTACTTTAGAAGCCGCGCTCAAAGAAGTAACCGAGGAGCGCTTTTGCAAGGGACATCATTACAGAGATGTCGCCCTAACCGACGAGATGGTGGCACAGATCGTACAAGTAAAGTCGTTGGTCAATATGGGCTTTATCAATACCGCAATTACCGATGAAGCACTACAATACTTAGCGACTTTACCCAAACTAAAACTCCTTTTCTTAGAGGACAACAAACAAGTTACAGGCAAAGGCTTTAAGTACTTTGCCGACAAACCTATTGACCATATCTCGCTGGACGGTTG
>CAUQBH010000004.1:0-136344 GCA_963516675.1 uncultured Flavobacteriaceae bacterium | reverse complement strand
AAATTTTTATTCCTCTCCATATACTCATAATATATTCACACAATATATATACTCATATATATAGTATAAAAGGATTTTTTTTATTGAAAATATATTAAAAACTTGATAATCAAGATATTAACAAAATTAACCCTGCGTTATTTTTTACAGGTAGTGTTGGATACCCTGCATTATTTTTTACAAGTAGTGTTAGATACCCTGCGTTATTTTTTACAGGTAGGAGAAAACCTTGTGTTATTTTTTACAGGTAAATGGGGGAGGCTCTGTCTTATTTTTTGCAGGTAGGAGAAAACCTTGCATTATTTTTTACAGGTAAATAGGGGAAGCTCTGTCTTATTTTTCACAGGTAGGAGAAAACCTTGTGTTATTTTTTACAGGTGAGTTGAGATACCCTATTTTATTTTTCACAAGTAAATGGGACACCTTATATTATTTTTTATAATTAGATTGGGATATTTTACTTTATTTATTTTATAAAATCAGGGACTTTACAATTTTCATAAGGTCCCTGATTTAGTCCCTTGTTTCTGTAATGTATTGATTTACAGATGTTATTGTGGAGCTGGAGGGATTCGAACCCTCGTCCAAACAAGCAACAAATAAACTTTCTACATGCTTATTTTGTTATTATTTTTCGACACAAAGCAGAGAACAAACACCCAACTTTATGCTTATCTTCTAAATTTTTTCGTCCTTTGGTCGAAGCTCCCAAAGGCTTATTTCTGCATTTCCTATGCCCCAGAATCGGACGCCGCAGAACGGAGCTTCCGTGAGACATCTTGTTTCCTTACTATACTTCGGGAAAAACGCTAATCTTACTATACTTCGGATTAAGCAGCAAGAGCATACTCTTCGTTGCCAGTTAAAATTTGTAGCAAGGGATTAAAGAGATCGCGCTACGGTTCTCTGCATGCTTATTTACCCATTGGTCTTGCTGTCGAAACCGGTCAGCCCCAATGAATTTTGGGAGCAAATATAATGAAAAAATAAATGTAATGGGACAATAAATTTTTTTAAAAATTATTTCCTTACCTGTTTCAGCCATTCCAAATAGCCCATTACCGCCATTATTGTGAAAACTAGATACTGCAATGATGTGATTCCCAGTCCCTTGTAGAGCATCATTGGGATGCAGATTAAATCGCCCACAATCCAGAAAAGCCAGTTTTCCACCTTTCGTTTTGCCATGAACCACATCCCAATGAGAAACAGAGAAGTAGTGAAAATATCCAGCCAGTTTGCCCAGTCAAGTTGCTGAAAACCAAGACTTACGCCGTTCATAGAGAAATGATTGTCTATAAAAGGTTTGAAATAATAAACTCCACAAACCGCTATGAAACTCATCGCAAACAGATTTAGTCCCACCAGCCAGTCTTTTTTCTTGGCAAAATCTACGCTGATGATTTGGTTTTCGGTGTTTTTGTTCCAAGAAATCCAGCCGTAGATGCTCATAATGCTGTAATAAACATTGATAAGCATATCGCCCAAAAGCCCAAAATTAAAGAGAATATAAACATAAATCGTAGTGCTGATGATGCCCGTGGGATACACCCAGATATTCCTTTTCACGGAGAAAAAAACACTCAGCAGACCGAAAAAAGCAGCCATAGTCTCTAAAAAAATCTGGAAAAAAGTATATTCCTCGTAAGGTTTTATAAAAAGTTCATATGGATTCATCAGCCCAAAGATAAGGTTATTTTGATTATATTTGTGTCAATATTTAGATTAAATTTTTTGAATAATAGAGAATTATTAAAAATGCCGCTTGAAGAGCTGTGGCAGCTGTTCCCAATCAAATTAGTCCCACACAATACTTTATGGGAAAAATGGTTTCAGGAAGAAAAACAACATTTGGAAACTATTATAAATGAGCGAGTTACTATTAGCCATATAGGAAGCACAGCGGTTTCTTCCATTTGGGCAAAACCAATTATTGACATCCTTATAGAATGCGATGATAAAAATAGTCTGAAAAATATTTCTGATATTTTGGACAAAAACCAATATCTCTGCATGTCTCGTAATAAAGATAGAATGGTGTATAACAAAGGATACACCATGAATGGTTTTGCGGAAAAAGTATTTCATTTACACATAAGATTGAGAGGCGATAATGATGAACTTTATTTTCGGGATTATCTTATTGAAAATCAAAATGTAGCAAAAGAATATGAAAAAATGAAACTTCTCCTTTGGAAAAAATTTGAGCATAATAGAGATACCTATACAGAAAGTAAAACGGATTTTGTTAAAAAATATACACTAAAAGCAAAAAATATATACGGAGATAGATATTAAAAAACTTTAGAAAATCTAATGTTAATAATTATCTTTGTAGAAATAAAATTGACATGAAAAATATCACATTAAATACAATTTCAGAAGCCATAGAAGACCTTAAAAACGGCAAAATTATCATCGTAGTAGATGATGAAAACCGCGAGAACGAGGGCGATTTCCTCTCTGCAGCGGAGCTGACCACACCAGAGATTATCAATTTTATGACCATCCATGGGCGCGGGCTTATCTGTACGCCGCTTCCCGAAAGCAGGTGTGATGAACTGGGCTTGGAGGCGATGGTTTCCCGCAGTACCGATCCAAAAGAAACAGCCTTTACGGTATCAGTGGATTTGCTGGGAGATGGCGTATCTACAGGGATTTCTGCCAATGACAGGGCAAGGACTATTTTAGCTTTGATGGACGAAAAGAGCAAACCGACTGATTTCATGCGCCCTGGGCATATTTTCCCTCTCAGAGCCAAAGAAGGTGGAGTGCTGAAACGCGCAGGACACACCGAGGCAGCGATAGATTTAACTAGACTCGCAGGGCTGAAAGAGGGCGGAGTAATCTGCGAAATCATGAACGAAGATGGAACGATGGCAAGACTTCCGCAGTTGGCAGAACTTGCCCAAAAGCAAAACCTAAAAATAGTTTCCATAGAGGATTTGATAGAATACCGCCTGAAAAATGGAGATTTGATAGATAAAATCGAAGAAAGAGAAGTGAAGACTTTTTATGGAGATTTCAGGTTTTATGCCTTTAAGGAGAAATACACGGAGCAGGTGCATTTTGCTTTGTCCAAAGGAAGCTGGTCAGTAAATGATGAGGTTCTCGTGCGGGTGCAGTCTTCTGGGTCTTACTTCGATGTGCTGAGTATTTTGGCTAATGGAGAGAAGTCTTTGTTGGAGAAAATAACGGCTAAAATAAACGAAGAGGGTAGAGGAGTGATAGTTTTTATCAATAATGTTTCCACTACGGAGAATACACTGCGAAAACTTCAGCAGTTCATCAATAATCAAGAAAATACAGAGGTAAAAAGTGCTCAGAATTTTAAAGATTATGGAATAGGAATTCAGATTATCAAGGAGTTAGGAATTCATAAAATAAAAATTTTATCTCAAAATACAGATCAGAAACCAATAGTGAGCGGTTATGATGTGGAGATTACAGAAATGGTAAAGATTTGATATTATGGTAGTTAAGACACTATACAAAAATGATGTTTTTGAATGGATTGATATTCAGGATATGAAATATGAAAATATTTCGGAAATATCTAAACAATACAAAATCAATATATTACACCTAAAAGATTGTATCAATACCAATCATCTTCCCAAAGCGGAGGATTTGGGCGAAATTAAATTTATTCTTGCGAGGGCAAGTTCTGAGCCAGGCAACAAGTTTTTGAATTCCATTAACGATATCAGTACTAAAGTTGGGATTTTCATTAAAGAAAATCTTATTCTGACGGTTCATAGAATTGATAATGAGCGCATTAAAAAACTCTCCGAAGAACTGCAAAATGGGACTTTTCAGGCTGCTAATCCCTATCGGGTAGCCTTGGAACTGGGTTCTGGTATTTTGAAATCTTATAGAAAAGAAAATATCAATCTTTTGGAGAAAATGGAGAAAATAGAGAATGATGTTTTTACTAAAACAGATTCTAATTCTAACGAAATCAAGCGTTTATATCGTTTGAAAAGGAGGGCGAGTCTTAATCTGAAACTTCTGTCCATTTCTAATGAATGGGTTAATTTTTATGACAAACTTCCGATAGAAAAAATAGAATTCAATGATTTGAAAGACACTTATACGGAGGTAATGAGTGGTTTTGAATACCTTAACTCGCAGTCTACCAGTCTTATAAGTCTATTTTTGGCGCTGACAGACCAGAGAAATAACGAGTCTATGAAAATTTTAGCTGTATATTCAGCGTATTTCTTGCCGATAACCTTTTTGGCGAGTCTCTACGGAATGAATTTTCAGGAAATGTTCGGAATAGACCATGAATACGGCTTTTATTGGATGCTTGGCATTATGGTGGTCATCGTGATAGTGACTTCTATTTTCATGAAAAGGAAAAATGTGAAATAATTAAAACGCGATTATGAGCGATATTACACAGAATCAAAAAAGTATGAAAAAATTTTATGATGATATTTCAGAGAAATATGATTTGATTTTTTCATTGTCTCCACTGCACAAAACTTTTTTTGCAGAGGAAATAAAAGGCAAAAAGGTTTTGGATGTGGGCGCAGGAACAGGGAATTTGTCCCAGTATTTACTTAGAGAAAACTACGATGTTACAGCCATTGATATCAACGAAAAACTAATTGATAAAGCAAAAGAGAAAGGCGTAGAAGTCGTTAATATGAGTATGCTTGATATTGATAGGCTTCCGAAATTTACGACCATTATCAACATAGGAAATACGCTTCCTCATTTGGAAAATAAGAAAGAGATTTCAGATTTTTTACAGAAAGCCTATGCTCAGCTGGAACAAGGCGGGAAACTAATTATCCAAATGGTGAATTTTTGGAAATTTACATCTAAAAATAAAGAAGGAAATTTTTTAGGAAATTTGCCGATTATTGATAATGAGGGAGTTACATTTGAGCGCTTTTACTATTTGAATGAAGAAGGAAATATTATTTTCAAAACTATTTTGGATAAAAAAGTTGAAAATGAGGAGATTTTGATAAATGTTGATTATCAAGAACTTAAAGGGTTTTTGGAGAATGTAGGGTTTAAAAATATTCAGTTTTATGGTGGATTTAATAAAGTTGATTTTAATCCAGAAAACTCTATGCCTGTGATAGTTACAGCAGAAAAATTATAGAAAATGGCTTTGATTAGAGAAGTTTTAGGAAAAACTCCCATTGTGGGCGAAGATGTATTTTTAGCGGAAACAGCTGTGATTATCGGAGATGTGGTGATGGGTGATGCGTGCAGTATTTGGTATAATGCCGTATTGAGAGGGGATGTGAACAGCATCAGGATGGGTGATAGGGTGAATATTCAAGATAATGTAACCGTGCACTGCACCTACGAAAAACATGCGACCATTATAGGAAATGATGTTTCTATCGGGCATAATGCGGTGGTTCATGGGTGCGAAATAAAGGATAATGTGCTTATCGGTATGGGGGCTATTGTCATGGATGGCTGTCTGATAGAGTCTCATGCTGTGGTGGCAGCAGGTTCGGTGGTTACGCAGGGAACACACATCAGAGAAGGCGAGCTATGGGCAGGAGTTCCCGCAAAAAAGATAAAAGATGTTTCGCAAGACCTTATGGAGTCTGAAATACAGCGAATAAGCAAAAATTATGTAAAATATTCTTCTTGGTATAAAGAGAAAAAATAAACAAAATATTAAAGTATAAATTAAATTTAAAAAGATGAGAATAAAAGAATCAGAATTTTATAAACCATTTTACCTAATGGGTTATGATGGTGAAGCAGGAGCAGTAAAGCTTTATAACAAGATGGATGTTTCTCACACTTCGTCGCCTTATAGAGCTTTGTTAAATAATGCTATGGCAAATCTGTATATCGGTAATGATGAGCTGGTTATACACAAAGAAAAACTCTCTCAGTTCCAGAAATGTGAGGATTTCCAAACGATGGAATATTCATCAAAAACCAACGAGCTTTATGAGAGTGAGGAGTGCTATTTTCATCCCGAATTAGAGGTTTTTATACTATTAACCAGAGACTTGTCTGATGACTATGATACAGAAGTTTTTGAGGAAGGGCTCTATCGTGTGGAGTATGTTTATTATAAAAATGATTCTCCTAATACTAAGACAAATCTAATAAAACTTTTCAGTGAATATTTTGAAAAATATATTTCTAAAGAAGCCAAAGTATCTATTTTGCTGAAAGATAATTCAGGTTTTGACCTAAAAACTCATACGATAAAACCTCACAGAATAGACTTGGATCTGATGTACAATGATGATTTTATGGAGGTGCATACCAGAGTGAAACATACGATAACCAATGAAAACAAGGGAATCGTGCTGCTTCACGGGATTGCTGGTTCAGGAAAGACCAACTACATCAAATGGCTGACGAGCCAGATTCCGAATAAAAAATTCATTTTCATACCGACTACGATGATTTCTTCGCTCACAGACCCTAGTTTTATTGGTGTTTTGGTGGATAATCAGAATTCGGTTTTGGTGCTGGAAGATTGTGAAAACTACATTGCGGAGAGAACAACGCTCAACAGTAATACAGATGTGGTTTCTTCGATTTTGAACATAGCGGACGGAATGCTGTCGGATGTGCTTGAATGTCAGCTAATTTGTACATTTAATTCGGATATATCCAAAATCGATTCTGCCCTGCTGAGAAAAGGAAGGCTGATAGCAGAATATAAGTTCCGAGAGCTGACCGTGGAAAAATCCAATGCTTACCTGAAATCAATAGGCAAGGACATTACTGTAGATGAGCCTCGCTCTCTGGCGGAACTTACGAATATGGATGAAAAATCACTGAAAGACACTACAAAAGAAAATAAAAAAATAGGTTTTTGATGCTGAAATATTTGAAGAAAATAATTTATTTTATTTTAATATTTTACCTTTTAGCGGTGGTTTGGGGCAGGTTTTTTAATCCCATCATCACATGGACGCAGCTCGGCGGTTTGTTTCAATATCAGAAATTAGACCGCGAGTATGTTTCCTATGATGAAATGGGGGATTATGTGAAAATAGCCGTTATAGCATCAGAAGATCAAAACTATTATAAACACGATGGTTTTGATTTTAAAGCTATTGAGAGAGCCATGGAGAATAATGAAAAAGGAAAACGAATACAAGGCGGAAGCACGATTTCCCAGCAGACAGCCAAAAATATTTTCCTTTGGAATAATAGAAGCTGGCTGAGAAAGGGCTTAGAAGTGGTTTTTACTTTTGTGATTGAGAAAGTTTGGAACAAGAAAATCATCATGGAGAGGTATCTCAATTCCATAGAAATGGGGCAGGGAGTTTTCGGTGTGGAGGCAGCTTCGCGGTATTATTTTAAGAAATCGGCTAAAAATCTTACCAAAAGCGAGGCGGCGTGGATAGCGGCGGTTCTCCCAAATCCTAAAAAATACGACCCAAAAAATCCGACACCAGCGCTGAAAAGAAAGCACAGCTGGATAATGAAGCAGATGAACCATATCCGCCTAAAAGAGGATTTATAGAATGATGATTTGGATAATTTCTATTCCCAACTCAGAAGAAATTTTATTAATATAGAACGATTTTCGCATTTGGAAATCGTTTTTTAGTAAAGGAGATTTTATTTTTAGGCTGAGAACGCCTTTGTTTAGCCGAACTTGTTCTATTTCGTTAAAAAGACTTTCGTCCAAGTATTCTCGGAGAAAGTCTTTTATTTTAAATGAAACCAAAATCTCATCAAAACCATAGATTTTGGCCAAACTTTTTACCAATTCTGAAGAGTGAAATTCTCTTTTCTTTCTCATGTAAGAAAAAATTATTTGTCGATTTCTAATCTTTTTTGGTAAGCCTGAACAGTGTTTTCCATGCCCATGTAGAGAGCCTCGCTGATGAGTGCATGCCCTATGGACACCTCCAAAAGATTTGGGATAGTTTCTGCGAAATATTGTAGATTTTCAAGGCTTAAATCATGCCCAGCATTGATGCCCAGTCCTAGTTCACTTGCGCGAACAGCCGTTTCTAAATAAGGCTTGATAGCCGCTTCTTTATTGGCTCTATACTCCGAAGCATAGGCCTCTGTGTATAGTTCTATTCGGTCAGCTCCCGTTTTAGCGGCATAATCACAAAGTTCTGGTTTAGGGTCAAGGAAAATAGAAGTCCTAATTCCAGCTCGTTTGAACTCCGATATAATGTCTGTCAGGAAATACAGATGAGTTTTGGTATCCCAGCCAGCATTCGAAGTGATGGCATTGTCCGCATCAGGAACTAAAGTCACTTGCGTAGGTTTGATTTCCAAAACCATATCTATGAATGGTCGGTGCGGATTGCCTTCAATATTAAATTCCGTATACACCAGCGGTTTTAGGTCATAGACATCTTGTCTTGTGATGTGGCGCTGGTCTGGTCTTGGGTGGATGGTGATGCCATCTGCACCGAATTCCTGAATTTTCACTGCGGCTTCTGTCACGCTGGGAAGCAGCCCTCCTCTGGAATTTCGGAGGGTCGCTATTTTATTGATGTTTACACTTAATTTTGTCATTGAAAAGATTTAAATTTTTTTCAAAAATACTAAAAACCATGCAGATGAACTACAAGGATTTTAATTTACCTTTGAAATCATCTATGGATTGGTAGCCTTTTTGGGACATAATTTCTTTTAATTCATAAAGAAGTCGCCCGAAAATAGACGGATTTTCCTTCATCAGCTGAGAGCCCACCTGAACCATACTTGCTCCGCAGAGAATATGCTCAAAGACATCCTGCCCTGTAAGAACGCCACCGCAGCCGATGACTTGGATGTTTTTATTTAGTCTGGTGTACATCGCGCGGACATTAGCCAGAGCGGTAGGTTTGATGTATTCGCCGCCGATTCCGCCAAATCCATCCTTTGGTTTGATAACGACTTCTTCTTTTTCCGTGTCGATGTAGAGCCCGTTTCCGATGGAATTGATACAATTCACATAGTGGAGCGGGAATTTATTCAGCACTTCTGCAATTTTGTCAAAATGCGCCATATCGAAATAAGGCGGAAGTTTTACGCCCAAAGGTTTTTCGATGAAAGTAAAAACTTCTTGTAAAATTCGCTCCGTAGCCTCAAAGTCATAGCCTGTTTGAGGTTTCCCAGGGACATTAGGACAAGAGAGGTTAAGCTCTATAATGCCTTTAAAATCAGATGAATTTACTTTTTTCAGCATTTCCATATTTTCCTCAAAAGACATTCCTGCCACAGAGAGAAAAATGGTTTGTTCGTGTTTTTCTTGGAATTTTAGGGCATAATCGAGATAGTAGTCCAGCCCTTCATTAGGCAGTCCCATGGAGTTGATAGTCCCTAGTGGAACTTCCACATATCGCGGCGATGGATTTCCTTCGCGGTATTTCGCTGTGGCACTTTTGGTTACGAAACTTCCGCAGTCAGAGAGGTGAAGTTCATTTAGTTTTTCTTCCGATTCGCACCAGCATCCAGAGGCGTTCATCAGTGGATTTTCGAAGGTGTAATTTCCGATTTTAGATTTGAGGTTCATGAGTGATTATTTTATTGGGTTAGACTTAATTTTGATATACGATTTTATGAATTTCTGCAATGGTCTGAGTCAGATTATCAGGCTCAAAAGTTCCCATCAGCCAAAGGTTCAGCGGGTTTTTATCTTGGCTGTAGCTCGGCTGGATATAGTTTTCGTCCAAAACAGAGAAGCCGTTTTTTTTGTAAAAACCTACTCTTCGCTCAGCTATGTCACTCAGCTCTTTGGGTTCGGTTTCTAGCAGGATGTTTCCGAGGTTTTCAGTCAAAATAGACAGAATCGTAGAGCCTAAATTAGCACCACGAAGAGCCTCAAAAATCTCAAAATGCTCTATAAATGTAAACTCTGAAAACTCCCATACGATAAGGTATCCAGCGAGGTTTTCTCCTTTGAAAATGGACAATATCTTGCTGTGGTGATTTTCTAAAAGCTTGTAAAACTGCTCCTCATCTCTCCGCTCATCAGCAGGGAAAGATGCGCAGTACGAGGAGAAAATATGTCCGTGTTCTTCTCCTTTTGCAGGTTGTATTTGTATGTCGTTTAGAGTAAAAATCATTTTGTTTAAAATTAAATTAAAATTGTGTTTGACAGCATTCTAAACATCTTTTCTGGCTGCACCAGTTTTTGTATAAATATAAGAACGCTTGGGAATCTAGGGCAGATTTTATCTTCGCGCCTAAATTTTTCCATTGTTTGATAATGGAGTTTTTCTCAGGTTTTAGGTTTTGGTAAAAATTAAATATAATTCTTTGATTATCAGTTTTTTCCTTGTGATAGGAATAAATCACAGGAAGGATGGCGTTCAGTAAAATAATTTCTATGAAATCCTCTGAAAGTTTTTTGGTTTTAGCTTCGCTTTCCTTTCCGAAAACATAGTGATTTTCCCAGTATTCAGAGGTTTTTATGTCTTTGAATAAATCTTTCAACTCTTCCACGCTTTTGGCATTGATGATTTTTGAAAATAAATTCTGATGCCGAGAATACAGCTGAGCTAGCTGCGAGAGCCTTATAGTAGGGAACGAAACGGGCATCATTCGCATAAATTTAGCAGGGAAAACGATGTCGTTTATCCCAAATTTTGCCCTTAAAAACTCAAATTCTTTCAGCCATTTTTGGCTGTCTTTTTCCGAATTATTTAGTAAATCTGCTTTCCCAAATAAGAGGCTTTCCAACTGAAAAGGATTTTGAGAAACTTTTTTAATGGTTTTAAAATCAATGCTTTGTGCAATTTGTAGGAAGGTTTCCGAATTTACTTTCAGTCCAAAAGAGTAGGCTATTCTCTGGAATAAAACCGCCTCGTAGTCGTTCTTTGTTGCTAAAAGCTCTTGTCTGATTTCTTTGTCTTTTTCCTCTAATTTTTGCAAAACAATTTCCTCGGAAAAATAATTTGGGATTTTTTTGATACTAAAAATATCTTCACAAGGGATAAAATTCTTTTCTTTATTAAAGTTGTAATACTGAAAATCAGAGTTATCAATATAGTTTTTTAGCTCCAAAGTAGGAATGTTTTTTTCTTTCAGTTCTGAAATTTCTTGGTCGTGCTCAAAAACGACATGGAGGATAACAGACTGATAATCTTTTTGTTCCGAATGTTTGTGTAGAAGCCAGTCGGAAGATTTTACATGAAATTCAGCATTTCCGAAGAATGTGATGCCTTGTGTTTTTATCTTTACCGAATGAAAATCAGGACCAGCATTACTATTTAGTTTTCCAAAATCTAGGATTTCGATAGGGTTTCCATCCGTATCCTTGAACAAGAGCGGATTAAAAACCTTGTTTTCCCAAAGAGTTTGTAAAAACTTTTCTTTCATTTAGTCGTTGGTTTTCTGTTTTTCCCCAAAAATAGTATCTGTAATTACTGCTATAGCGCAGTCTCCTGTGACATTTCCAGCCGTTCCGAAGCTGTCCATAGCGATGTATAGGGAAATCATCAGCGCTTGGCTTTTTTCATCGAATCCCAGCATAGAACCGATAATCCCGATAGCCGCCATAATAGCACCGCCAGGAACTCCAGGTGCGGCCACCATAGCAATACCAAGCATGAAAATAAATCCTGCGTAATCCAAGAAATCAATCGGCATCTGCTGTACTACCACCAGAGCTATGGTGCAGGCAACTATTTTCAGAGCACTTCCAGATAAATGTATCGTTGCACAAAGAGGAATAACCAGTTTAGCCACCTTTTCCGAAACGCCGTTTTTGATAGTCTGCTGTAAGGAAACAGGAATGGTAGCTGCCGAAGACTGCGTTCCCAGAGCCGTGATATAGGCAGGTATCATATTTACTAACATTTTAAAAGGATTTTTCCTTCCGATAATTCCAGCGATGGTAAATAAAAATATCAAAAACAAAATATGAAGCCCAAAAATAATGGCGATAATTTTAATGAAAATAGAAACAATCGTGAAAACTTCACCCGTATGTGCCATTCCTAAAAAGATACCAAAAATATACAGCGGAAGCAGCGGAATAAGAATACGGGCAATGACATTAGAGATGATGATTTCAAACTCCTCAAAAACCTGTAACAGAGTAGAATTGCGTATTTTAGAAATTCCTATTCCTACCATAAAAGCCAAAACCAGCGCTGTCATCACATCAAACATAGGAGGAATGCTCAGCGAAAAATAAGGCTTGATTTCAGTGACTTTTGAAACATCACTCAGCGACTGCCCTTCTAAAAGGCTTGGGAAAGTGCTGATACTCACTCCATAAGAAACAAAACCTGCTAAAAGCGTAGATAAATAAGCCAATCCTGCCGTTACAAGAACTATTTTACTGGCTGTTCCGCCTAGTTTTCCTATTGATGGGACTATTAGCCCTATGATAATCAAAGGAATACAGAATCCGAGAAACTGACTAAATAGCCCATTGAAGGTGAGAAAGATTTTTAAAAATTCTTGATTTACAAACTTTCCAAAAATTATACCTAAAACAATAGCAATCAGGATTTGAAGCAAGAGATTGTTGCTCTTTTTCATTTTTTATAAAATTTCCCAAATATAAAATTTATTTCTCGTTCAAAAAACACTGATTTTTATCAAAAAAATATGTATCTTTGTAATTCACTAAATTTTTGAAAATACATGAGCGAAAAACAGTATACAGCGAGTAGTATTCAGGCATTGGAAGGTATTGAGCATGTGCGTCTCAGACCATCGATGTACATTGGAGATGTGGGGGTTAGAGGGCTTCATCACTTGGTTTATGAGGTGGTGGATAACTCTATAGATGAAGCTTTGGCAGGATATTGTGATACTATTTCGGTAACGATTCATGAAGGAAATGGTATTTCTGTAAGAGATAATGGGCGTGGTATTCCAGTGGATTTCCACGAAAAAGAACAAAAATCTGCTCTAGAAGTAGTAATGACCAAAATAGGGGCAGGAGGTAAGTTTGATAAAGATTCTTATAAGGTTTCTGGGGGGCTTCATGGTGTAGGGGTTTCGTGTGTGAATGCGCTTTCTACATCGTTGATTGCTACTGTTCAGAGAGATGGTAAAATCTACCAGCAGAAATATTCACAAGGTAAAGCTCTTGGGAATGTTCAGGAAATCGGTACTTCAGAGATTACTGGAACTGAGGTGTTTTTCCAGCCAGATGGATCTATTTTTAATGAATTAGTTTATAATTATGATACTTTGGCGGCTCGTCTTCGCGAGTTGGCTTTTCTTAATAAAGGAATTACCATCACTCTTACAGATGAAAGAGTAAAAGAGGAAAACGGAGAATTTAAAAGTGAAACTTTCTACTCTGAAGGAGGACTGAAGGAATTTGTAGAATTCATCGATGGAAACAGAGAGGGGATAATGGATGTGATCTTCATGGAAGGAGAGCGAGACGATATCCCTGTGGAAGTAGCGATGAGATATAATACTTCGTTCAACGAGAACCTGCATTCTTATGTAAATAATATCAACACGCATGAGGGAGGAACTCATTTGGCTGGTTTTAGAAGAGCTTTGACTAGAACGCTCAAAAAATATGCAGATGAGCTAGGAATTCCACAGAAAGAAAAAGTGGAAGTGACAGGAGATGACTTCCGTGAGGGGCTTACAGCGGTGATTTCCGTGAAAGTAATGGAGCCTCAGTTTGAGGGACAAACTAAGACTAAACTTGGGAATTCCGAAGTTTCTGGCGCAGTGGATAAGATAGTGGGAGAGATGCTCTCTAACTTCCTTGAAGAAAATCCAAACGAAGCCAAGCAGATTGTCCAAAAAGTAGTTTTAGCAGCGAAAGCTCGTCAGGCAGCGAAGAAAGCCCGTGAAATGGTGCAGAGAAAATCGCCATTGGGAGGCTCTGGTCTGCCAGGGAAATTAGCCGACTGTTCATCTAAAGACCCATCTATAAGCGAAATTTTCCTAGTAGAGGGAGACTCTGCAGGAGGGACAGCCAAAGGGGGAAGAGATAGAAATTTCCAAGCGATTTTGCCGCTGAGAGGTAAGATTCTAAATGTGGAAAAATCTATGCTTCACAAGGTTTATGATAATGATGAGATTAAAAATATTTATACGGCACTCGGGGTTTCTGTAGGGACAGAGGAGGACAGCAAAGCACTAAACTTGTCTAAATTAAGATACCATAAAATAGTGATTATGACCGATGCCGATATAGATGGTTCGCATATTTCTACGCTTATTCTTACCTTCTTCTTCCGTTATATGAAAGAGCTTATAGAGAATGGGTATGTATACATCGCATCACCGCCGTTATATCTTCTGAAGAGAGGAAATAAAAAACTCTACGCATGGAATGACAAGGAGAGAGAGGAGCTTACCAAAGAACTTTCTGCAGATGGCAGGGGCGTGGAAATCCAGCGATACAAGGGTCTTGGGGAGATGAATGCAGAGCAGCTTTGGGAAACTACACTTAACCCAGAAAATAGAATCCTAAAACAGGTGACTATAGAAAACGCAGGAGAAGCTGACCGAATTTTCTCTATGCTGATGGGAGATGAAGTTCCGCCAAGAAGAGAATTTATAGAAAAGAACGCTGTCTATGCTAATATAGATGCGTAGGAAAATATAAAACCATACCAAATAACACTTCTAAAAATTTTTAGGAGTGTTATTTTTTTATAAAATAATGATATTTTTCATGATTTGAAATAATGCAAATTATAAAAAATATGTTACTTTTGTGCGAAATTTTTTAGAAAAAGTAGCAAAAATATCATTTTATGAATAAAAAAGTATTATTGATTTCAAGTTTGTTGTTTTCCGCAATGGCTTATAGCCAGACTATTAAAGGAAGAATAGTGCAGGAAACACCTTCTGTTTCAGCATTGAAAGTATTGGTGAAAAAGGAAGGAAAGGAATTGGTTTATCCAGTTGATGAAAAAGGTGCGTTTAGTATACTTCTTCCAGAAGGAGGAATCTATACCTTGCAAGTGGTAGAAAATACGAATATTCTATCGGATAGAAATATAATGATAACAGATAGTGAGACATTAGACCTTGGAGATATCATTATAAATGAAAATAAAGTAGATAGCACACCTAATATAGAAGAGCCTAAACAAGAAATAAAGGAAGAACAATTAGCAGAAAATAATCCTGAAAATAATCCAGAACAGGAAGATCCTACTAATCCTAAGGCAAAAAATAATAAAGAAGATGGCAAGGAACATTTACTACAAACAGTAGAGATAGTAGGTAGAGCTAGAAAAGACTATAATAGTGATTATTCTTTCTCTTCTTCTAAAATCGCCCTCAAAAATATGGAAGTGGCTCAGTCAATCTCTACCGTTACTAAGGAGCTTTTGTCTGATAGACAGGTCTTTATGATAGGAGATGCGCTGAAGAATGTGACAGGGGTGAATGCCACCAGTTATTACAGCCACTATGCGATTAGAGGGGTTACCCAAGGGTGGGGAAACAGAGATAATAACAGACTGATCAACGGGATGACGGCTTTTGTGAGCTACATTTCGCCGCCGATGACTATCAATTTGGAAAGGATAGAAGTTATCAAAGGGCCTGCGAGTATCACTTTTGCGAGTGCCAATGCAGGGGGAACTATCAACATGGTAACCAAAAAACCTTTGAGTGTTGCCAGAAAAGAAATAGACCTTACAATAGGAAGCTACGGAACGGTAAGAAGTACTTTGGATTTTACGGGGCCGTTAGAAAAATCAAAAACTTTACTATATCGTTTGAATTTAGGGTATGAAAACTCACAGAGTTTCAGGGATTTACAAGGAAGTAAGTCCTATATGATAGCGCCTACTATCAGCTATATCCCTAATGAAAAAACAAGAGTAAATTTAGAATTGGTATTGACTAATACTGATACTAAATTAGACCGAGGACAGCCTATTTTTGGGGTAAAGAAAGGACAAAGCGCTAATCTGCACACTACACCTATAAGTTTTGCCATAGGAGCTTCTAATGACTACAATAAAAACTTGAATTTCACGGTGATGAGTAGTCTTTCGCATAAGTTTACAGACAAAATAGGTCTCAATATGTCCTATATGAAACATATCTGGGATGAAGATTTACTAGAGCATAGAACGGCTAATAAATTTGCTCAAGATATTACAGGGAAGGCTATACCTACTTTGGTAGAAATGCAGGTTTCTCAAAGAAGACAAAAGACATACTCGGATAACTTCAGCGCGTATTTTAATTTTGATTTTAATATCGGAAACCTGAAAAACAAAATGGTTGCAGGGTATGACCTGAGCGCTTTTGAAGTGAGTAGAAATGGAGGATGGAATAGAGCGAGAGGATACAGATTGACAAACGGAAAAGTTGCCAATAAGTTTAACCCAGCGAATGCAGCCAATTATCTGACTGATGCTAATGGGAATCCTGTGCCGAATGTCCCTCATTTTGATTTGCAAAATCCTAAATACTATGTAGCGAATCTGAATGATTATGTTTTCCAAAGATTAGAAATAACTCCTTTACATTTTATGACCAATGGAGCTTATTTAATGAATCAAATGAGTTATGGGAAATTCATCGTTAATTTCGGTATCAGACAAGAATGGTATTTAGATAAAACGAATTATAAACTTAAAAATGAAGCTGCCACAAAACAGCACAAACTGCTGAAGAGATTAGGCGTTATCTATGAGGCGACTAAAAATATGAATCTATACGCATCATATATAGAAGGATTTGAGGTGCAGACCAATGCTTATTTAGGAACTACAGCCTATGGAGGTCCATTCTCTCCGATGACATCTAAAATGCTGGAAGGAGGACTGAAAACAGAATGGCTGGATGGAAAACTGAATGCAAACATTGCTTATTTTAATATTCATCAGCAAAATGTATTGATGGATGATCCTAATGACAATGATGCGCTGAAAATAGAAGGAGGTGACCAGCGCTCTCAAGGGATAGAGATGGAGGTTATCGGTAGAATTTTACCAAACTGGCAGGTTAATGCTGGATATTCTTTCATCGATGCTAAGACAACAGAAAACGGCGAAAGATACAGAAGTAGAAACACGCCAAAACACAGCTTCAACTTATGGACAAGATATAATTTCGAGGAAGGAGCGCTGAAAAATTTCGGAATAGGATTAGGAGGAAACTATGTAGGAGATAGAATAGCATGGGCGGACAGGACTTTATCCATTCCTTCTTATGTAGTGGTAGATGCAGCGGTTTATTATAAATTAAACAAAATGCAGCTGGCTGTGAATGTAGGAAATTTATTTAACAAAACATACTGGGGCGGGGCATTTGACTACACAAGACTGTTCCCTGGAACGCCGAGAAATGTGATGTTTAATGTAAAATACAGTTTCTAATAAATTTAAAATATAGTTTTATGAAAAAACAATTGTTTTTGGCTTTGACTGCCGTAGCGATGCTGTCTTGTTCAGAGAAAAAAGATACCACCGCAAAAGCCAATACAGGAAACGAAAATAGAGTAGAATATATTTATAAAGATGCAGACAGGGATGTTCCCGTAGTCATCACGACACCGCCTCAGAGAGCAGCACTGTTTAATCCATATACTACCGAGATTCTTCTCGCATTGGGATTGGAGGACAGAATCATCATAGGAAGTACGGAGGGAGAGCTTCTTCCTGAGTATAGAGAAGCCTATGAAAAGGTGCCTCAGAAACTGAAAGGTCACGGTTTCAGAATGAATAAAGAGGCTTTCTTACTTGCAAAGCCAGATTTCGCGGCTGGGAATATTAATGAAGAAACGGCAGGCTCACCAGAAGATTTGATGAAATTGGGAATAGCACCTTATAACCTTAGAAGTTTGGATGATATCCAAAATCCTACGCTGGATGATGTCTATGATGATATTATTCTATTGGGTAAGATTTTTGATGTTCCAGACAGAGCCGAAGCGCTGGTCACTAAGCTGAAAAACAAATATAATGAAGCCCAAAAGGATTTAGTAGTTCCAAAAGATGGCGAAAAGAAGAAGGTTCTGATACTTTCGTATAAAGGAGGAGTGGCGGCTTTTAGTGCTTTGGCGACAGACCTTGTCAATAAAGCTCATGGGATAAATATCTATGCAGATTTGGATAAAAGATTTGAGTTCGTGACGCCTGAGAGTGTTTTAGAGCGAAATCCAGATGCTATTTTCATCATAGACATTCAGTCTCGCCCAGAGCCGATAGAGGAGAAAATCAACTTCTTCAAAACCGATCCTGTCTTGAAGAACACCAATGCAGTGAGGAATAATCAGGTATATAAAATAGATCTGGAAGATGTGACCCCAGGAGTAAGGAATGTGGATTTCATCATCCGATTGAATAAAATTTTATATCAAAACAAACAATAATTACAAATAAAAACAGCCGTTCCGATGTGAGCGGCTGTTTTTGTTATTTACTCAGAATCTTTCATATCCTCTTCATTCCAATCTACTTTTAAGACTTCTGTTTTTAAATCCTCATAGATTAGGAAATATTCTCTAAGAATATTTTTCAAATCTTCATAATTTCTAAAACAAGGTTTCCTTATGTACCCCTCCATTTCTTCTCCTCTACTTATTTCTATCAGTTTACACAATCCAGCAAAGTCCCCTCCACCCCATACATCTTTATTCTTTTTATATTCCCAATATATAATAATCTCTACTAAACCGTATTTTAATGAAAAATGAAAGTAAAATTTTATTTTGCTGGTTGTCTCTATTATTTGAAAAAAGTTTTCTTTTCTTCTATATTTAGCAGTATATCCTAATTCTTTTACTATTTCTATAACTTTTTCATTAGAGTAGTTTTCAAATGTGCTCTCATAATTATTTTGAACACTAAGAGTGTGGTGTCTTTTATAGAGATTTATTTTTTCATAAATTTCTAAATCTTTTTTACTTAATTCCATCATTATTCTGGTTTAAATCTTATTGTTCCCAATCTACTTTTAAGACTTCTGTTTTCAAATCTTCATAGATTAGGAAATATTCTCTAAGAATATTTTTTAAATCTTCATAATTTCTGAAGCAGGCTTTTTTTATATAACCTTCTTTTTCTTCATTTTTTCTCATTTCTATCAACGTGCATACATTGGAAACTAATCCTCCGATAATATTTTTTTTATTTTTATCCATCATTCCCATAATACTTTCCACCATACCATATTTTAATGAAAAATGAAAATAAAACTTCATTCCATTTATGGTTTCAATCATTTGAAAAAAATTTTCTTTCTTTCTATACTTTACAGAATACCCCAGTTCTTTAACTATTTTTATAACTTCATCATTTGAATAGTTTTCAAATGTTTCTTCAAATCTATACTGATTACTTATATTACTATATCTCTCATACAGATTGATTTTCTCAAAAATCTCAAATTCTTTTTTACTTAATTCCATAATTAATTATTATTCAGGTCTTAATCTTATTGTTCCCAATCTACTTTTAAGACTTCAGTTTTAAAATCTTCATAGATTAAAAAATATTCTCTAAGAATATTTTTTAAATCTTCATAATTTCTAAAACGAGCATACTTTACATTATCTTTTATTTCTTCATTTTCAGTAACTTTAATCTTTTTACATAACCAAGAGAAAGCACCTCCTATAATGTGTTTTTTATTCTTATTCATCATTCCCATAATAATTTCCACCATACCATACTCCAATGAAAAATGAAAATAAAACTTTATCCCATCTATGGTCTCAATTATCTGAAAAAACTTTTCTTTCTTTCTGTATTTTGCAGAATATCCCAATTCTTTAACTATTTCTATAACTTCATCATTTGAATAGTTTTCAAATGTTTCTTCAAATCTATACTGATTACTTATATTACTATGTCTCTCGTATAGATTTATTTTTTCGAAAATCTCTAATTCTTTTTTACTTAATTCCATAAATTGTCCTTTTGATAAAAGTTCAACAAATATAAATAAAAACAGCCGTTCCGTGTGAGCGGCCGTTTTTTGTTATTTACAAAACTCTTGGTCGCATTTACAGCCAGAGCTTTCTATCTCAAAGGTAGAATGCTGGATGTTGTGATGTTCCAGCTTGTGGCGGAGTTCTTTTTTTATTTGCTCCATTTCTTGGAAACTTATTCCCTCATTTACCACCAGATGGACGGTCAGGGCGTTTTCGGAGCTGCTCATCGCCCATATATGGAGGTGGTGGGTCTGTTCTACGGCAGGGATTTCCTCTATCAGCTTTTGGATTTCATTAGGGTTAATGCCCTCTGGCACGCCGTTTAGGCTGAGTTTGATGCTTTCCGTCAAAAGTCCCCAAGTAGAAATCAAAATCACCACAGCGATGATGAAACTAATCACCACATCCGCGAGATTCCAGCCAGTGAAATAGATAATCACCCCAGAGATAATCACGCCCACCGAAACCAAAGCATCTACCATCAGGTGCAGAAAAGCCCCTTTGATGTTGATATCGTGTTTTTGTCCTTTATAAAAAAGAAACGCCGAAACAGCATTGATAATCACGCCTATCGCAGCAGTGATGATGATGCCGCTGCTCTCCATTTGTGGAGGTGTATTCAGCCGTTCCACAGCTTCTATGATGATTTTAAAGACAATGAACACCAGCAGAATAGCATTGATGAGCGAAGCCAAAATTGAGGCTTTTTTGTAGCCGTAGGTCAGGCTGTGTGTGCTGGCTTTTTGGGCAAGAATGATACCGACCAGCGAAATTCCCAAACTGGCAACATCGCTCAGATTGTGGCTTGCATCAGAGATTAAGGCCAAAGAATTGATTCTAAAACCGACCACAAATTCTATTATAGTATAGAGCAGATTCAGACCGATACCGATATAAAACGCCCTGTTGATATTTTCTAGACTGCTTACACTATGGTGGTGGCAGTGTCCTTCGTGTGAATGTCCCATGATTTTATGATTTTTTATAAAGTAAATAAAAAAGACATTGGAAATTTACGAATTTTTTTTGAACTTTATGAAATTAGAGAAGATGGATATTTTAGAAACAAAAATAGCCTGTCCTTAAAATCGACAGACTATTTTACAATAAAAAATGAAAAAATTTTATCCATTAGTATAGCTCTGGAATGCTTCTTCCAGATTGCTGTATCGCCCTTTGAACTCCTCTATAGAGGTGTCTTGCAGGATGTTTCCCTTGTGGATGAGGATAACACGAGAGCATAGCGCCTCTACTTCCTGCATGATGTGCGTGGAAAGGATGATGGTTTTCTCCTTACCGATTTCTTTTATCACATTTCGGATTTCTATGATTTGGTTAGGGTCTAGTCCGTTCGTAGGCTCATCCAAGATAAGTAAATCTGGCTGGTGGAGAATCGCCTGTGCCAGCCCGACTCTCTGTTTATACCCTTTGGAGAGCTGGGAAATCTTTTTGGATTTTTCGGGAGTGATGCCCACCAGCTCGATGACTTCATCTATTCTTTCGCTTGGTATCTTGTGGATATCGGCCACGAAATTCAGATATTCCTTTACGAACATCTCTTGGTAAAGCGGATTGTTTTCTGGCAGAAAACCGATGTTTTTCTTGCTTTCTATCGGATATTGAGTGATATCTTTATCGTTGAACAAAATTTCGCCCTCATCTATTTTCACTACACCTGTGATGGATTTCATCAGCGTGGATTTTCCTGCTCCGTTTGGCCCGAGAAGTCCCACGATTTCGTTCTTTTCAATGCTGAGGTTGATGTTATTCAGTGCTGTTTGTTCACCGAATTTTTTAGTTAGATTAGTAATTTGTAAAGACATAGTGAATTCAAAAATATTTGGCGAAAATACAAAAATTCTTCAAAATAGACAGCCTACAAATTTAGGGATTTTAATATTTTAATTCGCTATAAATTTTTTTTAATTTTAAATCAAATTTTTATAGATTTGTAGGAAACAAAACTATTGTGAAAACAGACATACAGATTGCACAAAGTGCGGACATCAGACCCATTAGAGAAATTGCAGAAAAAATTGCTATTGCGGAGGAAGATTTAGAATACTATGGCAGACACAAAGCCAAAATTCCTCTAAAATACATCGATGAAGAAAAAATTAAAAAATCAAAATTGATTTTAGTGACAGCTATCAATCCCACGCCGGCAGGAGAGGGAAAAACCACTGTTTCGGTGGGGCTTTGTGATGGACTGAATAAAATCGGTAAAAAAGCTGTTTTGGTGCTTCGTGAGCCTAGTTTAGGGCCTGTTTTCGGGAGCAAAGGCGGTGCCGCTGGGGGAGGATATGCCCAAGTTATCCCAATGGCGGATATCAACCTACATTTTACAGGAGATTTTTCGGCGGTGGAAAAGGCAAATAACCTTCTTTCTGCATTGATAGACAATAACTTACAAAGTAAAAAACACAATCTAAATATAGACCCAAAAACCATCATCTGGAAGCGAGTGATGGATATGAACGACCGAGCTCTGCGCCAGATAGTCATAGGAATGGGCGATAAAAACGGCGTGGTAAGGGAAGAAGGTTTCAATATCACGCCTGCATCCGAGGTGATGGCAATTCTCTGTCTGAGCCAAGATTTTGAGGACCTGAAACAGCGTTTAGGAAATATCTTTGTGGGCTATACTTATGATAAAAAGCCTGTTTTCGCAAGAGATTTAAAGGCAGAAAACGCAATGGCAATCCTGCTGAAAGATGCCATTAAACCTAATTTGGTTCAGACTTTGGAGGGAAATCCTGCCATTCTGCACGGCGGCCCTTTTGCGAATATTGCACAGGGAACAAATACCATCATCGCTACTAAAATGGGACTTTCTCTCGGTGATTATGTCGTTACGGAAGCTGGTTTTGGTGGAGATTTGGGAGCAGAAAAGTTCATTGATATTAAATGCAGATATGCAGGCTTAAAACCTGATGCGTATGTGATAGTAGCGACTATCAGGGCGCTGAGATACCATGGCGGAGCGAAAAAAGATGAGTACGGAAGCCCAAATTTAGAATACCTGAAAAAAGGTTTCGGAAATCTTTGTAAACATATAGAAAACGCTCAGAATTATGGATTTCAGCCTGTGGTAGCGATTAATCATTTTGCTACAGATTCAGAGGAAGAAATCAAGTTTTTGAAAGATGAATGCGCTAAGTTGGGAGTTCATGCTGTTTTGGCGGATGAATTTATGCACGGCGGAGAGGGAATGAGAGATTTGGCTAAAACAGTAGTGGAAGCAACGGAACAGCAGTCTGATTTCAAATTTTTATACCCATTAGAAGAAAGCATAGAGGCTAAAATAGAAGCTGTAGCAAAGAAAATATACGGAGCGGAAGGAGTGGTCTATTCACCGAAAGCAAAAGCTGACCTTAAAATTATAAAAGATCTCGGCTTTGATAAACTGCCTGTATGTATAGCAAAAACGCAGAAATCATTGAGTGATGATGAGAAAAAAATAGGAAGACCTACAGGATTTGATGTTACAGTGAGAGGCTTTGAGTTCGCAGCGGGAGCTGGTTTTGTGATTCCTATTTTGGGTGATATTATGCGTATGCCAGGGCTTCCAGAAGTTCCTATGGCAGAGGGAATGACCATAGATGCAGAGGGAAATATCAGCGGTCTGAGCTAATAAATCGGAAAAATATTAAAAGCGAAAAGTCGGAGTTCTCTCCGACTTTTCTTTTGGGTTTAAGATAGTGTTAGCTTATTTTTTAGCCAATTTGTATTCAGGCTTTTTAGCATCACCTACTTTCTCAACAAGGTAAGCAGCATCTTCTTCTACTAAGAAAACTCTTGGCTTATCGTTTCCTTCTTCTTTAAGAGTAACGAAAGCACCATCTGCGCTTACTTCGTAAGAACCTTTAGCGTTGAACTGACCATCTTTTTTCTCTAAATAAGTTTCATCCAAAAGGAAAGAACCATCTTCGTTTAGAGTTAATTTCATTTCGATACCAGGACCGTCAGCAGATGGAAGTTTTCCAGAGAACTCACCTACATGCTTTTTAGGAGCTTCTGCTTTAGCAGCTTCTTCTGGCTGAGCTTGCTGAGCGCTGTCAGCTTCTACAGTTTGTGGAGTTTCAGTTTTAGCTTCTTCTTTTTTTGAACAGCTCACTGCGAAAAGTCCTGTTAATAAAACAGGCAAAATCATTTTTTTCATAATGGTAAAATAAAATTTAAATTAAAAACATTTTTAGTAAATCAATAAGCATGCCAAAAGATTTTTTGAAGAACTTAAAAAAATAATGATTTTTATCATGTTTTCTAAAAATCTAAAAAAGGATTCTTTTTCTATTTGAAAAAATTACCAAGTAGTAAACCAAAACACTACTTTATTCTGTTTAAATTTTTGCAGGCATCGTCATTAAAGTTTTCACAAGCCTTTCTAAACCAATAGATAGCTTTGTTTTTGTCCTGTTCCACGCCATTTCCATTATGGTAGGCAACTCCTAAATTATTTTGAGCGTTTGCATTTCCTTGTTCCGCTGCTTTGGTGTACCAATACACCGCCTCTGAATAGGATTGTTCTACACCATATCCTTTTTCATAAGCTATTCCTAAATTATATTGAGACTCTGCAAATCCTTGTTCCACAGCTTTAGTAAACCAATATACTGCGTGGGGATAGGATTGTTCCACGCCATTTCCATCATAATAACTAGCCCTAAATTATTTTGTGCCCTGACAAACCCTTGTTCCGCAGCTTTGGTGTACCAATGGATAGCTTTTTCATAGGATTGCTCTACGCCGTATCCTTTCTCATGGACAACACCTAAGTTAAATTGCGCCTCTGCATGTCCCTGCTCCGCTGCTTTTTGCCACCAATAGATGGCTTTTTTATAGGATTGCTCTACACCATATCCCTTCCCGTAATTAACGCCCAAATTATATTGTGAATTAGCATGTCCTTGTTTTGCCGCTTTTTGCCACCAATAGAGAGCTTTTTTTTCGGATTGTTCTACGCCTTCTCCACTATGATAATAATATCCCAAATTATATTGCGCCTCTACATCTCCCTGCTCAGCTTTTTTTATTAGGTCATTTATATTTTCTTGCTGGGTACAGCTTATAGCAAAACATGATAATAGTAGAAATACAAGATATTTCCTCATTTTATTAAAATTTTTAATCAGTTTTTTCTCCTTTTTTAGGCTTTTTTGGATGCCGCTGTTTTAGAAACTTGCAGAAAAATTATTTAGTAATCTTTCTATATTTTCTTTGCCTACAGGATTTTGACTATGAACGGAGAATTTAGGAAGTGGTAGATTGTGCTCTATGCAGTACTCCACCAGATATTTGGCGCAGTCATATCCAGACTCGTCTTCGCCTAAATCATGGTCAAAAGAAATAAAATCAGGCAAGCCGTTTTGTGTAATATATTCTACAAAATCTGCATAATTATACACTCTGTCAAAGCCTTCTGGAGTTACTCGTAAATCATCTAAGTATAGTTTTTTCATATATAAATAATTTTAGATTTTTGTTAGGAATTAGAAACCAGCTATAGAAAATAGTTGGTTTATTTATTGAGAAAGATAATGTCAGCACAGATATGGGAAAAAGCAAAATCATCTAAACATAAAATATGCTGTGCGAAACCCTGCACAACAGATGTATTATACACATATTTTTGAGCGAAAAACATAGCTTTTTTAACTTTTTTAAACCCAAGCAAATATATAAAATATAAAAGGATAAAAAGCGTTTTTCAGAGGGATAAATTATATGAAAAAAGTCATAAGTAGCAACATTTATTGAAAAAGTATTATATTTGCTCCCTTAAAAAATATAATAAAAATGAATAAAAAGTTGTTTAGCATAATGTTTTTAGGAATATTAGCTACTTTTTCTGCTCAAGAAAAACAAATAGATGAGGTGCTTATTCAAGGGAAATTCTTTGAAACTCCCTACCAAAAGGTCAATGAAAACATAGTAGTCATCCAGCATAAAGAAATAGAGCAGTCTCCTGCCAAGAGCATAGATGAACTCCTGCAGCAGTACACAGGTGTGGATATCAGAAAAAGAGGCGGAAATGGAGTTTTGTCCGATATCTCTATTCGTGGAGGGTCTTATGACCAAGTTTTGATTTTGGTGAATGGTATTCGTATGAATGACAGCCAGACAGGGCATAATAGTTTCAATATTCCTATAGACCTCTCTAATGTAGAGCAGATAGAAATCGTAAAAGGCCCTGCTGCAAGGCGTTTTGGGAATAATGCCTATGCAGGAGTTATAAACATCATTACTAAAACACACAAAGAAAAAACAGTAAAAATAACTGCCGAGGGTGGCGATTTTGAAGCGTATTCTTTGGGTGCAAATATCAATTTGGGTGGAGAGAAGTTTTCTCAGTCTTTACAAGCAAATACCGCTTATTCCACAGGATACCGCTATAATACAGACTATCAGGTAAGAAATGTTTTTTATCAAAATCAACTTGATATCAAAAACGGAAAAGTGGGAATTCAGGCAGGTTTCAGCGAAAAGAAATTTGGTTCAAATGGCTTCTATGGCTCTTCTGCCGACCAGTACGAAGAAATACAGGCATCCATCGTAAGTATGGCGTACAGACAGAAATTAGGAAACTGGGGGCTGAATGCCAATGCCTACTGGCGTAGAGGGCAGGATATGTATCTATGGAAAAGGCAAAACCCTGCAGCATACAGAAATATGCACATAGGGAACAATGTAGGCGGGCAGCTGAATGCCAGCTATGACTCTAAAATAGGAACTACGGGACTCGGTGTAGAACTTAGAAAAGAGTTTTTGGCGAGTAATAATTTAGGGCATAGAAATCGTTTTTTGACTCAGGTTTTCTTTGAGCATCATTTTTCTTTTTTCAGTGAAAAATTACAGATTGTCCCTGGTATTTCTTGGGCAAATTATGACAAGGCAGGGAATTTCTTCTACCCAGGTGTGGATGTAGGGTTTAATTTTAATGAAAATAATAAAATCTACGCCAATGTAGCAAGGGTCAATAGAATTCCTACTTTTACCGAGCTGTATTATTCTAATAGAGAAAACATAGGCGATGCAGATTTGAAGCCAGAAAGCGCGATTTCCTCAGAGGTGGGCTATCGTTACCAAAATCCTAAAATCACAGCGAAAGTGAGTGGTTTTATGAGAAATTCTAGTGATGCCATAGACTGGGTAAGAAATACATCAGCAGAAAAATGGGCAGCCAAAAATGTAGGAGATATGAACCTGAAAGGAGTAGAGGTGGAGTTTAGCCACAGACCAGTGGACTGGTTTAGCTATTCTGCGGGATATACTTATATTGATAACAAGCGCGAAACCGAGGGCTATGCACTTTCTAAATACGCACTAGAAAACCTAAAACATCAGCTGGTGGGTAAAGTAGAAGCCAGATTTTTGAAATATTTCTCTAATCAGTTGATTTATAGATATAACCAAAGATTGGATTTCCTAAGTTATCATCTGCTGGATTATAAAATTTCTTTCAAGAAAAATGGGCTGGATATTTATGGGTTAATCAATAATGTTACCAATACCCAGTACGAAGAAATAGCGCTGGTTCCGCTTCCTAAAAGATGGTTCCATGTAGGAATTTCTTACACTATAAAAATGAACTAAAAACAATAAATCGTGCTTTTCGGCACGATTTATTTTATTTTTTAAAATCCAAATTGTATTTCAGATTAGAATATCCACTGATGCTGGCTTTTAGTGAGCCTACCATTAGTTTTGCTTCTAGTTCCACAGGGATGTGGTTTTGGTCATTGGTTACCCACATGGTTACTCCTTCTTTTTCTTTAAATATTCTTCCGCTCTGTACGGATGGAACTATTTTAAGACATTCTATTTTCCCAAATTTAGTTTTCTTTTTTTCTACACCTACTATTTTCAGCATGAAAGGGTAGGTTTCGTCATCTATCCAGACAGTCAGTTTCACTTGGTTTCCTACTTTTAGTTTGCTGCTGTCCATGTTTCTTAGGTGATAGAAAGCAGAAAGCATATCTTGTATTCCCTCAAAAGTGTTGAAATTTCGTGAGTTTTTTTTGAGTTTGTCATACAGAACCAAAGTCTTGTTATCGTGATTAAAAGTCGTTTCATAATGCCTTCTGTAGCTTCCTTCAGAGATGTTTCTTACATAGAAGCTGGGTAGTCCAGTCGCTAGATCTATATAGCTTTCATAGACATCATTTACCTTGAAAAAAGTATTGACTATCCCTGTGCTTTTTCCTACTCCTATCACACGAAGATGGTCTTTACCTTTGTAATTTACTTGGCTAGTGGTAAGTTCTGCCGTTCCCGCGTTGATGAATCCATAATGTATCCTATATGATATTTTCTCTCCGTTGTTAATGTGATTCAGCTGTGCCGAGACCATAGCCGAAACCCAAAGCATAAACATTGCAAAAATCTTATTCATAGTTTTTTATTTAAGTATTCCTAATTATAGACAAATATTTTGCCAAACTCTTTTTTTTCTTATTTCGTACTTTCCTCTTTTACAAATTCTTCTATTTCTGAAGAGAGGAAAGGCGTTCCTTTTATCTTGTTAAAAGGGATGCATTTTATCTGATATTCATCTTGTATAAGGTGGATGAGTTGTCCGTTGTTGATTTCAGGGATAATGATTTTTTTAAACTTGCTTAGTTTTTCCCCTAAATCCTGTGGAAACGGAGCCAAATTTCTTAATTGAAGATGAGCAACAGAAACATTGTCCTGAAGCAGGTTTTTCACCGCATCACGAATACTTCCATACGAAGAGCCCCATGAAAGTATTAGAATATCAGCATTTTCCTCGCCTTGGTCAAGGGTAAGCGGTGCATAAGAATGTTTGATATTTTGAAATTTCTCAGCTCTTAATTTTACCATTTTTTGGTGATTTTCAGCATCATAGCTCACATTTCCTGTGTTTTCCTGCTTTTCTAATCCTCCTACGATGTGTTCCTTTCCTTTAGTGCCAGGAACGGCTATTTTCCTTGAAAGATTTGCTTCCCTTAAATACGGCAGATATTCGTTTTCGTCGGGTTCTTTTATGAAAGGCGATAGGATTTTTGGTAAATTTTCAAAATTCGGAATCAGCCAAGGCTCAGTTCCGTTCCCTAAATATCCATCAGAAAGGAGAATGACAGGCGTGGTGTATTCCAAAGCGATTTTCGCAGCCTCAAAAGCAGCCTCAAAGCAGTCAGAAGGCGACTGTGGCGCGATTACAGGAATGGGCGCTTCGCCGTTTCTTCCATGCACGGCTTGGAGCAGGTCGGCCTGTTCAGTCTTTGTAGGAAGCCCAGTGGAAGGCCCTCCACGCTGTACATTTATAATGACCATGGGCAGTTCCAGCATAAAGCCTAATCCCAGTCCTTCTGTTTTTAGTGCCATTCCAGGGCCCGAAGTGGCAGTAACTCCTAAATCCCCAGCAAAGGAAGCCCCTATGATAGAGGTCATGGCAGCGATTTCATCCTCCGCTTGAAAGGTCTTGACTCCCAGTGGTTTGTATTTAGCTAAATGATGCAGAATGTCCGATGCAGGAGTGATGGGATATCCGCCGTAGAAAACCTCCAAACCAGCTTTTTGTGCAGCTGATAAAATCCCTAAGACCACAGCTTCATTCCCTGAAATACTTCTATAAGTTCCTTCCTGCATTTCTGCTTTTTCTACGGAATACCGCTCTGTGAATATTTCTGCAATTTCACCATACTGATATCCAGCTTTTAGAACGCTGAGGTTGGCATCTCGGATTTCTGGTTTTTTTGAGAAATATTCCTCAATATGTTGTTTGGTTTGCTCTATATCCTTTGAAAACAGCCAATAGATGAACCCAAGGGCAAACATATTTTTAGACCTGTCTTTTTCTTTTTGAGAAAGAGAAGTTTCTTTCAGAGCCTCGATGGTGTTTTTGGTAATGTCAATTTCATAAACCGTAAAATCACCCGATAAAGCCTCTAATGGAGAAGTTTCGTAACCTGCTAAGTTTAGATTTTTTCTATCAAAACCAGCAGAATTGCATATGATGATTCCTGCTTCTTTGACTTTGCTAAGGTTTTTCTTTAGGGCAGCAGCATTCATTGCGACTAGGACATCACAAGCGTCACCAGGAGAATTGATTTCCTTACTTCCGAAATGAATCTGAAATCCAGACACACCCGCTATAGTTCCCGAAGGTGCGCGGATTTCGGCAGGGAAATCGGGCAAAGTGTTGAGGTCATTTCCGAAAAAAGCCACAGTCTGGCTAAACTGCGCTCCCGTGAGCTGTATCCCGTCTCCAGAGTCTCCAGCAAATAATATTACAGCATTTTTTAGTTCTTTTATATTCATAGATGAATGAAAAAAATAATGCCCAAAGATATTAAATTTGTTTTTGAATGAAAATTATTGATTTTCAGTGAAATATGATTTTATGAATAAAAATCTAATTTGGAATAAATAAAATTTGTATATTCGCTGACTTTAAATATGTAAGCTATGAAGAAAATTTTGTTTGCGATAGGATTCCTTTTGATTTCCACAGCAGAATTGGCAGCGCAGTCTTTGTCAGAAATTATTAATCAAAAAGAAACAATCTTAGTAGATGTAAGAACTCCAGAAGAATTTGCACAAGGAAATGTGAAAAATTCTATAAATATTCCAATCACAGAATTAGAAAATAACCTATCTAAACTGGAAGGAAAGAAAAATATAGTGGTGTTTTGTAAAGCCGGAATAAGAGCTGCAAAAGCGGAAAAACTTCTTAAAGACAAAAAAATAAAGAATGTTTACAACGGAAAGACTTGGGAAAATGTAAAATCCTTGGTTAAAACTAATTTGGATAACACTGAAAATTATAATTCTGAAAAGCCTCATTTTAACATACTAAGAGATTCAGAAAAAGTAAAACAAGTGGCGGTATCACTAGGAAAGAACGGAGTTTTCAAAAAACATAAAACTTCTACGCCAGCTTCTTTGGTTGTTTTAAAAGGAGAAATCAAGTTTATTATAAACGAACAAGAGATTATTTTAAAACCTAATGACTACTATGATATTCCAGTAGATGTGGAGCACGAATTGGTAGGTTTGTCCAAAGAAAATCTATTCGTAGTGACTAAACAAAAATAAATTTATTAGACTAAAATATAAAACGCTGAGCAATTTTGCTCGGCGTTTTTCGGTTATTTATTTGGAATATTTTTTAGAATATCTTTCAAGAAATCCCAGAATTTCTGTGTAGAAGAAATACTTGCTCTTTCATCAGGTGAGTGTGCGCCTTTGATTGTAGGCCCGAAACTTACCATTTCCATTTTAGGATAGTGAGCCCCGATGATTCCGCATTCTAGCCCCGCATGACAAGCCACCACATTTGGTTTTGAACCAAATTTATCCGTGTAGAGTTTCTCCATTATTCGGAGAATTTCTGAATTTGGATTTGGTTTCCAGCCAGGGTAAGAGCCACTAAACTCTACATTTAGTCCCCCTAATTCAAAAACAGCTTTTAGTTGGTTAGCCACATTGAATTTAGAAGACTCCACAGATGAACGGGTAAGGTTTAGGATTTTCAAATCACCATCTTTTAGTTCCACTCTAGCGATGTTGTTGGAAGCTTCCACTAGATCAGCCACATCAGGAGACATTCTGTATACGCCGTTGTGAGCGGATTTCAGCACGCGGATGATTTGAGCTGAATTTTCTTTAGAAAGACCATTTTCAGAACTTTCAGTTTTTTCAATATTGATAACCAAATCCTTTTCAATGCTCGCAAATTCTTGTAGAATTTCAGTTTTTAATTCATTGGCTTCTGCAATGAAATCATCAGTATTTTTCACTGAAAAAACAGCTGTGGCTTCTCTTGGAATCGCGTTTCTAAGTCCGCCGCCATCGATGGAAATCAGCTTTATTTCTTGACTTTCAAGACTGTTATAGAGCAGCCTTCCAAGGAGTACATTTGCATTCCCGAAACCTTTATGGATGTCCATTCCAGAGTGCCCGCCTTGCAGTCCTTTGATTTCTATTTTTACTAAATTTCCTTTCGTAGGAGCAGTTTTGTAGGTTTGTGTAGCTGTTACATCCACACCACCAGCACAGCCTATGTCTATTTCATCGTCTTCTTCTGTGTCTAGGTTTAGGAGGATTTCGCCTTTTAGTACATTTGGTTTTAGGTTAAAAGCGCCTGTCATTCCAGTTTCTTCATCTATCGTGAATAGTGCTTCTAATGCAGGATGAGCGATATCACTGCTCTCCAAAATACTCATAACAGCCGCCACGCCGAGCCCGTTGTCTGCACCGAGTGTCGTTCCTTTTGCTTTTACCCAGTCGCCATCTACGAACATTTGAATTCCTTGATTTTCAAAGTCAAAATCCACATCATTGTTTTTTTGACAAACCATATCAAGGTGGGACTGCAGAACGATGGTTTTGTGGTTTTCCATCCCTGCTGTTGCAGGTTTTCGGATGATAACATTTCCTATTTCATCCACTTGAGTATCAAGGTTTAGGCTTTCTCCGAAATTCTTGATAAACTCTATTACTTTCGCTTCTTTTTTGGAAGGTCTTGGAACTGCATTTAGTTTAGAAAAGTTTTTCCAAATAATCTGCGGTTCTATGTTTGATAAACTCATAAAATTTTATTTAAAGTTAATATTTATCCTCTCATTCTTTCTAAAAGCACCATCATAAGGTATGAAAGAACGATAAGCGTTTCATCATTATCGCTGTCTGTTAGTTTATTCAGTTGAAATTTTCTGCCCAGCAGCGAAGGCATTTTCTTCAGTATAAAAAGTGTTTTCCCTGAAGAGTCTTTCAGACTGTATGTGGGATTTAGGAAATATCCTGTAAACCAACCTATTATAGGTAGTTCTCCTACGAGACCATCCCAAAACTTAACCCATGCATTATCTTCTCTTATGGTGTATTTATGCTGGTTGTTTTCATTATAGACTTCGTAGGTAGATTTCCATATAGAACGCATTCCTTTTCGGGTGAGCTTTCCATAATTAGTGCCGTCAGCTCCTGTGATGCTGTAACTTGCATTGAAATCCAGCCATCTATCGGCTTTTATTCTGAAAAGTTCTGCGCTTCTCTCTTCATCACTGAAGACCACCACATCTTCTTTTAGTTTAAACATTTTCTGCCTTACATAGGCGATGTGTTTTCCGTCTCTGTCTGTAATGTTAAAATCGCTAGCTAAAGTAGTAATTTTAAATTTAAAATCTAAAGGGTAGTTTAGGTTTTTCATAATTTACTTTAAGTAAAAAAGGAATAAAAATTTTTCCCAAAGATAAGAAGATATTTTAAATATAAGAATGCTGGTAGTTTCCAAAAATTATTAAATTTGTCATTAATAATCATCAAAAATAGATAGAAATGATAAGAATTCTTTTATTAAGTTTGGTTCTGCTCGGAACTAGCGTAGAGGCTCAGAAGAAAATAGGGAAAGAGGATGTTGTCCTCATTAAATCAGGGAAAAGCACTGAACCGATGAGAGTTTTACAGATTACCAATCCCAAAGATTTTAAAATACTAAAAGATGTTTCCCGCCCAGTGGATGCCAAAGACCCGAATTTGAGGCTGTTAGCAGAGAGAATGCTCGCTACCGTGAAAGATGAACAGGGCGTAGGCATCGCCGCGCCGCAGGTAGGACTGAACATAAAAGCAATCTGGGTGCAGAGATTTGACAAGGAAGGAAAACCTTTTGAGTTCTTTGTAAATCCAGAAATCAAATGGATGTCTTCAGCGTTAAGGCTTGGTGCAGAAGGTTGTCTTTCCATTCCAAATGAAAGAGGAGAAGTCTACCGCAGCCTCGTGATTGATTTGGCTTACGAAACTTTGGACGGAGAGAAAAAACGAGAATTGGTAGAAGGTTTCACAGCGGTGATTTTCCAGCATGAGTATGACCACCTTATAGGAAGGCTCTTCACAGAAAGGATAAAGGAGCAGAAACAGGGAACTTTCATCAAAGCGGATGAAGTGAATAAGATTTATTACCAAAAGTAAATTTTAGGGAGAATTTCTTATTTTTGCCGAATGGAATACCCAAGTAAAGTATTATCCAGAGCAGTGGACGAAATTTCTGGACTGCCAGGGATAGGCAAAAAATCGGCTCTTCGGCTGGCGCTGCATCTTCTCAGACAGCCTAAATCTCAGGGAATGGCACTTTCGCAGGCTTTGGAAAGTCTGGTAACGAATATAAAATACTGCCAAGAGTGTCATAATTTCTCGGATTTTGATATTTGTGAAATCTGTGCTGATGAAAAACGAAATGCTGAAACACTCTGCATTGTAGAAGATGTAAGGGATGTTCTCGCAATAGAAAATACTTCTAAATATAACGGAAAATATCTAGTTTTAGGAGGGAAAATTTCTCCAATGGAAGGCATAGGGCCGCACCAGCTGAATATTTCCAGCATTGAAAAAAAACTCAATGAAGACAGCATAAAAGAAGTGATTTTTGCGCTGAGTGCAACGATGGAGGGTGATACCACAGCTTACTATATCTATAAGAAATTCAAGCATTTTAATGTGAAATTTTCCAGCATCGCAAGGGGAATTTCGGTGGGGGATGAGCTGGAATACGCAGATGAAGTCTCTCTCGGAAGGTCTATTATCAACAGGCTTCCGTATGATGAAGCAAAATAAAACTTACCAATACAAAAAAATAAATCGCCTAAAAAGGCGATTCATTTTTATAATTTCTCTACTTCTTTAGCGATTTCTATGATAACTTCTGTGGCTTTTTCCATAGATTCTAATGGAACATATTCATAAGGCCCGTGGAAGTTAAGTCCTCCTGCGAATATATTTGGACAAGGAAGTCCCATGTAAGACAGCTGTGCGCCATCAGTTCCGCCTCGTATGGCCTTTACTTCTGGGGTGATTCCTAGGTTTTTCATGGCTCTTTCTGCCACTTCTATGATGTGCATTTTGCCTTCGAATTGTTTTTTCATGTTGAGATATTGCTCTTTTATCTCTATTTCAAAGACATTTTCGCCATATTTTTGGTTGAATTCCGCTACTTTTTCTGCGATGAATTTCTTGCGGTTTTCAAATTTCTGCTCATCGTGGTCACGGATGATGTATTGTAGTTTTGCTTCGGAAACATCTGCTTTTAGGTCTAAAAGATGATAGAAACCTTCAAAACCTCTTGTAGTAGAAGGAGTTTCGTTAGCAGGGAGCGACTGGATAAACTCAGCAGCGAGAAGCCCAGCATTTACCATTTTTCCATAAGCATAACCAGGATGTACGCTCAGTCCGTGGATTTTTACCACGGCTCCAGCCGCATTAAAGTTCTCATATTCTATCTCGCCCACATCACTTCCATCCATGGTGTAAGCCCATTCGGCACCGAATTTTTCTACATTGAACTTGTGTGCTCCTTTTCCGATTTCTTCATCAGGGTTGAATCCCACAGCTATCCGCCCGTGTTTTATCTCAGGATGCTGGATGAGGTATTCTGCCGCTGTCATGATTTCTGTTACGCCCGCCTTGTCATCCGCACCGAGAAGGCTCGTTCCGTCCGTAGTGATTAGAGTTTGTCCCTTGTATTGTTTCAGGTTTTCAAACTTGTTAGGAGAGAGGGTGAAGCCTGTCTTTTGGTTAAGAAGCAGGTCGCCTCCATCGTAATTTTCCCAAATTTGAGGGTTTACATCTTTACCATTGAAATCAGGCGAAGTGTCAAAATGGGCGATAAATCCGACAGTAGGCACTTTTTTCTCTATATTAGATGGGATAAATCCGTATACATAGGCGTTTTCATCGATAGAGACATCTTCCAGACCGATAGCTTTCATTTCCTCAAAAAGATATTTTGCGATGTCCCACTGCTGCGGAGAACTCGGCATTTCCTCACATTCAGGGTCGCTGGTGGAATATATCTTTACATAAGTCAAAAAGCGCTGAAGGAGTTTTTCTCTCCATTCTTTGTTTAATTTTATTTGTTCCATTGTATTAAATTTATTGATAAATAAAAAATAAGGGTAAAAATAAGAAATATTTGTCGAAAATTGATAAAAAAACACTCCCTTTTGTGGAGAGTGTTTTAGTAAAAATTATCCTTTGTTGTATCTTTCCATTACTTTTGTGGAAACTCCTGTATTGCTAAATCCACCATCATGGAAGAGATTCTGCATCGTTACTTTTCTCGTAAGGTCAGAGAAAAGGGAAATACAGTAGTCTGCACATTCTGCAGCAGTCGCGTTTCCTAGTGGAGACATATCTTCTGCAAATTTGATAAATCCATCAAAACCTTTCACCCCTTGTCCTGCTGTAGTCATTGTAGGCGACTGGGAAATGGTATTGACACGCACTTTTCTTTCACCCCAGTAATACCCGAAAGATCTAGCGATGCTTTCAAGGTAAGACTTGTTGTCCGCCATATCGTTATAATCAGGGAAAGTTCTCTGAGCCGCGATGTAAGAAAGCGCAAGGATACTGCCCCACTCATTCATACAGTCTTTTTCCCAAGCGAGTTTCATCACTTTGTGGAAAGATACCGCAGACACATCCCAGCCTTTTTCCAGCCAGTCGTAGTTGAGCTCTGTGTAGTGTTTTCCTTTTCTTACATTCACAGACATCCCGATAGAGTGTAGAATGAAGTCTATTTTCCCAAATTTAGCGATAGCATGGTCAAATAATTTTTCTAAATCTTCCATAGAAGTCGCATCAGCAGGAACGATATCCGCACCTGTTTTCTCTGCTAAACTATTGATTTCTCCCATTCTCATAGCGATAGGAGCGTTAGTTAGTACAAATTCAGCACCTTCTTCGTGGCATCTTTCTGCCACTTTCCAAGCGATAGAGTCTTCATCCAAAGCTCCGAAGATAATTCCTTTTTTTCCTTTTAAAAGTCCGTATGACATAATATTTAGAATAAATTGGTTAAATAAAAAATAAAAAAACGAAAACATGAGAATCAAGATTTAGCCTCCCGACTCCCGTGTTTCAGAAATATTTTGTTAGTCTTTTCTGCTCATTAAAATTCTCAAAACATACCAGAATAGAAGCATCACAGAAGAGAATAGCTGTAATGAAGCTCCTACATATTGTTCTGTTGTGTAGACATTTTTGAGCTGGTTAGTTTGGTATAGAATACTTGCTCCTGCTAGAAAAACCATTCCTACAGAGAACCAAAGTCCAAGATTGAACCCGAAAAGCATCCCTGCAACGATTAGCCCAAGAGAAATTAATCCACCAATAATTAAGATGCTTCTTAAGAAAGAAAAATCTCTTTTAGAAGTAAGAGCCACACCTGTAAGCCCTAAAAATAGCATGAAAGTAATCAATCCTGCTTGTAAAATAACTTTGCCACCTGTATAAGCAACAGCTATATAAATCAATGGCAAGAAAATAATTGCTTCCAAAAGCACATAAAAACCTAATCCAGCGTACTGTATAGCACGGCTGCTCGCCATAGTCCATTTTTCGGCCAACATAGAAGCCAGCCAAAACCCACCGATGATTAGTAACCAAACATACTTCTGAGAAACCATTCCCATAATAAGTTCAGCAGGAACTACCATTAGTAAAGCAGTTTCTACAAAGATGAAAGCCAAAATAGCCAACGCCACATGCATATAAGTTTTTCTATAAAAAGAAGCTTTTTGCTCCTCAGTAGACATTGCTACCAATTGATTTGTAAATTCCATAAAAGTTTTTGTTTTTAAATTTAATTTTACAAATATAATTATTTTTTTGGAAAAGCAATTCTTGATGGGTTTCTAGTCAGTGACTTTTATTGGTGTAATTTAACCCAAGTGGTTCCAGTACATCCTTCAAAAACCTTATTTGTAGAATCAAAGCGAATAGTTCCTTCATTAGCAGCATTACAAGTAGATTCATTTCCTACTTTTATCCCTCCATTTACTTGTAATTTTGTAGTGCTAGGAAGAGCTTCAAAGTTATCAAATCCAACTCCCGTTCTACCATCAACAAGAATAGTAAATGCATCAGCTAAATTTGTGTCAGATGTTCCATTCCCTACATTTAGTCTTCTTTTTTTAGCAGCACCTACTGTACTATTTGCTCCTAAAGCTATTTCTCCTGTTGTACCATTTGTAGATACATTTGACCCCATGGCTATAGCTGCTGTACCTTTAGCTACCGTAGTACCACCCATTGCAACAGCGTATTTACTACTACTATCTACTAAATTGGAATATCCAATAGCTACGGCATAATCAGAACCAGTATTTACTTTTGATTGTCTTCCTAAAGCTACAGAAGTGTTAGAATGTGCTTCTGTTTCGTAGCCGATAGATACAGCACTGGTAACTGTAGCTTTTGCATTAGGACCAAAAGCTAGTGCATAACTACTCATAGCCTTAGCCTTATATCCTAAAGCTACAGCATGTATATCACTAGCAACAGCTTCATTACCAATGGCCACTGCATGATTGGCTCCCGCTTTGGCGTTTTGTCCTATCGCAACCGCATAGATAGCAGTAGTTTTTGGTGCAATTGGTGTTGTACTAGATGTTCCTACAGCTAGTGAATAATCTCCTGCGGCAACACTATTTCTTCCAAGAGCTATAGAGGATTTACCTATTGTCTTGTTTATTGCTCCTGCAGTAAAGGAACTTTCTCCTTCAGCAGTATTTTGCTGACCTAATGATGAGGAATAATTTCCAGAAGCGATTGTATTAAATCCAGTTGCAAAAGAATAGTCTCCTGTAGCACCATTTACAGTAGATGCACCATTGCTATAACTGGCATCTACAGCAAATTTTCCTATATCTCCGTAGTTTGCTGAGTTGTTACCAATGATTCTATATCCAGTTTTGTTGTTTTCTGTAATTTTCTCAAAACCAGTAGGGTAGAGTCTTCTCCATTTGCCTTCTGAATGTGTGTAATAGTAATACCCTTTCTCATAGACAAATTCTAATTTACCACTTCTATTAGCCGCAGGCATAGTTTCGTTTAGGTAAGTTAGAAGAGAGTTTTGTTTGTCTGTCAATGTGCTAGACATAGTAACCATCTCTGCTGCAGTTACTCTTGGTACCATAATTCCCTTGTTAGCATCACTAGATACACTATTGATATCTAGTGTGGAAGAAGGTGAATTTGTGTTGATACCTACTCTTCCTGTTTGAGCGTTAGATAAACCATAACCTGTTAATAATAAAGCTGTTAATAAAATTTTTTTATTCATATTTTTGTTTTTGTTTAATTTTTTTAAATAGCCGGCAAATATAAATAAAAAAATAATAATGATAATTTAGCTTTTATTGATAATATCTATAATATTGATAGAAACGCCATCGTATCCACATTATCGGCGTAAGTATCTAGTTCAGGGTGCTGTGCCTCTCCAAAGCCGATAGCCGTAGGAATTTCAAGTGTGGAATTTGCTACAATGCACTGAATGTTTTCTTCGTTTTCCGAAAGGAAATTTTGGACATCGTTTATTGTTTCATATCGGCTGAAATTGATAACAGACAGTGGGCTGAAAAGTTTTTCATCTTCTTTGAACATTACGAAATTATTGTCCCAAAACTGCTCTTGGTTCAGCAGGTAAATGGTTCTGTTGTAGTCGTAATTATTGGCGTATTGGTTGTGATTGATGATTTCTTTGAAATTAATAAAATTCTCAAACAACCTGTCCAAAGGCATTTCGGAAGGAATAAACAGCCGTGTAACATTTCGGCAGCCCAGCCCAAAATATCGGAAAATATCCTCCGCAAGCGCCTGAATTTCCTCATTGGTTTCATCACCTTTTAAAACTCCGATGGAAGTTCTGTTTTTCCTAATGATGTTCGGCACATCTTTGAAATAATATTCCAGATATCTAGCCGTATTATTGCTTCCCGTAGCGATGACAGCATCATAATTTTCTAATTTTTCCACAAAATGAAACTCCAAAATCCCACCACTGAGTTCGTTCCATTTGTTAAGTAAAAAAGGTGAAATCAGCCTGTCTCTGGAGGAAAGTTTTATCAAAGGAATGTTTCCGCTCAGTAAAACGCAAATCACATCATGAAAACCTACCAAAGGGATATTTCCAGCGAGAATCAGCCCGATTTTTTTCGGAGTGGAAGAAAAATGATATTGACCAGTCCAAGCAGATATTTTCTCTTCGGTAAGGTTTTTCGCCCAGCTTTTTAGGCAAAATCTTACGCTTTCATCTGTAAACCAGGGATTTTCTATTTCGGATTTTTTTATCAAGGAAGCGAATTTGCTTTCTTCTTCATCGAAATTCTCTGGTTTAGCGGAGAGAAATTGGTTTAAAAAATCGCCCAACTGCGATAAAGAGGAAACTATTTTATCATTTTTCATAAATATTGTTTTTATATAAATAAAGTTTTTAACTTTGTGCAAAATTAAAAAATATAATACTAATGGCTATCAAAATAACGGACGAATGTATCAACTGTGGAGCATGTGAGCCTGAATGTCCCAACAATGCCATTTATGAAAGTGCAGTGGATTGGAGGGCTTCAGATGGAACTATATTATCAGGAATGATAACTTTTCCCTCGGGACTTACTTTGGATGCGGATGAGGCGCAGCCGCCAGTGAGTGATGATACCTATTTCATAGTAACGGATAAATGTACGGAGTGTATAGGCTTTCATAATGAACCGCAGTGCGCCGCAGTGTGCCCTGTGGACTGCTGTGTGCCAGATGAAGACCATGTGGAGACAGAGGAGCAGCTTCTCACGAAGAAGGCGTTCATGCATGGAGAATAATTTTCTCAATTCTTTTGGAAGAATGCAGAAAAATAATTACCTTTAAACCCAAGTTTATTTTAATAAAAATTTAAAAGTCGTATATAAAAATTAAAACAATGAAAAAGCACAATTTCAGCGCAGGACCGTGTATTTTGCCACAAGAAGTTTTCCAAAAATCAGCAGAAGCTATTTTGGATTTTAATGGTATCGGATTGTCATTACTTGAGATTTCTCACAGAAGTAAAGATTTCATCGAAGTAATGGATGAGGCTAGAGCCATCGTAAAAAGACTAATGAAATTAGGAGATGATTATGATGTACTTTATCTAGGAGGAGGAGCATCTTTACAGTTTGTAATGGTTCCTTTTAACTTGATGAAAGTAGGAGGGAAGGCAGCTTACACAGATACAGGAACTTGGGCAGCAGGTGCAATTAAAGAAGCTAAACGACTTGGACAGGTGGATATTGTAGGTTCTTCTAAAGAAGAAAATTATTCTTTCATCCCAAAAGATTATACTGTGGGAGCGGAGTATGACTATTTCCACTGTACTTCTAACAATACTATCTTCGGTACACAGATGAAATCTTTCCCAAAAGTGGAAACATCTCTAGTGTGCGATATGTCTTCGGATATTTTCAGTAGAGAAATAGATTTCTCTCAGTTTGACCTTATCTATGCTGGTGCTCAGAAGAATATGGGACCTGCTGGAGCTACTTTGGTAGTAGTGAAAAAGGATATTTTAGGAAAAACAGGAAGAGACATTCCTTCTTATTTAGATTATCAAGTTCACATCAGCAAAGATGCGATGTTTAATACACCTCCTGTATTCCCTATTTATGCTAGTTTGCTTACATTACAGCACCTTGAAAAAAATGGTGGAATAGCAGCAGCAGAGCAGAGAAATAATGCGAAAGCAAAACTTCTTTATGATGAAATAGACAGAAACCCATTATTTGAGAGTTTCTGCCGTCCAGAAGATCGTTCTAATATGAATGTTTCTTTCAAACTTTTAGATGAATCTAAAAAAGAAGCGTTTGACAAAGCTTGGAAAGAAGCAGGAATCAATGGTCTAAATGGACATAGAAACTTGGGAGGATACAGAGCAAGTATGTACAATGCCTTACCGATAGAAAGTGTACAGGTATTGGTAGATGTAATGAGATCCATTTAAAAAATCATTTTAAAGCATAAAAAACAAGATTTATGCCTGTATTCAAGCCATTTCGTGGGATAACGCCCTATGGGGAGTATATAAAAAGTTTTCCTACACGCCCATTGAGTAATTATACTCAGGAAGAAATTGCAAAGAAAGCCGAAAGAGAGTTTTCTTATGTGAGAATGGTGGAACCGTATTTGTCTGGTGAACCTCAGAATTTGGAGCAGAATTTGGGTAGAGTGAGGGCGAATTATGAGGAGTTGCTGAGAAATCACAACCTGCATCAGGAGGAGGAATTAGGATATTATTTGTATTGTCAAATATTACCTGACGGCAGTGTTTTCAGAGGGCTTTTAGGATTGGTTTCCGTAGAAGATTATAATGCGGGAAAGATTAAAAAGCATGAAGAAACACTCACACACAGAAAAGAAAAACTCTCTAAGTATCTGGAAGGTGTGAATCTCCAAGCGGAACCAGTGCTTTTGACCTATTCTTCAAATGCTGAATTAGAGGCTCTTATGAGTGAGGAAGAAAGGAAAAATCCTGTTTTGGAATATGCAGACAGCAAGGGGACTAAACATCGTGTTTGGAAAATTCAAGATGAAGAAACCTTGAAAAAATATGAACAAATCTTAGCAAAAGTAGAGGCTTTCTACATTGCTGACGGGCATCATAGAATGGGTTCTACGGCACTCTATTCTGAGCGTAGAAAGGATAAAAATCCTAATCATGTTGGAAATGAGCCGTATAACTTTGTTTATAGTTTCATAGTTTCTGACCAATCGATTAAAATTAATGATTTTAATAAGGTTGTCAAGGATTTGAATGGTCTGACGGTGGAGCAGTTTTTGCATCAGTTGGAGGATAAATTTATTATTGAAAATAAAGGGGAAAACCCGTATTATCCAGAGCAAAAACACTTTATAAGTCTTTATTTAGATGGACAGTTTTATAAACTTACACTAAAGGAAGAATGCTGTTGTGAAGAGTGTTTGGGGATTATAGACCATTATCTGCTGGACAAATATATACTGAGTCCGATTTTAGGAATAGATGATTTGAAAACCACCAAACGAGTGGATTACCTGCGGGGAAGTTCTTGCGTAGAGGGAATCACAAAACTAAAAGAAAAGGTTGATAATGAGGAGTATAGAGTAGCATTTGGGGTACATCCTGTGAGTTTTTCTGATTTAGTAGAAATCGCAGATAAAAACCTGAAAATGCCTCCAAAATGTACTTACATAGAGCCCAAACTCGTGACCGCGCTAGTCATGTATGATATGAAATAAAAAAATGCAGCTCTTAGGGCTGCATTTTTATTTTATGAAAAAATTATTTCTTTGTTAAAAGAGCAATGTTTTCCACATGGTGCGTCTGTGGGAACATATCCACAGGAAGGATTTTTACTACATTGTAGTGCTCCTTCATTAGGGCTAAATCTCTCGCCTGCGTCGCCGAATTACAGCTTACATAAGCGATTCTTTCTGGCGAAAGTTTTAGAATCTGCTCTATTACTTTCGGGTGCATTCCATCTCGTGGAGGGTCGGTAATTAGGACATCTGCCTTCGGATGTTGCGCCAGAAACTCTTCTGTGAAGACTTCTTTCATATCTCCGCAGTAGAAAGTGCAGTTATTCAGTCCGTTAAGCTCAGCGTTTTCTATCGCTGCATCTATCGCTTCCTGAACTGCCTCTATCCCAATCACTTGTTTGGCATGTCTTGCCATATATTGGGCTATTGTCCCTGTCCCTGTGTAAAGGTCATACACTACATGATTTTCCTGAATATCAGCAAATTCCAAAGTTTTTCTATAAAGATTTAGGGCTTGTTTATAATTGGTTTGGAAGAAAGATTTTGGACCAATTTTAAATTTTAATCCATCCATTTCTTCAAAGATAAATCCTTCACCAAAATAAGTCTGGATATCCAAATCATACACGCTGTCGTTTCCTTTGGAATTGATAGCGTAGAGTAAAGTCTTGATTTGAGGGAACTTATCCAAAATAAAGTTCAATAAATTTTCTCTGTTTTCCTTTTCTTCTCGGAAAAACTGAATGAGAATCATCCATTCTCCTTTGGAATTTTGGCGAAGCATCAGCGTTCGTAGAAATCCCTCTTGATTCCTTAAATCAAAAAAATCAAGGTTGTTTTTTATCGCATAATCTCTGATTGCCAGACGGATTTCGTTGGATGGTGCTTCTTGTAGGTAGCATTCTTTTAGGTCTAAAATCTTGCTCCACTGCCCAGGAATATGGAAGCCCAGAGCGTTTTTGTTGTCTATTTCTGTGTCGGATTTTATCTCTTCTGAAGTCAGCCAGCGAGCATTGGAAAACGAAAATTCCATTTTATTTCGGTAGAAATAATGTTCTTCGCCTCCGAGAATAGGGATGCACTCAAAATCTTCTATGCCGCCTATTCTTTTAATATTGTTAAGAACCTCATTTTGTTTGAATTCCAGCTGTTTTTCATAGCTCATATTTTGCCATTTACATCCTCCACACACACCGAAATGTATGCATTCTGGATCTATCCGAAACGGAGAAGGCTCTAAAATTTCTACCATTTCTGCTTCGTAATATTTGCTTTTTGCCTTTTTTACACGAGCATTTACGGTGTCTCCAGGGATTGCTCCAGAGACAAGCACAGTTTTGCCATCTTTGGTTTTTCCAACAGAAACTCCTTTCGCGCCAGCGGAAGTTAATTTAATGTTTTCTAAAATTAGATTTTTATTTTTTTTCATTCGGTATTTTTATAGGAATCGAATATACTTAAATTTATTTATTTTTTTCTATATCCATATAAATTTGGATGGTTTGTAGGGCGGAGAAAGCCTTCATTTTATTTAGCATGAATTGAGCATGTGGATTTTGAATATTATCTAAACTCAATTTTCTTTTATTTTCATCTTTCCAAGTGTAATAAGCAGGGCTTCCGTTTTCGTAAGAAATCACCCCTATGGAATCGGCTATGAAATTATATTCATTGATTGCAAAGCGGTAGTTTGGCGATTTTTTAAACAAATTATCTCCCGAATAGATATATTTTTGGTTGGATAAGCTCAAATTAAATATAGTAGGGAAGATGTCCTTGTGGGAGGCCATCACAGAGGAATCGAAAAAGGCAGGTTTATATTTTTCTGGAATGTAGAAAAGTATTGGTACACTGCGTTTTAGGAAGGAGTTTTCATCATCATATTCGAATACTTGTCGGATATTATGGTCACCTGTAGCTATGATGATCGTGTTTTCTCCCAAAGGAGAATTTTTGATGTCTTTTATAAATTTAGCCAGTTGAGAGGCTGAATACTGATGGGAATAAAAATTAGCATAAGCCATTTTTTCATCCACTCGAAGAAGTTTTTTTATGGCATCTATTTTAATAGGGTATGGTTTGTAATGAGTAGGAATCTCATATGGAGTATGGTTGCTCACAGTGAGGGAAAAGACCATTTTTGGCTTTGAAGGAGACTGCTGAAGCTGGTCTTTTATATAATCAAATAAATAGCCATCGTGAGTTCCCCAAGCGAAGTCCTCAGCGTTAGGGAATTTTTGTTTGATGTGAGAACTTCCTTTGATAATATCAAAACCTTGTTTTTTTATGAATTTGTCTGTATTTCTCCATGAAAGATGCGCACCTGTTATGAAATAAGTCTCGTAGCCCTGCTCTTTGAAAGGCTTTGAAATGGATGAACTGAATGAGGTGTCAAAGTAAGGCGACTGTGAGATGATGCCTTTCGGAGTGTTTACCAGAAGGTTTTCTAATGAATATATAGTTCCATTGAAAGATGACAAACCATTTTTGAAATAGTATAATTCGGGCAGAATTTCATTCAAATCACCCAAAAGATTAAGTTCTTTGGAATGGAGTTCAAAATAATGATTGCTCATACTTTCCATAAGGATAAATACGATGTTGGGCGGATTTTTCTCTAAAAACTCATTATGAGCCGTTGTCGAATACAAATTCTTGTCAAAATCATCAATAATATTTTCGCGATAAACCTCTTTTACCTGCTCAAATGAACTAAATCCACTCATCTTTAATTCTTGGGCAATATCAGGAGTGATAAGGTTGTCATTTAATTCTGATTTTGCGAATTTTAGGGCATAAACAGGATTGTAGCAAAGAGCATTGATAAACTCATTTGTGCCTATGTTAGTATGTTCCCTGCGGAGTGTGAATTCGCCTAAGCTGCCTCTCATTCCTGCAATGAATAGAGGGAAAACTACTAAGAGAAACAAAGTTTTCTTTGATGCAGAATAAGTATTTACGCTAAAGTTTTTCTTAATTTTCTTGTGTAAAAATAGAAAACTAACGATGCAGATAGCATAAATGATAAATATTTTAAATACAGGATAGTCTGTCCATACGGATTTTAGGACAGCTTTCGTATCATCATTAAATATTCCAAAGAATAAGATATTAATATGTGATTGGAAAAATTGATAATAAAAAAAATCTATAATGAAAAGAGAAACATAAACGACTAAAACAAAAACTAGATAAAAACAGCTGAAAGTGAGATATATCTTTTGGAAATTTGTAGTAAATCGTTTAGGAATAAATAGCGAAAACAGCCAAAATACAGCCAAAGGCAGAAAAGCGTAGCATATAGCAGATATATCAAAGCGAGGGCCTACAATGAAAAAAGCATAGAAAATATCGGAAAGATACTCTCCAAGCTGAGACCATTTTCCATAAACTGAAAAAAATATAAAACGATTGATGAAGAATAAACAGATGAAATAAAAAAAATACTTAAGTCCGTTTAGTGTAACTTTTTTAAATAAGTATAAATTTATCATGTAATATAAGTGATTTATAAAAATAAATAGAATCCAAAAATTGGACTCTATTTATTCCTTTAACTTTTTATTAGTGTCCGTGACCATCGTGTTCGTTATGTTCTTCTTCTGTTTCAGAAGCCTCAGGTACAGGAGCAGTCAGACCTGTTTGTTTGTTTAGAATATCGATAAGCTCTGTCAGTTGGATATTAGAAAGTCCAAGAACAGTCTTACTTGCAACCTTTCCATCTTTATCTAAAATCATGAAACTAGGAAGCTTAAATCCATAGATATGGAGTTGTTGTGCTGCCTCAGATTTTAGCCCTCCTTTAGCATAAAGATTAACTCCTGTAAAGCCGTTTAATAATGATTTAGAAGTCTTTTGGAACTGCTTCACATCATCATCCATATTGACATAGGCTACATTTAGTTTTGCTTTATAAAACTCAGTAATTTCTTTTAATGCAGCAGCAGATTGTACAATATTTGGTGCAAAAGAACTATAGAAAATTAGCAAAGTAGGTTTTCCTTTAAGTTCGCTTATTTTATAAGCTTTTCCATCCTGTTTTGTAAAGTTTACTTCTGGTAATGTAGAACCTACTTTTGGTCCTATGATTGCAGTGTAAACTCTTTCTAAGTCTTTTTTAATGTTTTCTGATTTTACCTTTTCAGTGAGCGCCTTTAGAACTTGCTCAATTTTATCATTTTGAGGATGAAGGTCAAATTGAGTAGCAATATATGCAGCCAAATAGTCTTTTTGCTCTTGTGAAAATTCCTTTCTAGTTTCTAGAAACTTCAAGAAAACCTCTGTTTGTGTAGTTTTAGTATCGTTAAGATAAGGAGTAGCGAATTTTCTGAAATCAGGCTCCAATTTTCCTAAAAGATACTGTCTATAAGCAGGAAATTCTTTGATCAATGATTCTTTTTCAAATTTTTTCTGACTTTCTTTGAAATTTGTAGATACTTTGAAATCAGGGTTTTGGGTCATCTGTCCGTGCATCATTTCATATTGAGAACTTATCATCAGAAGATTCACCATCAGGTCGCTCTTTTTCCATTCTATTACATCCTTGTCAGCATTTTTAGATTTAGCAATTTCATCTAATTTCTTATTGATATCAGCAGAGTATTTTTCTATTTCTTTGATGAAATCATTTTCGTTTTTTGCTAAAACAGCTTGGTTTAATTTAGAAAAGTATGAAGTGATGAATTTTTGACTTTCAATCAAGAATTCATTGTTTCCTTGCCCTTTTCCACTGATTTTCAGGTCTTCAGGGAAAGTAGAACCATTTCCTTCCAGATTTAGATTTTCACCATTTTTTAAATATAAGAAATTTACTTTTCCTTGGTATACCAGAGCGTAGATTCCATCTTTTTTTACACTGATAGTATCAGAAAAATTTCCTTTTTCATCTATGCCAATATTCGCAATAGGAAGCGTGGCAACGGACGAAACATCTATAAGTTCTATTCTGCTCAGCGGTGCAGGATTATTGATTTTTCCTGTAAAAACTAAATCTTTTTTGGAGCAAGATATAGCAAAGACAGCGAATAAAATAAGCAAAAAATATTTTTTCATAATATGCTGGTTTTTAACTATTTGTAGTCGTCCTCTTCATCTACTCCCTCATCATAGTAGTCATTAGAGAAATCATCTTCTTCATCATAGCCGTCTTCAAATTCAGAACTGAAATCCTCTTCTTCTAATAAATCAAAGTCATCCACAGCGATGTTTGATTGTTGTTTCTTTGTAGTGGCAGAGCTACCATTTTTACTTGGAGCTTTTAGAGGAACATTCCCAAAACGGAATACTGTAATAGGATAATTTACAGAGTTTTTCTCATCTGTGATTTCCAAAAGTTCACAAAAAAATTCCCAAAGGTCTAAAAGCCCGTATTTAAAATGCATTTTACTTCCAATTTCTGGAAATGCCTCATTCATGTACACATCAGACATCGTGTCTCCATCTCCATCATCAGACATATCTTCTAAAGGAACTGCTGCCCCCTCAGACCAGCTGTCATCAGAATAGTAAAAAGAAGAAAGCTCCTCACCCTGAAGGCTGAAAGCACTCTTAATCCCTAAATGCAGATTCCAAAGAGTTTGTTTTTCTCTAATCTCAATGTCTCTAAAAATCTGCTCCTTTGCATCTAAAATAACTCGTACTTTGTAAATCATAAATTCTTTTGTTCTTCTGTTTTTATTTAAAATTTAAGATGCAAATATAATATAAATCATATGCTAAGAAAAATTATTTTTAAAAAAAATGAAATTTTATGTAATTCATTTTAAATCAATTTATTAAAAATAAAAAGCAGTGAAAATTTCACTGCTTTTTCTGTTATTTCCCTAAATAGGATTTTAAAATTTTACTTCTACTGTTGTGTTTCAGCCTTTTAATGGCTTTTTCTTTGATTTGTCGAACTCTCTCTCTCGTTAAATCAAAAGTCTCACCTATTTCCTCCAAGGTCATAGGATGTTTACCATTTAACCCGAAATAAAGTCTTACTAAATCGGCTTCTCTCGGTGTAAGGGTCTGCAAGGCTCTCTCTATTTCTATTTGTAGAGATTCCAGCATCAGTTCTTTATCTGGGCTTGGGGACTCGCCAGAACGCAAGACATCATATAGGTTAGAATCTTCACCTTCTACTAGCGGAGCGTCCATAGATAGGTGTCTTCCAGAGTTTTTCATAGATTCTTTGATGTCCTCCTCGCTCATATCCAATACTTCGGCTAGTTCTTCTGGAGATGGCGGTCTTTCGTTGATTTGTTCCAATTCCGCATAGGCTTTGTTGATTTTATTGATAGAGCCTATTTTATTTAGAGGAAGTCTTACGATTCTAGACTGCTCAGCTAAAGCTTGCAGAATAGATTGTCTAATCCACCATACAGCATAAGAAATGAATTTGAATCCTCTGGTTTCATCGTATCTTTTCGCAGCTTTCATTAGCCCTAAATTTCCTTCGTTTATTAAGTCTGGCAATGAAAGTCCTTGGTTTTGATATTGTTTAGAAACAGAAACCACGAAACGAAGATTGGCTTTGATGAGTTTTTCCAAAGCAACCTTGTCTCCAGACCTGATTTTTTGGGCTAAAATAACCTCTTCATCGGCAGTGATAAGTTCTACTTTACCGATTTCTTGTAAGTATTTGTCCAAAGATGCGGTCTCTCTGTTGGTTACCTGTTTGGTAATTTTTAGTTGTCTCATTTGATAAATAGTATTTTGTAATTTACTAATTACATATACGATGGGATTATCATAAAGGTTACACCTAAAAACATTTTTTCTGCAAAATGTATTGTTTTCTTTTGTGAATTCGCTTATTTTTTACTATCTTTGGCGTTTAGCAAAAATTTTATTCGATGAAAAAAACCGTATTATTAGTTGTGGTTACATTTTCTTTGTGGTCATGTGGAGCATCTCAGCCAGCTAGAGTTTATGGAAATAAAAATATTTCTAATAACAATTCTTATTCATATAATACAAATAATGAAAAGCCATCAAAATCAAAAAATAAAAAATCTTCAAAGGAGGGACCTAATGCCAAAGCAGCAAACATCCTTTCTGATGCAGAGAAATACCTTGGAGCTCCTTATAGAGCGGGAGGGATGACTTATTCTGGATTTGACTGCTCAGGATTTGTGAATACTGTTTTTGCGGAAAATGATATTAAACTTACCAGACGCTCTGCTGACCAAGCTAAAGAAGGTGTAGGAATCAATATAGAAAATGTAAAACATGGTGATTTATTGTTCTTTGCTACGGCTGGTGGGAAAAGGGTTTCTCATGTGGGGATAGTTCATACGATAACAGATGATGGAGAAATTAAATTTATCCATGCATCTACGAGTAAAGGTGTGATTATTTCTTCACTGGAAGAGGCTTATTGGGATAAGGCGTTTCTTTTCGCGAGAAGGGTTCTTTAAAATGTGATTTTTTTTGAATTTATAAAATTTAATAGTAATATAAAAATGAGTTTACAACAAAAAATAGAAGAAGCTTGGGAAAATAGAGAATTACTAAAACAAGCTGATTATCAGGAGGCTGTTCGCTCTGTAATCCGTGAATTGGATTTAGGGAAAATAAGAGTAGCAGAGCCTGTTTCTGATGGATGGCAGGTGAATGAATGGGTGAAAAAAGCGGTGGTGATGTATTTCCCTATCCAGCAGATGAAAACGATAGAGGTAGGACCTTTTGAGTTTCATGACAAAATTCCATTAAAGAAAAACTATGCAGAGAAGGGGGTTCGTGTTGTTCCTCATGCAGTGGCAAGAGAGGGAGCTTTTATCGCTTCGAGGGCTATTTTGATGCCTTCTTATGTAAATATTGGTGCGTATGTAGACAGCGGAACTATGGTTGATACATGGGCTACAGTAGGTAGTTGCGCTCAGATTGGTAAAAATGTGCATCTAAGCGGAGGAGTAGGTATTGGTGGAGTTTTAGAGCCATTACAGGCTGCTCCTGTGATTATAGAAGATGATGTCTTTGTGGGTTCTAGATGTATAGTAGTAGAGGGGGTTCGTGTGGAAAAAGAAGCAGTTTTGGGAGCGAATGTAGTTCTTACAGCATCTACTAAAATTATAGATGTGACAGGGAATGAACCTGTGGAGCTAAAAGGCAGAGTTCCAGCTCGTTCGGTAGTGATACCAGGGAGCTATACTAAAAAATTTCCAGCAGGGGAATATCAGGTACCATGTGCTTTGATTATTGGTAAGAGAAAGGAATCTACGGATAAGAAAACATCTCTGAATGATGCTCTTAGAGAAAATAATGTTTCTGTATAATATATTTAAAGCGCTCTAATTAGGGCGCTTTTTTGTTAAAAATAGGGAGAACATGGAAGAGCTGAAAAATTGGATAAAAGAAAATCCTTTAGCATTTGGGGGAGTGCTTTCGCTTATGTCTTTTGTCTTTGGGGTTTGTTTGGTTTTGGGAGCAGTAAAGGACTGGGATTGGCTGTATGAACCTGATGAACATTATCAAAACAACTGGACTATGGGGCAGATAAGCCGCTATATGGGGAGGGATACTGCTCGTTTTATAGGATTTTTAGGCGGGTTGTTTTTTATGGGAATAGGGCTGTATTTTATGTATCAAATTTACAGTGAATGGAAGTGAAAATTTAATCAATTTTAAAGTTTAAAATGTACAGAATAGAGTATTTACAATTTAATGAGCTAAAGCAAGAGGTGATGTCTGAAGAAGATACATTACAAAACATCATAGATATTTGGCTTAATTGCAAACCTAACAAAGAACAAAAAAAATATCTTACAAATGCAGAAGAATGGGCTAAATATGCCTTTGAAAACAATGAATATTATGTAATGACTATTTTTAAGGACGAGGGAATATTTGCCTTTATAGAAGTGTACCCTCGGACTATAAATATTAAGTTTATAGACTCATATCAAGGTAAGTATATGTTTCCTTTATTCTTGCGATATGATCGTGTTGATGGGTACGAATATTTTAAATCAGAAAAAATTGTTTATTTCGAGAATAACGATTTATTTTTACAGGGAATAACAAATAAGACTTTTACTCCTCGTAAAAATACTTGTACCTCAATAGATTTCGCTTTAGATAATAGGGCTTCTGTTACTATTACAGAAACTTATCCCCCTAAAAAGGACTGGAAAACAGCAGATAAAATGATTGATATAAATACCTCTCATAACTTTATCCGTTGTCCTAAGCGTTATGATGATTTCTTATATTTACTTGACTATAAAAACAACATCAAAAGTGAATATTTTGATATAGAGAAATTAAGATAAATATTTGGTAATTTTAAAAACAGAGAACACCATTTGCACAATTGAGCATTGTAAAAACTAAGATTTGGAAATTAGTGATAATTAAAACATGAATATAGAAGAAATTAAAAAGAAATTGCAAATACTTTTGGAATTTCCTCAGCTAAAAAAACACAGAGAAGTGTATATAAATCCTGTGCTGAAAGAAGAAAAAGTAGCCCAAATAGAGAAAGAAAATCATATCACTTTCCCTGCGGATTACCGCACCTTCATTACCCAAATCGCCAATGGCTGTGTGGGTCCCGATTACGGACTGCGTTCCCTTAAAGAAGCAACAGAAGATTTGATGTGGAGAGACCGGACTATAGACCTCTCTACGCCTTTCCCTTACACTGAAGCTTGGAATGAAGAGGAATGGCTTAATAGTATTGATTGGGATGGAGGTGAACGCCCTACGCCAGAGCAGGTGGAAGCCTATATGGATACAAAGCGCATCAGCGGTTGCTTGCAAATATGCCATATAGGGCACGGAGCTTCTTATCTTTTGGTGGTGAATGGTAAGGAAAAAGGCTATATATGGCTCGATAGTCGTCAGGATTATGGCGGACTGTCGCCTGAGTTTAATGAAAAAGGAGAAAAACTCACCTTTGAGATGTGGTATACCGACTGGCTGAATGAGGTAGTAGCTCCTGAAAAAGTATGGTTTGAGAAATCACTTCAGTTTATCAAAAAGGCTTTTCCTAAGATAGAGGAAACAGATTTTAGGCTGATGACTTATGTGCTTTATGAGCATTACTCTGGTATGAACTTAGCATCACTCATCGCTCAACTCTATGGACTGAACCCAATGGATGTTTATTTTGGAAAGGAAAAGTTCATCCAAAGAGAAAATTACGATGAACAGGCTATTCAAGAGTATGAAGCTAAATTGCGAGAAAGTGGTTTTTATGATTGGATAAAAGATACTGAATAAAGGTTTTAATCATATATTTTCTTTAAATCAAGTAAATCAATGAATACTGAGAAGATTTTTGCGGAATTAGAAGGTTTTGCTATTTATGAGCCTCAGCTGATGCAGGAATATCTGTATCGTTATCATCTTAATGATAAAAATGTGCTTGCATATTTTACGGAAACACAGCATGGTGATAACATTACTCAAGAAGGAATAGTTGTTCCTATCATAGGAGTAATGGCTGATGATTATGCTTTTAAAATCCTTGAAAAACTTCCTGTTAATTATAAAGTAATTTCTCAGGGATGGGTTTTACAGGTGGTCTCTGGAGAAATAAAGGTGATAGGAATAGGTTATTTATCAGATATTACAAGGTTCACTGAAAACAAAAGTCTGTCATTTGCGGTGTCTAATGGTTGGTATCACCTCATAATTGTAAGTTATATAGATGATATTTTAGGTAAAACTTTTGACTTACACTTAATTCCCACAGAAGAAAAACCTATTTTCAAAGGAAAGATGACAACTGATTATGGTTTTTAAATTTTAATACAAAGTTAAAAAAGATGAAAATAACATTATATATTTGGAAATAGATAAATCATTTTTGTCTGATTTGTAATGAAAGTGAAAAAGTTTAAAGTATAATTATTCCCAAAGCGAATGAAATAAGGGTTTTAAAGAAAGAAGCGAACTATCCAGAAATTTATTAAATTTGTGCGGTGAGATTAGGGAGGATAGGTTTTAAATATTTCCTTGAATTTCATATTGTTTTGAGAGAAAAATAATGAGTGATACAAATAAAAAAATAAAAGTTCTTTTTCGGCATCGTTCTATGGAAATGGGAGGAGTGGAAAAGGTGCTACTTAGTATGCTGAATAATCTCGATAGAGAGAAATTTGATATTTCACTCTGTCTAAATTTATTTCAAGGGGAATTAAGAAATCAAATTCCTAGTTTTATTCCATTTAAAGTTTTAGCTAAAGGAAAAGAAGACTTTTGTAAAAATAAGGTTGTCAATTTTTTGCAGCTTGTTTTGAGAGGGATGAAATTATGGATGTTTAGGAAATTTCCAATTATTCCAGATAAATTTATTTTAAAGAATGATGCTGATGTAGAAATAGCGACTGGCTACACGATGTTTTCGGATGTTATTAATTCTTCTAATAAAAAATCAAAAAAAATAGGTTGGTTGCATTCTGACTTGACAATAGATGTTTTCACTCCACATAGAGAGAGGATTTTTAATGAACTGAAACAGTTTGACTATATTATTTATGGTTCGCAGCAGTGTAGGGATGTCCTTAAAGAAAAGTATCCAGAACTGAAACTACCAGAAGGCGAGGTAGTTTTGAATGCTATACCTATTCAGGAGTTAAAAGATAAATCAAACGAATTTCCGGTGGATTTTGGCAATGTACCTACTTTTGTATCTGTTGCTAGACTGCATTTTAGAAAAGGACAAAGAACCCTTTTGGAGGCTCATAAAAGACTAATTAATGAGGGAATGCATCATCAAATTATTTTGATAGGAGATGGAGAGGATTATAAGTTATTGAAAGATAAATCAATACAATATGGAGTAGAGGGTACTTTCAAGCTTATGGGTACAAAAATGAATCCCTATCCTTATGTGAAAAATGCAGAATTTTTTGTAATGCCTTCTGAGTCTGAGGGTTGGCCACTTATTATAGCTGAAACATTAATCCTTCAAAAACCTATTTTAGCTACTAATGTGGGAGGAATTCCAGAGATGATAACTCATAAGAAGAATGGGTATATTGTTGATTATGATGTGGATAGTATTTATAAAGGAATGAAAGAATTTCTAACAAATAAACCTCTCATTGCAGAAATACAACAAAATCTAAAAGATTCAGAAAAGCAATTTGACAATCAAAAAATATTTGATAAAGTAGAAAGTATCATCACTAAAGTATATACAAAATGATAAATTATTTATATAGAATCTTTATTAAAATCCATACAATTTTTAAGAAAATATATCATAAAGCCTATATTGAAGTTTGTAAATCAAGAGGATTGAAACTCGGGAAAGGTGTTATACTTATTGATACTCCTGATTTTGGTTCAGAACCTTATTTGGTGGAAATAGGAAGTAAAACTAAAATAACCGCAGGATGTTCTTTTATTACTCATGATGGGGCAATGTATGTTATACGAAGTATGGAAAAATACAAAGATGCTAGGAATTTTGGAAGAATCAGAATAGGAGAAAATTGTTTTGTGGGAAACAATTGTATTTTCCTTCCAGGTGCTAGTATGGGAAATAATTGTATTTTAGGAGCAGGCTCTTTACTTAATTCATCTATGCCAGATAATACTGTCTATGCTGGAGTTCCAGCTAGGTTTATCTGTACAATAGAAGAGTATGGTGATAAAGCATTGAAAAATAATGTTTTATATCCTCGTGAATTAGAGAAAAATAGGCGCCTTCTAGATAAGTATATAAGGGAAAATCTGCCACATAATTATAAACCTGTGAAATGATAGATAGTTGTTAAAAGGAAATATGAATTTAATGATAAAAAAGTTCTTTCAGAATTATCGTTTTATTACTGTTTTGTGGTTTGGGTTGTCTTTGGTGGCTGTTCTCCAGATAGCTTTCCGACCAGAAAAGCATAATAACTATCTGATATTCAAAGGAGTTTTCTGGCATACGATACAGCAGCTTCCGCTTTATGTTCCATATCCAGAGGAATATTTTGATATGAATCATTATGGAATATTTTTCAGCGGGATTATAGCACCTTTTGCTGTTTTGCCTAATTGGCTGGGCTGTTCGTTATGGATTTTGGCTAATTCAGCATTTTTGTATTGGGCTATTCGCCAGCTTCCTCTCCCAAAATGGGCAATTATAGGCGTTTTATTCATCTCCGCTCACGATTTATATACTGCAGCAGCGATGCAGCAATTCAATATCAGCATTATAGCCCTGCTTTTGGGATCATTTGTTTTCATTGAAAAAGGGAAAAGCCACTGGGCTACGCTGTTCATTGTTATTGGGCTTTTAACGAAGCTTTATGGAATTGTAGGTCTGGCATTTTTCTTTTTTGCTAAAGATAAATGGCGTTTTGTGTGGTCTGGACTGCTGTGGCTCGGGCTGTTATTTTGTTTGCCAATGCTTTATTCCTCAACGGATTATGTAATTTCTCAATATTACGAATGGTATATTTCTCTTTCGGAGAAAAACGGCTCAAATTTAGACACCTCGCATTATAATTTGCAAAATCTTTCCCTTTTAGGATTTTTGCAGCGAACGGGAATTTATAATAATAATTTGGTGGTGATTGCTATTGGACTAGTTTTATTTGCGCTGCCTTATTTACGAATAAATCAGTATAAAAACTTGAAGTTCAGATTGTTATTGTTGGCATCGGTGAGTATATTTCTCTGTTTGTTCAGCACAGGGACAGAAAATAGTACTTATATCATCGCTTATGTAGGGATAGGAATTTGGTTTGTTTCTACTCCGAATAAAAATAAAACCTTGAAAATCATTTTGTTATCCTTAGCTATTTTAGCATCACTTTCCCCAACAGATATATTCAAACCGCTGAAAGAACCCTATATTATTCGGTACTCTTTACGGGCAGTTCCGCCAGCGCTTATTTGGCTGAGTATCATTTGGGAAATGTGTTTTTTAAATTTTGAAGAAAATGAAGAAAATAGATATCATCGTTCCTTTTTATAACACAAAAGAACATATTTTACAGATATTTGAAAATAATCTTTCTCATTTGATTATCGACAAAATAATCAAGGATTTTAGAATTATCTTGGTAAATGATGGTTCTTCCAATAAAGACTATCTTCTTCATATTGAGAGATATAAAGTTTTATTTGGTGATAATTTTCTTTTTGTAGATTTACCACAAAACAAAGGAAAAGGAGGAGCTATAAAAGAAGGTGTAAAACATTCCAATGCTGATATTGTGGCATTCTATGATATTGATTTTCCTTTTGGTATAAAGGCTCTTTATAATCTTTATGAGGCCTTACAAAATGATGAAACAGATGTGGTAATTTCTATTCGAGATTCATCTTATAATAAAAAACTTCCGTTTAAACGGAAAATAATTTCACAATTTGTGAAATTATTTTCCTATGTATTATCAAAAGGAAAAATAAGAGATTCGCAGGCAGGTCTTAAAGGAATGAAATATAGTGTAGCGCCCATTTTAATAGAAACAAAAAGTAATTCTTTTATTATGGACTTTGAGTTTTTATTAAAGGTTGTTAAGAGAAAATTAAAAATAAAGGAAATTGTAGTAACTCCTAATGAAAATATTGAATTTACCAATTTTTCTAATGCTACATTATCAAAAGAAATTAAAAATTTATTCAGAGTATTATTTTATAAATAAAAATACATAAAAATGAGAAATATAATTTTAATATCGTTAATGCTTTTCAGCTCTTTTATTCAAGCGCAAGAAAAATATCAATTGTCAAGTCATATTTTGGATATTTCACAAGGAAAACCAGCGCCAAATGTAAAAATAAGCCTATACAAACAGGATAAAAATCAAAATTGGGTAGTGATAGACGAAAAATACACGGATAATAACGGGAGAATTAAAGAATTTTTGAAAGAAGAATCGGGTAAAAATAATAATGGAATCTATAAACTTACTTTTCATATTGTTCCTTATTTTGAGCGATTGAAACAAAAAACTTTTTACCCTTTTATAGAAGTAGTTTTTGAGATAAAGGATACTCAGCATTACCATATCCCGATTACATTGTCTCCGTATGGCTATTCTACTTACAGAGGAAACTAATAATTACAAAAATGATTTACCTAAGTTTTGATATAGAAGAATTTGATATGCCTAAGGAATATGGCTATGATATTGATTTCCAAAGGCAAATAGCGATTTCTCGGCAGGGATTGATTTCCATTTTGAATATTTTGAAAAAGCATAATGCAAAGGCAACTTTTTTCTCTACGGTTGTTTTTGCACAGCAGGTTCCAGACCTTATAGAAAGGCTCATTTCAGAGGGACACGAGCTGGCTTCTCATACTTATTATCATTCTGATTTTGAGAACGAGCATTTGAAAATGTCCAAAGAAGCGCTTGAAAATCAGTTTAATGTAGAAATAAAAGGCCTGCGGATGCCCAGAATGCGCGAAGTGGATTCCGAAGAAGTGAAAAAAGCTGGTTTTGAGTACAATTCTTCTGTAAATCCGACTCTTTTACCAGGGAGATACAATAAATTGCATATTTCCAAACGATTTTTCAATGAAAACGGCTTGTGGCAGATACCAACGGCTGTGAGCTGGTTCAGAATTCCACTTTTTTGGCTTTCGTTTCATAATTTTCCGTTGTGGATTTATAAATTTTTATTAGCAAAGTGCATGAAATCAACAAGATACGCAGTCTTGTATTTTCATCCGTGGGAATTTACCGATTTGCACCAAAAGGAATTTAATTTTCCAGCTTATGTGATGCGAAATTCAGGAAAAGAAATGATACAGCGCTTTGATGAATTATTGAAATTTATCAACGAAAAAGGTTGGAAAACAGGTCTTTATAGAGATTTAATACAAAACGAAAGCAAAAAATAATGAAAATAGCATTTGATGCCAAAAGGTTTTTTCACAATACTTCAGGGCTTGGAAATTATTCTCGTGATTTGGTAAGGATTTTAGCGGAATATTCGCCAGAAGATGAGTTTGTCCTTTTAGCCGAAAAACAAAGCCAAAGAGGAAAGGAGATTTTGTCCCTTCCTAATGTTTCCTACGCTTCCGTATCAAAAGGAATGCTCGCAAGACAGCTTAAAATGGGCGTAGATGCGCAGAATTTGGGAGCGGATATTTTTCATGGACTTTCGGGAGAATTGCCTCTAAAATGGAATGAAAAACCGATAAAAAAAATCGTGACCATACACGATTTGATTTTTGTGCGCTATCCAAAGTTGTATTCGTTTTTTGACAGAAAAATTCATTTTTGGAAGTTCAAAAAAGCGGCACAAATGGCAGATTTGGTCATCGCAATATCAGAGCAGACCAAAAGAGACATTATAGAGTTTCTGAAAATTCCAGAAGAAAAAATCAGGGTGGTTTATCAGGGCTGTCATCAGGCTTTTAAGGAAAAATATTCCGATGAACAGCTGGAAGAAATAAAACAAAAATTCGGTCTTCCAGAGAGATTTCTGCTAAATGTGGGAACGATAGAGGAGCGGAAAAATCTGCTTTCGGTGGTGAAGGCTCTGCAAAGCACTGATATTCCGCTGGTTGTAGTAGGAAAGAAGACGAAATATTTCCAAAAAATAGAGCAGGAACTTGCAAAAAATAAAGTAAAAGCCTTGTTTTTGGAGAATGTTTCCATGCAGGAACTGGCGGGAATTTATCGTTTGGCGGAGATTTTCATTTATCCAAGTTTATTTGAGGGCTTTGGTATTCCTGTGATAGAGGCTTTGTTTTCGGAAACGCCTGTCATTACGAGTGATACGAGCTGTCTTCCAGAGGCTGGGGGAGAACATTCTCTATATGTCAATCCGCTGGATGTGGAGGATATTAGGTTTAAAATCAAACAGTTATGGGATAATCCCGAAGAATGCAGATTCCGAGCAGAAAAAGGACTTGATTTTGTTCAGAAATTTACCGATGAGCAGATTTTCAGGGACTTGATGAAAGTTTATAAAGAGCTGGGAAGTTAGGTTTTGGAATAAATATTTTTGAAAATAGGAAAACAAGGAAAAACAATAAACCATCTATCTGAATCAATTAGAAGATTACCTTAATTTTAATAATATAGATTCTTAGATTATGACCAATAAATTAAATAATATAGACTTTATTAATGATTGTTTGGATAAAGCAGATATGTTATATGACGAAGGCGATATTGATAAAGCGCTAGAAATATATCAAGATGCTTGGTTCAATGGTTTTATACAGCCTCCTTATCAAAATGATATTGATGGATTAGGTTGGTGTTTTTGTTATCAAATAACCGCTATCTTTGTTGAAAAAGAACAATACGAAGAAGCTATAAAATGGGCTGTTAATCTAATTAAATTTCCAGATAGAAATTATGATGATGACTATATTGTTATTGGTGAAATTTATTTGAAGATGAATAAATTTGACCTAGCATTTGAAATGTTTGATAAAGCCTATAAATCGGGCAAAGCTCGTGCTTTTAAAGGGCACGATGATGCTTGGAAATTTTATAAAAACTATAGGTCAGATTCTTGACTCCAACACTCTGTCTAAAGACTTATCTTTTGAGCAGATTTTAAGGATAAATTTATGTTAATAGAACTAATGAAACAATATGCCGCCTCCTATGAATCAAGGAGAAGGGAAATAATTGAAGGCATGCAGAAATTTGGCTGGAAAGAAAAAGATATTTGTGTTGACAAGCAAATTATCCAAAAACCAAAAAAATCGCCCAATTTTATTCCAACGCTACAAACCGATTTCAATCGGCCGTTGTCTCCCATGTTGAAAGACAGATTTGCATTTGCTGATAATTGGAAAGATTGTGATGCTGAATTCTTAGGGCATGAGAAAATAAACAAAACTCTAAGAACAAAATATTTCAGGAGATGGATTGATGTAATGAGGAAAAATTGGGAAGGTTCTGCACCTCAACTGTATCCCGATAACCAACTTTCATTATTTGCTATTGAAGATAGAGAAAATGGAGATTATGTGTTGTTGGTTTGGGTAACGCCTGATGCTGTTGAACCGCAAATATGGTGCTATACAGGGCAATCGGAACAAATATTTGAAAATTTAGCCCAATATTTTTTATGGTTAGTTGAAGAGTAAGAAAACAGTAAAGTAGTCAGCATAGCCTACTTGGGTAGTGTGTGTGTTCTGCACGCATGCGGTTTCAGTTTTCAGGTAGTCTTTAAGGAGACAAGGCTATCTAAGAGCTATGCGTAATATTTTCTCTATATTTGCTTGATAAATTAAAAATAACTATGGCTTTATTAGAGAAACAATTAAAACGCATCATTAACCAATATAAGGCTTGGACGGAAGACAATTCCGACTATAGCGAAGCAATTGCCAATCCGTATTTTATGGACAACTCTGCCTATCAGAGGTTTCAAAAGCAGTTGAGGTCCGGCAAAGCCGATGCAGGCTGGACGGCGGTTATGAATATCAGCCACCGCTATGCCTATTTTGCCTATTACGGCGGCCTGAAACTCTTGTCAGGCGAACAAGACGGTTGGGATTATATAGACCGCGCTTACGACGGCAGATGGATGAAGTTTAAAATCGCCCATGACGGGGATATTGAAGCGGGAACCGCGTTTATGCTGGCACATTCCCATTTGCTGGGCTATCAAAACCGTGCCGATTATTTGGGTAATTTTTTCTACCGTTTCGAGCAAGACGCAAAGGCGAGGGAGCAGCTTGAGCATACCGATATTCCGCGCCTTATCGCGCAATTGTGGGCAAAAAGCCAAAACCTGCCGTTGGAACATTTCGGCAGCTTTCTCGTGTTCGAAAACGAAAACAGCGGCTATGCCGAATTAGTGCGCGGCCTATACGAGCCCGATTGTGCCGCAATCCAGCAGGCCATGCGGCAGGCGTTGGATTTCCATATCGAACAGTCGGCCAAACAAAGCGGCCGGATGTGTACATCGGTTGCCTATTACCTGTTTCCGGTAGAAATCCTGTATTTTTTGAAACTGCGTGAAGAAAAAGGCTTAACAACCGAATTGCCCGTCGAACATATCCTGTGGCAGGCATATGAAAAAATCAAACCGCAACACGATTATGCCGCCAAACTCCTGGATTGGGATGAAGCCCTAAAACTGGCGTTTGACAAAGCAGTGTCGCAAGGATTCTTGCAAACGGAGGATTGGGCATTTTCGTATGAGCGAGTGTAAATTTGCCATATTACGATTGTTTCTCACTAAACAATACGAATAAAAAATGCTAAACCAAGAAAATGAAAATGGACGAAAACAAAAAGATAATTATCGAAAAAATGGTAACTTATGAGAATGGATTAATCTCAGAAGAGCATGATTTTAACGAAGACACCCTTTCTGAATGGGTTTTGGAAGCCTGCGAATTTGCTTTTGATAATTTTAAAGAAAAAGACGATTCAGAAATGCTTAACTATGCATTTGAATACAGGATTAATACCATAGCATTGCGGTTAATGATGGGTTTGAAAAAGATTTATCCGCAGCTGAAATCATCGAAAAAGGTTTCCGATACGATTTTAAGTCTAATAGAAAATGAAAAATATGCTGATGGTCGGCGAAGTTTTATTTTGACATTATGGGAGAATAAATTAGATGTCCAATTTATTGAAGTTATTCAAAAGCATAGTGCTTTCTGGGGAAATCCACTGTTTGCAAGTGTAATTATTCTGGGGTTGACCAAACGCAAAATAGCAGGATTTGCACCACAAGTTCAGATTGCTTTAGAACGGTTTACGGATAAAAGAGGTTTGCATTTAGAAATCAGGAAATCCTGTCAAAAATATTTAGCAGATGAGCCAAAATATAAACACTTCTTGGTATTTTTAGAGAAAAAGAATAAATAAAATATGAAATAAATTTGACCTATAAATTAGAAACAAAACTATTGGAAAACTCAAAAAAGTAATGAATAATGTTAGAAAAAGATATTATTTCGTATAAAAAATGCGAAAACGAAGATAAAAAGATGGATTTTTTGTCTGATTATGATAATAATCCAAGTGATGAATTCATTAAATTCCTATTGAATGAATTTGATAATGAAGAGGATGAATTTGTTCAAGTGGAAATAATTAAATTTATAGCAACACATGGACAAAAATCTAATAAAATAAAAGAGTTTTTTCTTAATAAAATGTTGCTAAACAATAGGTTAGATGAAATGGTATTATCTCACATAGCGCAAAACCTTATATTTTTTGAACTAAATTTAAGTGAATTTAAAAAAATCTATGAAAAAATTCTGCTTGAAGAGCAGGAAGATGATAAACAAGATGACTTTATCTCTGCTTTGTTACGACTTCTTTATATTAAACGAGATAAGGGCGCAAATGTTTATTTGGATGCCTTGAAAAAGCATGGAATATACTTTGGCTAAAATAGTAGAAATTGACAAGCTGAACAAGCAGCCATAATCTGATTCCCGCCTTTAAAATAATGTAAAAACTAGAAATTTTATGGAGACTAAATTAATTGAGCAAATAACAGAAATTCTTGATAAGTTACCAAATTCAATATGTAATCGGAATACTTCGATCGATGAAAGCTGGATTGAAGCTGGAGAGTCGGAATTTAATCTGAAACTACCAGAATACTATCGATGGTTTATTAAAAATTACGATTTTATAACATTATGGGGAGAATCCACTAAAACAGTATTTCCGCCTGAGTATAGAGATGAAGCAGATCAGGATATTTTCTACACTTATAGCTGGAATGTTAATTACGATAAAAATAATCATGACAAACTTTTCTTCCTAGAAGCTAATGATATAGGATTTTTTTATTTTAAAATCATAAATAATAAGGCAGCTGAAGAGGTTTATTGCTTTGATTTATCTACAGGAGAACATGATTTATATGCAGAAAATTTTTTAGATTTTTTGAAAATAGAAATTTCTAAAAATTATTCTAACTATTTATAGTAATAGTGGGCATTTTTAAAAGAAAAAAATATGGAAAATGCCTCAAACAAAATTGTAACTAAACCAAAGACAACATCATGAAATATAAAAGCAGAGAATTAGGAAAACCCAAGCAATTCCAGAAGTTGTTAGACTATCTAACCGCCTTTTTAAACGATAAAGAGACAGACTCCACTCCGTTTGATACTGCCTCAACAATGAACAAGATAGCCTGCTATCATCGGATGCCGTCTGAGTTCACGGAGAATATGGACTGCTTAAAATTAGCCATGGCGTTTGGCGACAAATATACGGAGGATGAGAAAACCCTATGGTACTGCTTGCACGCATTAGGCTGGTTTGGTTTTTTATCCACTCAAGAAAAGTGCAAGCTTTTATGTTTTAATTATTTAAGTAAGTTCAGGAACCATAAGAGTAAAAAAATCCGCCGTCTTGTAGTTTGGAATTCAATATGCCTTTATCTTGAACTCTTGAAAGAAGAGCCCGATTGGTTTGATTATGCAGTCTCTATTTTAGATCTTCCTCCTGCTGATAAATCATTTTCAGAATTTGCACTTATGTTTGATGATGAAATTAGCTCAATGAGCAATGCGCAAATTTCTATAGTGCTAGAAAAATATGAAAAATTTTTACAAAAAACAAAAAGCGAGTACTATCAAAAAAGATTTACTAAACTTGTGGACTTATTAAAAAAACATGTTGCGGGAAAAATTGTTCTAACTCCCGCTGATTTGGAAAAAACAAGAGATGTTTGAGCATTTGGTTGATTAACAATGATGAAATTTATTAGCATAAATATAGATTATTTTTAGATATTTTCCGTTATACTTTAAATAAAAATGAATGTATTTTATTGAATATTAAAAATTTATCTAAAATATGAGCGAAAAGAATAATAAAAAATAACCTTGAATTGTGTGACCAGTTTTATAATTTCATTAGAAAATAATAGTAGAGAAAATATTCTTCATAAATAGAAAAAATTACTATCTTCGTAGTGGGATTTTTCATAAAGAATAAGCAAGGTCAAGCATGAGTTACTTCTTTTCATTTTAGGTTGATTTACTTATGCAATTACCTTGCTTTTATTTTTTCAGATTAAAATAAATGTAAAAAAATGGATGTTAATAACGCTCATATTATCAGTGATTTACAGAAAATAGCGCTTCGCCAGAATGCTGTCTATATTCCTAATGCAAACACCAGTTTTACTAAACTGACAGGCGAAACGCTTCGCCTCATTGATACGCTTCGTAAGCATGGTTTTGTGGTCACAGAGCCATTATTACACGCCATCAATCACACCACTTCAGCCTTTAAAGAAGGGATAAAATCACATTTTGAGGAAATTTTAGGAACAAAACTAAACTGGACTCCTTTGGTGAAAAACTGGGAAATTCCCACAGGAGAAACCATCTATGACCACTGGATAACGGCTTGGTTTAATGAAGAAATAGGAGAACTTCCTAATAAAGAAACCATAAGACACTATTACGACCAAGTTTATTATGATTATGGGTATGCTGCTGTAAAACTGGACTGCGGACATATCATTCCTGATGGGACTTTTCCTATGAACCGGTATAACGGCTGTCCATTCTGCGGAACGCCTTTTATTTTTGATAAATTAAAGCTTGAAAATCAAGGAAGTAAGCTCAAAGTCATTGACCTTTGGACAGAAAAAGAAATGAAGGCTCTTTTGGAGAGTCTGCTCGTTTCTAAAGTTCCGCTGGATGCCACGCAGACAGATTCACTTAAATTGCTTTTAAAATATTATAAACCTGAAAATGAGGTGGTTGTAGGAATTAAAGAAACGCTGATTCTTGTAGTGGATGAACTTATTTCGCAGGGAAGAGAGCAGGAAGCAGGCGGGTATTTCCGCAGTCCGACTGATATTTTACGGTATTTATGGTACAAAAAAACAGGTTTTTTACAAATCATCAAACCTAAAGTAATTGTTAAAAACATAGAGCAAAATCATAAGCATATCCAAAGACAGAGTGATTTGAGTGTTTTTGCAAAAATTGTCGGTAAAGAACAATTAAAACTGAAATATTCCCGAAAAGAAGCTAAAATGGCGGCTGTTTGGCTGAACCAATTGCCTCTTTCGGTGGAAAAAATAGCTGAACAAATGCACCCTAACCGCCAGATGTGGGTTCGTTTTATTCGAGCGCTCCGTTTGGCTGAATACAGCAGAAAAAAAGGCTTTGATAAGCTGAAAGCCATTCTTGATGTTTTTTATAATCAAGTTTATGAAGTATGGCAGGGGAAAGTAGATTATTTCCGTTCAAAAACCGATGCAGAAAGGACTTTTGCGCTTTTACAGCAGAAGCCGAGTTTGTTTGCGAGGTCACTGTTTTCCAATATGCTTTGGTTCGGTGCAGAAGAAACTTTGCAAGCCTTTGAGAAGGTTTCTTCGGAAGTTCCTATGAAGTTTTTACTTACCCTGAATTCTTTTGTGGAAATTTATTTTGACAGGGAAGCGCAGAGGAGCGTAAAAACGGCGATAGGAACAAGAAAAAGCATTCCAGCGAATAAATTTTTGAGTTTGTATTCGGATGAGGAATTGGCTGATTTTCAATCTTGTATAAAGGATTTTACTTTGAAAGAGATAGAGAGGAGATTTTCTCAGTCCGAAACAGGATTTAAAAATATATACATTGACCCAAAATTGTATGAAATTCCGCTTCCCATAGGAGATAGAAGCCAAAATTTGCAGGATTTTAATCCGACTTTGATGGGAGAAACATTTCCATTAGAAGGCCATAAAATAAGGCTTTTTATGCAGTGGGGGAAGGATCTGCCAGCCCAGCATATGGATATGGATTTGTCGTGCAGTATTATTTATGAAGACAGACAAGATGTTTGTAACTATAGTAATCTCAGTCTATTAGGCTGTAAACACAGTGGCGATATTCGCTCTATTCCTAATAAAATCGGAACGGCAGAATATATAGATGTGGACATCAGTGCCTTACAAAAAGCAGGCGGGAAGTATGTGGTGTTCACTTGTAATGCGTATAGCTTGGGAAGTATCACGCCTAATTTGGTCGTAGGCTGGATGGATTCAAAACATAAAATGAAAGTCTCTGAACGAAGCGGAGTGGCCTATGACCCATCGTGTGTGATTCATCAGATACGCATTTCTCAGCCTTTACAAAAAGGCTTGGTTTTCGGGGTTTTGGATGTATCAGCACAGAAAATTATCTGGCTGGAACAGCCGTTTGTAGGGCAGACAATATGGAGTCTTTGTTTTGAGGATGTAGAGACTTTACTCAAAAAACTTTCAGCGAAAATTTCCGTAGGAGAAATATTAAAAATAAAAGCAAAAGCCAAATCTTTGGAAGTAGTAGAAACTATGGAAAATGCTGATTTTGTGTATAATGTGGAGTGGGCTAGAAAACCAGAAAATATAAATAGTCTGCTTTTAAATTAGGCTAAAAACTTATGAAATCAAAGCTGTTTTATAAGTAAAGATATTTGGAGCAAATGGATGAATTTTTGACAAAACTTTTTTCGAAATATCAGAATTTTCCTAGTTTTTTGGATTGTGCTCCCATTACTTCTGTCCATGATTTAGGCACGATGGGGGAAACGCTGTTAAACTTGGCGGTTAATTCTCAGTCTAAGGAAGATGTTATTTTGCTGATAAAAAACGGAGCAAATGTAAATAAGCAGGGAGAACTGAATTTTACTCCTATCCAAAACGCCTGTATTCATGGGAATCTTGATATTATTGAAATTCTTTTAGAAAATGGTGCTGAAATAAGTGTGAAAAATGACTTTGGGTATGATGCAAAACACTATGCCACAGAAGAGTACCACGATAAGAATAAATCCAAAGAGATAATGAATTTGCTAAAAAGATGATAAACAGTCATATAGAAGATTTAAGAAAGAAACTAAACGAGCATAATTTGGAAGTTTCAGAGGAGCTGGAAGGAAATGAACTAGATATATCGGGATATTGGGTGATCAATCAGCTGTATGAGCCGAATAAATCGCTTACTTTGGGTTTTGAAGGAATGGATGATTTGAAAGTTTTACCAATGGAAAAGAGTTATGCTTGTTTCTTGTCTGAAAAGCCCTCTGTATCACTATATTTTTCTAAAAATAATCCTAAAATGTGGAAAAAGAATTTGGAAGAGTTTGTTTTGAATTTAAATTCCGTTATTTTTGACAAAATTTAGCCCATGAAAAGAAAAGTTCTGATTATCTACACAGGCGGCACCATCGGGATGGAAAAAGACTACAATACGGGAAGTCTCAAGCCCTTTGATTTTGATTTGATTTTTGACAAGCTGCCTGAAATCAAGCTGCTGGATTGTGATACTTACATTCATTCGTTTTCGCCGCCACTAGACAGCTCGGACATCGGCCCAGAAAAATGGAGAGCGATAGCAGAAGTGATAGAGGCGAATTATGAAAAATACGATGGATTTCTTATTCTGCACGGCACGGATACGATGGCTTACACCTCTTCGGCGCTGAGTTTTATGCTGAAAGGACTGCGCAAACCAGTGATTTTGACAGGTTCTCAGTTGCCAATAGGAGACCTGCGTACAGATGCCAAAGAAAATCTGCTGACGAGCCTTTACTATGCAAGTTTGTACAAAGAAAACGAGGCGGTTATTCAGGAAGTGGCTTTGTATTTTGAGCATCAGCTCCTGCGCGGAAACAGAAGTATAAAATACAGTTCGGAAAACTTTGATGCCTTCCAAAGCCCTAATTATCCTATTTTAGGTAAATCAGGCGTGTTTTTGAACATTAAAGAAAGTTATCTCTTTCGCCCTCAGCAGGATGAAAAGTTTTCTGTGGATTATCACCTGAGTACCAGCGTGTATTTGTGCAGGATTTTCCCAGGGATGGATTTGGAATATTTACTAAAAATAGATGCTGTAAAGGTTTTGATTATCCAAGTTTTCGGTTCGGGAACGATTTTCGGAGATGCCAAAACACTGGAAATTTTACAGAAAATACGCAATAAAAATATAGATATTGTGGTCATAAGCCAGTGTCCATCAGGTGGCGTGAGTTTAGGGAAGTATGAAAATAGCAATGTTTTTTCTAAAATCAATGCCATCAGTGGTGGAGATATTACCATAGAAAGTGCTTTGACAAAGGCGATGCATCTGATAGACAATCCTAAATATGCAGGAAGTTTTTCCCAGCAGTTTTCTAAAAATTTGAGAGGGGAGATGTCTTGTAATTAAAAATTATTTTATACATTTGCAAAATTAATAGAAAGGTGCTCGAGTGGTTGAAGAGGCCACCCTGGAAAGGTGGTATACGGGTAACCGTATCGAGGGTTCGAATCCCTTCCTTTCTGCAGATAATCTTAATTTTTAAGATTACAAAAGAAATAAAATCAGGAATTTCAGAATGGAGTTTCTGATTTTTTATTTATATTTGGACAAAAAGAATGAAGAAAACATTTTATTTCATTGGGTTGATTCCTGCTGTGTTTTTAGCACAGGAGAAGAAGGATTCTGTGAAAGTTACAGAGATAAAAGAAGTTTCTATAATAAAGAAACAGCCTGTAGCACAGACTTTAAAAGGATACCAACTGAATGTTTCAGGGACAATGCTGGAGCAGAAAGAGAATGTTTCTGAGATTATAAAATTTTCTCCAAATGTCAGCTATTCTAATGGGCTGAAAATTTTGGGAAGTGATAAAATACAAATCATTCTTAACAAAAAAGAAGTCAAAATAATCCCTGACCAGTTTGATACTTTTCTGTCTTCTTTGGATGCCAAAACTATAAAGAATATAGAGATAAACGATACTCCCGATGCTTCTATGGACAGCCGCTACACAGCGCAGATTATCATTACGACTAAAAAAGTGGAAGGGCAGGTTCTTGGGCTGGGAACAGGTGTTTATTATAACGATAAATTTGGGCATAACAGCAATGCTAACTATATGGCAACCTTTGGGAAGCTCAGAATTTATGCATCTGGAGATTATTTCATAAAATATTCTGATGCGAAAGGGAATTCCCTTCAAAAATGGACTGACCAGCTGACCAGAGAGGGCGAATATGGAGGCAAAACCAAGCGTTTTGGGAATAATGCAATCTTTAATTTGGATTATGATTTTAATGATAAACATAAGCTGAGTTTCCTTTACAACTATACTGCTGATATGGATTTGGATAAAAACTATGTTTATCACTACAAAACTCAGACTTTATCCAGTTCGGGAACTTCTTTTATTAATAATTTTTCTGAAACTAAGGATAAAACGCATACTTTTTCCTTGCAGTATGACTTTTCATCAGATAAAGATGATGAGCTGACTATCAATGCCGACTATGCGTTGGAGAAGTTTTATAATCCGTTCAGGAGTTATAATGATTTTTATGCAAATGGCTTATTTTTAAATTCAGAAAATTATACCCAAAACGGTAGATTAGATTATAAAATCTTTACAGCTTCGGCAGATTACACTAAAAAAATCAACGAACAGAACAAACTCTCATTTGGAGTAAAATATTCCAACAGCGACAATAGAAATACGGCTGATTATTATAGTTTTGATACTTTTATAGACAGCCGCTCACAGAATTTTTATTTCAATGAAAATATATATTCCGCTTATCTCAATTATTCTTTGTCTAAAGGAAAATTAAAGTATAATTTGGGATTGAGAAATGAATATACTGATGCTGATTTTCAAACAAATAAAGGATTAGACGGCAAGGTGAATTATAATAAATTTCTACCTTCGGCAACAGTTACATACACTCATAATAAAAACCACACTTTTTATATTCATACTTCCAAACGATTTACCAGACCTTCTTTTTTCAGCTATGACCCTACCATCATGGTGGAGCAGACCGATGTGTGGAGTTCTGGAAATCAGTATCTGAAGCCAGTGGATTATTTTATCTCACAGGCAGGATATGTTTTGATGAAAAAATATTCTTTTGTGTTTCGTTATCTTTATTCAGAAAATAACATTATCAATGTTTCTAATCTCTTGAACAACGGAGTTTTATTTTCAAAACTTGAAAATGCTGGATATCAGAATACTTTTCTTTTTAATGTTAATATTCCTGTAAAAATTGCTGATTTTTGGAATACAACCAATAAAATAAACCTTTCTCACAGTAGTTTCAAAGCAGGGCAGTATAATCTTTCCACTCAGTCTTATTATGCGACTTTGGAGAGTATTCATAGTTTTGATTTGTTCAAAAAAGTGAAATTAGATGTTTCTGTGAATTACTCCACGCCGAGCAGACAGCAGTTTAATTATAATTATTCCAATTTTTATACAGACCTGAATCTGAGAGTTCCATTGTTTGAAAATAAAGCAAATTTAACGCTGAATATTTCCGATGTTTTCAATACCAACAGAGTGAAAGGATATTCGGATATTAACGGAATTTACACATATAATTACACCAAAAATAATTCTCGTGGAGTTTCTATAAAATTCTCTTATCAATTCCAAACAGGGAAGAAATTTGATAATGATATAAGAGACACCAGCATAGATGATTTACTAAATAGAACAGGGAGATAATCGGAAAAAGGCTTCTTTTAATGATAATTTGATTTTTTTTGTGATATCTTTGCCGCTGAATATATTTTGAAAAGTATATTGTTTTTAAATGTCTGAAAATCAATCGAACTTAAATACGAAAGTAGGTAATTCTGCCTCAAATAAAACTTTGAGAGTGGAGAATATGTTCGATAGAATAGCTCCAAAATATGATTTCTTTAATCGCTTGTTTTCGCTTAGAATAGATCTTTGGTGGCGAAAAAACCTAGTGAACTGGATGCAGAGCGATGACCCAAAACAAATTCTGGATGTTGCTACAGGAACGGGCGAACTGGCAATAGCGCTTTGGAAAAACTTCCGAGTGAAAATAACTGCTGTGGATTTGTCCCAAGAAATGCTCAATTTGGCTGATAAAAAAATCAAAGAGCTGGGAGCCGAGCACGAAATAACCATTCAGAAAGCAAATGCAGAAAATTTACCTTTTGAAAGTAATAAATTTGATGCTGTGAGCGTTGGATTTGGTGTAAGGAATTTTGAAAACTTAGAAAAAGGTCTAAGTGAGCTGAGGCGAGTGGTCAAGGAAAATGGCAATGTCTATATTTTAGAATTTTCAAAAATGGAGGGAGTTTTGTCGCCTTTGTATAATTTTTATTTTAATAAGGTGCTTCCATTTTTAGCAAAGATGATTTCTGGTGAAAAGGAGGCATATACCTATCTGCCAGACTCTGTGCAGAATTTTCCCTGTGGGGAGAGAATGAAAAATATTTTACTAGATTTGGGGTTTTCAAAAGTGGAGTATAAAAAATTAAGTTTAGGAATTGTAACAATATATAAAGCAAAAAAATAAGATGAAAAAATTGTTTGGAATATTATCATTGTTTGGATTTTTTTCAATGTCAGACGCGCAGTCGCTGTTTAATATCAGGGACAGGCCAGACAGGCTAGAGTGGATAGATGTGGATAAATACAGCTATGGTTTTTATCTGAATGCCAATAGTTTTGATTATAAAGTGAAGCTGGCAAATGGATTTTCAGAGCAGAACAGCCCTGTGATAGTGAGAAATTCTGTGGGATTTGGGGCTGGACTTATAGGAAGAATGAAACTCAATGATTATCTAGATATCAGGCTAGAGCCGGGGATTCAGTTCGTGGAGAGGGAGCTTACTTTTAAAAATGCAGCAGTTTTAGCAGTGAACCCTGCGGATAGAGATTTATATACTTTGAGAAAGGTGAAATCCACTTATGTAGATGTTCCTGTAATGCTGGAACTTCATGGAAATAGATGGTTTAACTCTCGTCCTTACGCAGCTGCAGGGGTCAATTGGCTGGTGAATTTGCAGTCAAATGAAAAAAGTGTGAATGACAATCTGCAAGGGATTTTTAGAACGAGAACGAATAATTTTGCATGGTCTGTGGAGATAGGAATACAGTTTTATTTTTCTAAATTTAAACTTACTCCCGCGATACGAGGAACATTCTTAATCAATAACGAACTGGTGCAGGACAATCCGACAACACCTAATTACTGGGCAGGAACGATGTCTTCCTTAAAGACAAACGCACTGATGTTTGTTTTAAAATTTGAGTAAAAATAGAACCATAGACGAAAGTTTATGGTTTTTTATTTAAAATTTAGTAAAAATCCAAAAAAAATTGTAATTTTGCGTATTAAGGTTAGAACAAACTTCTGGAGATGTCAGTAGATTTAGATAAAAATTTTTCTGTATTAAGAGATAAAATTCTAAAAATCAATAAGGATTATAAAGAATTATCAAAAGAATATGAGGATTTGCAGAAAAAATATGATTTGCTGAAAGGGAAATATGAAGAGGAGCAGAGAGAAAATCAGGAGTTGAAGGAGGAACAAAGAAAGATAAAATTGATTTCAGCAATTTCTGGTAATCCAGACCATAATAGATTGATGAAAAATCACATCAATAAACTGATTAAGGAAATTGATGCATGTATAGCTTATCTTAGAAATACAGGAATGTAATGGCTCAGCAGGAAATAAGAATAAATATAGCAGGGCGGTATTATGCGATGTATATTACCCCAGAGCAGGAGGAAGTGGTGCGTAGAATAGGGAAAAATATAGAGATGACGATAAAGGAGATGGAGAATAACTATGCTACCAAAGACAAACAGGATGCTCTCGCGATGACTGCTCTTAGGCTTATGATAAATGCAGAGTTTAATTTACAGAAAAAAGATAGAGAGCTGAAAGAAGCTGATGAAAAGCTGAAAGAAGTAATAAATTTTTTGAAGGAGCTGGAAGAGGATAACAAAGAATAATAAATGAAGCCTGCAATAATTCTAACTTTATTTAGGTAAACTCAACGCTAAACAATTACCGAGTAAAGGTCTGCTCAATGGCGTGCCGTCATCTTGTCGGATTACAGAGAGTAGAAATAAGCTCAAATCGTGTTGATAGGGAGTTTACTCTAACATCACAAATGGATTATTGTGGGTTTTTTGTAAAAATATTGGAAAGAAAAATAATAAAATAGTTAATAGATAATGGAGATAATTTATATCATAATAGGTCTTGTAGTGGGAGCTTTGGGAGGAATTCTTTATTCAAGGAAAGCCACAAATTCCAAAGCTAATTTCATTATAAAAGATGCTAAACAAAGTGCAGAGAACATCATTCAAAATGCCAATGTACAAGCAGAATCTATAAAGAAAGAGAGGATAGTTCAGGCAAAAGAAAAGTTTTTAGAATTAAAGACAGAACATGATGCCAATATCCAAGCTCGTGAGAAAAAAATGCAGGAAGTAGAGAAAAGAGCAAAGGATAAAGAAAGCAAACTCAATGATGAACTCAGTAAAGTTTCTAGACTTGAAAAAGATTTAGAAAAACAACAGACTGAATATCAAAGAAAATCAGAAATCATTGATAAAAAACAAGCTGAACTCAATGAAGCCATTTCTCAAAAAGTAGAAATGTTGGAAAAAATATCTAACTATTCTGCAGAAGAGGCCAAAAAAGAATTGGTAGAATCTCTAAGAGCAGAAGCGAAAACCAGAGCCCAAGCTTATGTGCAGAACATAATGGAAGAGGCTCAGATGAATGCGAAAAACGAAGCAAGAAAAATCGTTATTCAGACCATTCAGAGAATCGGGACAGAGCAGGCGATTGAGAATTCAGTTTCGGTATTTAATATAGAATCTGATGAGGTTAAAGGGAGAATTATCGGTAGAGAAGGACGAAATATCCGTGCTTTGGAATCTGCTACAGGCGTTGAAATTATAGTGGATGATACGCCAGAGGCTATTTTGCTTTCGTGTTTTGACCCTGTAAGAAGGGAGATTGCACGCCTTTCGCTTCATAGACTTGTTACTGATGGAAGAATTCACCCTGCAAGAATAGAAGAAGTTGTAGAAAAAACCCGCAAACAGATAGAAGAGGAAATCATAGAAGTAGGTAAGAGAACGATAATAGATTTGGGTATTCATGGGCTTCATCCAGAACTTGTAAAAATAGTGGGTAGAATGAAATATCGTTCTTCCTATGGGCAAAACCTGTTACAGCACTCTAGAGAGGTAGCAAATATAGCTGCCACTATGGCTGCGGAGCTGGGATTAAATGTGAAATTAGCTAAAAGAGCAGGATTATTGCACGATATAGGAAAAGTTCCAGAAGAAGAGTCTGAATTACCACACGCGCTTTTAGGAATGCAGTGGGCAGAGAAATTTGGAGAAAATCCAGAGGTGGTGAATGCTATCGGTGCACACCACGATGAGATAGAAATGACCTCTCTGTTATCTCCAATCATTCAAGTAGCCGATGCGATATCAGGAGCAAGACCTGGAGCAAGAAGACAAGTTTTAGAATCATATATCCAAAGATTAAAAGATTTAGAAGCAGCAGCATTAAGCTTTGATGGAGTTTCTAATGCGTTTGCGATACAAGCGGGTAGAGAACTGAGAGTAATGGTGGAGAGTAGCAAGGTAAATGATGAAAGAGCTCATCAGCTTTCGTATGATATTTCAGAGAAAATACAAAACGAACTAACTTACCCAGGACAAGTAAAAGTAACAGTAATCCGCGAAACTAGAGCAGTAAATATAGCAAGATAATTTGAAGAGTCTTCCTTTTTTGGGAGGCTTTTTTGTAATTTTGTCAGAGATGAATTTTTGATGAAAAAATAGAGTATATAAATGAAATTAACTCTCTAATAAAAAATATATTATATCAAATGTATTTTTTTTCTCTCTGAGAAATCAATAATTATTTAATTTATTATTGTATATTTGCTAACAATTTTAAGTAAGGCTATTTATTTTTTGTAATTTTTGTGCTATAAAATTTATAAATCCTTATTTATATGGGTAGGCGTAGTAGTTCTATCCTTTAGGAATTTTACAATAAACTAAAAAAATCACAATTATGCCAAATACTATAATCATAGGTTCAGGATCTTATATTCCAGAGAGAGTAATTGATGGAAATTATTTCTTAGATGCTGTTTTCTATGATGAAAATGGAAAAATTATAGACAAACCTAATGAGGAAATTGTCAAAAAATTTGTGGAAATCACTGAAATTGAGCGCCGTAGGTATGTGAATGATGATGAAAATAATTCTGATATTGCTACAAAAGCCTCTGAAATAGCTATCCAAGATGCAGGAATAGACCGCGAAACCCTAGATTATATTATCTGTGCGAGTAATTTCGGAGAAATCAATGTAGATGGAATAAGTAGTTTTATGCCTTCTATGTCTGCAAGAATAAAGCATAAACTTGGCATAAAAAACAGAAAATGTGTAAATTATGATATGATTTTTGGTTGTCCTGGCTGGGTAGAATCTATGATTTTGGCAGATTCTCTCATAAAGGCAGGAAAAGCTAAAACTATTCTTGTGGTGGGTTCTGAAACACCGAGCCGAGCATTAGACCCATATGACAGAAATAGAATGATTTTTGCAGATGGTGCAGGTGCTGTGGTTGTAAAAGCAACAGATGATGAAACTGTGGGAATAATTTCTTCGGCGACTATTTGTGATAATCAAGAAGAAATTACTTATTTGGATATGGATTGTTCTCTGAACAAAGACCATGATCCAAAGAAAAAATATATCAGAATGGCAGGAAGAAAAATTTATGAATATGTTTTGACAAATGTTCCTCCTGCGATTAAGGAAACTATCGATGCTGCGGGAATTGGCATAGATGATGTAGAAAAAATCTTAATCCATCAGGCTAATGCTAAAATGGACTACGCAATTATCCCAAGACTCTATAAACTCTATGGCAAGACTGAATATGACCATAACATCACTCCTATGATTATCCAAGAAATGGGAAATACTTCTGTGGCGAGTATTCCTACGATGTATGACCTCATTACAAAAGGGAAAATGCAAGGGCACAGCATGAAAAAAGGAGACTATATAGTGATGTGTTCTGTGGGTGCAGGGATGAATATCAATGCATTCGTTTATAAAATGCCTTAACAATTGAATACTTTTTTCATACAAAAACTATAAAAACCACATCAGCATAAATCTATGCTGGTGTGTTCTTTTGAATAATATTTCAACCTATGCGGAAACAATTTTTACTTCTCTTCGGGATTTTTGTAGTCTTAGAAGTGTATGTTTATCAGGGAGTTAAGAATTTGACTCAAAATCCTTTTATCAGAGGAGGATATGTAGCGGTTAATGCCTTGATTTATGCAATTATTTTCTATTTTGCTGTTATCAGACCAGACTCTTCCAAAGTTCCTTTTATGATGAATATTGTGATGATATTCATCATCCCAAAATTAGTCATGGTTCTTTTTCTTTTGGTGGATGATATTCTTCGGTTTGGGAAGTATTTGGTTCAGACTTTTTCTGCCAAAGAAAATCACTATCCAGAGAGGAGAAAGTTCCTTGGTTTGATGGCTTTGAGCGGTACTATTCTGCTTTCACTTGCTGTGATAGATGGCATTATTTTGGGGAAATATCGTCATATTTTAAGAAAGGTAAAATTAAAATTTAAAAACCTTCCCAAAAGTTTCAAAGGTTATAGAATTGTCCAAATTTCCGATGTTCACAGTGGGAGTTTCTCTGACCCTTCCAAATTGCAGCATGCTATAGATTTAATCAATGAGCAAAAACCTGATTTAGTGCTTTTTACAGGAGATATGGTGAATAGTTATGCTGATGAGTTTAAACCTTTTATCACTTTATTTTCTCAAATCAAGGCTAAAGATGGGAAGTTTTCCGTTTTGGGAAATCATGATTATGGATTTTATGGACAATGGAATACGAGCGAGGAGCAAAAACAAAATGTTCCAAAACTAATTGATTATCAAAGCCAAGCGGGTTTTGAAATGCTCCGAAATGAGCATAGAGTTTTCGAAAGAAATGGCGAAAAAATCTATCTTTTAGGGGTTGAAAACTGGGGAGAACCGCCTTTCCCTCAGTTTGGTGACTTGGATAAAGCTGTGAAAGGCATTCCTACAGATGCAGTGAAAGTACTGATGTCACACGACCCTACGCATTTTGATGCAGTGGTAAAGACTCATCCCTCTGATATTCAGCTGACTCTGTCTGGGCATACGCACGGAATGCAGTTTGGTCTTGATTTGAAAAATGTGAAATGGTCGCCAGTGCAGTATCGCTATAAAAAATGGATAGATTTATACGAAAGTATGGGAAAATATCTCTATGTGAATAGAGGTTTTGGAGTTATTGGTTTTCATGGAAGAGTTGGGATTTATCCAGAGATTACTTTGATAGAGCTGGATTAAATTTTTTATAAAAGAAAAAACCTCCAAATTTTGGAGGTTTTTTTGTGTTTTTTAGTAACCTAATAATTTTAGGACATCTTCGGGTCTTTGTTCTTCGCTAAATACCTCGTATTCAAGTTCTCCATCTTCATTTCTGTTGATGAGAATATGTTTCGGCTGTGGAATCAAACAATGGTGAACACCTCCGAAACCACTGATGGTTTCTTGGTAAGCTCCTGTATTGAAGAATCCGATATAAAGAGGTTTAGTATCGCTAAACACAGGTAGATAGATGGCATTGGTATGCTGTTCAGAATTATAGTAATCATCTGAATCACAGGTCAATCCACCCAAGAAAACTCTTTCATATGAATCTTCCCATCGGTTTAGCGGAAGCATGATGAAATGGCGAGAAATAGCCCAAGTATCGGGCAGGGTAGTCATGAAACTACTGTCTATCATATCCCATTTTTCTCTATCGTTTTGGCGTTTTTGGCTGATGATTTTGTAGAGATTAGCACCGCTTTCTCCAACTGTAAAAGACCCAAACTCAGTATAAATATTAGGTTCATCTACGCCTTCTTCTTCGCAGAATTTCTTGATTTGAGATACAATTTCGTTAATCATATACTCATAATCATAATCAAAATTAAGAGAAGTTTTTATAGGCAGTCCTCCACCTATGTTTAGGGAATCTACCTCTGGTGCGATTTTCTTCAAACGAGCATAAACACGCAGACATTTGAACAATTCGTTCCAGTAATATGCGGTGTCTTTTATTCCTGTATTGATGAAGAAATGGAGCATTTTCAGCCTTGCATTTGGGTGTTCTGCGATTTTTTGGCTGTAATAAGGGATAATATCCTTGTATCCAATTCCCAGTCTTGATGTATAAAATTCAAATTTTGGTTCTTCCTCTGATGCGATACGAATACCGATATCAAAGGTTCTGTCGATGCTTTCGGTCAGTTTGTCCAGCTCACGATAATTGTCAATTATCGGCATTACATTTTCAAAACCATCATTGATTAGATTTGAAATTTTTTCAAGATAATCATCTGTTTTAAAACCATTACAGATAACCTCTATATCTCGGCTTACTTTCCCTTTTTCAAAGAGTTTTTTCACGATATCGATGTCAAATGCAGAGGAAGTCTCCACGCTGATATCATTTTTCAGAGCTTCTTCTAAAACGAAAGAAAAATGGCTGGATTTCGTGCAGTAGCAGTATCTGTAGCCGTTTTTGTAGTCGTTTTTATCGATGGCTTCTGCGAACCATTTTTTGGCTCTTTGTATGTTTTGTGAAATTTTTGGAAGGTAACTTACTTTCAGCGGCGTCCCGAACTGCTCCACCACATTCATCAGATTGATTCCGTGAAAGTGCAGGCTTTCGCTGTCGTAGTTGAACTCTTCCTGTGGGAAATATAAGGTCTGGTCTATTAGCTCAGAATATTTTATTTTCATTTTTTGCAGGTATAAATTTTGAGTTAAAAATGATATGCAAAAATGCAAAAAAAATACGAACAATAAAATTTTATTTTATAAACACTTATACACAATTATAAAAGATTTAGGTTTTAAATAAAATTCATAATTTTACGCCCATGATTACAAAAGAAACCATAGACAAGATTTTTTCTGCCATTCGCGTGGAGGAAATCGTCGGCGAATATGTCCAGCTGAAAAGAGCAGGCTCTAACTATAAAGGTCTCAGCCCTTTTGTAGATGAGAAAACGCCGAGTTTTATAGTTTCTCCCAGTAAACAGATTTGGAAAGATTTTTCTTCTGGGAAAGGTGGTACGGCGATTTCTTTTTTGATGGAAATCGAAGGGTTTTCCTATCCAGAAGCCCTCCGATACGCTGCTAAAAAGTACGGAATAGAAATAGAGGAGCTGAAAAAAGACCTCACCGAAGAAGAAAAAAAGGCGCAGACCGACAAGGATTTACTATACAAAATCCACGAAGTAGCGAATGATTTTTTTCAGAACCAACTTTATGAAACCGAAGAAGGGCGAAACATAGGGCTTTCCTATTTCAAAGAACGCGAACTGAAACCAGAAACCATCAAGAAATTTCAGCTCGGATATTCTCCAGAACTCAAAAATGCCTTTACACAACATGCCATAGGAAAGGGTTATTCCAAAGAAATTTTAGAAAAATCAGGACTTTCCATCTTTTCAGAAAAATCTACGGAGGGAATAGACCGTTTCCGTGAAAGGGTGATTTTTCCTATCCATGGGTTTTCAGGGCGTGTGCTGGGATTTGGCGGTAGGATTTTAAAATCAAATACAAAAACCGCGAAATACCTAAACTCCCCTGAAACGGAGATTTATCATAAATCCAATGTGCTGTATGGCTTGTTCCAGTCTAAACAAGCCGTTTCGCGCGAAAATATGTGTCTCTTGGTGGAGGGCTACATGGATGTGGTCGCCCTGCATCAGTCGGGAATAGAAAATGTGGTGGCGAGCTCTGGAACTTCCCTGACCACGGAGCAGATAAAGCTGATAAAAAGGCTGACTGAGAATGTTACCATTCTTTTCGATGGTGATGCAGCAGGAATAAAGGCGAGTTTCCGAAGCATAGATATGCTCCTTGCAGAAAGTATGAATATCCGTATTCTGCTGTTTCCAGAGGGACACGACCCAGACAGCTTTGTGAGGGAAAATTCAATGGAGTTTGTTAAAAATTTCATTAAAGAAAATTCAAAAGATTTCATCGATTTTAAAGCTGAAATTCTCCTTAAAGAAGCTGAAAATGACCCAATAAAAAAGGCCGAAGCCATCAGAGATATTGTGAAATCTGTGGCGCATGTGGATAATGGGCTGAAACAGGAAATTTACCTAAAACAGATAGCGACTCAGTTTGGGCTCACGGAAAGAAATCTTTTTGATGAACTTCAGGTTCAAAAACAGATTTTGAAAGGGCAGCCACAGCCAAAACCAAAACTGGAAATTGTCCCAAAAACGGAGGAAAAACCTTTTGCAGATTCTGATAAAACGGCGGGATTATTGGTTTTGGAAGAAAAATTGGTGGAGCTGATGCTGAAATACGGCGACAGGATTTTGACCCGAAGAAACTCTGAAAATAATTCCTATCAAACCACTGTAATAGAGGAAATTATCCATCATTTTCAGGAAGATGACTGCGAAATCCTTACGGAAACCAATAGAAAAATTATAGATGAAGTTCGGCAGGGCTTGGAACAGAACGAAATCCGCTCTGGGAATTTCTTTTTTGGGCTGATGGACGAAGATATTTCAGGGAAAATAGCCGATGCTTTGGTGGAAAACTACGAAACCAGCGACTGGAAGAAGTTTAATATTTATTTCCGAACTGAGGATGAAGTGCTGGATAAAGTTGTGAGGGATGTTATCCTTCGCCACAAAAGAGAATATGTGCTGAAACTGATAGAAGATTTGAAAAAAAGTCTGGATGGAACGGAGGAAAAAGCCGAAATTTATGAACAAATCGTCAGACTAAACCAGCTAAAAAGTAAAATAGACCAAAAACTTTTTCGGATTTTGTGACAGATTGGTTACCTTTGGGAATTGGAATAATTTTTGAGAAAAAGGAGATAAAACTATGTTTATAGTATCATTAAACTACAAAAAGGAAATTAGTGAAGTAGAAAAATATTTAAAAGAACATATGGATTTTTTGGATAAATACTATTTGCTCAGAAAATTCATTTGCTCTGGAAGAAAAAATCCAAGAACGGGAGGGATTATTCTTGTAAATGAAAAAGATAAAGAAATGGTAATTGATATAATGAAAGAAGACCCATTTTATAAAAATGAAATTGCAGAATATGAAATTATAGAATTTATTCCGACCAAATTTGATGAAAAATTTGCTTATTTTGTAAATAATTAACCTTAAAAAGATTTATATATGGACATAAAGAAAGAATTTAGAGATTTTTCTGTAAAACATTTAGGAAATAATGGGCTGGTAACGGACCAATATATGGGAATGTTCAATCCTACCAACCTTACACCATACATCACCGAAGAAAGAAGGCTGAATGTAGCGCAGATGGATGTTTTTTCACGATTGATGATGGATAGAATCATCTTTTTGGGAACAGGAATTGATGACCAAGTGGCGAATATCGTGACAGCACAGCTGCTATTTTTGGAAAGTGCTGACCCAAGCAAGGATATTCAGATTTATATCAATTCGCCTGGTGGAAGTGTTTATGCGGGATTGGGAATTTATGACACGATGCAGATTATCAAACCAGATGTAGCTACGATCTGTACAGGTATGGCAGCTTCTATGGGAGCGGTGCTTTTGGTTGCGGGTGAAAAAGGAAAGCGTTCTGCATTGAAGCATTCCAGAGTGATGATTCACCAGCCGAGTGGCGGTGCACAGGGTGTTGCGAGCGATATGGAAATCAATTTGAGAGAAATGCTTAAATTGAAAAAAGAACTTTATGACATTATTTCCGAGCATTCTGGACAGTCTTACGAATGGGTAGAAAAAGCATCAGACAGAGACTACTGGATGACTTCCACTGAAGCGAAAGAAATGGGAATGGTAGATGAAGTTTTGGAGAAAAAGAAATAAATAAAAATTATAAAATTAAAAGGTCAGAATTTTCGTTCTGACCTTTTTTATTTAATCTAAATCTAAATCTAAATCTCGTTCTTTTAATAATCTTTTGTGGATGATTTGAGCCATTGCAACACTCATTTCATAGAGTAACAATAGCGGAATAGCCGCGATAAACATACTGACCACATCGGCAGGCGTGATGATAGCTGCGATAATCATAATGATGACAATGGCGTGTCTTCGGTAAGTTTTCATCAGCTGAGGAGTAAGAATTCCCAGTGAAGTCAAAACATAGACGATCATCGGAAACAGGAAGATAATCGCCATTCCAAAAACCACTTGCAGGAATATGGAAAGATAATCGGACAGGTCATAACTCAGCCTTATTTCATCTGAAATTCTAAAGAAATACCCAAAATTGATAGCGAATGGCAAAATGATGAAATACCCGCACAGCGCTCCAAAGAAGAATAAAATCCAAGTACCATGGATGATGATAAGGGAATATTTTCTTTCGTTCGGCAGCAGAGCAGGGCTGATAAATCTCCACAGCTCCCAAATAATATAAGGAAACGCCAGAAGAATCCCTCCAAAAATAGAAATAGACATCATTACATTAAACTGCTCGTACAGTTTTCGCACTTGTATAGGAAATGTCTCAGGAAGCGAAATGCTTTCTTCGCCCAAATATTCTTGGGTAAAATAATTGATGTATCTAAAAGTAGGAAAATCAGGTTTGGTAGGGTAGAAGAGGATGTTATCCACTACCCAATTGGTATTGATTCCAATGAAAACCGCAGCGATGATTATGGCTATTACAGACCTTATAAGGTGTCCGCGCAGTTCTCCTAGATGGTCTAGGAAAGACATTTCTTTTTGGTCGCTCATTCTATTTTTTAGTTTATACCCTCATCCAAAAGGCGGTGTAGGTCTATAATTCCGAAGTATTTCCCATGGTCTGTCACTACCAGCTGTCCTATGTTGTTTTGTTTCAGTATCTGCATGGCTTCCTTTGCGAGGGCACTTTTCTCTATGGTTTTAGGGTTTTTGCTCATGATATCTTTTGCGAAAATCCCTGAAATAGAGTCTCTTTCGGAGAGCATTCTTCGCAGGTCGCCATCGGTGATTACACCTTTTATTTCTTCGTTTTCGGTGATTACAGTAATGCCGTGTTTAGAGCTGCTGATAGAGATAATGACTTCTTTTATAGTGGCATTGATATCCACTTTTGGTTTGTTTTGAGAGAGAAACTGCTCTACTTTCGCGGTTTGTTTGCCCAAAGCTCCACCAGGGTGGAATTTAGCAAAATCTTCTTTTTTGAATTGGTTAAGCTCCATCAGACATACTGCCAGAGCATCGCCCAGAGCCAGCTGAACCGTAGTGGAAGTGGTAGGAGCCAGCTGATTAGGACAGGCTTCTTTGGAAACATGCGTATTCAAGGTGATTTCCGAAAACTCAGCGAGTTTGCTTTTCATGTTTCCTGTCATCCCAATGAGCGCCGAAGAATATTTCTTTAAAAACGGCAGAAGATTTACAATTTCAGGCGAATTTCCTGAATTGGAGATGCACAGCACCACATCATCTTTCTGAATAACTCCTAAATCTCCATGGATAGCCTCGGCGGCGTGTAGGAATTGTGATGGCGTTCCTGTGGAATTTAGCGTTGCTACTATCTTATTCCCAATGTGGGCGCTCTTCCCGATGCCTACTACAATCAGCTTTCCTTTGGCTTTATGAATGGTATTTACAGCCTTGTTGAAATTCTCATCTAAGCGGTTTTTCAAGGCTTCCAGCTCTTCTATTTCCGCAGAGATGGTATTTTTTGCTATTTGGATTAAATCTATTGAGTTCAATTTGGTAAAATTTTATTACTTTTACATTTCCGTTCAAAAATAATAATTTTTTTTCTAAAAATAATCATGGGAACAAAACATATGATACAATAACTATGAGATATTTAATTGTTTTCTTATCATTCGTGTTTTTCCATTTAAATGCACAGCCCTTGCCTACAATAATTGTTGTTGATAGTATCTCTGTTTCAAAGAAACCTCTTTTTGTGAAAAAGATAAAGACAAATAATGTAGAAACTATTTATTTTTTGTCTTCATCTATGAAAAAAACGATACCTATGGCAATAACAAATAAGAGCAGAAATGTTTTTATTTATAAAAAAGATACTATGGATATTTACATAAATTTAGAAGAAAGAAAACAAATTTTTATTCAAAATCTACATTTTCAAAAAGGAAAATTTTCAATAAACTTTAAAAATTGTAGATTTGATAGTGATTATCATATAAAAAGTTTCCCAAGTGATTGTTTAATTTATAGAAAAGATGAAGAATAAAAACTTTATTAGCAAATATTTACCCAATGAAATAATAGGTGTAGTAAGCATGAAATTGTTATCAATTATTTTCTTATGCAGTTATAGTTATGTAAATGCTCAGCCTCTTTGGGAAGGTTTAAGTGTGGATAAATTCTATAGGGAAAATAAAGAAATCTATCTACAAAAAATTGAAAATGGTATAAAATACTTTTCTGATAAAAAGGAAAGAGAAAATCATGGACTATCACAAGGGATGAATATCTTAGTTTATAAAAAAGATACCATGAAAATTTACATAGAACCCATACCACACCATCCTATTATGGGAGTTAAACGAGTTTATTTCAAAAGAGGAGAATATACAATAGATTTAAAAAAGTATGTTTCAGATAATACTCTTATAATTGAAAAATTTCCGCACGACTGCTTGATTTATAGAAAAGAAGAGGAAGGAAAAGAGTAGATTTAAGCTATAAAGATAACTTTTTAGTGGTCAAAAACTAAGAATAAAAATTGTTTAACATTTTTTGCAAATCAAATTTATTTCTTATCTTTGATAAAAGACACCTCACAAAATTGATTTTTGAATAAAAACTAAAAACAAATAAGTAAGTATGAAAAATGAGAAAATATCAGATTCTCTAAAAAAATATTTTGGTTTTTCTAATTTTAAAGGACATCAGGAGGAAATTATTTCTACGCTCTTGGAGGGTAGAGATGTTTTCGTTTTGATGCCGACAGGTGGTGGTAAGTCTCTTTGCTACCAGCTTCCCGCTCTGATGAGCGAGGGAACGGCAATCGTAGTTTCTCCGCTTATCGCCTTGATGAAAAATCAGGTAGATGCTGTGAATGGGCTGTTTTCCGAAGAAGGAGTGGCTCATGTACTGAATTCTTCTCTTAATAAAACCCAGACCAAAACCGTAATGGATGATATAAAATCTGGGAAAACCAAACTGCTCTATGTAGCGCCTGAAAGTTTGATAAAAGAAGAATATTTAGACTTTTTGAAGGAAGTGAAAATTTCCTTTGTGGCAATAGATGAGGCGCACTGTATCTCGGAATGGGGACATGATTTCCGCCCTGAATATCGTAATCTAAAAACCATTATAGACCAAATCGCAAATGTTCCTGTGATTGCCCTGACGGCTACTGCAACGCCCAAAGTTCAGGATGATATTCAAAAAACACTGGGAATGACTGATGCTGTGGTCTTTAAGGAAAGTTTTAACAGACCAAATCTATTCTACGAAGTTCGCCCAAAAGTGAATGTGGACAAGGAAATAGTGAAGTTTATTAACCAAAATAAAGGCAAAGCAGGGATAGTATACTGTCTCAGCAGAAAGAAAGTGGAGGAATTTGCCCAGCTTTTGCAGGTGAATGGAATCAATGCTCTGCCGTATCATGCAGGATTAGATGCGAAATCCCGAGTAGCAAATCAGGACAAGTTCCTGATGGAGGAAGTGGATGTAATCGTCGCTACCATAGCCTTTGGGATGGGAATAGACAAGCCAGATGTTCGTTTTGTGATTCATTATGATATTCCAAAATCTTTGGAAAGCTACTATCAGGAAACAGGAAGAGCAGGAAGAGACGGTGGCGAGGGCTATTGCTTGGCTTTTTATGACCCGAAAGATATAGACAAATTAGAGAAGTTTTTGGCTCAAAAACCTGTTTCGGAGAGAGAAATTGGTCTTCAGCTTTTGAATGAGGTGGTGGGCTATGCAGAGACTTCTATGAATAGAAGACAATATTTATTGTATTATTTTGGAGAGCAGTTTGACCCTATAAATGGCGCTGGAGCCAAAATGTGCGATAATTCTGTAAATCCTCCGACTTTGAAAGATGTTTCCAAAGAACTGAAAGTGGTTTTGGAACTGATAAAAGAACTGGAAGAGAAATTTAAGATAAATGATTTGATTTCAGTGCTTTTAGGGCGAGAAACTCCAGTTACGAAGTCTTATAAATTAGAAAACTCTTCTTTCTTTGGTAAAGGAAAAGAGCAGACAGATAATTTCTGGAAATCCATCATCAGACAGGCTTTGGTGCAGAACTACATCAATAAGGATATTGAGACTTATGGTGTTTTAAAATTGTCTCAAAAAGGACTTGATTTCTTGGCTGGAAAAGAGAAAAATCCGTTCATGATAGCCGAAGACAGAAAGTATGACCTTAGCCAAGCTGCTTCGGAGCAGGTTCAGGTGCAGAGTGGTGGAGGTTTGGATGAAAATCTGTATAACCAGCTGAAAGAGCTGAGAAAATCAGTTGCTAAAAAACACGGAATTCCGCCTTATACAGTCTTTATGGACCCTAGTTTGGAGGATATGACAGTGCAGTATCCTATTACTATAGAGGAAATTACAAAAATCTATGGAGTAGGAGAAGGGAAAGCCAAAAAATACGGAAAGGAATTTGCGGAGTTTATTGCTAAGTATGTGGAAGAGAATAATATAGAGCGTATGCAGGATATGGTTCTGAAACAGCTTGTCAATAAGTCCAACCACAAAGTTTTCATCATCCAAAATACCGATAAAAAGATGGATTTGGAGGATATCGCTCAAGCTAAAAACTTGACAATGGATGAGCTTCTTTCTGAAATGGAAAGTATTGTTTATCAGGGAACTAAACTGAATATAGATTATTATATCGAGGAAAATATAGATGAAGATCTGGTGGAGGAGTTTATGGATTTCATGAAAGAGTCAGAAAGTGATAGCATGAAGGTCCTTTGTGCTGAGTTTTCGGATGATTTGACTGATGAAGAAATCCGAATGCTTAGAATAAAATTCATCAGTGATGTGGCAAATTAAATTAGAAATTTTTAAAAATTTATAAATGGATTCAAAAATATTAGAAGAAAAAATGGAGCTGCTAAGGTGGGTTATCAACCTTAATGATGAGCAGGTGATAAAGAATCTTATCAATTTCAAGAATGAGATTTTCGGAGTTCCTTTTGCTGAGCCTACGGTGTGTTCTACTGTGGTAAAGTCAGGAAGTAGAGGCTTTGGGGAGATTGTTCTGAGTGAAGATTATTTAAAATTTGAGGGAGCAAGTGAAGGATTTTTAGCAGAATTCGATGAAGCATTTTCTTTGGAAGATGCTCAGAAGCAGTCAATTAAAAAAATACAAGGATGGTGGAGAGATTAGAAATAGCATATAGCAGAAAGTTTGTTCATAGTTTGGACAGCCAGTTGAATATTTTGTTCAGAGAAGGTATTCTCAATAGAATAGACAGAGCCGAAGAAATGGTAGGCGAGGTCTATGAATTTATAGAAAATAATCTGGATAAAGCCGTAGATACGCCAGAAAAAGTGCATGTGGCAGAGAAAAAATACCTAAGATACATGATAGATGATAAAATAACTTGGTTCTTTTTCTTTAAGCAGGAAGCAGGGAAAGTCATTATGAATCATGTACTTAACAACCAATCGCCAGATTTCTCGGCATTGTAGATTATGAGTCAAAAAATTTCGGTAATGTTCATTCTGCCCAACCTGAAAATGGGTGGGGCAGAGCGGATAATTACCACGATATGCAATCATCTGCCGAGAGAAAAATTCCATCCAAGTCTTTTTCTATTTGAAAAGGTCGGCGAGTATCTGGATTTCTTGAAGGAAGATGTAGAAATTATAGAAGCGAATACCAAAAGTATTCGTTCTTCTTTGTTGCCTATTTTGAAAACGATAAGACAGCGAAAACCAGACATTGTTTTCTGTGGCTGGGGTGAAATTTCGGCGTTCGTTTCTCCGTTTATTCCGTTTTTTAGGAAAACCAAATTCATTTCGCGCGAGACCAATGTGGTTTCAAAGCATGTTACACGAAAGGAAATCCGATTTTTTTACCGATTTTATAATAATTTTCATCAAATCATTACCCAAAGTGATGATATGACGAATGACTTGATTGAGAATTTCAAGATTAAAAAAGAGAAAATATTTAAAATCAATAACCCTGTTGATTTTGATTTTATCAATGAAAAACTGATGATTTCGGAAAAGCCAGAGGGTTTTGACACAGAATTTAAAAATGTGCTGGCGATAGGAAATCTTTCCTCGCGAAAAGGTTTTGACAATCTATTGAAAGTTTTCTCTTTCTTGAAAAATGAGAAAATAAAACTCCATATTCTGGGCGATGGGGCGGATAGGAAACTTCTTCACCAAATGAAACAGGATATGCAGCTGGAAAATGTGATTTTCCACGGACAGCAGAAAAACCCTTATCAATACCTGAAATTTTCGGATTTGTTTATACTTTCTTCGCGCTATGAAGGTTTCCCAAATGTCCTTTTGGAAGCGGGAGCCTGTGGTGTGTATGCTCTGGCGAATGACTGCCCAGGGGGAATCAGGGAGATAGTAGAAGAGGGAATCAATGGGGAAATTTCGGATATCAATGAGCATCAGCACTTTGCAGAGAAGATAAAAGAAATCCTTTCTACTCAAAAAACGGAAAAAAATCTTATCATTAATTCTATCAAAAGCCGATTTTCAAAGGAAATAATTTTAGATAAATACGAGGAAATATTACTGAAAATTAGGAATTAAAAAAATATTTGTATTATTGTACAGAAATTAGTTAAAAATTGAATAGGATTATGATTAAGAGAATTTTTGGATTAGCTGCTTTGGCGGTTTTTTCAGGATTTGCTACAGCACAAGAACAGGCTGTAGATAGTGTGAAAGTAGCAGAAGTGGCTGCTCATGATGATGAGGAAGGAAAACCGCTGAAACTCCACCACGCAGAGCCTTTGTATATCGACTTGATGAGAGACCTTGGGGCGAGAAAAGGCGAAAGAGAATGGAATGTAGCTATGGGGGTTACAGAAAATAATGGTTACTATGAGCTTTCTCCATTAGTAGAATATGAGTGGGCGGTGGCTGATAGACTTGGTTTGGAAGTAGAAGTGCCTTTTAATGTTTATACTTCTGCGGAAAAACTTCCACATAAATCACCAGGGACAGGAGTTGCAGGTATCAAAACCTCTATCCAGTATACTTTTTTGGTAAATAAAAAAGCCTACACTTCCATGGCGATAGGTTACCTCAATGAAATAGAGCTGAACTCTTTCAGAAACTATGGAAATGGGAAATTTTTCACAGGGAATGTTTATAATCCGTTCTTTGTAGTAGCAAAGGGATGGGGTAAAACACACAGCATCAGTACAATGGTGTATACAGGTCCTGTTTTCACGCATCATTTTGGAAGTAATCATGTGGATACAGACTGGCAGATTAACTCCAGTGTTCATTATCTAATTCCAAATTCTAGAAACTTTGTTGGTTTGGAGGTGAATAAGAGCATTACTAAAGAGAGATTTAATATGGTACTTAGACCACAAATTAGAGTAGCTCTAAATGATAACACTATTCTAGGTTTGGTGGTTGGAGTTCCTACTAACAGACAATATGAGGGATATAGTGGTTTCATCAGACTTGTTTATGAACCGCCTCATAAAAAACATTAATAAAAATAAAAATCCTGCCCAAAGGGCAGGATTTTTTATTTTTAGATAAATTTTAAATTATAAAGAAATTTGATTTAAATAAAATGTTTAATCTATTAAAAGTTCTCTCATTTCCCATTTGTTTCCGTTATAGACATTAAGGTCTATTTTGGTTTCTATACCGTCTGATATTCCGTTTTCTGTAAATTGCCATATTTTCCAAGGGTCAGTATCAGAGGGTTGTGGAACATCATTGTAGTTTGCTATCCAGAGAGGAAATTCATCAAATTGTCCCTTTAGATAGTCTTTATAAAAATGATAATATGTGTAGAGAATAGGTTTTTTGCCATAGTGTTTTTCTATTATATTTATCCAAATATGAAGGTCTTTTATGAATTGTTCTTTAGATTTGGTTTTTGGTAGTTTTTCTACATCTAAAACAGGTCTCATATCGCCAGAAGAGAGATTTACGCTCCTGATATATGAATCTGCCTGAGTGACAGGGTCTTCATCTGGACGATAGAAATGATAGGCACCGCGAGTAAGTCCGTGGTTTTTAGCTTTTTCCCAATAATGGGTAAAGTGCTTGTCCTTTCCATCGCTGCCCATAGTGGCTCGTAATACGATGAATTCTAATGGGATAGCGCCATTTGAGATGGTGAGTTTTTCCCAGTTGATATGCTCCCGCTCTTGGTAATGCGATATGTCAAGTCCAAATGTTTTGTCTGAATAGTTTTTTATAATTTTATTGATTCTCTGGGTTTCAAAAGGCGAGTTGGTCAGTTTTGGTACTTGTTTTTCAGTGAAATACATTGTGTAATAGTACATTATCTGATTTTTTTTCAGTAATGCAACAAGTCCAACAACCAATAAGAAAAACAGCCCAAGGGAAATGAATAAGTATGAGCGATTTTTATTTTTTTTAATCTTAGATTTAGCTTTTTTTCTCTTTCGTTTTGCCATTTTGCAAATTTAAAAAAATCATTGTCTTTTTATGAATTTTAGTTATATTTGTAGATTGTGAGAGAAAAGGATGAATGAAAAGAAATGACGATAAATGCAAAATTATTTAGATTTATTACGATATATAAAAGAAAACGGAACAGATAAAACGGATAGGACAGGGACGGGAACACGGAGTGTATTCGGGTATCAGCTGAGATATGATTTGAGCAAAGGATTTCCGCTGGTAACGACTAAGAAAGTTCACCTCAAATCCATTATCTACGAACTTCTTTGGTTTTTAAAAGGAGATACGAATGTGAAGTATCTTCAGGAAAATGGTGTCACGATTTGGGATGAATGGGCAGATGCAGAGGGAAATCTTGGACCTGTGTATGGCGCCCAGTGGAGAAGCTGGCAAGGAGCAGATGGGAAGGTAATAGACCAAATCAGCGAAGTGATAGACCAAATCAAGAAAAACCCTGACAGCCGCAGGCTCATCGTGTCTGCATGGAATGTAGCAGAGCTGCCAAAAATGGCATTGGCTCCTTGTCATGCGATGTTTCAGTTTTATGTAGCGGATGGGAAACTGTCATTACAGCTCTATCAGAGGAGCGCAGATGTGTTTCTGGGAGTGCCGTTTAACATTGCCAGTTATGCTCTTCTGCTGATGATGGTAGCCCAAGTTTGTGATTTGGAAGTTGGTGAGTATGTGCATACTTTTGGTGATGTGCATATTTATAATAATCATTTTGAGCAGGTGGAAAAACAGCTTTCCCGAGAGCCAAAATCTTTACCAACGATGAAACTAAATCCAGAAATCAAAAATATTTTTGATTTTGATTTTAATGATTTTACACTAGAAAACTATGACCCACACCCAGGGATAAAAGCTCCTGTGGCGATTTAAAATAGAACATTTAAACTAAAAATAGAACACATAAACAAATGAACAAAATACTAATATCAGCCTTGCTACTGACTGCTGGATATGCTTTTGGACAAATGGAAATAGGCTGGGATAGCAGTAATCTAAAGAAAAAAGTAAAATCTATCAAAGAGACGATGTACTATCTTCCAACTGAGGATATGGGAGGTGTAAAGCAAGAAATATCCAATCTCGAAAGGAAAAGAATAACTTATACTTTAGAAGGTGAAAATGAGATGATAATATATCATGATGAGAACGACAAGATAATAGAAAAGAGACCATTACCCCAAAATAAAATCCTTAGAGGGAGAATTTTGTATGAAGAACCAAGAGGATTTATTGATAATTACGATGATAAAGGGAATATTGTTGAGACTATTTACCTTAGTCAAAATCCTGATATAGTGGCTAAATCATATTACAAATACGATGACAAGGGCAATATCATAGAGCAAATCCTTGATGATATTGTAGAAGAGCCTTTGTACAGGAGATTTGTCTTTAAGTACGATAGCAAAGGAAACAGAATCAAGGATATAGTCTATAATAAGGAAGGGAAAAAAATAGACCAAATCCGATATAAGTACAACAAATACAACGATATTGTGAAGAAAAAATATTACAAAACATCTTTCCAATATCGATACAAATATGACGAAAAGAATAATTGGATAGAGAGAATCTCTCTAAAACAAAATAAACCATTTATCATAACTAAAAGAGTAATAGAATATTACGACTAATCTAATGATTATTAATTAAATAAAAAAGAATTAAAATTTATTAACAATGAAAAAGATTTTATTCTCAGCGATGATGCTTGGAGCAATTTTAGGAAGTAATTTTGCTCTTGCGCAAACCGAAACTTCTGGTAGAAATGCTCCGTATAGAGCTACTCACAACAAGACTACAGAACTGAAACACACCAAATTAAAGGTGAAATTTGACTTTGAAAAAGAGCAAATGCATGGTGAGGAGTGGCTTACTGCATCACCTCATTTTTATGCATCAGATTCTTTGGTGCTTAATGCAAAAGCGATGGTTATCCATGAAGTGGCTCTAAATCAAGGAACTAAAAAACCTCTTAAATATACTTATTCAGATGATTTACTGAGAATTAATCTTGACAAAGTGTACAAAAAAGGTGAGAATTATACAATCTATATCAAATATACAGCTCGTCCTAATGAGTATAAGGGTAAGGGAAGTGCAGCGATAAACTCTGCGAAAGGGCTTTATTTCATCAATGCTCAAGGAAAAGACCCAGACAAACCAACGCAGATATGGACACAAGGTGAAACAGAGTCTAACTCCGTGTGGTTTCCTACGATAGACAAACCAAACCAAAAGACTACGCAGGAATTATTTATGACGGTTCCAGATAAATATGTTACTCTTTCTAATGGAATCTTAAAATCATCTTTCAGCGAAAGTGGAGGGCTTAGAACAGACCATTGGGTAATGGATAAGAAGCATGCTCCATATTTATTCTTTATGGGAGTTGGAGAGTATGCGATAGTAAAGGATAAATGGAAAAACATCGCAGTAGATTATTATGTAGAAAAGGAATATGAGCCTTATGCAAAACAAATATTTGGGATGACTCCAGAGATGCTGGATTTCTTCTCTAAAAAACTAAAATACGAATATCCTTGGCAAAAATACGCACAGTTGGTAGGAAGAGACTATGTAAGTGGTGCGATGGAAAATACAACTGCCGTAATCCACGGAGAATATGCGAACTTAAAGGAAGGTGACCTTGTGGATGAGAACACTTGGGAACCTGTGATTGCTCATGAGCTGTTCCACCACTGGTTTGGAGATTTGGTAACGGCAGAAAGCTGGTCTAACCTTACTGTAAATGAGTCTTTTGCGAATTATTCTGAATACCTTTGGAATGAATACAAATACGGAAAAGATGCAGCAGATTATCATTTAATGAACGATATTTCGGCATATATTCATAATCCGCTGAATTATAACAAACATTTGGTGAGATTTGATTATAAAAGCCGTGAGGATATGTTTGACAGCGTGTCTTATAACAAAGGAGGTGGAATTCTTCACATGTTGAGAAATTATCTTGGTGATGAAGCATTCTTTGAAGGGCTTTCTGATTATTTGAAAACCAATGAATACGGAACAGGAGAGGCGCACCAGCTGAGACTATCTTTAGAAAAAGTTTCTGGAAAAGACCTTAACTGGTTCTTTAATCAGTGGTATTTTAACAGCGGAAACCCTAAATTAGATGTAAAATATTCTTACGAACCAGTGAAAAAACAAACTGTGGTAACGATTAACCAGACTCAAGACCAATATTTTGAGTTCCCACTTACCATAGATATCCACGAAAACGGAAAAGTAAGAAGAGAAAAAGTGTGGGTAGATGCTAAAGCGAAGAATGATTTCACATTCAATACAGCGAAAAATCCAGACCTTATCAATGTAGATGCAGACGGGCTTCTATTAGCAGAAATTAGTGATACCAAAACTCCTGAACAATATGCTCTGCAATATGCTAAAACTAAGGAGTTTAAGAGCAAACATCTAGCATTAAAAAATGCTGCTGAAAATGCAAAGAAAAACAATAACATCACTTCTGTGAAAACATTGGTATCTGCATTGAAAGATCCGTTCTTCAGATTGAGAATTCAGGCGCTTGGAGGATTAGATTTATCTAAGCCAGAACAAGCAAAATTAGCTCTTTCAGAAGTAGAAAAATTAGCTCAGAAAGACCCTAAAACACTAGTTCAGGCGGCGGCAATCAAAGCATTGGCTACGACTAAGAATAAGAAATACCTGCCAATCTACGAAAAGGGAATTAGCTCTGTATCAAACGCAGTGAAAGCAGCTTCTCTATCGGCTATTTCTATGACAGACCCAGAGAGGGTAAAAGCCCTTGCTGATAAGGTGGATTTATCCAAAGCATCAGATGAAACGATTACACAGCTGTTGCCTACAATCGTGGATAACAAAATCGTGTCTCAGATGCCTTATATAGGAAAAGTGGTGGCATTTTATCCATTCCTAAAATTTCAAGATGAAAAAGCAGGAGCTACGGCTGAAAAAGGGTTCAACTGGATAATGGAATCTGATAACACAAAGGCTACGGCTGGAGTTGCAAAGATTTTGAAACAAGTAAAATCTGAAATTCCAGATAACCCAAATGTGAAAATGATGATAGTGCAGATGCTTGAGAATGGACTTGCTAAGAAAACAGAATTACTAAGAGCAAATCCAAAAAGCGAGAGCATTAACCAGCAAATAAAGTCATTGACAGAAACGCTGGAACTTTATAAATAAAAACCCAAAAAGCTTGACAAATTTTGTCAGGCTTTTTTGTTTTGTAGGTTTTGATGAGTAAAAAACGAAATATTCTTTCGCAGATTTACAGCAAAATAATGTATTTTTGTAGCATATAAGAATTTTATGAAAAGGACTTTGAAGGATTATCTATTCATTACACTTCGCGGTGTGGCTATGGGAGCTGCTGATGTGGTGCCTGGGGTTTCTGGGGGGACTATTGCTTTCATATCAGGGATTTACCAAGAGCTTATAGATTCTATCAATAAAATCAATTTTACAGCAGTAAAAATTTTAAGAAAAGAAGGGGTAAAATCTGCATGGGAATACATCAATGGAAATTTTTTTGTGGCTCTATTTTTAGGGATAGGAATCAGTATTTTATCCCTAGCAAAAGGCATCAAATACCTTTTGGAAACACATCCGATAGCAGTTTGGTCTTTCTTTTTTGGGCTGATGATGGCGAGTGTTCTTTTTATGTGGAAAGATATCAAGAAATGGGATGCTCCAGCAGTTATTGCGATTGTAATAGCTGCATTTACAGCGTATTACATCACGGTTATTCCTCCACTGGTGAATAATAACGGTTATATTTTCTTGTTTTTTGCAGGGGCTTTGGCTATCTGTGCGATGATTTTGCCAGGGATTTCAGGAGCGTTTATTTTGGTGCTTTTAGGGGCTTATCATACGGTGCTGAATGCGCTGGATACTTTTGATTTAAAGGTTTTGTCCATTGTAGGACTGGGAGCTGTGACAGGAATTTTGAGTTTTTCCAAGGCTTTGAAATGGCTTTTTGAACACAAAAAAAACACCACAATGGCAGGGCTTACGGGCTTTATCATCGGTTCTCTGAATAAAGTATGGCCATGGAAAGAGGTTTTGGATAAGGAAATAGATGCTCATGGGAAGGAAATTATTTTGCTGGAAAAAAGCGTGCACCCTTCGGATTTTGCTGGAGAACCTCAGATTTTATTGGCTGTGGGGCTGGCTTTTGCGGGGTTTATTTTGATTTATGGAATTGAAAAATGGGCATCAAAAATGCAAAATAATTAATCGGCAAGAAAAGATATGTGGAAGCGTTTTTATATCAATCATAGATTTTTTCATATTCTGGCAGGGGTAGGGCTGTGCTATGTTTTGGCGTTTTTCTTTCCAGAACTTACATGGTTTGCTCATGGGCTTTTGTGTCTTTTAGCGGTGCTTTTTATCGTAGATTCGATGCTTTTGTTTAACCAAAAAGATGCAATCTATTCCCAAAGAATTTTGCCTGAAAAATTGTCTAATGGTGATGAAAACTCTGTGAAAATAGACATTAAGAATAATTATCCATTTCGGGTGGATTTGAAAATTATAGATGAAATTCCATTTCAGTTCCAAAAAAGGGATTTTTTGATAAAAAAGACCATTTTGCCGCAGGGCAGTTCGTTTTTTGAATATATTTTAATCCCGAAAGAAAGGGGAGAGTATGTTTTTGGAGGGCTGAATATTTATGCTAAAAGCCCTATTGGTCTCGTTTCTAGGAAATTTGTTTTTCAGAAAGAAGCTTCTTTGCCGAGTTATCCTTCTTTTGTTCATCTTCGTAAGTATGAGCTCATGGCTCTTCAGAACGAGTTTTTGCTTGGAGGGATTAAAAAAATCAGAAAGCTGGGGCATACAATGGAGTTTGAGCAGATACGAAACTATGTGCAGGGCGATGATATAAGGAGTATCAACTGGAAGGCTACTTCTAAGGCTAATAAGCTGATGGTCAATCAGTACCAAGATGAAAAATCCCAAAGAATCTATATGCTGATAGACAAGGGAAGAACGATGCAGATGCCTTTTAAGGGGCTGAGTTTGCTAGATTATTCCATAAATGCAGTGATGGCTCTTTCGCATATTATTTTGAAGAAGAGCGACCGAGCTGGGATGATGACTTTTTCCCAAAAAACAGAGAATAAAGTTCAGGCGGAGCAAAAATCTGGTCAGCTGAAAAAAATATCGGAGGCGCTTTATAACATTAAAACTAATTTTTATGAAAGTGATTTCAGCCGACTTTATCAAGATGTGAAAACCACCATCAGCCAAAGGAGTCTGGTGCTGCTTTTTACTAATTTTGAAACGCTGGATGCCGTTAATAGACAAATGAAATACCTGCGTGGTATTGCGAGAAACCACCTTTTGGTAGTTATCTTTTTTAAAAATTCTGAACTGAATGATTTGATGAATAAAAAACTAGAAAATATTCAAGAAGTCTATGATGAGATTATCGCTGAAAAGTTGGAGTTTGAGAAAAAACTAATCATCCAAGAACTCAGAAAATACGGAATATTCACGGTTTATACGCTTCCAGAAAATCTAAATATAGAGGTCATAAACAAATATCTGGAAATCAAAGCAAGAGGAATTTTATAGCTAATAAAAAAAAAGGTCAGTCACAAAATGTGGCTGACCTTTACATTAAAAATAATATGAGAAAAATTCATTAACAATAATTAGACATTAAATCTAAAATGCATAATGTCACCATCTTGTACGATGTATTCTTTACCTTCTACGGAGAGCTTTCCTGCTTCTTTTACTTTTAGTTCAGAGCCATAGTGTATGAAATCTTCATATTTCATCACTTCTGCACGGATAAATCCTTTTTCGAAATCAGAGTGAATCACTCCTGCTGCCTGTGGCGCAGTCCAGCCGATGCCGATAGTCCATGCTCGGACTTCTTTCACACCAGCAGTGAAGTAGGTCTGAAGTTTTAGCAAATGATAAGCTTGGCGGATAAGACGATTGACACCTGGTTCTTTCAGTCCTAGTTCTTCCAAGAAAATTTGGCGCTCTTCGTAGGTTTCCAGCTCGTTGATATCAGCCTCTATCTGTGCTGCAATTACCAGAGTATCAGAACCTTCTTTGGCCGCCATTTCTTCTATTTTAGCAATCCAAGGATTTCCGTTTCGGATAGAGTCTTCATCTACATTGCACACATAGAGAACAGGTTTTTTAGTCAAAAGATGAATTTCATCAATGATTGATTTAGCAAAGTCATCCGCAGGGAATTCTCTTGCATTTTTTCCGCTTTCTATGAACTCGTTTAGTTTTACGAGAGTTTCATAAGTCTGGATATCTTCTTTTTTGCCAGATTTTATTTGTTTTTTAGCTTTTTCTATAGCCTTTCCAAGAACTTCTAAGTCCTTGAGCTGTAGTTCTATATCTATGATTTCTTTGTCTCTCAGTGGGTCTACAGAACCTTCCACATGGACGATGTTTCCGTTTTCAAAACATCTAAGCATATGGATGATGGCATCACACTCACGGATGTTTGCAAGAAACTGATTTCCAAGACCTTCTCCCTTGCTCGCTCCTTTTACCAGCCCTGCGATGTCTACAATCTCTACTACGGTAGGAAGGACACGCTCTGGTTTTACTATTTTTTCTAATTCGAACAGTCTAGGGTCTGGCACAGAAACCGTTCCTACATTGGGTTCTATGGTACAGAAAGGATAGTTTGCTGACTGTGCTTTAGCGTTACTCAAACAATTAAAAAGGGTAGATTTTCCTACATTGGGCAGGCCCACAATTCCACATTTCATAAATTTATATTTTATTCAAAAGGCATATATGCCTTGTTTTTACCATCTGCAAAGATAAAAAATATTATCGATTATTTAGACAATATGCATTCTATAAAATGAATCCAAGCTTAAAAATTAGATAAAAAAAAGGTTCAAGATGTTTTTATCTTGAACCTTTTTAGTAAGTTTAGAAAGGATATCCTATCGCGAAGTTTACAGTAGGATCCAGCAGGTTGATTTTAGAAGCTACCCATTTCTGTCCTTCAGGTTTGTTAGGGTCGTAGACTTTGTAAGCAAAATCCAGCCTGAAAGTGACATAAGCGATATTCATTCTAATTCCAAAGCCGCTGCCAATCCCCATTTGCTTGTAGAATTTATTGATTTTGAATGCATTGTCATTTTTTTCTTCGCCTATAGACCAAGTGTTTCCTAAATCCGTGAACACGGCTCCGTGGAACATATTATTCATCATAAAACGATATTCTATGTTGGTGGTTAGTTTCATGTTCCCCATCATGTAGGTTCTGATGTTTTCATTTAGCTGAGAATCAGAAGGTCCCAGTCCGCCGTAAGCTTTCCAAGCTCTGATATCATTGGAACCACCATTGTAATAAGCACGCGCGAAAGGCATGTTTTTGGAGTTTCCATATGGCAATCCTATTCCTATAAATTGTCTTAAAATAAGGGTTTGTTTACCATCATTGAAGTTAAAATATTTTCTGATGTCTAAATCCAATTTTGCAAACTGAGAATACACCGTTCCAAAAACACTTCTCTGGGTATTATCATGCACTATACTTTCGTCTCTTCTCTCAAATTTGAATATATTATCCAGCAAACTTAGTGTGTTTCCTGATAGTTCAAATTTAGCATTGAAATAGAATGGGTGTTTGAAATATTTTTTACCCAATTCATTGTAAAGGAAGTTGTAATTTAGTCCAAAAATGATAACATCCTGAGTTTGTCTCTCCTTGTTAAGAAGTGATTGTTCAAATAAAGTCATCTGATATTGGTCGGCAAAATTTAGGCTGTTTGTAAAGTTGTGATCATCTAAGATTGCTTTAGAAACAGCATCAGAAGTTACATTTCCATTATAAAACTGCGAAACCAAAGTAGGATTTACACTTTGATAAAGCCCAAAAATATAATCACGAACAATCTTGTCATTAGGGAACAAATCATAGTAGTTGTCCTTGTTTCTGGTGATACTCAGTAGAGAGTTTAGTAGGGTAAAACGATGCGAAACCACATCATTTACATTCAAGAAATAATTTATCCCACCATTGAAGTTGATTCTCCCTAGACCGATATTATTCTGCACAGATGCCCCAAAAATGATAGAGGAAGATGGTGAAAATCGGCGTGGTATGATTTTGTCCATATTAAAAGGCGAAATGAATCTAGGTAATTTCAGTGAAACTTCTGCTGAAGTCTCATAGGCGTTGAAAAACTTGCCTTTTTCATTTCCAGTTGTACCGATAATTCCCGAAAGACTTAGATTCAGGTTTTCTCCTCCTCGGAATATATTTCTGCTTGTAAATTCCAAACTTGGTGAAATTCCAAAGTTTAGAATTTGCGAATAATGCAGGTCAGTAGCCAGTTTTAGGTTATACCTTTGCAAAGGAATAAGCGTGTAGCGAAGGTCTAAAATACTGTCATTAGGAGCTTCTTTTGATCTTCTTGTCAAAGGATTAGCATTTACGATACTAAAATTATCAAGAGCAATAAGGTTTCTTCTCGTAAGGTCTATTCTTTTTTGGTTATAGACTTCTCCACTGTCCACAGTGACAGCTCTCCAAAGGTGTCTAGACTTGAAGTAGCGGTCCATTCTTCTGATGGTAACATCGCCTATTTTTTTCTCTATAATTGTAGAATCGGAAGGTTTATCTTTTATATAAATTTCTATTTTTCCTATTGTGTGTCTTTTGTATCGCCCACCGATAGTGTCTTTTCTTATTTCTAATGTTAAAGGAACCTGTTTTCTGCTCTTTAGAGTATCTGCAGTAAAGAATATTTCTTCATTATTACTATTAAAGTTATAATATCCTTGATCCCTCATCAACACATTGATTCTTTTTATTTCATTTTCTAAATCAGCTTGGTTTAGGATATTCCCTTTTTTTATAAGGCTTTTCTCATAAATTCCTTCATAAATTCCTCTTATATCAGGGTAGGGAATATTATGGTTGTACTCACTTATATAGGTAGGGTCTTTGTGAGTGATTGTAAAAATATTTTGTGCTTTTTTAGCAGAAGAATCTTTCTTAATGCTGTATTCCACCTCTGTATCCCAATATCCTCTGTATATTAGGTATTTTTTGATACCATTAGCACTTAGTCTGGTTTTATTTTCATCAAGAATGACAGGAGCTTTTCCTATGTTATGAAGCATTCTGCTCAAAAGCATACTTCTTCCTACATATTCTGGATGCCCAGCTCTGATGGAAAGAGTGTCTCTCAGTTTACTATTTCTAAGGTGAGAAGGGTAGTTCATATATCTATTTAATATGGTATCGTATTTACGATTTGCCATATTATAAAACCACAAACTCATAGGAAAAACAAAAAGCGTTTTTCCATTAGGTTTTTGGGATACATAGTCAGAAACTCCGCTAGAATAGACGGAGCCGTCAGTAAATTTAAAATTATTTTTTGTTAAAAGATACTGACCTTTAGGGACTTTATTGGTGGTACAGGCATAAAATAATGCCAGAATTATTGTGAGAGATAAAAATATATGATATTTTTGAAAATATTTACGACTATGCTTACTGCTCATACTATTAAAATTTTACAATCTCTAGATAAAAAAAAATTTAGACAAAAATACAATTTATTCTTGGTTGAAGGAGATAAAATTATCCGAGAACTAAAAAAATCTTCTTATAAAGTCAAGGAGATTTTTGGTATAGATATATCTAATCCTGATTTTCAATCATTTAAAACCAATCTAATTACAGAACGAGAATTAAGAAAAATTAGTCTATTACAAAATCCTAAAAATTCTGTTGCTGTCTGTGAGCTGAAAGAAACCACTTCCATAGAAACACCTATTCAGTTGGTTTTAGATAATGTGCAGGACCCAGGCAACTTGGGAACTATTATTCGTTTGGCTGATTGGTTTGGGATAGAGCAGATTGTTTGTAGTGAGGATTGTGTGGATTTTTATAATCCAAAAGTTATCCAAGCGACTATGGGATCTTTCACGAGGGTTAATATTATATATAAGGATATAGTACCACTTCTACAAAATTCTGATCGACCAGTTTTTGGGACAGATATGGTAGGACAGAGTCTTTACAAGACAGAATTTCCAGAGCGTTTTTATCTTATTTTGGGCAATGAAGGGAATGGAATCCGTCCAGAGATAAAAAAACTTGTTTCTCAAAATATTACAATTCCAAGATTTGGAAAACTTCAACATACTGAAAGTCTTAATGTTTCTATGGCAACAGGTATTATTTTAGGACAAATATTTTCAAAAAATAATTTTTTTTCATTTTAATCAAGAAAAGTCATAAAAGCCTATAAATAGGAGGTTTTTATTAGTTATTTACATATGTGAAAAACATAAAACATATGTAAATTTATATAGAAAAAAATATTTTTTTTAGGTGATTATTAGGTAGATATGTATTTTTTTTATATATTTGCTCAATGAATTATACTCACTAGGTCATAAAGTGGGTTGTTTTCTTTAACTGAAACAATTAGATTTACTATAAATTAAAATATAGATTATGAAAAGACAATTCTTAGCTTTTGTTATGACTATCTTGCTTTCTTTGGGGGTTAATGCTCAAGATTATAACAAGTGGTCTATTGATGCAAGTGGAGGGGTAAGTATATTATCTTCTTCAGGTTTTTCTGAAGGATATTTCGCTTCAGTTCCGAATGTTTGGACTACAAATGGAGGTATTCGTTACATGTTCAATAATAAATTTGGTCTTCGTTTAGGTGGAGGATTTGATCAGCTTCAGCATGCAGGAAATTCTCCTAAATTTGCTACTAGAATATGGAATGTGAATGTTCAAGGGGTGGCTAATTTAGGGCGTGCTTTATCTTTTGAAGACTTTACTAAAAACTTTGGGTTATTAGCTCACTTTGGGGTAGGATATGGGCATATGACATCAAAAAGCTTTAAAGGTGTTGATAATTTAGGAATTATTATATTTGGTATCACACCTCAAGTTCGTCTTAGTGATAGAGTAACATTGCTTTTGAGTGGTACATTCAATTGGTATTTGACACAACAATATACATTTAATGGAGAAAGTTTAACAAGAGATCCTAATGTAACTCCAATGAGAAATGTTAATTTCCAAGGACTTAATTTCACTGCTACTGCAGGGCTTCAGATTGCTTTAGGTAAAAAACAAGTTCATGCAGATTGGTATGGCGTAAAGAGAGAAGAAAAAGATAAAGATAAAAAGGTTGCTCAGAATGAGAAAACAGTAGATAATCGTATAACAAGAGGAGGAAGTGATATAACAGCAAATGGTCAGCGTATAGAAACTGATAAAGATCCTAGACTTGCTAATAATAATGTGAAATCTGATGATGAAAATGATTTTGATGATGATGAAAATGGAGATATCAGTAACAACAGCAATATAGCATCAAATAACAATCAAAATACAAATAACAATAATATTATTGTAGAAAGTGTAGATCCAGCTAAAGAGCTTATAGAAAAAGGATATGTTAATGCTTACTTTGGATTTGATTCTTCTGAACCTCAGGATGGTTCATTGTGGGCGGTAGGTTTTGTAGCAAATTATTTGAAACAAAATCCAGATGCTAAACTTAATATAATAGGTTACACAGACCAAGTGGGTAATGCAGGATACAATGAGAAATTATCTAAGAAGAGAGCAGATGCAGTTAAGCAGTTATTAGTTGAGATGGGAGTAGATACATCAAGACTAGCATCTCAAGGTAAGGGAATAGATAAGAAAACTAAAGCTAAATCTGCAGGAGCTAGAAGATTAGTGAGAAGAGTTACGTTTGAATTAACTAATGACTCAGGTAAAGAATCACATATAGCATCAAAATAAAGTGAAAAGAGAGGTTTTTAACCTCTCTTTTTTATTTCAAATAATAGAAATGATAAGAAGAATAGCTGTAGTATTTTTAGTGTATATTTTAGGAATATTTATTCTATCTAGGCTGGAAAACAATGTTTTCTATATGCTGTTTTTGAGTATATGTTTTTTTATTTACATGACTTGGGAACTTTTTAATTATTATAATGGAGATTGGAAGAAGAATAATGAAATGCTGTTTAATGATTTGCAGGAAGATATAGACATAGCTCAACTGAAAAAAATCTCATCGAGACCTTTCTTTTTTGGGTTAGAGGGTAGATTTATTAGTGATGAAAGTTTTTATTTTGATGATAATAATTTATATATTATTGCTAAAAATAGAACGGCTGTTAAAGTTCCTTTTACCCAAATAGTTGAACTTAAAAAGACATCTATGAGTATCAATAAAATTAGAATATGGCAAATTAGTGTAGGAATAGAAGGCGCGGAAGCAATGTTTCGATTTGCTAATAATTACACTATTTGGAATAAAAATTTTAAAGAATTTTATGATAAATTGAGTAATAAAAATTCCATAGCTGTAAAAACAAAATGGAGTTACTGGAATTTGTAAAATCAGTTAATCATTATGATAGGGTTTTCCTTGTAAAATAGTAGAAGCACGATAGATTTGCTCAACGAAAAATAACCGAATCATCTGATGTGTGAAAGTCATTTTTGAGAGAGAAATTTTCTCATTGGCTCTTTGGTATATTTCATCGGAAAAACCATAGGCACCGCCGATAAGGAAATTCACTTTTTTTACTGATGAACCGAGCCAAAAATCTATTTTCTCTGAAAACTGTCGGCTCGTAAATTCTTTTCCTTTCTCATCTAAAAGAATGACCAAATCGGCATTGTCAATTTGGTTTAAAAACAACTTAGCTTCTTCCTTTTTTAGTAAATCTGCGGATAGATTTTTTGCGTTTTTGACATCAGGAATTTCAATAATCTCGAAATTCCAATGTTTCGGAATGCGTGGTAAGTAATTGGAAATAAGGCTGGTAATCTCTCGGTCATCGGTTTTTCCTATACAAATGAGATTGAATTTCATATGGTTTCTGTATATTTGCGGTCTGCAAATGTAACTAAAATGGAGATAAAAAAGTTCAAAATATTTCAGAAAATCCATGGTTTTTTAGATGGAATCCATTTACCAATGCTGGATATTTCCCTCTGGGGGCTTTTAGAAATTTATGTAGGGGGAATATTTCAGAAACAAATCATTAGACAGGCAGCGAGTGTTTCTTGGAGCTTCTTTTTAAGTCTTTTTCCGCTTATTTTGTTTATTCTTTCGGTTTTGCCGTATTTACCTCATTATGAGGAACTTTATCATTATATTTTCAATGAACTGATGCCTCGTATTCTGCCAGACCATATGCTGGAAGATGTGACAGGGTATATTGAACAAAATATCATGCCCAATATTGCGCAGATGAGCTTGTTTACCATTGCTTTGGTGCTTATTTTCGCTACAAATGGCACTTACGCCCTTATCAATGGCTTTAACCATGATACGGATACGCAGCGAGGGCTGATTAGGGAGTATTTGCTGGCTTTTTTAGTTACGGCAAGTTTCACAGTGGCTATCGTGATGTGTCTTTTGGGGATTTACTATGCCGAAGTCGTTTTTAAATTACTGATGCCTGAATATCCTAGTAATTGGTTTTTTTCTAATTTAACAGTGATTATCGGATATTTTTCATTTCCTTTGGTTTATTGTCTGGCATTGGCGCTTTTGTATTGGGTTGGTTCTGTAGAAATTACAAGGTTTAAACAATCTATCCCAGGGGCTATTCTTACCACGGTTTTGTTTATGGTGGTTACCTATTTTTTTGCATTTTATGTCAGTGAGATAGCGAGATATAATGTCCTTTATGGCTCAGTAGGTTCTATGATTTTATTGATGATTTGGGTGGATGTGAATGTGGTGCTGATAATGTTTGGAAATGAGCTGAATTTAGCGATAAAACGAATACATGATTCCAACAAGCAGAAAAATAGTAGTGTCCAAGACGAAAAAATAGATTTTCAGATATAGTTTAAAATATTGTAAATAAAAAGAGCAACTAAAATTTTAGCCGCTCTTTTTTTATTTTCTTTAAAGATTATTAAATAGAATTATCATTTTTAGCTGTATTTTTTAGGAGTAAATACCCTAAACTACCTGCCAGTATAGATGCTGTAAGGATGGCAAATTTGGCCGAATCCTGCAATGCTTGGCTGTCTTTAAAAGAAAGCAGCGCGATGAAAATAGACATCGTAAAACCTATCCCTGCCAATAGTCCAGCTCCAGCCATGTGAATCCATCGGCTTCGGTCAGGAAGATTACTGATTTTTAGTTTTATAGCAATGAAAGAGAATAGGTTAATTCCAACAAGTTTTCCTAAAATAAGACCCAATACTATTCCATATCCAAAGTTTGAAAACAGCCCATCTACCATACCGCCTTTGAAAGTAATATTGGTATTTGCAAGTGCGAAAATCGGCATGATAGCATAGCTCACAGGAAGGTGTAAAGTATGTTCTAACTTCTCTAATGGAGAAGGTTCTGATTCGTTTTCTGAATTAGCAGGAATAGTAAATGCTAAAATAACTCCTGCTATGGTAGCATGAATACCAGAATGGTGCATGAAATACCATAAAAATACTCCAGGGATTAGATAAAAAATATGTTTTTTAACTTTAAAATAATTTAATGCAGCAAGTAAAACGATAACCAAACCGCTGTAAGCGAGATAATTCCAATGAATTTCGTCTGTGTAGAAAATCGCAATTACTACAATCGCTCCTAAGTCATCCACAATCGCTAAAGCAGCCAAAAATACTTTTATCGCAGACGGGACACTTTTTCCCAACATAGAAACAATAGCCAGCGAAAAGGCAATATCCGTAGCCATAGGAATAGCCCAGCCATTGCTGTATTCCGTACCATGATTAAAAATAGTGAAAATAACCGCAGGAACTATCATTCCGCCAATCGCTGCAAAGATAGGAAGCGAGGCGTTTTTGAAGTTAGAAAGTTCGCCTTTTAGAAGTTCTCGTTTTATTTCTAAACCTACTAAAAGGAAGAAAACCGCCATCAGACCGTCATTTATCCACATGCTTACAGAGTATGAACCTATCATTGTATCCAAAATAGCCTGAAATCCAGTCGCTGCCGAAGAGTTGGCTATCATCAGGGAAATGGTAACACATAAAACCAATAAAACCCCTGAGGACTGGCTGTTTGAGAAAAATTCTTTAAAAAATTTTGTTATACGCATATTTAATTATTTTTAAAATTGAACTTTAAGATTTACAAATATAACAAAAATCATGATTATTCATTTTGAAAAATCCTTAAATAATGGTAAATTTGTAGGAAATAATAATATTTTTAGTTATGAGAACATTTATTAAAGGTACTTCCATATTGGGAGTTTTGTTGTTACTTTTTATGTCATGCAGTGGAGCAAAAGTTTATAATTCTAATGACCTATTGGCAGTAACATCCAATCAGAAGAAAATAGCGATTTTGCCGCCTAAAGTTTCTATGCTTGAAGGTAAGTATACAGGGCGTTTTGACCAGTCTAAGGAGCAGGAATCGGCTAATTTTCAGAAGGAAATGTATGCTTGGTTTTTGAAGAGATTTTCTCAGAATAATGTGAGCCAAGAAATACAAGATATAGAAACTACGAACACAAAACTAAAAAGAGCAGGATATCCTGAAAAAGAATTGACAAAGAGTGAGATATGCGCTATTTTAGGAGTAGATGCTGTTGTAAGTTCTAATTATGTAATGACTAAACCTATGCCGCAGGGAGTGGCAGTGGCGGCATCTGTTCTGCTTGATTATGAAGGAACAACCAATGAAATCACTGCAGATATGAATATTTATGACAGAAATACTGATAAAATATTTTGGAATTACAGTAATAAATATTCAGGTGGGTGGAGAAGCAGCCATAGTGATATCGTAGAAAACCTTTTGAGAAATGCAAGTAAGAAAATGCCTTACGGAGCAAAGAAATAAAAACATAAACGCCTTTTTTAGGGCGTTTTTTTATAATCTTCTTACTTTTTTTATTCCTTCTATCTGTGCCAGTTGTTTCAATAAATCATCCAATTGGTCTTTGTTTTTAACTTCTAATGAGATGGTTCCAATGAAAATTCCATCAATGGAGTTAATAGAGATTCCTTTCATGTCGATGTGCATATTATTAGAGATAATGGATGCTACATCATTTATTATTCCCATTCTGTCCATTCCTTGGAGTTCTATTTTGATGTTATTGATGAACCTTTCAGAGTTCACCCATTTCGCCAGCATCACACGATAGTCATAGTTTGCACGGAGGTTTATGGCATTGGGACAGTTTTCATTATGGACTTTAATCCCATCATTTATAGTTAAAAACCCAAAAATCTTATCACCAGGAATTACGGTGCAGCATTTTGCAAAAGAATAGGACAATTTTTCCTCATTTCGTCCAAAAACAATAAGGTCTAAATCTGACTTTGGTGTTTCTACAAATTCGGTTTTATCCTTTCGGAACCGCTGTAAAAGGCTTCCGAAGAAACTTTTTTTGCTGTCCAGATATTCCTTTAAATTGGAAGTGTCCAGCGTTCCCTCATAGAATTTCAGGAATAAATCCTGCGAGGTTTTTAGGTTGAAATATTTCTGAATATTATTGAGTTCCTCTTCCGTAAAGTTGATTTTAGCATGTCTTAGTTTTCTTTGGAAAATTTCTTTTCCTTCGATTACTTTTTGGTTTTTTTCCGAGTTTAAAACTGCCTTTATTTTAGAATGAGCCTTGGAAGTTACGACAAAATCCAGCCAATCTTTTTTCGGTTTTTGGTTTGGAGAGGAGATGATGTCTATCTGGTCGCCATTTTTCAGGACATAACTTATCGGTTGTAGTTTACCATTGATTTTAGCACCGCTGCATTTCATTCCCAGTTCAGAATGCACCATGAAAGCAAAATCCAGTGCTGTCGCACCCTTTGGAAGGATTTTAACATCTCCTTTTGGCGTGAAAATAAAAACTTCTTTGGTGTATAGATTGAGTTTAATGCTATCCAAAAGCTCCGTAGTGGAGAGCGATTGCTGGTTGTCCAAAACTTCCCGAATCTGAACCACCCATTGTTCAAAGTTTTTGTCATCAGAGTTTTGGCTGAACCCTTCTTTGTATTTGTAATGGGCAGCGACTCCTTTTTCTGCGATTTCATCCATTCGCTCGCTTCGGATTTGCACTTCCACCCACTTGTTATCAGGCCCTAGGATGGTTAAATGAAGACTTTCATAACCTGTGCTTCTCGGCTGGGTAATCCAGTCCCGCATTCGCGCAGGATTACTGTGATAGAGGTCGGTAATGATGGAATAGATTTTCCAAGCGAGGAATTTCTCGTTCTTAAAGTCCGATTTGTAGATGACACGGATGGCGTAGTTATCATAAACTTCCTCAAAAGGAATGTTTTGTTTCAGCATTTTTCTATAAATAGAGCTGATGGACTTTGCCCTTCCTTTAATCTTGAAATTGAGTTTTTCTTCTTTCAGTTTTTCAGAAACATGCTCTATAAACTCCTGTACATAGCTTTCACGGTGTTCTTTGGCTACAATGAGTTTTTCAGAAATTTCGTTGTAGATTTCGGGCATGTTGTATTTTAGGGACAAATCCTCTAATTCAGATTTTATGTTGTAAAGTCCCAACCTGTGAGCCATAGGAGCGTAGATATACACGGTCTCTGAGGCTATTTTTTTCTGTTTGTCTGGGCGCATGCTGTCCAGCGTTCTCATGTTGTGAAGGCGGTCAGCTATTTTGATGAGAATAACTCTAAAATCATCCGATAGAGTGAGCAGGAGTTTTCGGTAGTTTTCGGACTGCACGGAGATGTTTTGGTTATTCATCATGGAAATTTTGGTAAGTCCGTTCACTACATCGGCTATTTTCTTCCCGAAGAGTTTTTCTATATCCTCATAGGTGTAGTTGCTGTCTTCTATCACATCATGAAGCAGCGCTGCCGCGATGCTGGTAGCACCTAAACCTATTTCCTCAGCCACGATTTTTGCCACCGCTATGGGATGGAAAATGTAGGGTTCTCCAGTCTTTCGGCGCTGGTCTTTGTGGGCATCCCAAGCCACATCAAAAGCCTTTTTGATGAGTTCCAGCTGTTCCTCATTCAGCTTTCGGTAGGTGTGGTGGATTAGGTCATCGTATCTTTTGAGGATTTCTATTTGTTCTTGTTGTACTTCGGTGCTCATCTTTAGGAAATTTTAGGATATTACGAAAGTAATAAAAAATATTAAACATTACAAATATCCTCTCTTTTTTATATTTTTGTAAGTTCTAAATATTTGAAATTTATGAAAACTATACATATCCAAGCTAAGGAATTTTTTGAATTATTAAAGCTGAAAGACCAGTCTATGTGGGATATTTTTGCCCAAATGATAGACGGCGAGGAAAAGGAAATTCTCTTTCTGGATGAGGAGGGAAAGTTCCTTTTTGGTTACCACCTGCCTGCGACTTTGGAAAAAATGCAGGAGGACAAAAAGCTTTTTGCAGAGAAATATGCTGAAAAAATCATGCTGAATTAGTCTCGGCAAGGGAAAAATCCTTAAATTTGGGGCTTTATATTTCGTTTTTAAAATCAAAAAATGGGAAAGAAAAACATATTTACGGATGCCTTTGGCAACTGGTATATTTTGAAAAGATTGGTGGTGTTTATCTTTGGGCTGGTTTCTTACCGAAGGTTCAATGGTTTTAATAAACTGAAAATTACAGGAACGGAGCATTTGGTGGATTTACCAAAGACTAATGTGCTTTTCGTTTCCAATCACCAGACTTATTTTGCGGATGTGGCAGCGATGTATCATGTCTTTTGTGCAGTGAATAACGGCTTTATCAATACTATTGCTAATCCTATTTACATTCTCAATCCCAAAGTAGATTTCTACTATGTGGCGGCGGAAGAAACCATGAATAAAGGGCTTCTGACAAGGATTTTTAAGCTGGTAGGAGCTGTTACCGTGAAAAGAACTTGGCGTGCCAATGGGCAGAATGTCAATAGAAAAGTAGATATGTCCGAAGTAGAAAACATCCTAAAAGCGCTGGACAACGGCTGGGTGGTGTCTTTCCCGCAGGGAACTACGGCTGCTTTTGCTCCTGGGAGAAAGGGAACAGCGAAACTTGTCCTTCAGCAGAGAGCGATAGTAATTCCAGTGAAAATCAATGGTTTCCGTAGGGCTTTTGACAAAAAAGGATTAAGACTGAAAGTAACGGGCGTACAGCCGACAATGGAGTTTAAAAAACCGCTTGACATAGACTATGACAACGAAAATGCTGAACAGATTTTGGATAAAATCATGAATGCCATAGAGCAGACACCAAAACATAATCTTCTTCATGAATACGACCAAGAGCTGGAACGAAAAAAACAAGAGGCTGCAGAAAAACAAGAAGAAAAATCACAAGTATAAAAGAAAAATATGAAAGTTCATTTTATCGCCATAGGAGGGAGTGCCATGCACAATCTTGCTATCGCACTGAAAAATAAAGGCTATGAGGTTACGGGCTCAGATGATGCCATCTTTGAACCCTCAAAAACACGATTGGAGCAGAAAGGCATTCTTCCAAAGGAATTTGGCTGGTTTCCAGAAAAAATCACAGCGGATATAGATGCTGTAATTTTAGGAATGCACGCCCATGCGGACAATCCAGAACTGGCAAGAGCCAAGGAATTGGGATTAAAAATCTATTCATATCCAGAGTTTCTCTATCAGCAGAGCAAGGAAAAAACCAGAGTGGTCATTGCTGGTTCACATGGGAAAACGACCATCACTTCTATGATTCTGCATGTGCTGAATTTTCACAACAAGGAAATAGACTACATGGTGGGCGCCCAGCTGGAAGGGTTTGACTGCATGGTGAAAATCACCGAAGATACAGACTTTATGATTTTGGAAGGCGATGAGTATCTTTCTTCTGCTGATGACAGACAGCCTAAATTCCTGCATTATCACCCAAATATTGCCCTAATCAGCGGCATAGCATGGGATCATATCAATGTTTTTAAGACTTTTGATGCTTATTTAGAGCAGTTCAGAAAATTTACCGAAAGCATCACTTCTGGCGGAGTTTTGGTGTATAATGAGGAGGATGAAGAAGTGGTAAAAATCGTAGAAAACAGCCAGAAATATTTCCGAAAACTGCCTTACAAAACTCCTGAATACAGCATTCGCGAAGGGAAAGTTTATCTAAAAACAAGCATGGGCGAAATTCCGCTCTCTGTTTTTGGGAAACATAATTTGCTCAATATGGAAGGCGCAAAACTTATCTGCCAGCAGCTGGGCATCATGGAGGAGGAGTTTTATGAGGCGATAATGAGTTTCAAAGGTGCTTCCAAACGATTAGAAAAAGTGGAAAGAAAAGATGGCGGAATTTTGTATAAAGATTTTGCACACGCTCCATCCAAGGTAAAAGCAACTGTGGCGGCTTTCAAGGAGCAGTTTAAGCAAGAAAAAACTTACGGATTTTTAGAGCTTCATACTTATAGTTCGCTGAATCCCATATTTTTAGAACAATACAAAGGAGCAATGGACGGGCTGGATACAGGAGTGATTTTCTATTCGGAAGAAGCCTTGAAAATCAAAAGAATGGAGCCGATTTCTCCTGAAATGATTAAAGAAAAATTTGGTAATCCAGACCTGAAAGTCTTTACCAATGCCGAAAGCCTCCACGAATACTGGAACACGCTGGACAAGACCCAAGGCGCTTACTTGATGATGAGTTCTGGAAATTTCGGAGGATTAGACTTAGTTAATTAGTTTTCAATGAGATAGGTCGTTTAGGCTTATTCAAAATTTTATCAATCAACACAATGGAGTATAACACAAACCGCACAAAGTTGCTCATGCCAGAATATGGCAGAAATATCCAGATGATGGTAGAGTACTGTAAATCACTACCTTCTAAGGAAGAGCGAAACGAAGTGGCGAAAACTATAGTAGAATTTATGGGACAAAGAAATCCTCATCTCCGCGATGAGGAAAATTATAAGCATAAACTCTGGGATCACTTGTATATTTTAGCAGATTATGACTTGGATGTAGATGCGCCGTATCCTTTCCCAACGAAGGAGGAACTTGCCCAAAAGCCCAATAGAATGGATTATCCATCTTTTGACAATGAATACAAGTTCTACGGAAAGAGCATTTTACAGCTCATAGATAGAGCCATAGAGCTGGAAGAAGGTGAGGAGAAAGAGGCTCTGATACAGGTAATTGCCAATAATATGAAAAAATCCTATAATGTCTATAACAAAGAACATGTACAGGACGAAGTGATTTTCAGGCATTTAAAGGAACTTTCTCAGGATAAATTAGATTTGACAGGAATAGAAACTTTAGACAAAAGTAAAATCTATCACCCAAGCAGAAATAAGAGAAATAATCATAAAAAAAGAAACCATCATTCACAAAAAAATAGAAAAAGATGACAGAAGCATTTCAGATAAGAGGAGGAAAAAAACTAAGCGGAGAAATCACACCACAAGGAGCTAAAAACGAAGCGCTGCAAATACTTTGCGCTGTGCTTTTGACTTCTGAGCCTGTGAGAATCAGTAATATACCAGATATTAAGGATGTTAATCGTTTGATAGAAATTCTGCAAGATTTTGGGGTAAAAGTAATTAAAAACGGAAAAGGCGATTTTACTTTTCAGGCTGATAATATCCATTTTGACTACATTAAATCAAAGGAATTTAGAAAAGATGGAGCAAAGCTTAGAGGCTCTGTGATGCTTTTAGGGCCGATGCTTGCGCGTTTCGGTGAGGCGTATATGCCTACACCAGGGGGAGACAAGATAGGAAGAAGAAGGCTGGATACCCATTTTCAGGGGTTTGTGGAGCTGGGAGCAGAATTTAATTTTAATGAAGAAGAAAGTTTTTACACCCTTACAGCTAAGGAATTAAACGGAAAATTTATTCTCTTGGAGGAGGCTTCGGTAACGGGAACAGCCAATATCATCATGGCGGCTGTTTTGGCTAAGGGAACAACCCAAATTTACAATGCAGCCTGTGAGCCGTATCTCCAGCAGCTCTGCAAGATGCTCAATAGAATGGGAGCGAAAATAACAGGAATAGGCTCTAACCTGCTGACTATAGAAGGCGTGGAAAGCCTTGGAGGAACGGAACATGTACTCCTTCCAGATATGGTGGAAATCGGTTCTTGGATTGGGCTGGCAGCGATGACAAAGTCAGAGATTACCATCAAGAATGTGAACTGGGAACAGCTCGGCATCATTCCTGATACATTCCGAAAATTAGGGATAAAATTAGAGCGAAAAGGAGATGATATCTACATTCCATCGCAGGAAAATTATAAAATACAAAAGTTCATCGATGGGTCTATTTTGACCGTTTCTGATGCTCCTTGGCCAGGTTTTACGCCAGATTTGCTTTCAATTATTTTAGTTGTGGCTACTCAGGCGAAGGGAAGTGTTCTAGTTCATCAGAAAATGTTCGAAAGCCGTCTGTTTTTCGTGGATAAACTAATCGATATGGGAGCACAAATCATCCTTTGTGACCCGCATAGAGCTACAGTAATCGGGCTTAACCACGAGACGCCATTGAGAGGAACTACATTGATTTCGCCAGACATCAGAGCTGGAAATGCCCTTCTGATAGCGGCTCTTTCTGCTGAGGGAAAAAGTATAATTCACAATATAGAGCAGATAGACCGAGGCTACGAAGATATAGAAGACCGACTAAAAGCCATAGGCGCAGATATTGAGCGAATAAAAATTTAATTTAATCTTCAAAAAAACTAGCGATGAAACGGTTTTTTATCAATCAAAATGATTTGTCCGATAAGTTTTGGAATATAGAATATGAAGGGGAGGAACAAATCGTTCATTACGGAAAAATAGGAACTGCTGGGCGAGAAATGACAAAGAAATTCGCGAGTGAAGAAGAATGCCAAAAGGAAAGCGAAAAACTCATTGCTCAAAAGATGAAAAAAGGCTATGTAGAAGTTTCTCCAAACGAAGAAATCCCTGCTAAAATAGAAATGAGCGAGGAGGAAAAAGCTGAATTTTTGTTTTGGGAAGCCATCGAAAAAAGCTATAAATACAACAAGAAAAAGTGGGATGCCTACGATGTAGAAGAGCATCTGGAAAAGCTGACAAGTTATCTGGCGAAGCATGGAAAAGAGCGTTTGGTGGCTTTTGAAAAAACTATGCAAGAAAAACTGATGGAACTCTATACAGCCCAGATAGCAGAGCTTTACATCATTTTAAATTGTGATTTTGAGAAAAAAGATGATGTTTATTCTTTTGAGGAAGAGCCTTATGTTTCTGCTGATGGATTTATCTATTTTCGATGCTGGCTTTTGCTGAAAGGGAAAGAATTTTTTGAAGATATAACCAAAGATATCAATGCTTTCATCAGTGGGAAATATCATTTTGACATCGGGGACACTTGGGCAGAGGAACTGCTCTATGTGAGTGATGATGCCTATTCTGAAAACCATGAAAACGAAGATGAATGCGAGATAAGGGACATTGTCTATGAAAAATATCCGCATATTAATTATGATAATATAGTAGAAATAAAGGGAGAAATCGCTGGGGGTAAAAAATTATTTGAGAAATATCCAGCTCTTGTGAAGGAGATTTGTGATTTGAGATAAGTGATTGAAAATTAGTTAAAAATAGAATTTAAATACATAAAAAATGAAAACATACGCAGGAATACCAGAAGAAAATGCAACATTAGAAAACTCAAAAGTAATGCTGGTGACAGTTCCCTATGATGGAACTTCTACTTGGGGAAAGGGAGCGGATAAAGGCCCTGAACTTTTCTTAGATGCTTCAGAAAATATGGAACTCTATGATATAGAAACTGCTACAGAGCCGTATTTGGAGGGTGTTTATTTGGCTGGAGAAGTTACAGAGGATTCTTCGCCAGAAGCCATGACAGAGGCTGTTTATCAAAAAACAAAAGAAATGCTTCAGCATGACAAGCTTTTCACACTTTTTGGAGGGGAACATTCTGTGTCTATCGGTTCTATCCGTGCCGTGGGAGAGAAGTACGAAAACCTTACAGTGCTTCAGCTGGATGCCCATACAGACCTAAGACCAGAGTTTCATGGTTCTACTTCTAATCACGCTTGTGCAGTTTTTGAGGCTAATCAAAAGCATAATTTGGTTCAGGTAGGAATCCGTTCATGTGATGTGGAAGAAATGCAGTATGTCCCAAAAGGGCAGTGTTTCTGGGCGCACGAGATTGCTGAAAATCCAAACTGGATAGAAGATGTCCTTAGTAAAGTTTCTGGTAATGTGTATATTACGATAGATTTGGATGCTTTTGATCCATCTATTGCGCCTTCTACGGGAACACCAGAGCCAGGGGGATTGGCTTGGTATCCTACTTTGAAATTATTAAAGAAAGTTTTTGAGAAATGTAATGTAGTTGCGTTTGATATCGTGGAACTTATGGATTCTGCTAATCCAAAACCTACGGCATTCTTGGCAGCGAAATTATACTACAAGATGCTGGCTTACTACCATTTGTCTAAAAAGTAATCAAAAATAAATGGAACTTACTTGGGAAACAAAATTCTTCAATGAACTGAATATAAATGAGTTGTATGCACTTTTACAACTTCGTGAGGAGGTTTTTACATTGGAGCAGCATTGTTTTTACCAAGATATGGACGGACTAGACCAAAAGGCTGCTCATCTGCTGGGGTATGATGGGGAGAAATTGGTGGCTTATGCGAGGCTTTTTGAGTTTGAAAAACATTATGGTTCGGCGGCTTTTGGAAGGGTTCTCATACATAAAGATTACCGAAAGATAAAACTGGGAAAAACCCTTATTGATAAGGTTTTAAGCGAAATGGAAAGGCTTTTCGGAGAACAGAAAATCACCATCTCGGCTCAGTATTATCTTTTGGATTTTTATAAGAAATTTGGTTTTCAGCCAATAGGAGAGCCCTATGATGATGCAGGAGTAAAACATATCCAAATGGAAAAAGAATTCGTTTAGAATTTCTCTTCGGAAAGATGGAAAACCTCTTGGTTTATTAGTTTTAATCAATAATTTTAAATAATAACATCATGAAAAGAGTAATCGCATTAGTATTTTTGGCTTTACTGTTGATAAATTGTAGTAAAGGTCAAGTAGTTGTGGGGAGCAGCAATATTATTTCCCAAGAAAAACAGCTTTCTGCGTATGACAGAATAGAGGTTTTGGGTAGCTATGATGTTATTTTTACGGATGGAGAGGTCGGCAAGATTAAAATAAAAGCTCCTGACAACATCCTTCCGCTCATACAGACAGAGGTGTCTGATGGCCTGCTGAAAATAGACACAGGAAAGAACAGATACAAAGTAAAAGAGCCTATCATCATTTATGTTCCTGTGGATTCTCGTTTGAAACAAGTGGTCATCAAAGGTTCTGCGGATATTTACACCGAAAAAAATCTGGAAACAAAGGCTTTAGAGGTTGATGTATATGGTAGCGGTGATGTGCGTTTGCAGGTGGATGCTTCTTCTCTTGCTTTAAAAATAGATGGTTCAGGCGATATCCGAGTAGGTGGGAAAACTGATAATTTATCTATCAATATCAATGGCAGCGGTGATGTAGAAGTTCCAAACCTAAAAGCCGAAAAAGCCGTTATCAATATCAATGGTTCGGGCGATGTTTCTGCCTATGTGACCAAAGATGTGGATATTTCCATAGCGGGTTCTGGTGATGTTACTATCAAAGGAAATCCAAAGAAAATAAAGCAGAAAATCAATGGCTCTGGTAGAGTGAGTGTAAAATAAGCAAGTGGCAGGAAATTATTTACATTTATTAGTTTAGTATGAAATACTTAGAGCATCCATATTTTGGGAAATTAAATACGGAAGGGTTGGATGATTATGATATATTGTGGGAAGAAAATATTCCTTACAAAAATGGAACTGTAAGTGTAGGTTTTTGGTTCTGTGGAAAAGATGATTTATCCATAGAAAGGCTGGATTTATTTGAAAAATTCCTAAAAGAATTTGATACAATAGAAGAAAAAGCCCGTAAAGCTCTGAAAGTTTATATAGAGGAAAATTTTAAGTATTTTAGTTTTTATGTAGAAAAATTGGAGAATATTCCTGATTTCGTTGCAGAGATGCAGATAAAATCCGTTGGGCTGTGGTATTCCATTGATGAAGCCTCCACAGGTGAAGTGATAATAGACTATACGATACACCCAGAGGAAAGCTATCAAGTCCTTGCTGTGAAGTGCAGTTTAGAAGGGAAAATCCTTGCTGTTGATTGGGAAGGGTAAAGGATAGAAGAGGGATATGAGCAGGAAATAGGAATTTATTTATATTTGCTAAATAGAAGAAATAATTTTACACAAATAATTTAATATGAAACACATAAAACATGCCTATTTTGGAGAATTAAATACAGAAGAGTTAGATGGTTATGATGTATTGTGGGAAGAAAATATTCCTTACAAAAATGGTAATATAATCGTATTTTTTTGGTTCTGTGGAAAGGATGATTTGTCCTTAAAAAGGCTGGATTCATTTGAAAAATTCCTAAAAAACTTTGATGCAGTGGATGAGAAAGCCCGTAAAGCCCTAAAAACCTATTTAGAAGAGGAGCCTGAATACTTGAATTTTCATGCAGAAGAATTGGAAAATATTCCTGAAAATGTAGATGATTTCGTTACAGACATGCAGATAAAAACCATTGGACTTTGGTATTCTATTTATGAAGCTTCCACAGGTGAAGTGATAATTGACTATATGATACGCCCAGAGGAAAGCGATGAAATCCTTGCCGTGAAGTATGACCTAAATGGGGAAATTCTTGCTATTGATTGGGAAAGTTAATTTATAGAGTAGAAGTTTTACAAAGTAAATAATAGAAATTTATTTATATTTGCTAGACAAAAGAAATAATTTTAAACAAATAATTTATGAAACACTTAAAGCATGCGTATTTTGGAGAATTAAATACGGAAGAGTTAAATGGTTATGATGTATTGTGGGAAAAAGAAATTCCTTATAAGAATACATCTGTTGAGGTAGAATTTTGGTTTAGTGGAGAGGATGATTTGTCTTCAGAAAGACTGAATTCATTTGAAAAATTCCTAAAAAACTTCGATGCAATGGATGAAAAAGCCCGTAAAGCCTTGAAAGCCTATTTGGAGGAGGATTCTGAATACTTGGATTTTCATGCAGAGGAATTAGAGAACATTCCTGAAAATGTGGATGATTTCGTTGCAGAAATGAAGGTAGAAACCATTGGACTTTGGTATTCTACTGATGAGGAAGATGGTGTAGATGTGATGGTTGATTATATGATACGCCCAGAGGAAAGCGATCAAATCCTTGCTGTGAATTTTAGTTTAGATGGGGAAATTGTTGCTATTGACTGGGAAAGTTAATTCATAAATAAAAATCTACAAGGAGGCGGTATAAATAGCCTCCTTTTTTTAAATAAAATGATAGAGCGTATTATAGATTTAGACCATCAGTTGTTGATTTTTATCAATCAGACAGGCAGCACAGAGTGGGATAGTTTTTGGCTGACCATTACGGATGCATGGAACTGGATTCCGTTTTATGTGCTGATTCTTTTTTTGGTATTTAGATATTTTTCTAAAAGAGAGGTGAAATGGATTTTGATTTGTTTCTCGCTGACATTTTTGTGCACCGCTTTGATGACCACAGGGACAAAGGAACTGGTGCAGCGGCTTCGTCCCTTGCATAATGAGGAGCTGATACCTTATCTTAGAATCATCACTACGGAAAAAGGATACAGCTTTTTTTCAGGGCATACCAGCAATAGTTTTGCTATCTGCACTTTTCTTTATTTGGTGTTGAGAAGTGTTTTGCGATGGGCGTTTTGGGTTTATCTTTGGGCGGTGCCTTATGCATTCAGCAGGATGTATCTGGCGGTGCATTTCCCTACGGATGTGGCTGTGGGATTGGTAATAGGCGTTACTATGGCTATTTTGGGATATAGATTTTTTGAGAAGAAAGTCAGTTTTGTTGATTTGGATGATAAATAAAATTTAATTCAATATAAAAATTAAACTCAATATGAATTCCAAAAATCCTTTAATAAAAGAGCTTTTCGCCTTACAGGACAAGGAATACAGAGATTTCACTGCGAAACTCATTCCTAATGTAGATAAAGAAAAAATCATCGGCATTCGCGTTCCTATTCTACGGAAATTTGCCAAAGAATTTTATAGAGATAAACTCGCGGTGGAGGAGTTTCTCAGCGTCCTGCCACACCATTATTATGAAGAAAATCTCCTGCATGGCTTTCTTATTGAGCAAATAAAAGATTTCCAAAGTGTTGTGGAATACACGGAGGCTTTTCTTCCATTCGTGGATAATTGGGCGGTTTGTGATGTGTTTTCTCCTAAAATCTTCCAAAAATATCCCAAGGAAGTCTATGAATACATCCAAAAATGGATAAAAAGTGATAAAATTTATACGATAAGATATGCTGTAGGGCTGCTGCTTTCCAATTATCTGGATGAGCATTTCCAAAAAGAGATGCTCCAGCTGGTTTCCGAGGTGAAATCCGAGGAATACTATGTGAATATGATGCTCGCTTGGTATTTCGCAACGGCTCTTGCGAAGCAGTATGAAGCGACTATGCCACTGATAGAAGCCAAGATCTTGCCGCCTTTTGTGCAGAACAAAACCATTCAAAAAGCAAGAGAAAGTAGAAGAATTTCCGCCGAAACCAAAGAATATCTACTGAAATTTAAACTATAAAAAAATACCAAAAACCATATTACGATGAAGAAAATACTTTTATTTCTTGGTTTTACGATTTGTTTTCCTTTATTTGGGCAAATTACCATCACGGGAAGAGTTACAGATGAGAACGGCATGCCTTTTCCTAATGTGAAGGTGTCTTCCGACAGCCAGTCTCAAACTTTGACAGATGAAAAAGGCTTTTATAAACTGGTGGTAGGGCAGTGGGATGTTGTCTTCTTTGAGGAAGGTCATCACTGTTATCCAGTTGTAGAAAAAACACCTAAACAAGTAGTTAATGTAACGCTGACTCACCGAGAAAAAGATATTGTAGTTTGTTTTACTCCTCCAAAATGCAGAATATTATTTATACTTGATGGAAGGCCTGTAAAAGCCGAAGATGTACAAAATTTCAAACAAGCACTTAGAAAAGGCGAGTTCAAATACACTTTAGTAAAAAAGGAGGCTTTATCTGTATTTTGTGAGAGCAATGCAGCCATAGCAGCAGCTCAGACAAAGAAATATATCAAGAAAAAGCAAGTTAAAAAGAGAAAATAATTAAAAACTATAAAATGCTGGGTAAAGTTTTGGTTTCGTCCTCTATGGTGTAATTTAGGGATTTAGCCAATACAAAGATATCCTGCAGGTTGGAAATCAGCTGTTGTTTTCCTTCCTCTTTTAGCTTGGTCTGATTGATGCTGTTAGTCATGTTTTTCTTTGCGGATTCCATGATGTTATTTAGGTCAGCTTTAGAAAATCTATTCACAGCATAATCATCCATAAAATGGATTTTTACATCGGGATAAATTTTGATTTCGGCCTCAGGGATTTCCTTTATGATTAGTTTTTTATTCGTGGAATCTACTTCCATTTTTAGTTTCTTTAAATCATAAGTCACCTGTGCTTTTGCCGTAGTGTAGAGCACCATTTCTTTGGAAAGAAATTCCATACCGCCAAGTTCAAAGGCAGAACTTTTATGAGTTTGAAAACTAGAAAAGTTCTGCTCTAAGACTATCATTTTATTCATTTTCTCTATCTGGTTGCTCAGGATATAGTAGTCCTTATTGATAACTTCAGCTTCTTTTTCTGTATTTTTTTGGAAGAAAAAGATTAGTAAGTAAGCGAATACAGCCCCAAATAGAAAAACGAAAATATTTTTATAAGAATTTTTCAATGCTTATTTGCTTTTGTTTAGGATTTCTAATAAATCATTTTCCAAAGAACCGCTGTTTGGAGATTCTATGATTCTTCCCACTTCTTTGCCATATTTATTTTGGACGATTATAGTAGGTACTCTCTTGATGTTATAAGGAACATCCTCTCCATCAGGAGTTTCTTTTTTTCTGTTCACTGCTACTAGGGTCAGCCTTTGTTCAGGGTATTTCACCGCATCCAAAATTTTCAGCAATCTAGGAACTTCTCTATGTGAGTCTCCACACCAAGTCCCAAAAAAAACAATGATATTATGACTCGTCAAGTTCTTTTTTTGAAGTTCTTTGATGGTCTGTGGGTCGTATTCATAGTTTTTGTATTCCTCCTCATACCACGCATTGAAAGGCTCTTGTTTCAGTTGGTCTCTGGTCTGTCTTCCAAGTAGCATTTTACCATGTTTTTCAGATACTGTGCTTCTATTGTATACTTTTTTCTCATTGAAACAAGCCGTGGCAGACACTACTGCAAGGGCGAACAATGCATATTTAGCTAACTTTTTCATTTTTACAAATTTTTACAAAGGTAAGCAAAAAGATAAAATTTGAAACCAATTTTAGCCCAATAAATTTAATTCAATAACGGGTTTGGCTTTTTCTACTCTTTTTTTAGAATTTTCATTTAAATTTTTTAGGTATAAAACTTTATCCAAACTAGCATATTTATTGGTTATTTTGGCTAAAGATTCTAGTGCGCTCATATCCTTTATTTCGCTGTTTTTGAAGTCAACAACCACTGTTTTTGGGTCGTTTTTTACATCAAAAATACCTTCAAAAGACGCCACTGCTCCGAAGAACAAGTCAGAATTTAGATGATAAATTTTCTCAGAGCCATTGTTTTCAGTATTTATGTTGAGTTCATTAGCTTTTTGCCAAGTGAAATTCAGCCCAGAGATGATGATTCCTGTCAGCACTGCCACCGCTAAATTATGCGTAATGATGGTAACAGCAGTCACTAAAATGATGATGAAAACATCTGTTTTTGGCATTTTATTTAAAATCTTAAAACTAGACCATTTAAAGGTTAAAAATGCAACTACCATCATTACCCCAGTAAGCGCTGCCATAGGGATTTTCTCGATAATAGGAGCTGCAATGAGGATAATCATAAGAATAGCCAGAGCCGCGATAACCCCAGAAACTCTGCTTCTAGAACCAGCATTGAGATTTACCAGAGTCTGCGCAATCATAGGACAGCCTCCCATCCCTGAGAAAAAGCCGTTCAGAATGTTAGAAGCTCCTTGCGCAAGGCTTTCTCGGGAGCCGTTTCCTTTGGTTTCGGTAATTTCATCAACGAGATTTAGGGTCAAAAGCCCCTCTGTAAGTCCCACAGCAGCGACTATAGCCCCAGCAGGAAGGATAATCATGAAAGTTTCCCAAGTCAAAGGAACATTTGGAATATGAAATGGAGGAAGAGAACCGCTGATAGGAGAGATGTCGCCCACGGTTTTGGTCTCAATTCCGAAAACTAAAACAATCGTAAATACTACAATAATCGCCATTAATGATGAAGGAACTGCTTTTGAGATTTTAGGGAAAAGCCAAGTAATCAGTATAGTAAGAGCCACCAGCCCAGCCATTATCATCATCGGTGTTCCTGTGAGCCATTCCATTTGTCCATCTGGTGCAGCAGTTTTGAATTGTTCCAACTGAGCCGAAAAAATAATCACAGCCAGACCATTTACAAATCCATACATCACCGAACTTGGAACGAGGCGAATGTATTTAGCCCATTTAAAAATTCCTACAATCAGCTGAATAACTCCAGCCATCGCCACAGCAGCAAAGGCATAGTCTAAACCATGAAGTTTTATAAGCCCTATGAGTGTGACCACAGTAGCCCCAGCGCCCCCCGAAATAAGTCCAGGTCTGCCGCCAAACATCGCCGCTACCAGTCCAGCGATGAATGCTGCATAAAGCCCAGAAAGAGGCGGAAATCCTGCTAAAATAGCGAAAGAAAGAGACTCTGGAATCATGGTCATAGCCACCGTAAGCCCGGCTAAAATTTCTATTCTCCAATTGATTTTTTGGTCAAGGTTGAAAAATTGTAATATCTTGTTCATGAAATTTACTTTTTTTAAGATTTACAAAGTTAGATAATCCCATTAGATTAACTAAAAATTAGAAATATGAAATATCTCATTTATTGATTTAAAATCAAATTTTAAGAAGCGATATTAGAAAAATTCAATAAGAAATGTTATCTTTGTGGTTTGTAATAAAGAGTTATGGCAGAATATAAATTGTTATTACCTTCCATGGGAGAAGGTGTGATGGAGGCAACCATTATAGAATGGCTTTTTAGAGAAGGAGATTTTGTAGCTGAGGATGATAGTGTAGTGGAAATCGCTACGGATAAAGTGGATTCTGATGTTCCCACACCTGTTTCTGGAAAAATCGTTAAGATTTTGGTAGAAAAAGACCAAGTTGCAAAAGTGGGAGAACCTATCGCAATATTAGAAATACAAGGAGAGGAGACAGCAGATGCTCAACCAGAATCTGATAAAAAAGAAGAGGAAAGAAAAGAAGAAATAGTAGAAGATAAAGTGGTAGACCTTTTGGAGGAGCCGTTTAAAATCGTGCCTGTTTCTATGGCTGTAAGCATAGAGGGAATGAATCTTTCTCCGCTGGTAAGGTCTATTATCCAAGAAGAAAATATAACGGAAGAAGAGCTGAAAAGCATCCAAGGAAGAGGGCTGGAAGGCAGAATCACGAAAGAAGATATTTTAGAATTTGTCAGCAATAGAGGAAATGCGAAACCTGCACAGCAGCCAAAAGCAGTAGAATCTAATGCATCATCAGCTCCGAAACCAGTTCAGGCTTCTGCTCCAGCTGTAACAGCTAATGAAGGTGATGAAATTATCCAAATGGATAGAATGAGAAAAATCATCGCTGAAAATATGCTGCTCAGCAAACAGATTTCTCCGCATGTAAGCTCGTTTATAGAAACAGATGTTACAAACATCGTAAAATGGAGAGCTAAAAATAAGGCTTCATTTGAGAAGAGAGAAGGAGAGAAGCTTACCTATATGCCGATCTTCGTGAGAGCTGTAGTAAAGGCTATTCAGGATTTCCCAATGATAAACATCTCTGTAGATGGAGACAAAATCATCAAAAGAAAGAATATAAATATAGGAATAGCGACAGCATTGCCAGATGGTAACCTTATCGTTCCTGTTATTAAGAACGCTGACCAGCTTAGTCTAAGTGGCTTAGCGAAGGCTATCAATGCTGTAGTGGATAAAGCAAGAAATAAAAAACTTAGCCCGCAGGATATTCAGGGAGCTACCTATACTATTTCTAATATAGGGACTTTCGGGAATCTTATGGGAACGCCTATCATTCCACAGCCACAGGTTGCGATATTGGCCATAGGAGCGATTGTCAAAAAACCAGCAGTTTTAGAAACTCCACAAGGAGATGTGATAGCAATACGACAAAAAATGTTCATGTCTCATTCCTACGACCATAGAGTAGTGGATGGCTCACTAGGAGGATTGTTCTTAAAACGAGTGAATGACTACCTTGAAGAGTTTGACCTACATACAGAAATTTAGTTATAAAATTTATAAATAAAAAAGCGTTCATTTTATTGAACGCTTTTTTGTATCTAATTTTTTCTTTGTTTGAAGAGCCAATCTCTTACACTTTTGAGTTTATAGGCGTAATCAAAGGAATACATATGTTCTCCTCCTTTCCATGATTGGGCAGATTCAGGAACTACAGTTTTTGGAGTAAATCTTACAAAATTGATATCATAACCTTCTTTTATAAGGGCATTTACTTTAGCATTTTGTTCTTTTATAGGAAGTTGTGCAGAAAATTCTACTTCTCCAAATTTTGCACCTTCTTTATTTAAAACCTCACTGAGAGCATTCATCCCCACAGAAGCTTTTGGGTCAGCAGCAGAGATTATATAGAAGAATTTCTTTTTTGCCAAAGGTACTAAAATATTAGCATCCCATTGGCTACCAACGAATAAAGATGCGGCAAAAACATCAGGATATTTTATATTGAAATGAAAAGAAATCATACCTCCCATAGACTGACCTGTCGTATAGAGACGATTTTTGTCAACGCTGTATTCTTTGGTTATTTTTTGGAGTAATCTCATAGCCACATCAGCCTCTTCGCTTACTTGCCATTGGTCATTAGTCACATTTTCAGGTCCATCAAAAGCAGGAACCAATACAAAACTTGGATTGTCTTTTTGAGTTTCATCCATTGCCCATATAAATCCGCCATAGCCTTGTTTTAGCGGAGACATCGCTCCTTTTCCTGTGGTGCTGGCATCTGCCATGAAAAGAACCAAAGGATAAGATTTTTTGGCATCATAGTTTTTAGGAACAAAGAGATTGTAAGTCATTGTACGCCCTGTGATTTCATCATGAAATTGTAAGGTTTGGAATTTTGGTGCCATGATTTCTCTCAATCTTAAAAGTTCGGTATCATAGCTTTTGTCAGCTCCTCCATAAGAAGTATCCCAAGCCGAAGTTGTTTGGTTTTGAGAATTTGTAACGGTTTTCTGTGTCTCACAGGACATCACTGTCAGGGCAAATAATGCCGAGTAAAAGAGTTTATTCATAATGCAATAATATATTCAGTTTGATTATGAAAAAAGGATAAAGTTAAAAATTAAATTAAAATTTTCAGACTTTTAGGAAGGACTTTCACTTTCATAGGAGAGGAAATCTGTTTGTACTCGCCATCTATGTGCCAAGTGTCTGTATCCAATGAAAACTCTAGTTCAGAACAAGTGAAATAAGTCAAGTATTTATCCTGTTTCAAGGTTTTTGCAAACATTTTCAATGCAAATGGAGCAGCGTACCAAATAGGGAATTTTTTAACCAAAACCACATCTACCAAACCATCCGTTACCAGCGCCTGTGGAGCGATATAGGCATTATTCCCGAACTGTCTCGTATTGGCGAGGTTCATCATCAGATATTCACCATTGTAGGATTTATATTTCTCCTCAAAAGTGATATTGATAGGTTTAAACTTAAAAAATGTGCTGATAGAAGTCTTGATATAATTCGCGAAACCACGGCTGGTTTTCTCAAAATTCTTCGCGACCTCGCCATCAAATCCCGCTCCAGAAAGGTTGATAGACAGCTTGTCATTGATAGTAAAAGTATCTATTTCCCTGTATTTTCTATTTTTAATTTTAGAAAGTAGGGTGTCTATATTTTTAGAAAAATGGTTCTCATTCGCAAAACCATTTCCAGAACCTGCTGGGAATATTCCGAGAATTTTATCCGTGTTAATGAGCTTCTGGGCTACCGTAGATATCGTCCCATCGCCGCCCACAGCCACGAAAATATCCACCTTGTCCATATTATTTTCTATGAAAGAAAAAGTGTCCTCTATTGATTTAGAAATGAGATAAAATGGCTTTTCCACCTTTTTTTCTAAATCATTTACGAAAGGTTTGTATTCTTTTTTCGCGGAGAAAGGATTGATGATAAATGCTACTCGTTCCATTTTTTGATATAAATTAAACTGTCCATGTGATATTTCCGTTCAGAATTTGCTGCATATCTGGCTTGTTTTTTTTCACTTGATTGGTAAAAGTTTCTTCGTAAGAAACTCTATTTTTTTTATAAAAAACACCAAAAGGGCGTGGGAAATCAGAAAATTCTTCATCAAAATTAAACCTTGCCAAAATCTGGGCTTTTAAGATAGAAGTTTCATCATGTATCCAAAGTTTTGATTCATCGGTATCTTCTGTAATATCAATGATTTTTGGTTCAAAATTTTCTAAAATAATTCCCTTGGATAAATCTTTCCCGAATTTCAAAGGTTTTCCGTTTTCCAGATAGAGATTTGCCTCTTCTTTGGTGGCTTTATTGGTAAATTCATCAAAAACTCCATCGTTGAAAATTACACAGTTTTGGTAAATTTCTACAAAAGAAGTTCCTTTATGTTTCTGTGCTTCCAGAAGCACTTCTCGAAGGCTTTTCGGCTCTCTGTCCAGCGTTCGCGAAACAAATGTAGCTCCACTCCCCAAGGCAAGACTCAACGGATTAAAAGGCTGGTCTATCACCCCAAAAGGCGAAGATTTAGTTTTTAGACCAAGCTGAGAAGTTGGTGAAAATTGCCCTTTGGTCAGCCCATAGATTTCATTATTGAAAAGAAGGATATTCACATCTAAATTCCTCCTCATCAGGTGTATAAAGTGATTTCCACCGATGCTAAGCCCATCGCCGTCTCCTGTGATGATCCATATATTCAGCTCAGGATTAGCCAGTTTGATGCCCGTAGCCACCGCAGGCGCACGCCCATGGATACTATGGATGCCGTAGGTGTTCATATAGTAAGGAAACCGCGATGAACAGCCGATTCCTGACACGAAAACCATATTTTCCCTCTTGATGCCGATTTCTGGGAGAATGCTCTGAACCTGCTTTAAAATAGAATAATCGCCGCAGCCAGGGCACCATTTTACCTCTTGGTCTGATGCAAAATCTTTTGCGGTGTAAGTTTGGATTTCTTCTTGCATAATTTTACCCATGTAAGTGTTTCCAAATCACATCTTTAAGCTCCATAAGCCCCTCTTGTGTAACTCCAGAGAAGAACAAAGGTTTGTATTTTTCTGGAAATTCTGCTGAAATTTCGGTCTTTAATTCATCATCCAAAAGGTCTGATTTTGAAATAGATACGATGAAATCTTTATCTAAAAGTTCTGGATTGTATTCTTTTAATTCGTTTTCCAAAATTTTAAACTCTTCATAATGATTTTTGGAATCCGCAGGAATAAGGAATAAAAGGATGGAATTTCGCTCAATATGTCTCAAAAACCTGTGTCCTAGACCTCTTCCTTCTGCTGCACCTTCTATAATACCAGGGATATCTGCCATTACAAAGGATTTGTAATTTCTGTATTCTACAATTCCCAAATTGGGTGTCAGCGTGGTAAAGGCATAATCTGCAATTTTTGGTTTTGCTGCCGAAACCACCGATAAAAGCGTAGATTTACCAGCATTAGGAAAGCCTACTAAGCCTACATCTGCAAGGACTTTCAGTTCAAAGATGATGTAGCCCTCTTCCCCAGGAAGCCCAGGCTGTGCATAGCGAGGAGTCTGATTGGTAGCAGATTTAAAATGCTCATTCCCAAGACCTCCTTTTCCGCCTTTCATCAGGATGACTTCTTGTCCGTGTTCTAATATTTCGCCTAATATTTCGCCGTTTTCATTTCGTGCAACCGTTCCCACAGGCACCTCGATATAGACATCCTCGCCGAAACGCCCAGTGAGCTGGTTTTTGCCCCCTGGCTGTCCGTTTTCTGCCTTTATATGGCGGGTATACCGAAGCGGAAGAAGTGTCCATTCCTGCGCATTTCCTTTCATGATGACATGTCCGCCACGCCCTCCATCGCCGCCATCAGGGCCGCCTTTTGCTATATATTTTTCTCTTCTAAGATGAGCCGAACCTGCACCACCATGCCCTGACTGGCAGTGGATTTTAACATAATCTACAAAATTTGACATAGATATTTTTTTGAAATGTTTTAGGTTTGAAAATTTTTCAAACCGACTGCAAAGATAAAAATTAAATTGATAAACTTCTGAAAATAGGCAGCATAAAAAAGGCTTCCAATTTTTGTTGAAAGCCTTTTTTTAGTTTATTTGATTTTTTCTACTTCTGCGTAGAGTTTTTCTGCGATTTCTGCGATTTCTCCTACGCCATTCACTTCTACATATTTGCCTTGTTTTTTGTAAAGTTCAGCTACTTCGGCAGTTTTAGTGTAGTATTCTTTTATTCGGTTTCGGATGATGTTTTCATTAGCATCATCGCTTCTATCGCTGGTTTTACCACGCTCTAAAAGCCTTTTTACCAAGATTTCATCCTCTACAACGAGGGAAAGACAAATGTCAATCTGGTCATTCAGCACATTTTTTACAATATCCTCCAATGCCTTAGTCTGGAATGCCGTTCTTGGAAATCCATCGAAGATAAATCCTTGTGCATCAGTTGGTTTTTTAAGTTCATCGATAAGCATATCGATGGTAATTTGGTCTGGAACAAGTTCCCCTTTGTCCATGTAAGGTTTAGCTAACTTACCAAGTTCTGTTCCATTCTTGGTATTATCCCTTAAAATGTCTCCTGTAGAGATTTGTTTCAAGTTGAATTTTTGAACTAAATTTTGAGCCTGAGTGCCTTTACCACATCCTGGAGGCCCAAAGAGTACGATATTTATCATTTTATGAAGAGTTATTATTTTTTAGTGGTTGATTCTTCCTTCTTCGAGCTGGTAGAGGTCTGGAAGGTTTCTTCCTAGCTCATCATAGTCTAATCCATAGCCAAGCACGAATTTATTAGGAATTTCTTTTGCTACATAATTAATCGTGAAATTTTTCTTGAAAACTTCTGGTTTTAACAGCAGAGAAGCTACTTTTAGAGATTTTGGGCGGTGTGTATTTTTGAAATATTCAATAAGACTTTCTATCGTATTTCCTGTATCTACGATGTCTTCCATCAAGATGATGTGTCTTCCGTCCACTTCTTTAGTGATATCCATTTTTTTATAAACGATTCCTGTAGACTGAAGTCCACCATTGTAAGAACTAACCTGTAAAAAGGCTACTTCACATCTTCCTGGGTAATATTTCATAAAGTCTGAAAAGAACATAAAAACGCCGTTCAGTACTCCGATAAACACAGGAACTTCATCTTTGTAGTCTTCGTAAACCTTTTCTGCAAGGTCTTTTATCACTTTCTGCAATTCCTCATTGGTGAGATAAGGAATGAAATGTTTGTCATGAATTGTAATACTGCTCATATTTTTCCAAAATGCAAAAATAAGAATTTTATTGTTTGTTTCTATTAAAAATCAAGATTAAATTTTGATAAATCAACTTTACTGCATTAAATGAAAAGAATATTTGTTTTAGAAAAAATTATAAATTAAATTTGTCACATTACAATAAAAACAAATAATTATGTCAACTTATGTAGTTGTTGGTCTTCAGTACGGAGACGAAGGAAAAGGAAAGATTACGGATGTTCTTTCCGCAAAATCTGATTATGTAGTCCGCTATCAGGGTGGGAATAATGCTGGACATACGGTGTATGTGGGAGATGAGAAATTCGTTCTTCACCTGCTGCCCTCTGGCGTTCTCCAATGCAAAGGGAAATGCATCATCGCAAATGGAGTGGTGGTAGACCCGAAAGCCTTTATCTCGGAAGTAGAAAAATTAGAGGAAAAAGGCGGAAGAACTGACCATATATTCATCAGCCGAAGAGCGCATGTTATCATGCCTTATCATATCCTTCTCGATACTTATAGAGAGGAAGAGCAGGGTGGAACGCAGATAGGTACGACTAAAAAAGGTATTGGCCCTTGCTACGAAGACAAAATCGCACGAGTGGGCATTAGGATGATAGACCTTCTAAATCCTGAAATTCTAAAAGAAAAAATAGAAAAAAATCTCAGAATAAAGAATGCCTTATTTGAGAAATATTTCGAAAAACCTACGCTTAGTTTTGATGAAATTTACAATGAATTTTTAGCTATTGGTCAAAAGTTAAAAGACCGAATCATCGACACTGAAATAGAAATCAACGAAGCTATAAAAAACGGCAAAAATATCCTTTTCGAAGGGGCGCAAGCGCTGATGCTGGATATTGACTTTGGTACTTATCCTTATGTTACTTCTTCATCGCCTTCCACAGGGGGAGTTTGTAGCGGTGCGGGAGTTCCTCCTACGGCTCTGCAAAATCTCATCGGAGTTGCTAAAGCCTATACCACAAGGGTAGGTAATGGTCCTTTTCCTACGGAACTAAATGATGATTTAGGAGAAAAAATAAGACAAATAGGGCATGAATTTGGGGCGACAACGGGCAGACCGAGAAGAATAGGCTGGCTGGATTTGGTTTCGCTGAAACATGCTTGTATGATTAACGGAATTAATAATCTGGTAATCACTAAACTAGATGTTCTTACAGGAATAAACACTCTGAGAATCGCTACAAAATACCGTACAGAAGACGGGAAAATCATAGATTATTTCACTTCTTCTACTACCAAACTCTATGATTATAAGCCTATTTACGAAGAACTAAAAGGATGGGAAGAAGACATCACAAAGGTGAGATGCTATGAGGAACTTCCAGAGAATGCAAAAAAATACATAGAATTTATAGAACAGTATCTGGGTATCAATGTTTATTTGGTTTCCGTAGGACCAGAGCGTTCGCAGAATATTATAAGAAAAGAAATATTTTAAATTTATAAAAAATTATTCCAATGCAAGATATTATTTTTGAACTAATTGAAAAAGAAAGACAAAGACAAACGAATGGTATAGAGCTTATCGCTTCTGAGAATTTCGTTTCTGAAGATGTTATGAAAGCTATGGGCAGCGTTCTTACGAACAAATACGCAGAAGGCTACCCAGGGCGAAGATATTATGGCGGCTGCGAAGTGGTGGATGAAGTGGAACAACTAGCCATAGATAGAGCAAAACAGCTTTTTGGGGTGGATTATGTGAATGTTCAGCCACACTCTGGTTCTCAGGCAAATGCAGCGGTATATTTGGCTGTGCTGAAACCTGGTGACATAGTGCTGGGAATGGACTTGTCTATGGGAGGACACCTTACGCATGGTTCACATGTTAATTTTTCTGGAATCAATTTTAGACCTGTATTTTACGGTGTTGAGAGAGAGTCGGGAAGAATAGACTATGAGCAAATGAGACAAGTTGCCCTAAAAGAAAAACCAAAAATGATAATCGCTGGATTTTCAGCTTATTCCAGAGATTTGGACTATGCTAAATTCCGTGAAGTAGCAGATGAAGTAGGAGCTACACTTTGGGCAGATATCGCTCATCCAGCGGGGCTTATCGCTAAAAAGTTATTGAATTCGCCTTTTGAGCATTGCCACATCGTTACTACAACGACTCACAAAACCCTGAGAGGGCCGAGAGGAGGGATGATTATGCTTGGAAAAGACTATGAAAATCCATACGGACACAAAACGCCAAAAGGAGAAACTAAAATGATGAGTGCCGTGCTGGATGGTGCTGTATTCCCAGGAATTCAGGGAGGGCCGCTAGAGCATGTAATCGCTGGTAAAGCTGTGGCTTATGGCGAGGCTCTTGACCAAAAATTTGAGGTGTATGCTAAACAAGTCATTGCAAATTCCCAAGCATTGGCTAAAGCTATGATAGACAGAGGTTTTGATATTGTAAGTGGTGGAACGGATAACCACCTGATGCTCATTGATTTAAGAAATAAAGGAGTAAATGGAAAAGAAACTGAAAAAGCCTTAGTAAAAGCGGATATCACTTGTAACAAAAATATGGTTCCATATGATGACAAATCGCCGTTTATCACTTCGGGGATTAGATTAGGAACTGCGGCAGTGACAACTCGTGGACTGAAAGAGGCTGATATGCCAGTTATTGCGGATTTGATAGATGAAGTTGTAAAGAATATCAATGATGAAAAAGTCCTAGATGCAGTAAAAGTCAAAGTAAATGACTTAATGAAGGGAAGAGCATTGTTTAATGCATAAAATCATTTTTAATCATCATTAAAATTTTAATTTTGCCAAGGTTTTATAACTTTGGCAAAGTTTTTAAGTAGATATGGAAGAAAAAAGAAAATCGTACACTTTTGAGGAAATTAAACAAAAACTGGTGAATTACTGCATTTATCAAGACCGCTGCCATCAGGAAGTGGAACAAAAAATGCAGGATTTTCTGCTGATTCCAGAGGCTAAAGATGAAATAATGCTTTATCTAATCAATGAAAATTATCTCAATGAAGAGCGATTTGCCCGAAGCTACATCAGAGGAAAGTTTTACCTGAAAAACTGGGGCAGGCTAAAGATAAAAAATCACTTAAAATACAAAGGAATTTCCGAAAAACTCATCAATAAATGCATGGATGAGATAGATGAAACCGATTACCAAAAGACAATAGAAAAGTTGTATAATGCCTATTTCTCCGAGCAGAAAGGTTTAAAAAACTATCAAAAAGCCATGAAAACCGTGCGTTATCTCATATCAAAAGGGTATGAGTATGAGCTGATTAGGGAAGTGGCGCAGGAATAAGATTTTATAGGAAAACCCAGCCCTCAAAAAGGCTGGGTTTTGGATTTAATAATTTTCAAAGATTTTACTTTGTTGAGATGCCATTTAAGTCTTTCAAAAGAACCGTTGTCTAATGCTATTTGCCTTTTCAGCATACTATAAAAGAATGGCATCTTTTATTGAGACCATTACATATATTCTTATTCGAAGATTGCTTTAGGAGCTCCTTGTTTTATCCATTTAGATTGAGAACTAAGCCACCAAACATCAGTTGAGAAAAATCCTGATTCTATCACTTTCCATTGACCATTAGTTTTTTTAAGAAAAGCTTCTGCGTGACAGCAATCCATCCAGTCTTCCTCTATTTGTATTTTTTTACCATCTTTTCTGAAAAGTTCTGTCTCTATCCATGCATAACCATTAGATGAAACATTGAATTTATTAGGTTTAAAGATAAACTCCTGTTTCATCTGTTTTTTGCCTTCTTTTCTTACAGCATCTAATATTTTTTCTCTTTCTACCTTGTTGTTTGTGGTTTTATTTATGTAATTTACCACATTCTGTGCAAAAGAAAAACTTGCTATGAATAGCCCTGTAATAATTGCAATTTTTTTCATGACTCTATATATTAAAAATATTTTCTTTTTGATTTTTTATTTCATAATAACCTCAAATTGCTTTTTATTTGTAGTTTAATCTAATTAATGACTTTTTACATTACTAAATTTATATGTACTATTTTTATCTTAATCATAATTTTGTAAAAACAATAAACAATCACAATTTAATCAATAATAATATTTTTAGTAGGATTTAGTTAATGAGGTTTTCAAAGGTAAGGATTTTATAATTCTCTACCAATGTTTCTAGTAACTTTTTCTCTTATCATTTTTATGTTTCCAATGTTATCGACTTTGGAAAAATGAGACTGATTATAGGTATTTTGATAGGTGTCTTTTTTTACGGCGAAAGCATCAGCATGATAAAAGCATCAGCCTGCGCAGCGATTTTACTGGCTGTTACGCTCATAGAGAAAAGCATAAAAATAGAAAAAACGCCCATTTCTAAAGGGTTGATTTACTCCATTTTGTCGAGATTGTTTTGGTCTACAGGATTGCTATTCGTGCCGTTTATAGAGAAAATAGGAATTTTGCTTTTTTGCTCTATTTTGGAAGCTGTGGTGTTCTCTATGTCGCTGATTTTGTTTTTGTTCCAAAAAGATAAAGGCTGGAAGGGCATGGATGCCAAAACCCGAAACGAAATCTTTTTCTTGATAATTTTGGGGACAACGGGGACTTTTTGCCTTAATTTCGCTATTACTAAAACAAGCATTATTGTTTTTGCATTCATGGGGCTGATAGAGCCTATTATCGGGATATTAGTTTCTATATTTTACCACAGAGAGAAAATAAACAAGTTGCAGTTTGTAGGACTTGCTTTGGGGCTGGTTTCTTCTTTTGTGCTTTCCTTTTTATAGTTTATCTTTGCCAAATATAATTTTTAAATGCTGCCAAAAGAAAAATTACCTCAGATTTTTGAATATCTTAAACAATTTCTCACCGAAGAGCGCCTGCGAAAAATAGAGCATTTCTCTGAGCGAAGTTCGGATTTTGTTCTGCCTGTCATTGGCGATGTTTATCAGTTTCGGAATGCAGCTGCCATTGTCCGTTCGGTAGAGGCGTGCGGATTTCACAAGGTGGTAGCTCTGGAGGAAGAAAATGTTTTCGAACCAAACCTGAGGGTGACCAAAGGAGCGGACACATGGGTAGAAGTGGAAAAAATGCCCAATACGCTGGAGTCTTTACAGAAAATCAAAAACCGAGGTTATAAGATTCTGGCAGTTTCGCCCGAAAAAAATGCAGTGATGCTCCCAGATTATCAAATAAAATCGCCCATTGCTCTTGTTTTTGGAACGGAAAAAGAGGGCGTTTCTGATGAGTTTTTGGATTTTGCAGATGAAACTCTGGCTATTCCTATGTATGGTTTTACGGAGAGTTTCAATGTTTCTGTGGCGGCGGCAATTTGTATGTATGATTTCAAACAAAAATTGCTAAAAGCAGACATAGATTATTTCTTAAAAGACGAAAAACTGCTCAGAACTAAAATTCGCTGGGCGGTCAATTCCATCCGCAGCGGACAGGAAATTTTGGATAAATATATTAATGAAAATTAGGATTTCTGAGCAACTTCCGAGAATTAAATTTCTTTGCCAATGAGCCAATGGTATATGGCGTTGCGCTCGCTATCTACTTCGGTATATCCTCCTATCAGCTGACCGTTGTGATAGTGGAGTTCG
>CAUQBH010000003.1:0-159075 GCA_963516675.1 uncultured Flavobacteriaceae bacterium | reverse complement strand
TTGATATAGCCCCATTTGTCACCTTGCCTTACACAAGCAAAGCCCTCGTGAAAATTGTCTATTTCATCATATTTCTCTTGCTTATTTGTATTCATTGTTCTAACTCCTTTTTGTATGCCGAAATCTGTCCTTCAAAGTCTATTTCTTTTCCCAAAAGATGTCGGTAATAGCTTGTGAGTATCATAGCCGACATATCATCGGGATGCTTAACGCCTTCATCCGAAAAGAACTTCACAAGCTCAGGGTTTCCACTGCGAATCCACTCATTGCGGATGCCCATTCCTATCGTAAAATGGCTTTCCATAAAGAATTCATCTTCTGTAAGCGTTTTTATGTAATCCTTATCCTCCGTTTTGAGGGTTTTATCCAGCATTTGGATACATTCTGTAAGGTTTTTAGGTTTTTCTTTTTTCATATCGATGTTCTTTATTTGTCCAAAAGCTGTAAAAGTAAAGATACTCATACAAAAAGTAAAGAGGTATTTCATATAATTATTAAATGTTCAGACCATATTTTTTAGCGAGCCCTTCTAAGGTTCTTTCAGCCAGAGGATTTACTTTTTGTAAAAGTTGGTTATATACTGTTTGGGCTTTCTCCTTCTGCCCATGCTCAGCATAGAAAATAAGGAGGTCAAAGGTAATACCTAAGAGATTTGAATCCTTTTCTAATGCTGAAAGGATTTTTTCTACCGAATTAAGCTGGTCAAAGAAAGGCAGAATATATTGTTGTATATCTTCCTGTATTTTTTTGATGAGTTTTTGTTCATCAGTATAGTTGTGTATTTCGTACCATAGGTCTTTTCTTCCTCGTAAATCGTTAATGGTTTTACGGATAAGGCAGACAGGTTCTGTAGGGTAATCAGGGACTTGTCCTGTATGTTTAAAATCATACCGAACCGCCCAAAATTTAGGTTCAAAAATTCCTATATTGATGCGAAACTTAATATGATTTCTATGACTATATCTGTCTTTCTGAATATTGATGATATGTCCCACTTCGGAAAGCTGGCGATAATAGTTCAAGGCTTTCTTTTTAAAAGAAAGAGGCTTTAACAAAGGCGTAAAACCTTCTTTGATTATCGTATCGAATTTAATTTGTGTATTTGTTTTCATTTGTTGGATACTTTATTGATATTTTGCTTTTATTTGATCCTCATTGATTATCTTTCCTGTGTTCAAATCGGTATAAAAATAAGAATCATGAGGCGAAAAGTAGCCATCAGCTTGTATATGGGCATTTTTTAGCGCATTTTTCCATCTTTGCTGAAACCATTTAGAGATAATATCCTCTTTCTTCTGAGCATATTCATCTAAGTAATCATCTATCTCGTCTTCTTCTACCCCTTGGTCATACAATTCATCTTCCAAATGAATATCTTTATCCATAAAAATATCTGAAGGGAAGTATTTTTCTTTCTTTTGGGAAGGAATGTCAATACGCTGACTTATGTAGTCCCCTTCTTTATTCATCACCCAAGCAGAAATTTCAAGCCATTCATAATCATATTCAAAGAGAAAATAGGCTCCCTTGTTCTGTAGGAGCTTTAAGATATCTTCCTCCACAAGAGAATTGTATTGATTTAAGTCAGAGTGTAATAATTCTAATAATTCTGTTATATTTTTCATCTTTTATATATTATTGTTTACTATTAGTTGTTCCTTTTTGTCAGTCTGTTGTAGAAGCAAGAATTCCTATATATCTATCCCAATAGGGATTATAAACTGTCCAAAAGAAAGCGCCCCACCATTCTTTGCCTGCATCAAAGTAATTAGAGCTATCAGTACTCCACTTATAGACTTCTATTTGAGAAATATCAGTAAAAAGCAACCTACAAAAATCTAAAAAGAAATTGCCTTTTTCAAAAATAGTTTTTCCACACATAAATGAATAAGGAGGGTCTAAGAAGGCGTACACAAAACCTATTTTCCCCTTATCTTCTTGATCAATAGTGAGCGCATTTCCAATCACTTCTTTTTCATTGTAGTAGAAATATAGGTCGTAGCCTTTAGTTTTAGGGTTAAGTAAACTATAATTGAGTATTTTTACCCTTCCGCTTACTTCTTCATATTGCCAGCCCATAAAGTCTTGTATAGAAATCTCCTTGCCAGAGTCTTTAAGGACACCAAAATCGTAATCCATCGTAAAAAGTTTCCCCCGATTCATTTTCATTTTAGCCGCCATACGGTCAAGACGCGTATTTGCTTCTTCCGCTACCGAAATAAGAGTCTGCTGGGCTACTGCCAAATGCTTCTGATAAGGCGTATCGTCCTGCTCCGTATCCAACTGAAAGATACGAAAGTCTATCACACCGCCTTCCCGCTCGTAGGCTTTATACTTTTCTATAAACTTAGGAATTTCTATAGTTGTCATTTTTAATATTTAATTCTTATCCGCAAAAGGCGCTAACAGTTGTTTTATCTCTTCCTTTATGGTTGTGTTATCTGCATTAGCAGCTTGTTCTTCTATAGGCTCAAAGTAGTAAAGGTCGTTTAGAATCCCATATATAGCTATAGCACGCATACTGCTGGGTTCAGAGTTTTGGTACAATTGCACCAAAAAAACAATTGCCCACTTATATGCCACACAATACACACCACTATGGTTATTACCTATAGCACTTATAAAAGCCTCTGCAAGAGCATTCCCTACTTGCGAATTAATATTAATAATTTGCTCTAACAGATTAATAACTTGAAGTTCTCCCTCCAATGTATACTTCTCACAGAACGACATTTGCATTTTCAGCACTCTTTTAAGGCGTGTTTCTTCCTTTTTAGCCTCATTAATATAGTTTACCCACTCTTTTTGATGAGAAGCAGGCAAGGTAAGGAAATGCTTTTTTACATTTTCACTTAATAAGGGTGCTATATCTATCATTTTTTGCCTTGTTTAGATAGAACTTGAGCAAGCAGAGGAAATAGTTCCTTTAACTCATCCAATGTCCAGTCTCGGTTTCTTTTTTCAGGATTGATGGTCAGCGACTGGGTTATCTCATCCTGCACATCTTCGCTCCACACGGCTAAATAAATCTTCTCAAAGGCACGAATTTTCGTTTTGGTGCGTTCCATATAGATTTTCTGTGCCAGTCGCCTCACTTCCTTATAGTTACATTTATCTTTTTTAGGCTCTAATGTAGCCAAAAAATCTGGATTTGCAAGCGTTTTTTCGTAAGCCTCACGCCCGTGGGTAATCAGATAACCTGCAAAGCTGTAAGTATCAGTGTAATAGCCTCCGTTAATCAGTACCAATGCCGACCACATCAGGTGAGAGGGCTGTTTGATAATCGTAATTTCGTACCATTCATAAATAAACTGAAACAAGATCAAATCCTCTTTCAATAAGGCTTCCAGTTCTGTTTGTAAGGCGGAAGCAAAGGCATTATCATTTGTCCCTGCGGTGTTTCTTGCTTTTTCGATAAGCTGCCAAAAGATTTTTACAGTCATTTTTTAATATTTAAGACTCAAAATAATGAAAAACAAATTTAGGGAATTGCTCGCCAAGGTTGTAACATCCTTTGATAATGGCAAAATATTCCTGATTGTCCCACAAATGGGCTTCTACTCCCACAGCAGTATCGTCATTATTATAGTTATAAACTTCCAAATTTACTCCTCCGCCTTCTTCTTTGTCCATCTTTTCCACAGGAAAAAGACGCAAAGTACTTTTGTCCTCTACAAAATCCAGCATTTCGTAGATTTCCTCCAAAAACTCACCCGAAATACCAAATTTCTCAGCTAAAACTTGGGTGTTTTTGGTTTTGTAGGCTTCTAAAAAGTCCACAAGAGCGTGATAAATTTCTATTTTAAGTTCTTGAGTAATATTCATATTATTTTATTTTAAAATCAATAAAGCCTCGCCAATAAATCCGTAAAATCAGTCGCAATAGGAGAGGGCTCTATGTCTTGTATATTGTGATTAAAAAGATAAATCTGCTGGTCTTCTGCTAATAGAAGCGTATCGCCCGCAGGAGTGCACGCAATCGGTATTCCCTGTTTCTGAAAGTCAGTATACAAGTCTATCAGCGAATGAAACTTATAAGCCGACCGAAAAGCCAAAAAGCGGTCTATTACCACCTTACTGCCTTTCACCCTGTTTTTAGAAGGAATGCCTCCGTTGTGCTCCAACAGAAAACGAATATATTCCTCATCGATAGGCTGGCTCAGCTCTCTCTGAAAATCAGCAATTTCTGTTTCTTCCGCCTTGTCCGTTTCGTAGGCTTTGATGAGGTTTTTTAGGGTTTGTTTATCCGGCAAAATCTTATACGCTCTGAGCTGTTCCACTTTCTCAGGACTCAGTCCATATTTTTCAAAAGTAAGGTTTTTCATAAGTTATTTTTTCATTATACTATGCTCACTTTCAAAGACAAGTTTTTAATTATACTCAAATTGTATTATTAAAATTAAATAAAAACCAATCCTATTTGCTGTAAGTAATAGTTCTTCCCTACTTGCTCCTTTGCCTTGTCGGAAATCCAAAAATCAGGTTTGAGCAATTGCTCTCCTTTCATCATCTTTGCTTTATGGCTGATTTTCTTAATCTGTTTAATGATATCCTTGAAAATGACATACATAGGGTACTTTTCGGTGCTGTAATTGCCTCTTAGGTTATCATTCTTATCTGCAAGACTGATGGTTTTAGGATAACTTATTTGTAATCCAAAAACATTTTCAGGCTCGTGATAAATGGTGGAGAGCAAGTTTTTTTCCTTTTTATAGAGAAGACAAAAAGGGTCTATATTCATAAAAGGCTCTTTGCAGTGCACTAATTTATACTCATCTGATACCTTGCCACTAAGCACCACTTCGGCAAAAATGAGTTTTTTTGTTTGGTCAATCATGCCTTGTCGCATTGCATTTACAATTTTCCATAGAGCCTCATGTTCATACTTTTTTCCGCTGGTAAGCACTTTTTCATAATATTGCTGATAAGCCTCAAAGATATCTTGCTTTTCAGTATGGGAATAGTCTATATTTACCCGAGTGTTATTGGTTACAAACTCAAAATCTTCTCGGTTAAATATCATTTCAAATTCCTTAGGAGTGATTACAAAATTAAATTTATGCCAGCTGTTTGCAAAATACATAATTGTGTTATATTTAAATAAAATAAATCTGCGATTTAGCGTTAAAGATACTGATTATACGCCCATGCCGCTACGAAAATTCCTGCTGTTTCGGTTCTCAGTCTCTGCTGTCCGAGGGCGATGGCTTTTATTCCTTTCTCTGCTAAAAGCTGGATTTCCTTTGGGCTAAAATCTCCTTCAGGGCCAATGAGGAAAGTGATTTTTTCTTTGGGCTGGATTTGGCTGAGGTTTGCTCTCTCAAAAGCTTTGTCACAATGAGCCACGAAAGTGTTTTCAGCTGAAATATCTTTCACGAAATCAGAAAACTTGGTCAGTTCATTCACGATAGGGAAGTGGAATCTCAGGCTTTGTTTGGAGGCAGCAATGGCTTGTTTTCGGATTTTTTCTATGTTAATATTCTTTCTTTCAGACTTTTCTGTCAAAAGAAAAGTAATCTCCGAAACGCCCAGTTCTGTGGCTTTTTCCACGAAAAATTCTATTCGGTCTATATTTTTAGTGGGCGCTATGGCGATATGCGTCTGTAATGGGAATTTGGGCAGATTGGTTTGGATTTCATCTGGCTGCAGGAGGATTTTTTTTCCTTCAAAAAAGAGTTTCCCTTTGGCTAAGCCTCCTTTGCCATCAGTTACAAAAATCTCTTCTCCTGCCTTCATTCTTAGAACTTTGGAGATGTGCTGTTGTTCTTCTTCGTGTATTATTACAGTGTTTTCTGTGATTTCTCCATGGAATAATTTCATGCTTTCTATTGTTATTAGAAGCAAAAATATTAAATTGTAACAGAAAATAAAAATAAAAAAAAATATCAAAAAATTTGTTAAAACGAAAAAAAAGTATACCTTTGTCGCAGTAAAAATTTAATAATTGTTTAACTAAAAATCGTTTTTAAAATGAAAAAACTAGTATTCGCTCTAGGAGCAGTAGCAATGTTATCAATGGTTTCTTGTGGTAAAAAAGAAACTCCAGCTGAAAAACCAGCAACAGAAGAAGTAGCAGCAGATTCAACTGCTCAAGAAGCTGCACAACCAGCTGCAGAAGAAAAAGCTGCAGAAGGTGTAGCAGGTGCTTTGTCTGAAGTTCCAAAATTCAGCAACGAAGAAACTCAAAAATTTGCTGAAGAGTACGCTGCTTACTACAAAGAAGTATTAGAAGCTGCTAAAGCTAAAGATGCTGCTAAAAGTGCTGAGCTTGCACAAAAAGCTCAAGATTTAGCTAAATCTGCACAAGAAAAAATGACAAAAATGACTCCAGAAGATGCAAAAGTATGGGGTGAGTGGGCTCAAAAAATCGCTACTGAAGTAGCTGCAGCTGCACAAGCACAATAATTTAGCATTTTTGTTTAAAAAATAAAGAGCTTTATTTCATAATAAAGCTCTTTTTATTTTCATAAAATTATATTTTTTTAGAAATCATATCTAGATGTAGCTGTGGTTCTCAGGTCAGTAAATTCGCCTCGTTCATATTTCAGCTGTGCTACCATGGCTATCATAGCGGCGTTGTCCGTAGTGTATTCGAATTTTGGGATGAAAATATTCCAGTCTTGTTTTTCTGCATTGTTCTGCATCGCTTTTCTTAATTCTGAATTTGCAGAAACGCCACCCGCAATCGCCACTTCTTTAATCCCTAAATCTTTCACCGCTTTTTGTAGCTTGTTCATCAAGGTATCAACAATAGTTTTCTGAACAGAAGCACACAGGTCAGATAGATTTTCTGTAATGAAATTAGGATTTTTCTGTAATTCTTTTTGGACAAAATACAAAACCGAAGTTTTAATACCGCTGAAAGAATAATCATATCCTTCCAATTTAGGTTTCCCAAAAGTGAAAGCATCAGGATTTCCATTTTGGGCGAGTTTATCAATAATCGCTCCCGCAGGATAGTCCAGCCCGAATATTTTCCCGATTTTATCAAAAGCTTCTCCAGCTGCGTCATCTATGGTTTTCCCGATGATTTCCATATCAAAATAATCTCTCACCAAAACTATCATCGTATGTCCGCCGCTTACTGTGAGGCATAGAAACGGAAACTGTGGAGGAGTGGGATTGGCATCGTTTATAAAATGAGCCAAAATATGCGCTTGGAGATGATTGACCTCTATCAATGGGACATCTAGGGACATTGCCAAAGACTTCGCAAAGGAAGTTCCTACCAAAAGTGAACCCAAAAGCCCAGGTCCTCGTGTAAAACCTATTGCAGAAATCTCATTTTGTTGTATCTTTGCTTCTGCAAGTGATTTTTGAACTACAGGGATGATGTTCTGCTGATGAGCACGGGAAGCCAGCTCAGGAACTACACCGCCATATTCATTATGAATAGTCTGCGTATTAGCAATATTAGAGAGGATTTTTCGTTCCCTAATTACCGCAGCGGAGGTGTCATCACAGGAGGATTCTATCCCTAAAATAATAGGTGCATTCATAATGGCAAATATAGATAAAAATATAGATAACAACGAAATCGGAGAAGAAAACAACAAATCCTCGGTAAAAAATGTAAAGGAAAAAGTGAAAAAACTTTCATGGTGGGCAAAGCTGTTTTTGTTCTGCTTTTTTAGTTTTATATTTTTGGTTGTTTCACTGCTGATAGCTATCAATATTCCTTCGGTAAAGGATAAACTCGCAAAGGAAGCTATCAGTTTTCTAAATAAGGAATTTAAAACCACATTCAGTGCTGAAAATGTAGAGATTAACTTTTTAGGTGATGTGATTATCAATGGCGTTTCTGCAAAAGACCATCATGATTTTGAATTTTTGAAGGCTAAAAAACTTACCGCACATTCGGACTGGTTTGCTATAGCTTTTAATTCCAGAGATTTAAAATTCCAAAAAATAAGTCTGGAAGAACCTGATTTAAAAGTAATTACCTATAAAGGCGAGGAGCAGGATAATTTTACCAAGTATATTGAAAAATTTGACACTCCGAAAGACCCTACTAAACCACCAGCTAAATTTACAACCAGAATAGAAATTATTAAAGGGAAAGTTTCTATTGTCAATCAAAATCTAGGAGAGGACGGCAACTGGCTGAAAGCAGAGAATTTTAATGCCTATGTTTCTGATTTAAAAACAAATGGCCCAAATGTCACTTTGAAGCTCAATAAATTTTCTTTCATCGCGGAACGATGGGGCAAAAGACATAAGCTGGAAGCACTTTCAGGAGATGTTACAGTGACAAATGAAAAACTGGAACTGAAAGATTTGATTTTCCATACAGACCATTCGCTCTTGCAGGGTGATTTGGTTTTTAACCTTGATAAAAAGACAGGTTGGAAAGATTTTAATGACAAAGTGGTGTGGGACATGAACCTCAAAAGAGGCAGCTATCTCCATGGATATGATATCAGCTATTTCGTGAAGAACTGGGATAATTACCAGAAATATCAGCTTTTTGGGAAGATGGATGGAACGCTGAATGATTTTGTCCTTAAAAACTTTTTAATAAAAGTAAAAGATAATGAAATCCAAACTTCAGAAATCAGGTTGGCTAAACTGATGGAGGGGAATTTCAATATTAAAAGTGATCAAATTTCTGCAGCCTTCACTTATAAAGGACTGAAAGAATCTTTGCCGTCTTTCATTGCGAAAAAAATGGGCGGTGTGGCTGATGATTTTGGGCGTATAAAATATAATGGATTTGCAGACCTCAATAAAGACCGAGTGGCTGCAAAAGGGAATTTGATTACAGGAATAGGGCAGGCGCAGATTGATAATTTTGTCCTTAGAAATTACTCTTCTAAAATGCCCGAATATAGCGGAAATCTGACTTTGAAAGACCTAAATACAACGATTTTAACGAAAAATAAGCAGGTCGGGCTGGTTTCTGGAAAAGTCAATGTGCAGGGTAAAGGCTTTGATATCAATACTTTATCTCTAAATACAAAATCCCAGATTTCAAAAATAGAACTTATGGGAAAAACATTGAACAATATTTCTCTAGATGGAGAACTGGCGCAAAAGCAGTTTAAGGGGATAATCAGCATCGATGACGCACAGGCTAGAGGAGTGGTAAATGGTAAAATAGATTTCAGCAAACCGAGACTTTCTGCTGATGTGGATGCGAAGATAGACCATCTGAATTTGGCTTATTTTGGGGCTTCGGGTTCGGGAACGAATACATTTAGAGGAGATGTGAAGGGGAAAGTTTCGATGACTAATATTAACGATTTAGACCTTGATGCAACGATAAATAATGTAGTTTTGGGTGGAAATAAGCCCGTTTCTATCCCGAATGGAGCCGTGAAAGTGGCTATGGAAGGCGGAAATAGAGTGATAGAGGTGGATATGCCAGATGCTGTGAAGGGTAAAATTTCGGGTAAATTTAATCTGGAAGACATCGGAGGAATGCTACAAGAGGGAGCAAATAGACTTTTGGCAGGAAATAAAGTAAAAAAATACTACAAAGGTCAAAGTTTTACGATAGATATCGATGTTCATCAGAAATTAATAGACTATTTTGAGCCTAATATTTCTATTGCAGATGGAGCAAAAATTACAGGAAGTTTTGATGGAAATACTGACCATCTAAAACTGAATCTGGATGCTCCTTCCTTTAAATATGTTATGGAAAAAGAGGTGGAAATCTCTGAAGCGGAAAGGCTTTTAGCAAAAGTTAATCCAGACTATGAAGTTCGTGAAGGAGTAGAAAGAGACAGTATCATGGCACGAAATATAGCCCTTAGGATAGATACCTCTAATCCTGAGGACTATTGGTCAGCCAATGTGGAAAGGACTGAATACCAAGGAAGTGTATTAAAGGATATTAACATAAAGGCTCAAAATAAGGATAATCAAAAGCTAAACATCTTAGCAAGTCTAAAAGTAGGGACATTGGAAAAAGAAAAAAAGAACCAATGGACGCCTTATGCAGCTGATATAGAGCAATCTATGAGTGCTAACGGGGATTATGTAGTGAAATTTTCGCCTACAGAACTTAAACTGAGTAATTTCATATGGATGGTGGATACATCACCAGAGCTTGACCATTCCATAGTTTACAGGAAAAAAACTCAAGATTTTCAAATCAAAAATTTGAGATTGTATTCTGATGATAGTGAAATTCTTGTCAATGGAATTTTTAAAAACGGAAAGGATTTTGACCTGTCAGGAGATGTTAAAAATATGGACATCTCTAAAATCCTTGCAGTAGTGCATCAAGACAGCAAAATAGACTTGAAAGGGGTAGCCAATGGTAGTTTGAAAGTGAAAATGAACCAGAGAGCTTTAGCTCCGTTGATAGACCTTAAAATAGAGAATATTAGTCTAAGTGACAACTATTTAGGAAATCTAATCATCAATGCTGAGGCAAGCGAGTATGAGAATGTTTATAATGTAAAAGCTAATATAGAATCTGGCGAATGGTTTGGGAATGATAAATTGGCTATAGAAGGGACGATAGATAACAACATGAGATCGCCTAAATTAGACCTTGTGGCTAAATTACATGATTTTGATTTAGGCTTTGTTCAGGCGTTTGTGAAGGATATCTTTTCTAATTTTAAAGGAAAAGCTACGGGAGAACTAAAGATAGATGGAACGCCTAAAGACCTGAATTATGGCGGAGATATCGCGATGAAAGGCTTTGCTCTGAAGTTGAAATTTTCAGGGGTGGATTATACCTTTGATGATACAGTTGTTACGGTTTCTAATGGAAACTTACTCTTTAACCTTGTCGGTGTTAAAGACCATAGAACCAACTCGAAAGGGATGATTTCTATCGGGCGTTTGAGTTTGTCGGATTTGTCTAATATCGGTGCCGACCTCCTTATTCGTGCGGATGACCTTATGCTTCTAAATACAGAGCAGAAAGATTTTGATACTTTCTGGGGGATGATTTATGCCAAAGGCGATATCTTCGTGGGCTTTGAAAATCAGACTTTGAAAATAGATGCCACAGCTGATGTATTGAAAAATAGTATTTTTACTCTTAATAGTGCTTCGGCGAGTTCAGGAGACGAATTTAAAATGCTAAGATTTTTGAAAGAAAACAAGGAGGGAAATGTAGTGGTCGCAGAGAAAAAACGAACAGGTTTGGCTATGGATATCAACCTGAACATTTCGGCTGACAAAAACTCTACAGTCAATGTTTTGGTAGGAGATGAAGTAGGAGATATCAGCGTTCAGGGGAATACCCAAAATATGAGATTCCGTATGGATAAGACTGGTAATATGCGTATGTCAGGAAGTTATTCTGTAGAGTCTGGAACATACATTTCAAAGGCTATTCTAGAGAAAAAATTTGACATTAAAAAAGGAAGTAATCTGCACTGGAATGGAGATATCATGAATCCAGAACTGAACATTACAGCCAGCTATGATGCCATAGTTTCTAACATGGGAGAGTATCTAAATACAGGGTCTCTTCCGCCAGTGAATGTAGAGCTACAGACCAGAATAACCAACAGACTTACAGCTCCAAATATACGACCTGTAATCCAGGCTCCAGAGGTGTCCAGCCAAGTTCGTGAAGTGCTAAATACTAAATTGGCTACGGAAGAGGAGCGTGTCTTGCAGTTTGCATCTATTTTGGCGTTAGGAAACTTTAATGTGTCTAATACAAATGCTTCTTCGGCAATAGCTTCTGGGGTGAATGTATTCTTCCAGCAGTTGAGCTCAGCGTTTAACTCTATTAGTAGTGATTTACAAGTTGATTTAGACTACATTAAAGGTTCAGAAAGCTTAAATACCAGTGACAGAGCAAGTGCAAAAGTGAGCTACACCATTTCGCCAAGGCTTACCATAAAAGCAGGAACAGGAGTTCCTTTATCAGGAAGTACAAGGACGCAGAACAACTATCTTTCAGGGGAAGGAATCATAGAGTATGATATGTCCAAAAATAACAACGGAAGCCTCTTAGGAAGGGTATATTCTAAACCTTCTAATGTGGGGCTGGTTCTAGGAAGCTCTGCGGGAGCCAACCAGACATATGGAGGAGGTATAGTACTTTCCTATGGATTTAATAGGTTTTTACCAAAGAAAAAATTGAAAAAAGAAACTCAAGAAACTAAGAAAGACAGCATCAAACAAGATACTATGAAGTCAAATTAAAATTTTTATTGAAAAATCCTTTTATAATTGAATAAAAACAAGTATTTTTGTCCAACGATTGAAAACTTGTATTAAACATTGATAAAAAGGATAAGATATGCATAATTCACAACTTGATGAAATTGATAAAAAAATTTTAGATTACTTAGTAGAAAATACGAGGATGCCTTTTACAGAAATAGCCCAGAAAATGGGAGTTTCTGCAGGAACTATCCATGTGAGAGTGAAAAAAATGGAGGATGTAGGAATCATCCGTGGTTCTTCTCTAGTGATAGATTACACAAAATTGGATTACAGATTTATCACATATGTTGGTATTTTCTTAAGTAAATCAAATAAGACAATGGATGTCCTAAAAGAGTTAGAAAAAATCCCAAATGTGACGGAATTAAGCGTTATCGCAGGGAAATACAATATATTCTGTAAAATCAGAGCGAAAGACACTGATGATGCCAAGAGAATAATCTACGGAATCAATGACATAGATGATGTAATGCGTACGGAAAGTATGATTTCTATCGAGGAATATTTCAGTGATAAAAATAGATTGATAAAAGCAGTAGAAATATAAATTTAAAATTTAGAGAAGTTTTTTACTTCTCTTTTTTATTTAAAAATGAAAAGAATAATACTTTTAATCGTAGCCGTTTTTTGCTGCTGTTCTGCATCGGCATAAGATTTACCGAATGAATTTTATGCCAAAGTAGTAGGAATTTCGGATGGAGATACCTTTAAGGTTTTGTATCAAGAAAATCAAGAGGTTAAAGTTCGGCTCAATCACATAGATGCACCAGAAAAGGGACAGCCTTTTGGGAAAAGTGCGAAGAAATACGCATCAGATTTATGCTTTGGAAAAGAAGTGAAAATCGTTAAACAAAAGAAGAAGGACAGGTATCAGAGAATCATCGCAGAAGTATTCGTTGGAGAGACCAATATCAATAAAGAAATTGTAAGAGCTGGATATGCGTGGCATTTTAAGAAATATTCTTTGGATAAAGAATATGACAAGATAGAAGCTGAAGCGAGGGAAAATAAACGAGGACTTTGGCAGGATAAAAACCCTGTAGCTCCATGGACATGGCGTGATATCAAGAAAACAAAAAAGAGCACTTGAAAAAAGTACTCCTTTTTAATTGTGTATTATATAAAGATTATTAGTTTTCGCTTAATCCATCTACTTGGTAGTTTATACGCTCGATTTTAGCATCTTTAAGAGAGTAGTAAGCACCAACGATTTTGATTTCTCCTTTGTCCTCTTTTTCTTTGATATATGGACTTCTCTTACGGATTTCATCGATTGTATTTTTCACATTGTTTATAGCTACATCATGCACATATTGCTTGTTTTTAGTAGATTTTTCACCTGTGAAAGTTTTATTTGTCATAGCTACAGCTGGTTTTATTTTAGTAAGCATTTCAGTGATGTTACCCAATTTCACATCATCGATTGTACTTTTTACAGCACCACAGCTCTCGTGTCCTAGTACCATAATCACTTTAGAACCAGATTTTACTGCATATTCCATACTTCCTAATTGGTCTACATCTACGAAGTTACCAGCTACCCTTCCTACGAACAGGTCACCGATACCTTGGTCTAAAACATCCTCTACAGGAACTCTACTATCTATACAGCTAAGCACAAAAGCCTTTGGATATTGCCCGTCCACTGCTTGCAATACAGCAGTAGAGTGATCTCTGGCTGTGATTGCTCCTGTTCTAAAACGCTCATTACCAGCAGCAAGCTGCTGAAGTACCATATCAGGAGTTAGTTTTTTTTGTTCTTCTTCAGACAAGACATGGTATTCTGTGATTTCAATATCATCTACCTCTCTTGTTTTTTCATACTCAGATTTGTGTTTTCTTTCTTTTTTGTGGTCAGCGTGTCCTTCTTTTTTCTCTTCTTTCTTACAAGATGCCACACTCAAAATTACTCCTAATACAAGAGCTGATTTTAAAATTACTTTTTTCATAAAATAAAATTATTTAATATTTGTTCAATGACAAAAGTATATTTTTTCTTTTAAATATGCTCGTTATTTTAATTAAAATAATAAAATTTTAACCAAAAATTAACAATTATGATAGGTTTTTAACAAATAAAATATGAATTTATAAAAAGTATAAAGGTTTTTGAAATAAATAATAATTATATTTGCCGAGTTTAAAAATTTAAAAATGAGAAAAATAGCATTCACATCTCTTGCCTTAGCATCATCTATGGTTTTCGCTCAAGAAAATCAGTCGGCTAAGGATTCTATGGTAATTTCTAATAAGAAGGAATTAGACTCTTTAAAGCTGGAAATACAGTCTTTAAAGGAAATGATGGCTGCCAGCTCAGCCGATAAAAAGGAAGAAAAAAAGGCTTCCAAATGGTATGATAAAATTTCTTTTGGGGGATATATTCAAGTGAGATATAATGAATTTTTAGAAACAAATCCAGAGTTAGATTGTGAGCAATGTGATCCTTATTGGGGAAAGGGTGCTGATGGGATTTCTTTTAGAAGAGTGAGATTTAAATTTGAAGGTCAGATTTTACCAAGAGTTTATTTTTATTTACAACCTGACTTTACTAAAGTTGTTGGCTCGTCAAGATATATTGCAACATTACAGGATGCTTACCTTGATGTTGGATTAAACTCAAAAAATGAATATAAAATTCGTTTAGGACAAAGTAAATTACCTTTTGGATATGAAATAATGCAGTCCAGTAGTGAGAGAATTCCTCTAGATAGGAGTGATGCTATCAATAGTTCTGTGAAAGGAGAAAGGGATTTTGGAATGTATTTCATGTGGACTGGTCAAAAGAGGAAAGATATAATGAGCGAGATTAAAGATAAGGGATTAAAACATTCAGGGGATTTTGGAGTTTTTGCTTTTGGGTTTTATAATGGGCAAGCAGCCAATAATACTGATAAAAATAAAAAGTTTCACTGGCTTACAAGAATTTCTTATCCTTTCAGATTAGGACAGCAGATTTTAGAGCCTAGTATACAGGCTTATACAGGAAAGTATGTCATCCCTCAAGTAAGTACGGGAGTGAAGGTGAATAATAATGGGGAGTATATAGATCAGAGAATAGCAGCATCATTTATTCTTTATCCTCAGCCTTTCGGTATTCAAATAGAGTACAATATAGGTAAAGGTCCTCAATATAATCATGATACAAATTCTATAGAAGCTAAAAATCTATATGGAGGATATGCAATGTTTTCTTATTATATAAAGAAATGGAACCAGCTTTTTATTCCTTTTATGAGGCTTCAGCATTACAATGGAGCTAAAAAACATGAGTTGGATGCTAGGAGTTATAATATGAAACAATTTGAGTTAGGAGTTGAGTGGGCTCCATTCAAAGCTCTTGAAATAACAGCTGTTTACACTTACTCTGATAGAGCTCATAAGGATTTTGTAAATCCAAACTACCACGAAAAAGGAGGTTTGATAAGATTACAAGCGCAATTAAAATTCTAACCAAATACAAAAAAAGACTTATCACTATAATAAGTCTTTTTTTGTCAATGATTAAATAACTCCTAATTCTTTTCCCACTTTTTCAAAAGCTGCGATGGCTTTGTCTAGGTGTTCCTTGGTGTGGGCAGCAGAGAGCTGAACTCGTATTCTTGCTTTTTCTTTCGGCACCACTGGATAGAAGAAACCTATCACATAGATACCTTCATCCATTAGTCTTTCAGCCATTTTTTGTGAAAGTTTAGCATCATAGAGCATCACTGGGACGATTGCCGCATCACCATCTGGAATGTCAAATCCTTTGGCTTTCATTTCAGAACGGAAATATTGGGCGTTTTCCATTACTTTGTCTCTCAGGGAAGTGTCTTTGGATAGCATTTCCAGCACTTTTGTCGCTGCTCCTACAATCCCTGGCGCTAGTGAATTAGAGAAAAGATAAGGGCGAGAACGCTGTCTTAGCATGTCTATAATTTCTTTCTTTCCTGATGTAAAGCCCCCCATAGCACCGCCGAGCGCCTTCCCAAGAGTAGAAGTAATGATATCCACACGGCTCATCACATCATTGGCTTCGTGGGTGCCTCGTCCTGTTTTTCCGATAAATCCTGTAGCGTGGCTGTCATCCACCATTACTAAGGCATCATATTTTTCAGCTAAATCACATACTCCTTTTAGATTAGCCACAATACCGTCCATAGAGAAAACGCCATCTGTTACGATGATTTTGAAGCGGTGGTTTTTCTCCGAAGCAGCTTTCAGCTGGGCTTCTAGATCCTCCATATTATTGTTCTTATAGCGGTATCTTGCTGCTTTACAAAGTCTTACACCATCGATGATAGAAGCGTGGTTCAGCTCATCAGAAATAATAGCATCTTGGTCAGTGAAAAGCGGTTCGAAAACTCCACCATTTGCATCAAAAGCAGCAGCGTAGAGAATAGTGTCTTCCATTCCTAAAAACTCAGAAATTTTGTTTTCCAAATTCTTGTGAATATCCTGCGTTCCACAGATGAACCTTACAGAAGACATTCCGTATCCGTGCGTATCCATAGTGCTTTGCGATGCCTTTATCACTTCTGGGTGATTAGAAAGTCCGAGGTAATTATTAGCGCAGAAATTCAGTAGTTTTTTTCCATTGGCTACGATTTCGGCATCTTGCGATGAAGTGATGATGCGCTCTCTCTTGTAGAGACCATCATTTTCTATTTGAGTTAATTCATTTTGAAGATGAGATAAAAATTTTGAATTAAGCATATCTATATTTTTTATAAATTACAATGATAAAAAGTTTTGAAGGGTTCGCTGTGCCTCTGCAACATCGTGAACACGCAGGATTTTAGATCCTTTCTTCAGCATTTTTAGGTGGAGCTGCTGGGTTTCTTCGTTGATGTCATGAGGCGATTTCCCAAGAGGTTTATAAATAAAGGATTTCCGTGAAATTCCCACTAAAATAGGATATTTTCCGAAGGAAATATGTTCTAATTCTTCCACTATTTGATTTTGATTTTCAATAGTTTTCCCAAAACCAAAACCAGGGTCAAGGATAATATCTTTTACTCCCAAATCCAATAATTCTGCTGTTTTTTTGGAAAAAAACTGATTTAGAGCGAGGATAATATCTTGATAATCTTCCTTTTCATGCATAGTTTCGTAGGTGGAATTACCATGTGTCAGGATGTATGGAAGCTGTGTTTTAGCTGCCGTAGGGAACATATTAGGGTCGTATTGCCCGCCAGAAATGTCATTGATGATGTCAATGCCCTCATTGTGCCCAAAATAGGCAACTTCGCTATGAAAAGTATCTAGTGAAATCAATGCCTGAGGAAACTCCTTTTTGATGCCTGAAATGATTTTTCCCAGTCGGCTAATTTCCTCATTTGCAGTGAGAAATGTAGCATTCGGACGGGTAGATTGTGCGCCTATATCTATGATAGAAGCTCCCTCGGAAAGCATTTTTTCGGTTTGTTTTAAAGCTGAAACTTCATCATTAAATTTCCCTCCATCAGAGAAGCTGTCTGGTGTCAGATTGAGAATTCCCATGATTTTTGGAATTGTCAAATCCAGAAGAACTCCACGGCAATTGATAGAAAATGACTGTAAATTTTTCATACTACAAAAATAATAATTTCTTATCTTTGGGCGAATATTTTATTAAAATGCAACATACTATAAATCAATATAATGAAATTTCTGCAGTTTGTAGAAATCTTTTTGAGAAGAAATTAGCGGATTATGGTGCTGCATGGCGGGTGCTGCGTCCCAGTTCGGTAACAGACCAAATTTACATCAAAGTTAATAGAATCCGAACACTGCAAATGACCGACAAAAAGATGATAGACGAAGATGAAGAGGAGGGATTTATAGCGATTGTGAATTATTCCATTATTGCTCTTATCCAGCTAGATAGGGGAGTTTCAGAGGTTTTGGGCAAAGAAGATAAAGCCGAAATTCTAGCGCTTTATGATGATTTTATCCAAAAAGCAAGAGACTTGATGGAGAAGAAAAATCACGATTATGGTGAAGTTTGGCGCGATATGAGAATCAGTTCAATGACTGATTTGATTTATCAAAAAATACTGAGAACCAAGCAGATAGAAGATAACGAAGGTAAAACATTAGTATCCGAAGGCTTAGAAGCCAACTATTTTGATATGCTGAATTATGCAGTTTTCTGCCTTATAAAATTATCCGAAAAATAGAATCAGCTAAATTCAACATATATTTTTTCACCGATATTTAGTCCCATCAGAGGAGCGGCTCCGTTGGTCTTACTGCCTTTGTACATGGCAATTTCCAGCAAATCAGCCTCGTTGAATAAAGCCAATTCTTTCGCCAAGAAAAGATTTTCCTTTTCCCAATCTGTGATAATATCAGTATGTTTTTTGACTATATTTTTCATCGAACGCTCCCTAAATTTTATTGTAAAATTTTGGTTTTCTGAAAGATGTTTTTCAAAAATTTCCTTGCTTATATTAGAAACGGCATTTCCGAAATGGTCGATATAGACGATTTCTCCTGCAATCATTTTTTGGGCTTCATTATAGTTAGGTTTTGGGAAAACTACTTCTTTTATATTTTTGATTTGCTTTCCTATAAGTTTGGCTTCATCTCCTTTGTATAGATGTACAGCCACAGGCACAAAAATATCTATGGGAGTGAATATTCTATCATCATCAGACGCATTGTGAGAAATTTCATAGATTTTTTCAGGTTTAATCTCTGGAAAAATCAAGCTGAAAAGCCCATTGTCAGGCATTATGAAATAATGTCCGTTCGCTTCTAAAACTAAAAATTTTCTATCTTTATGATAAAAACAATCCACTGCAATCATGTGGATGCTCCCTTTCGGAAAATGCGAATAGGAGTTTCTGACAATATATGCAGTCTGTATAATGTCGTGAGGTTCAATATGATGCGTAATATCTACAATAGGAACATTCTTCTCCAAACTGAGAATACTTCCTTTAATGCTTGCAACTTTATGGTCTTTTGTTCCTAAATCTGTAGTAAGTGTAATAATCGACATCGTATTTTTTCTATTTTACAAAGATATTGCTTATTTTTGGATATTTAAAACAATAAATTTTTAATAAAATAAATGTTTGAGTTAAATTATGAAATAAAAGATATTGATATCAAAACTTTCTATGGAGTTCAAAATCAATATTTTAACTTAATAAAATCTACATTTCCAACCCTAAAAATCACAGGGCGAGATTGTTATATTTTTGCGGCTGGAAATCAGCAAGCTTTGGATATTTTAGAGCAAAAACTAGATGATATTGTTAAATTTATTCAGAATCATCATACAATAGAGCTAAAAGATGTAGAAAATATTTTGAGTATAAAAGATGAAACTGAAAAACAGCTGATTTTTGACCAAGACATCATTGTAAAAGGTGTTAATGGAAAAATAATAAAAGCAAAAACAACCAATCTAAAAAAACTAGTCAAAGAATCCGAAAAAAAGGATATGGTTTTTGCCATTGGTCCTGCGGGAACAGGGAAAACCTACACAAGTGTAGCTTTGGCAGTGAAGGCCCTTAAAGAAAAAAATGTAAAACGCATCATTCTCACAAGACCAGCCGTAGAGGCAGGGGAGAGTCTAGGGTTTCTCCCAGGGGATTTAAAGGAAAAACTGGATCCGTATTTACAGCCGTTATATGATGCGCTTCGTGATATGATTCCACACGAAAGATTGGAAAATTTTATAGAAAAAAGAGTGATAGAAGTGGCGCCGCTTGCTTTTATGCGAGGGAGAACCTTGGATGATGCCTTTGTAATTTTAGATGAAGCCCAAAATACAACTCATTCACAGATGAAAATGTTTCTTACGAGAATGGGAATGAATGCTAAATTCATCATTACTGGCGACCCAAGCCAGATAGATTTGCCTAAAAATCAACAGTCTGGATTACAAGAAGCTATGAAAATCCTCCAAAATGTGGAAGAAATAGGATTTATACACCTGAATGAATCTGATGTGGTAAGGCATCCTATCGTGAAAAAAATAATTTTGGCATATAACCAAAGTGAAAAGAAATAAAAAAACCCATGAATTTCATGGGCTTTTTATTATGTCTAAGGTTTAGATTAAAAACCTCTACCTTTGATTCTTGCTTTTTTACCTCTAAGGCTTCTGAAGTAGTAGATTCTAGCTCTTCTAACTTTACCTCTCTTATCAACTTCTATTTTTTGTAGAGCAGGCATGTTGATAGGGAATACTCTTTCTACACCTACATCTCCACTCATTTTTCTGATAGTGAAGGTTTTAGTAGCTCCAGTTCCTCTCAACTGAATAACCACTCCTTTAAAGAACTGAGTTCTTGTTTTCTGTCCTTCTTTGATTTCATAATAAACAGTGATAGAATCACCAGCTTTGAATTCAGGAAACTCTTTTTTTGTAATGTACTTGTCCTGAACATACTTAATTAAATCCATTTTTTATAAATAAATAAAAGGTTTAAAGTCAAACAACATACACGGCTCTCGTCAGAGGTTGATTAACGAGGTGCAAATTTAATAAAAAAAATAATATAGCCAAATATTGTTAGCAAAAATTAAGGCTCAAAAACCTCAAATTTCCCATTTTCATAAAAGAAAACGATTTTTTTAATGCTGTTGCCCTTTTCGCTGGGAGTTTCTACTTCTGGAATACTTTTGTTTTCTGAAATTTCAGGAGTATTTTCTACTATATTATTATATTGTATTGGTTCCAAAATTTCAGATTTCTCTTCTTCTTGTTTTATATTTTCATCTATTTCTTGAGAAGGAATAGAGAAAAGTCCTGTGATGATAGGTTCATCATCATTTATTTTACTTTCCTCTAATAAATAGGAAGAAGGAGTAGAAGCAGTTTCATTTTCAGAAAAAACCATTGTTCCTTTTCCTTCGATTAGCCATTCCCATTGTATCTCAGGAAATCTATCTTTTATTTTCATGAGAAAATCAAGAGAAGGTTTGTTCCTTCCAGAAAGAACATGAGAAATATTAGACCGCTGAACTCCTATTTCATCTGCAAATTCAGAAGAGGATAATTCAGAATAATTGATAATTTTTTGAACACGACTGTTTAAATCCATATACAAATGTAAAAAATATATTTTACACTTGTAAAAACAAATGTAAACTTTTTAATTTCCGTTTTGATTACATTTGTAAATGTATTTATAAACAATACATTTTCAAATAATTATAAACTATTTATTTGTAAAAATATTTTTTAGAATTTATTTTGATTTTTTATCTGGAACTAATAATGATGCGAAAATACTTACACTCAAAATTCCTAAAATTATCATCAAAGAATGAGATGTGGTGAATCCCCATTCGTTTAAGTACGAATGTAAAATCATTTTCAGTCCAATGAAAACTAATAAAAAGGCCAATCCGATTTTCAGATATTTAAATTTATCAATAATTCCTGCCAGTAAAAAGAACATAGAACGAAGTCCTAAGATGGCAAAAATATTGGAGAAAAACACGATATAAGGGTCTTTGGTTACAGAGAAAATAGCAGGAATGGAATCCACGGCAAAGATGAGATCTGTAAACTCTATAATAATCAAAACAAGGAATAGTGGAGTTATTTTTCTTACACCATCTATTGTTACAAAAAATTTATTGCCTACGAATTGGTTATGAACCTTGAAAAATCTATTCGCAAACTTTACGACAGGGTGGTTTTCAGTGTCTATTTTCTCCTCATCTTCGGGCATAAACATTTTTGCTCCTGTGAAAATAAGAAAACCTCCAAAAATGTACATAATCCAGCTAAACTTAGTAATCAGGGCTGCTCCTATGAAAATGAAGATAAAACGCATCACAATAGCCCCTAAAACTCCCCAAAATAAGACTCTATGATAATTTTCCTTTTCTACATTAAAGGCAGTGAATATAAGAACAATTACAAAAATATTATCCACAGAAAGAGCTTTTTCCACGATGTATCCTGTCATATATTCAAGGCCTAAATTCATATTATAAAGTTGGATACTGTGTTCTAAATTATTAGGAATCACATCCACAGGATGAGAGTTCTTATTTATAATGTATTGGAGTTTTTCCATGCTGTCGATACCGTGGAGTAGGTGGCCATAGCTGACCAACATAAAATAAAAAACTACAGAAATGAATATCATAAAAAAACTCATAAACCCAGCTTGCTTTAAGCTGATGTTCCCAGTTTTTTTAGCGAAAACACCTAAATCTAGTGCCAATATTAGTCCAATAAATAATAAAAAACTTATTAAAAATATAATCTCGTTTGACATTGTTGTGAAGTTTATTTCGCAAATATATTGAATAAAAAATGATTCAATATAACAAATGTAAACAGTGAAAATTAGCACAAAAGTGAATTTAACTATTTTACAGATGTTTTATTCAAAAATTCTGAAAAATACAGGTTTTCATAATTAAACTAAAGTGAAAAACAACATTATATAAAATCTGTAAAAGTCTGATTTTTAATAAATAACAAAATCAAATTAAATAAAATGCAATTAACAATTTTATATACTGCCAAATTGACAGAAGTGGATTATAAACATCTATATCTTTGTATACATTTGTAAAGTAAAATTATTGTATTTTTGCAGAAATTTTCAAGGTAACAAAATATGCTGTTTAAATATTTTAAAAATGTAAACTTCCAAAATCGCTATATTTCTCCCGAAAAATTGTTTTCATACTTAGAAGAGAATTATGGCGCGGAAATTCAAGAAATAGGAAAATCAACTTTAGGAAAACCAATTTATCTTTTTTCTAAAGGAACAGGAAAAATTTCTGTGCTGGCTTGGTCGCAGATGCACGGAAATGAAAGTAATGCAACTTTGGCAATGCTGGATTTATTGGCTTCACTAGAAAAAAATCCTGTGGCTGATTTTTGGGATAGAATTCGTTTGGATTTCATTTTTATGCTCAATCCTGATGGCTCAGAGATTTGGACAAGGAGAAATATTTTAGAAATAGACATCAATAGAGATTTTCTAAAAGAGTCCAGCATAGAGATGAAAATTCTGAAAAAACAGGCTTTTTCTAAAAAATATGATTATGCCCTAAACCTACATGAACAAAGGACTATTTTTAGTACTGATTTTGAAAACCCTGCCACGCTTTCATTCCTTTCGCCTTCGGAGGATGTGGATAGAAATTTGACGGAAAACAGGAAGAAAAGTATGGCTGTGATTGCCGAGATTTATCAACAATTAAAACCTGAAATTCCTAATAATATAGGGCGCTATACGGATACTTTTTATCCTACATCTTCGGGGGACAATTTTATGAAAGCAGGAATACCAGTTATTTTGTTTGAAGGCGGACATTTTATTGATGATTATAAAAGAGAAAAAACGAGGGAGTTTTATACAAAAGCTTTATTTTATGCGTTGCAGGCAATAGGGAGTCTGAAGGGAAAGGTGTCTGGATATGAAAGTTATTTTGAAATTCCAGAAAATAAAGAATCTCATTATGATATTATATATAGAAATTTGAGGTTAAATACTGATTTTGAATGTGTTTTGGATGTTGCTGTCCAGTATAAAGAAATTAAAACCGAAACCAGCGAAGAGATAGAATTTATCCCTTATGTAGTGGAAGTGGGCGATATTGGGAAAAAGAAAGGCTGGAAAGAGATAGACTGCACGGGCAAGAAATTTGTTTGTGATAAAAAATATCCTAAAATAGATGCTCCTGTGGAGTTTCAGATAATTTAAATTTTAAGGAATAATGCCTATTTTTAAGGAAATAATATCGGAGCAAACTCAGATTTTGATTTGGAAATATTCAGAGGAAGAAGAATTTTCTGCTGATTTGATTTCGGATGAAAAAGAATTTGAGAATTTAAAGCAAAAATCGCCTAAAAGACTGATAGAGAAACAGATGGTAAGGCACATGCTCAAAAAAATCATGCCTAATCATAAAATAAGATACCATGAAAATGGGCAGCCTTACTTAGAGCCATTTGATAAGTTCGTATCAGTCAGTCATTCTTTCCCTTATGCAGTTTTGGCAATTTCCGAAAAAAAAATAGGAGTGGATATAGAGCAGGTGAAAGATAGGATTGATAAAATTAAACTTAAATTCCTGCATCCCACAGAAATAGATTGGCTCGGCAGGGTAGAATCAGGGATAGAACATCTGACAGCTATCTGGTGCATAAAAGAAGCTTTATTCAAAATACATTCTTCGAAACAATGGTCTTTTAAGGAATTTTATGTAGTTGATGAATTTCTTTTAGACCAATTTTCTAAAATAAAATGTAAGGTTTTTGATAAGAATAGAGAAGATAAATTCTTGGCTTATTTAGAAAAAATTGAAAATTATTATCTGGCTATAACAGAGGAAGAATAAAAAATAGCACCACAAATTATGGTGCTATTTTTATTTATAATATTTATTTTTACTCACTAATGTCCCAAACAAGTCCAAATCTAAGGGTGTTATCCAGTGCGTTATTGATTTTAGCAGTATTGATAAGGTAGGAAACATCAAGTCCAAAAGACTTGTATTTCAGTCCTACACCTATAGTAGCAAATTGTCTTCCTCCTTGCTCAGCACTTTCATGGAAGTATCCTGTTCTTATATCAAAAGTATCATTATATGAATAATCAGCAGCGATGCTGTACATTACACTTTTCTTATTGCTGAAAGATTTACCCATACCATTGATTACACTTACATCAGGATATGAATAAGAAACTCTGTTAGTAACAGGATCTACTACTGCTTCTGCTCCTGGAACTAATAGTTTTGAAGCTTCTAAGGTAAGTCCCAAACGATTTTCTCCATCAAGGAATAAATCATATCCAGCTCCCAATCTTGCAATAGTAGGAAGATAAGACTTGGAATCTATACTTTTGCTATAGTTAAGCTTTGGCCCTACATTTTGAATGGCAAAACCACCTCTTACTCTACCTTCTTTCTCACCAAAACTTTGCATTTTAGGAGATTGGTAGTATCCAGCAATGTCTACAGCAAATGTATTGGCTGCTTGTAATGTGCTGCTGCTTTGTCCTAAACTAGATAAGTCTGAACGAATATATCTACCCGTAACCGCCATTGAAAAACTTTCAGAAAGTTTCAGAGCATAGGCTAAATCGATAGAGAATTCATTAGGTTTAGACTGCCCTTCGCTTACTGCAACTCCTCCTACGATTCTAGACAAATCTACTGTTCCCATGTTAAAGTAATAGATACTTGCACTCAGTGTACTTCTATCTTCTTCTCCCAGTTTTGTGTAAAAAGACCCATATAATAAGAATATATCATTGGTAATTTTATTCATATATGGAGTAAAACTAACGCCTACGGATGTCTTTGCACTAGCAAAAGGGTATTTCGCTGCATTCCAGTATTGAGAATAGGTGTCTGGTGTAGTAGCTACTCCTTGGTCAGCCATACCTCCTGAACGCGCATCTGGAGCTATTCTTAGGAAAGGAGCCCCTGTCAATACAGGACGAATGTTTGTAAGATCTTGAGAATAAGCATTAGCAGCTACTCCCAATCCTAACATGATGATAAGTTTTTTGTTCAAATTCATATTAATGTTTTAATAATCATGCAAAAATAAAAATTTAAATTTAAAATTTATGATTTTTTTATATTTTTTAGTTAAAAAAAGTTATATTTGTATTATATAAAGTATTTGGTTGTATAATAAGGTTGAGTTTATTTTAAAGTTTAAATAATTTTAAGAAATTTTTAAGATTTTATATTTTTATTTAACTTGTTCAAAATGTGGCTTTTATGTTGTTTTGTGTGTTGATTTTTGATTCATATGCACAATAAAAACAAAAAATATTTGTTAAAAAGTCGTAAAGAAATTTTGATAAAAGAAATAATTTAGCGTTATTTGCACTTTGAAATTTAAAGTTTATAAGAATACATATTATGAAAAAAATGAAATTGTTTTCATTATCTGCTTTAGGAGCTTTGACTCTACTTACTAGTTGTGGAGGAGGAGGCTCTGCTAAAAGTGGTGGAGGAACAAAAAAATTCACAAGTAAAACAGGTTGGAAACCAAATGACCAAAAAGGTTGGTTTTTCACAAGAAAGGAACAGAAACAGAAAGGATGGCCAGGAATGGTATATGTAGGAGGAGGAACTTTTACTATGGGATTAGTAAAAGATGATGTGATGAGAGACTGGAACAATACACCTAGAAGAATGCAGGTGAGTTCTTTCTTTATTGGAGAAACAGAAATTACGAACTATGAATACCGTGAATATGTAACATGGTTGAAATTCGTATTCCCAGCTTCTGATCCAAGTTTCAAAAACATCTATTCAGGAGCGCTTCCAGATACATTAGTTTGGAATAACAAGTTGTCTCGTAATGACTATTCAGAGTCTTATTTCCGTGCACCTGAGTATGATTACTATCCTGTTGTAGGGGTTTCTTGGACTCAAGCAACAAGATATTGTGACTGGTTGACAGATAGAGCTAATGAGAAAGCTTTGATGGATCAAGGAGTTATCAAAAAAGATTTCTACACTAGTGATGCCAACAATCAAGGAGCAAATACATTTAACTTAGATAAGTTCAAGGCTAATGATCCAGAACTTCAAAGTTATGTAGATGCTAAAAGAATGGAGCAAAAACAAGGTATCAAAACTAAAAATGCTAGAATTCAAGCAGCTAACAGAAATGCAGCAGCTAGTTTAGTGACCAAGTTTAGACTTCCAACTGAGGTTGAGTGGGAATATGCTGCTCTAGGACTTCAAAAAAATAGAAACTACAATAATTATTTAGGAAAAACTCCTAAAGAAAATGTGTTGAGAGGGACAAGAGGAAGAAATAAAGGACTTTATCTTGAAAACTTCAAACAAGGTAAAGGTGATTACTCTGGTATAGGAGGATGGAATAATGATGGTTCTCCTTCAACATCTGATGTGAAAAGATATCCTTCTAATGATCTAGGTATCTATGGAATGCTAGGAAATGTAGCTGAATGGACATCAGATATCTATAGACCTATAATAGATGAAGAAGCTAATGATTTCAACTATCATAGAGGTAATATGATTAAAGATGTTGTTAAAAATTCAGATGGTTCATTTAAGAAAATTGAAGGAAATACTATAGCATATGATACTCTTTATGATGGTAGATTAGTTTATAAAGGATTACCTGGACAATACGAAAGAGTTGTAAGACAAGATAACAGTAACTTTATGGACGGTGACTATATGTCTTCTATGGAATCTGGATATGGTAGAGCTCTTGAAGATAGTGCTGCAGCTAAGTTCAGTATGTATAACTCTGTAAAAAGAAGATTTATCGTAGATGGACAAGGAAGAGTAGTTCTACAAAAAGATACAAAAGACAGATCTACGAACATGTCTAACTCTATTAGAGTAGTAAAAGGAGGTTCTTGGGTTGATACAGCTTATTGGTTAGATCCAGGACAAAGAAGATTTAAGGATGAGAATAAAGCTTTCGGATGGATTGGTTTCCGTGTAGCACAAGATGCGAAGGATAATTCAAATGTAAGATCAAAAAGATAAAATATATCCTTAAATATTAAAAAAGCCTTTCCTAATTGGAAAGGTTTTTTTATTTTTGAACTATGGATGTTAAAGATTTTTACTTTAGTTATTTTCAAGCTGGAAAGATAAGTATAGATAGTAGAAAAATAGAGAGAGGAACTGTTTTCTTTGCTTTTTCAGGAGAGAATTTTGATGCTGCTACAAAAGCAGAGGATGCTATACAGAATGGAGCTGCAGCTGTAATAGTAGAGAAAAAAGAATATGAAAATATAGATAAAAAGATATTCTATGTTCCTTCTACGCTAGATTTTTTACAAAATTTAGCTTTATTTCATCGTAGACAATTACAAATTCCTATTATAGGGCTGACAGGAAGTAACGGAAAAACCACTACAAAAGAGTTAATTTCCTCTGTATTGGCTAGAAAATACAAAACTCAATATACTTTTGGGAATCTGAATAATCATATAGGAGTTCCTCTTACTTTGCTTTCCATAACGAAAAAACATGAAATCGCTGTGATAGAAATGGGCGCAAACCACCAAAAAGAAATAGAACTTCTCTGTTCATTAGCAGAGCCAAATATAGGCTACATTACTAATTTTGGTAAGGCTCATTTAGAAGGTTTTGGTGGTTTTGAAGGTGTAATAAAAGGAAAATCAGAACTTTATGAATATTTAAAACAGAACAACCAAACAATATTAGTAAATGAAGCTGATGAAATTCAGCGAGAAAAAACTAAAAATTATCCAAAAAAAATAACTTTTGGTTCAGATGATTCTCAGTATTATTTTGAAAAGTTTGTAGAAAATAATCTAGTTGGAATCACTTATAAAGGTCAAAAAATTCAATCCAACCTTACAGGAGATTATAACTTTACGAATATTTGTGCAGCAGTAAGTTTAGGTTTGCATTTTAATATTGATTTTGAAGAAATTAAGGTAGCGATAGAAAATTACAAGCCTACTAATATGCGCTCACAAGTTGTAGAGAAAAACGGGAAAACATTAGTTTTAGATACTTATAATGCTAATCCCAGCAGTATGGCCTTGTCTTTGAATAATTTTAGCCAGTTTACTGGTTCTAAGACGGTTATCATAGGCGATATGCTGGAGCTAGGCGAGGAGAGCATCACAGAACATCAAAAGATATGGGAACAGGCTCAATCCTTGAATTTAGATGAAATCATAACCGTGGGCAGTATTTTTAAGCAGGTAAATCCTTCTGAAAAATCATTTAAAAATACCGATGAACTTATAGAATATTTAAAGCGAAATCCTATCAAGAATAAAAATATTCTACTAAAAGGTTCCAGAGGAATTGCATTAGAAAAAGTAATAGAGTTTTTATAAAAAACAAAGGTTATTCTTTTTTGAATAACCTTTGTTTTTTATTTTCTAAACCAACTGCATCAGTAAATCGGTTTCTGTTTTTTCTACTTTTACGATGTTGCTTTTCGTAAGGTTTTTGGTTGCTTTATCCCATTTTTTACCAGATAGTTGGGATTTTTCTTTAACCTCAGAAAGTGATATCGCTTCACCAGATTTTAAGATTTCTAAAATCAATTTTTCATCATCTCCAAATTCTATTGCAGGCATTTTCTTCTCTGGTCTCATCTGAGGGAAAAACAGCACTTCTTGGATAGATGCATTATTTGTAAGGAACATCATCAGTCTGTCCATACCTATTCCTAAACCAGCTGTTGGAGGCATTCCGTATTCCAAAGCACGAAGGAAGTCTTGGTCTATGAACATCGCTTCATCATCTCCTTTTTCGGAAAGTTTCATTTGTTCCTCAAATCTTTCGCGCTGGTCTATTGGGTCATTTAGTTCGGAATAAGAATTTGCAATTTCCTTACCGCAGACCATCAGCTCAAATCTTTCGGTCAAACCTTCTTTATCTCTGTGTTTTTTAGTCAAAGGCGACATTTCTATTGGATAATCCGTAATGAAAGTAGGCTGGATAAAGTTACCCTCGCATTTTTCTCCAAATATTTCATCTATCAGTTTTCCTTTACCCATTGTCTCATCTACATTTATACCAATGGATTTCGCGAATGTTCTAAGTTCTTCTTCGCTCTTGCCAGTGATATCGTATCCTGTAAATTTCTTGATGGTATCTGTCATAGAAATTCTTTCGTAAGGAGCTTTCCAGTCTATTTCGTGTTCTCCGAAAACTGCTTTAGTTGTTCCATTTACAGCTTTGGCACAATGCTCCAAAAGTCTTTCGGTGAAGTCCATCATCCAGTTGTAATCCTTGTATGCTACATAGATTTCCATTGCCGTAAATTCAGGGTTGTGGGTTCTGTCCATCCCTTCATTACGGAAGTTTTTAGAAAACTCATATACACCATCAAAACCACCTACAATCAGCCTTTTTAGATACAATTCGTTGGCGATTCTAAGGTATAATGGAATATCCAAAGCATTATGATGAGTGATAAATGGTCGCGCAGCAGCTCCTCCAGGGATAGACTGTAGAATAGGTGTTTCTACCTCAAAATATCCAGCATCATTAAAGAACTGACGCATTGCATTGAATAGTTTAGTTCTCTTTACGAAAACCTCCTTTACCTCTGGATTTACTACTAAATCCACATATCTCTGGCGGTAACGGAGTTCAGGGTCGTTGAAAGCGTCATGAACAACGCCGTTTTCATCTATTTTAGCAAAAGGCAGCGGTCGGAGAGTTTTAGTCAAAAGAGTGAAATTTTTCACCATTACTGTCATTTCTCCTACCTGAGTTTTGAACAATTCTCCCTCTACACCGATGATATCACCGATGTCCAAAAGGTGCTTATAAACTTCATTATAAAGTTCTTTATCATCAGTAGGGCAGATTTCATCTCTGTTGAAATAAACCTGAATACGCCCAGACGAGTCCTGTAATTCCGCAAAAGAAGCCTTTCCTTGTATTCTTCTAGAAATAAGTCTTCCTGCTATTTTTACCTTTTTCCCTTCTTCAAAACCTTCTTTTATAGACTGTGCAGAGTCCGTAATAGTATATTCGTCTGCTGGGAATGCATTGATTCCTATTTGGGTAAGTTTTTCTAACTTCTCTCGGCGTATGATTTCTTGTTCTGATAATGACATTTTCAATCTTATTTAATTAGACTGCAAAAGTAAATAAATTTTACTTAAGAATGATATTTAATCTTAGCTATAATAACAAAAAAACCTCTTCATCAAATGAAGAGGGTGCGATCCGGACGGGACTCGAACCCGCGACCTCCGCCGTGACAGGGCGGCATTCTAACCAACTGAACTACCGGATCTAAAAACAAATTTTTAAAACCTTAAAATTATGGTGCGATCCGGACGGGACTCGAACCCGCGACCTCCGCCGTGACAGGGCGGCATTCTAACCAACTGAACTACCGGATCTACTTTCTTTATTATGAACTTCTATTCTCGATTTTGTGAGTGCAAATATATACATATTTATTTTCACTAGCAAATAAATAATAAAAAAAATGCTTTTCGTTTACGAAAAGCATTCATTATCAAACAAATATTTTTTTTATAAATGTGCAGAAAGTTTCTCTGCGATAACTTCTTTTGGAGAAAGTCCTACTATTTTATCAACCACTTCTCCATTTTTGAAAATAAGAAGAGTAGGGATACTTCTTATACCATATTCCAAAGATACTTGCTGATTGTTATCAACATCTACTTTTGCAACTACGGCCTTACCTTCAAACTCGTTATGAAGCTGCTCGATAACTGGAGAAAGCATTCTACAAGGTCCACACCAAGTAGCCCAAAAGTCTACTAATACTGGTTTATCTGATTGTAATACGGATTCTTTAAATGTTCCGTCTGTAACTGTTAGTGCCATGATAAATATATTTTATATTAAACTTGATGCAAAAATACAACAATCTTTTTATTGTAAAATCTATACTAATTATTATTGATTTCTATTTTATTCTCTTGAACAATTTCATTTAGAGCAGATATCAATTTATCTATATCTTCTTTGGTGGTTTTATTGCTAAACGAAACTCTAAGCGGAGTCGTAGTGTCCATCTCTTCTTCTGTCTGGATGGACATCAGCACCATAGAAGGCTTGCTGGCACCAGAGCTACACGCACTCCCTTGGGAAACAGCAATTCCCTTCATATCCAGCTGCAGCCCTATCAAAGGATTCTTGAACGGCAGGGCAAGACTTAGCACTGTGTAAAGGCTTTTTTCTTTGTTGGAAGACTGTCCATTGAATTTAATGTTAGGGAATGCTTTTTTTAGTTCTGAAATAGCATAATCTTTAATCCCTTGAATATAAGTAGAATATTTTTCTAAATTATCAATCGATAATTCTAATGCTTTCCCTAAACCGACAATTCCGACCACATTTTCTGTTCCTGCTCTCAGGCTTCTTTCTTGCGTTCCTCCCACAATAAGCCCTTTCAAACCAGAGGATTTTCTGACAAAGGCAAAACCTACACCTTTCGGGCCATGGAATTTATGCGCACTACATGAAGCGAAATCAATAGGAATTTTTGAAAAATCTAAATCCAAATGTCCCACAGTCTGCACGGTATCAGAATGGAAGAGAGCATGATTTTGCTTACAGATTTCAGCGGCTTTTTCTATATCTAATAAATTTCCGATTTCGTTATTAGCATGCATCAGACTTACCAAAGTCTTTTTATCAGAAGATTTTAGGATTTTTTCAAGCTCGGCTAAATCAAAATTACCGTTTTTGTCAGGGCGAAGATAGACAAGTTCTACGCCTTTGTGGTTTTTCATTTCAAGGCAGGATTCTGACACGCATTTATGCTCAAGGGCAGAAGAAATGATTCTTTTCACTCCGAGATGCTCCACGCAGGATTTGATAATCAAGTTGTTAGACTCCGTTCCACAAGAAGTGAAAATAATTTCACCAGGAGTTACTCGCAGGTATTCTGCGATTTTTCTTCGGACATTTTCTATCAAGGTTTTAGCCTCTTGCCCGATACTGTGCGTAGAGGAGGGATTACCATAATGATTTCTCATCACGGACAGCATTTCTTCTATAACTTGTTCATTTAGAGGAGTAGTAGCTGCGTTGTCTAAATATATTTTATTCATAGATTATTATGATTTTTTTGAATTCTAGTTTTTTTGGAACCGAAAAAATAATGTATGGTCTGGTAACTATCTGAATACTAAATTCTAAATCTGTTTCGTGTTCTTTTTCAAATTTTCCTTTTTTGATGAACAATTCTAAAGTTTCTCCATTCACTCTGTAAGCATCAAGCTTCTCGGGTGTGTGGCTTCCAGACTGAAATTCTCCTAAATTGTACTTTATTACTTTTCTGTTTTTAGGGAATTTTATTTTTTGATTGTCAGTATTTTCATCACTTATTATAAATGTTCCTTCTCCCAGCAGAGCTTTATCTAGTTCTTCTTGATTTTTAATCAGAGAAAAACTCGGATATAATGCACCACCATTTTGGTTGGAATAGAAAATATCTTTTTCTGTGGAAAAAGATGTTTTAGCGTCATTTTTCACTTTTTTCTGAGAAAAACAAGATGTGAAAATGCTCATAAAACCTATTAAAATAAAATGTTTCATATCAATATTTTGACAAATTTAATGAAAAAAACGATAAAAACCCTCATCTGCCCAAGAAAGCATTTCTCGGTCTCCTGATGTATCGCCAAAAGCGATGATTTTATCAAAAGTTTCTTTTTCAATAAGTTTTTTTATTCTATTGACTTTTTCCTGTCCGTTGCAGTTTTTGGTGCTGAATTTTCCCGTAAAAATATCATTTTCAAAGTGCGCCTGTGTGGCTACCAAATCTATTTTCCATTTTTCTGCAAATGGTTTTGCCCAGATATCCAGAGATGCTGTCACCAAGAGACATTTGGTGGTAGTTCTGTCAATTTGATTGATGAAATCTATGGCGTTTTCTCGGATAATGCTCGGGTAGTTTTCATTAAAAAACTGCAGAGCTTTGGACTCTATTTCCTGCCGAGTTTTTCCTTTTAAAATAGAATTGACAAAACTTTTTTTGACCTCTCCAGCATTGGCTAATTTTAGTTTTAGCATGATGAAAAGAGGAATGTGTTTGATGAAACTAGTGTAGAATTTTTTAGGTTCATAAAATTTAAGAAAAGCGAACATGGTGTCCTTCTTTGTCAAAGTGCCATCAAAGTCAAAACAATATAATTTTTTTTGCATAATCTTACTTAAAGTAAATCATTAATACGAAAGATATAATCCAAAGTAAAACAGTTACTTGGATGTATTTATCTCTATAAAAGGTTTTAGTAGGAGATTCGGTTTTATTATACACCAAAGTCTGCTGTAAATATCTCAAAAAAACAAAAATAACAAAAAATGTAGTGTAAAAAATGTTTTGATTAAATCTGGACTGAACATCAGGAGAGAGGGTAAACATCACATAACAAATGATTGCTAATGAACAACTTACCGCCAATACAATGTCCGCAAACTGAATATTATACCCATCCAGAGCTTTTCTCGTTTTTCCGTTTATTTGTGAGTTTATGAGTTCGCCTCGTCTCTTTCCAATTGCTAAAACCAAAGCCAGTAAAAATGTCAGTAAAATAGCCCACTGAGAAATCCAAATTCCTGTAATATATCCACCTGCCAAAACCCTAAAAACAAAGCCTAAGGCAATGATAGAAATATCAACTATCGCGATATGTTTCAGCCTAAAAGTATAGGCGATATTCATAATAAAATAGGCGCTAATGACAAGAGAAAAATAGAGTAGGTCTATTGAAAAAATAAACCCAATAAGGCTTGTCAAAAAAATAATTAGAAAAACTAAACCTGCAAAAACCAATTTTGCTACCGATTTGCTGATTTCACCCGAAGCCAGAGGTCTTTTGCACTTTTCAGGGTGTTTTTTGTCTGCTTCTATGTCTATATAATCATTGATTATGTAAATACAACTTGCCGTAAAAGAGAAAATAAAAAATGCAAATAAACTCACACTAAATAGCTCCAAATGAAGAAAAGACCCTGAAAAAAATAAGGGCAGAAAGACAAAAATATTTTTAATCCATTGTTCTATTCTAAGGAGTTTTATATATTTTTTCATAAAATATAATTAATTGTAAAAGCTTCTAAAATATTAAGTTCTGAAATGGCTTTATTTCACTGATTAGTAATTTGTAGAGATTTTAACAATACATATTACCATAAACTTGTTTCATATTTTTCTTTATAAAAAGTATTGAACAAAACAAAGAACTCATCCAAAGCCTTTTCTTCCGTTTCAAATTTATAAAAAAGTATATTAGCCCATCCCATAGAATCATTATTATCATATCTCTTTCTTAGCCATTCATAGAATTCGGTATATAGTACATCAGACTTTACATCTTCTTTCTCATCACGATGATACCACCCATTAACAAAGGCTTCAAAACAAAATATACTATGTTTCCTAATATATAGTTCAGGAATAGGCTTAATAAGTTTTATAAGTTCTATAATAGTCATATTGAAAATATTAAAATTCAGTTTTTGTTATATTAGCATATTATGTTTTTAACAGCATATCTGAAACATTACTATATTTAATAAAATTAGGATTATTCTGTCTTTAAAACAATGTATTCCGCCCAAAATTCAATTTTTTGTCCTTCATAAAACTCTAAATAAAAATATCCTCTGCTATCATCCAAAAGCTCTTTTAATTTTCCTTTAGCTTCAAATCTGCCTCTATATAAAGTATCTATTGTAAAACCTTCTGTTTCTTTTATTTGAGGGTAAAAAGAAAAATTAGCAATAGTTACATTTATAAAATTAAAAATCACATTTTTATTTTCTTCAATATGGTTTAAGTATATAAATAACTCATTATCAAAATAGAATAATTTTTGACAATAATAGTTATTATGAAAATCATAATAAATATTGCTAAACTTATATTGAATCAAATTTTCAAAAAGAGGTATTGAAGTTACATTTATCATAATTAAAATCCCTATTTTTCTATATTTTCCTAACTATTCCATCTTACTTTTGAATATTCCTTTATTGCTACATTAATTATCTTTATAGTATCATCTATTTGTTCTTCATTAAATAACTTTTCTATATTTGGTAAATTTGTTGATATTTCTTTATCGTAAGAAAGCAATTTTATTTCTTCAAAACTTTTCTCTGGATATAAAACCTTTAAAACATAAAAAAAATCAAAATACAAACCTTGCTCCTTATTTAATAATTCATTTGTTGTAAGAGTTATCGATAGAATACCTTTCTCTATCAAAAAATAAAAAATAATTCCTATTTTTTGATTAACACATTTCAAAGAAGAAAATAAAGAACCATTATCTTCAACACTTTCATTCATATATCCATTATCATATAGAATTCTATATTCTTCAAAAATTTTTTCCTCTATATTTAGCATAATTACAACAAGTAATGTATTTTCTATTTTATGATAAAGTTATTTACAAATTTTCTTCAAAGTTCATAGATTTTTCCATTGATAATCACTTTATGAATAAATAAAAGGCGCAGAACATGAGTCTGCACCTTTCGTTATATGAGAAATCTAAATAAACTAGTTTCCTTTTTTAGCATCCTCTATCATTTTTTCGTTTGCGGTGATAGCAAATTCCACTCGTCTGTTTTTAGCTCTTCCAGTCTCTGTATCATTAGAAGCTACAGGCTCAGATTCTCCCATACCAATAGCTGTAAATCTACTTGATTTTAGGCCTTTTGATTTAAGGTAATTTACTACCGCATCAGCTCTTCTTACAGAAAGCTTTTGGTTGTAATCATCAGCACCTTTGTCATCAGTATGTCCATAAACATTGATGTTTGTATCAGGATTGTTTTTGAAAACCTCTGCTACCTTGTTCAAGTTGTTTTTTGCAGTAGAAGTCAAATTAGAAGAATTGAAATCAAAATTCACGCTGTTTTCATTCAAAACTACCTTGATACCTTCTCCTACACGCTCTACTTCTGCACCAGGGAGGGCTGTTTTTATCTCACGAGCCTGTTTGTCCATTTTGTTTCCGATGACACCACCAGCTACACCACCTACGATACCGCCTAAAACAGCACCCATAGTTCCTTTACCACCTTTACCGATGTTGTTACCCAAGATACCTCCGATAACAGCTCCACTGGCAGCACCTATAGCTACACCTCTTTGTGTATTATTAGAATTTTTGATGGCTTCACAACTTGTGAATAATAATGACCCAGAGAGCCCAAGTGCCACTACATATGGCTTATTAAATATCTTCATAATATAAATTATTTTACTCGTTGAAATTGATAATATACTTTAATAACTTCCCCTTCAAAAGCCACGCTCTGTGTAAGGGTAAAACTGTCTTTCTGCTGATTTTCCAGCTGAAGCACATATCCTTCTGTGATTTTTTTAGCCTTTACATTATCTTGAAGTTTTTTGAATCTAAATTCTTTGTTTTTTGTAACTTAAAATTTGATAGCTTGTCTCACCATAGGACAGTCTCCTTTTCCATTCAAACTATAGCTTCCAGAATAGTTGTTAGGAATGAGTTTCCATGTTCCTCCTACAAAGCACTGAGCATCAACATTTTCGTGGAAAGGTTTTATTTTGAATTTTTTATCATAGTCTACAGAAGAGACTACCCATTCACCTTTTAGGTCATAATTAGTCAAAGTATGGCTTCCTTGTGTAGCAGACCCTTGTGATTTACAAGCTGTTAGGAATAATGCTCCCAAACCTGCTGTTAATAAGAACTTTTTCATAATTTCTAAGATTTCAATTTTTATAATAATTGCTAAATTATACAAATTTATTTTAACAAAAAAGAAAATCTCGTTTTTTAAGAAATTTTTATATTTTATTTAGTACTTTTGTAAAGTTATTCTTTCTTTGTTTTAAAAAGGAAAAGAAAGAATTAGGCTTTGGATAATCAATAAATTTATATATCATATGAGAAAAAACATTATTTTTTTAGGGCTTTTGGCAACAAGTTTGGCTTTTGCCCAAGCAGGAAAAGTAGGGGTAAACACAAGTAACCCAGAGGCTACTCTAGATATAAAGCCCAGCGCAGCGAATGCAGCAACAACTGCAACTACAAACGAGGGAGTTTTGATTCCAAGAGTAAGCAAAGCGAGACTAAATAGCATCGCTACTGCTAATTTAAAGGAATCTACTTTAGTATATGTAGATAACATTTCAGGAACTACAAATCCAGTAACTTCTAATGTAACTTCTAAAGGTTTCTATTACTATAGTACTACCAACAGCAAGTGGGTAAAAATAGCTGAAGGTTCAATACAAGAACAAGACCTTAGATTGGTAGGAAATGACCACCACATTACCCAAGATGGAGGTAAGGGTGGAAATGGAACTTCTGCTGGTAATGGAAGAAATAACCTTGCTATAGGAAAAAACACCTTATTCTCTATAACAGGAGGTTCTAATAATATAGCAATGGGAGAGGGAGCTCTTTATACCAATACAGTGGGACCTCAGAACATAGCATTGGGAAATAATGCCCTTTATTCCAATCAATGGGGAGCATGGAATATTGCAGTTGGTATAGAAGCTTTATATTCTAATCAAGGAGGTACGGCTAATGTTGCTATAGGACACAATGCACTTCGTAATGGAACAGGAGGGGTTGGTAACATAGCTATAGGTTGGGATGCCCTTATGGCAGGAGGAAATGGTATTGCAATAGGATCTCAAGCTTTAAGCAAAAGTCAATCAGGTTACAATCTAGCCATAGGGTATGGTGCTCTTAAAGAAAATACAACAGGAATAGATAATGTAGCATTGGGAAATGGAGCACTTGTAAGCAATACAACAGCAAGTAATAATGTCGCTGTAGGTGCTAGTGCTCTTACTACAAATACCACAGGAGCAAGTAATGTAGCTGTGGGAACAAATACCCTAAGATATAATACAACAGGAAATAATAATGTGGGGATAGGTTCTGGTGTAATGTTATCAAATACAACAGGATATGATAACATTGGTATGGGAGCAGGTGCTTTACTAAATAATACTATTGGAAATAGTAACATTGCTTTAGGAACAAACTCTCTTAGAACTAATACAACAGGTAAAGATAATATTGCAATGGGGACATCTGCTCTTTTTGCAAATACTACAGGGGTAAATAATATAGCTATAGGTTCTAATGGTCTTAGATTTAATACTACAGGAAGTAATAATATTAGTTTTGGTACTAATACTCTTCTTTTAAATACTACAGGAGAGAGAAATATTGCTATTGGTGATGGTACACTTTCGGGGAATACATTAGGAGCATATAATATAGGATTGGGGATATCAGTATTGAACTCTAATACTACAGGTAAATTAAATATTGGACTTGGAACAAATTCACTTTCTGCGAATATTTCTGGAGATTCTAATATTGGTATAGGAAACAGTGCACTACTTGCCAATGTTACAGGGACAAACAATATTGCTATTGGACATTATCCTTTAAGTAAAGCTACTGCGTCTCATAATAATATAGCATTAGGGTATAAAACATTGGAGAATAACACTTATGGAAACTACAATATAGCCCTTGGAACTTCTGCACTTAGCAGTAATACTACTGGTCAGCATAACAATGCACAAGGAGTAAACGCCCTTAAAAACAATGTCACAGGTAGTAGTAATATAGCTTTTGGTAATGGAGCAGGAGAGTGGATAAGAAGTGATTATAATGTACATATAGGAAACGCTAATTTCCCTCCTATCAATACTGCAGAATTAGAAAATGTAATAGTAATAGGAAATGGTATCAATGCCTCTGACTTTACTCCAAGTACAGGAAAAGATAATTCCATCATCTTAGGATACAAAAATGGACATAACAGAAGTCCTAATATAGGTATAGGAACATATAAACCTGATTCTAAAGTCCATATCGTAGCTAATGGACCAAATGCTATCAAGATAGTAGATACTAACCAAGGAGCAGGAAGAGTCCTTACTAGTGATGCTAATGGTGTGGGAACTTGGAAAGATGTAGAATTATTCAAAGGAGCGCCTGCTGTAGGAAGATTTACATGGAATGCAGGAGTTGGATTAGGGAATTCGCGTTGGAATAAAATCGCTACTGTGGTTGTAAAACCTGGAACAAATATGGTTTTTGTAAAACTTCACATATTAAGTTCTCAAGTGCCTCACCCTACAAAAGCATATACGAGAGTCTATGTAGGAATGAAAGATGTAGGATTAAATAATGGTTACACTAATGAAAAACCTATCTACACAATGTTCCATCCATATTTAGAGCATGATTATGAATTTGTAGGGAATTTTATTTATAATAATAATACAAATTCTTATCAGACATTGTATCTGAATTTACAGAGTGATGTTCCTAATATTATCAGAAGTGCCTTTGAATATAACACATCTGCTAGTCAGGTATATGGAACAACTTGGTATGAAAACTGGTTCTATTCAGTTCCAGTTAATTAGAAAACAAAATAACACTACTGAAATGGTGGTGTTTATTTACAATAAAAAAACGCTTCCTATTTTGGAAGCGTTTTTCTATTTAATTATTATTTTGACTTAGCTGCTTTTTTATTTGCTTTTACACCTTTTTTGTTGTAAAAATTATCATAAGCATACTGAGCCGCTTTGTAAAGGTCTATAACTCCACCAGCAACTGAAATTTGGTCAAAGTTTGCATTAGAATCTACATTTGCATTTACAGTAGATTTATTTACTGTTTTTACTAATGCTTCTTTGATCTGCTGAGGAGTAAGGCTTGGCATGTATGCCCAAAGCACAGCCGCCGCACCTGCTACCACTGGAGATGCCATAGAAGTTCCTTGTAGGTATTCATATTTAGCATCTGGAACAGTAGAGTAGATTTCTTGCCCTGGTGCGAAAACATCTACCATTTTACCATTGTAGTTAGAAAATCTAGCTCTTAGGTTTTGGTTGTTATTTGTGCTAGCACCTACCACTATCATATTGCTAACGAATGGTTTTTCGTCTGATTGCTTCATAAAATTAGTAGGAAAATACTCATTTTCTCCGATGTTTTGATTTTCATTTCCTGCTGCTTTTACTAGAAGAACACCTTTTTTCTCAGCATATTTCATAGCCTCCCAAACATGTTTTTTCCCTGGAGATACCGCCTTACCAAAACTCATGTTAAGGATTTTAGCTCCGTTATCTACTGCGTATCTGATAGCATTAGCAACATCTTTATCTCTTTCATCTCCATCTGGAACAGCTCTTACAGTCATGATTTTAGCCACTTTGTGAGCTACACCATACTGAACTTCATTTCCATGAGGAAGTCCCGCGATGATTCCAGAAACATGCGTTCCGTGAGATGCATCAGGCCCTTCATAATGGTTGTTTCCGTAGTGTTTTTCATTATAATTGTCATAATTATCTCCTACGATTTCTTTTCTTGGGTCAAAATCAAGGTTGTAATGTTTTGTAGCCTGAGATTCGTAGTGTTTTAGAGCACCTTCAACCTCTTTTTTCAATAATTCTTCAACTTCTTTTGGAGTTTTTCCTACATTTTCAGCCTCTTGAACAAGAGAATTTAAAATCTGCAAGTTTCTGCTGTCTTCTTGAGAAGCAGGTTTTATAGCTGCTAAATTTGCTTTAGTTAAAGTTTTTCCATTTAGAGTTTTTACAATACTTGGAATAGCGTTATTAAACCCAGAAAAATACTGATAATATTGCTTAGCTTCTGAACCTTTTTCGTCAAATAGTTTTTTAGACTTTTGGTACATAGCATATTCTTCTGGCATTTTTGCCTGATTTGCTCTGTTTTTAGCAGAATCAGTCCCTTCAAATATCGGCTGATATTTTTTAACCATTCTAGTTACTTCTAGGTTATCAGCATCTACATCAGCTGTTTTTCCACCGATGAAGTTCCATCCGTAGACATCATCTACATATCCGTTTTTATCATCATCTATACCGTTGTTTGGGATTTCATTTGGGTTTTTCCACATGTTGTTAATCAGCCCTGGGTGGTCTACTTCCACACCGCTGTCCAAAACACCTACTACAACAGTTCTTGGCTTTAATCCTTTGGATTCTAAGAATTTGTAAGCATTGTTGGTATTAACACCATAAACATTGGTAGTAGAAAAATCTTTGTGATACCAAGTTTTCAAATCATTATTTTGCATTTTGTCTTGTGCAAAAGCAAAACTAAAAGACGCTAAAAACGCCGCTGCAATGAGTACTTTTTTCATTGTAAATTTGTTATTTATAAATTAATTTCTTTTCCTTGTTCAGCAAAGATAATTTTTATCCCTTTTTTATACAAAACATTTAACTCAGTTTTAACTTTTTGATGAATGTTTTTCTTAGGTTTGATGTGGGTAATGATGAGATTTAAACCTTTAAGCCCCTCTTCGCCGACAAGTTTCTCCAAGTTCTCCATCTCCTCAGTCAATAGGCGAGGAGTGAGGTGTCCATATAGATGGTTTTCAGGTTGTTCGTTGCTATAAGAACATTCTATGGCGATGCCTTTCAGCCTTTTTTCTTTGATAATCGGAGCGATGGCTTTCCACAAATCGGCAAGCTGCTCCGTTCCCTCAATTCTATCTGCGCCTGTATCACCAAGATATACAAAGTATTGATTTTCAATATTTTTTATAAGCGCTGCAGAGCTTAGATTTTTCCCTGTGTGGCTTAGATAATACATTTTTAGCTGTAAATCAGTGTTTTCCACACTTGTCCATTCATCTGTGTTCAGCTTTTTGTAGGTGTATTTTCCCAAAATAGGTTTTTCGCCTTCATTGGCAAAATTAGCCCAAGCTTCCCAAGAAAAATGATGTTTTTTGAGGGTTTCTATCACAAATTCTGCTGCATAAATATTCTTTTTAGAGTCTTCGGGCGAGTTGATAACCAGCCCTGAACTATGGTCAAAATGCGGATGCGAAATGAAATATCCCTTGATTTTCTCTTTCAAAAATTGCTCAGGACTTTCTTTTTTCTTGTTTTTTTGTAAATAAACTTTCAGCCCTGTGTGGATTGTTCCAGCATCTAGAGCTAGATATGCTTCTTTGCTCGGTTCAGAGATGAGATAAGAAGAGAGATTGCTTTCATCTATTCCACCAAAAACACCCAAAGGAATGATTTTAAAACTCTGTGCAGCGAACAGCTGTCCCAAGAAAACCAGCGGAAAAATAATTTTCTTATTCATTTCTATGATTTTTTAGGTAAGAAGCAGCCTCTGGACCGAGGTTACAGAGCAAATCTACTACGGAAAGATCTTTGATAAAGCCCAGTTTATCAGAAAAAGTTTGGTAATATTCCTCCTGCTGGAAGGCAGGTTTTATTTTTGCTGAAAAACTTTCCCGAAAATCATTTGTAGAAGGCGTTTTGATGTATTCTTCGGTTAATGAAAAACTTTGGTCAGTTTTCAATAATTTTTGAAGAATTTCCAGACTTTTTAGGTTGAAATCAATTAAAAACTTCGGTTGATTTTCATAAATTTTGCTTAGCTGGTCTTCATAAAATTCAAAGTAAGGAGAAGACTGATAAGCTGTTTTTATTGATTTCCAGTGGAGCGCTTGCCATCTTTCCGAATATGATATTTCTATGTCTCGAAAAGCCCTTTTTCCATTGTGATTTATTGGGATGATTAAAGGAAGTTTTCCATTTGCCCCAAAAATACAGGCTCTATTTCGGTAGGTCTGCTTTGGGAAGTGTTCCTCTTGTTCCAAAATAATCTGATTTTCCGAATTACAAAACTCAGAAAACCAAGAAATAGGAGGGAGGTAAAATATTGGTAATAAGACTGTTTGCATTTTATTTGGATTAAGGTTTTTCTAAAAGAAGGCTTACCCATTCTTCTCTTTGGACTTGGTTTTTTAGAACTAAATCATGCTTTGTGCAGACTTCCAAAATGTCATTGACATCAAAGAAGCAAAGCCCCGAAAGCAGGAGTTTTCCGCCGCTATTCAAAACTGAAACATAAGTAGGAATATCCGAAATCAAAATATTTCGGTTGATGTTCGCTAAAATAATATCAAAATTTTCTTTGCCCAAGTTCTCTGCAGTTCCTTGTTCTATTCGGAAATTCATTTGGTTTCTTTCCGCATTTTCTTTGGAGTTTTCCACAGCCCATTCATCAATGTCAATGGCTAAAACATCCTCTGCACCTTTCAGCTTTGAGAAAATCGCTAAAATAGAAGTTCCACAGCCGATATCCAGCACTTTTTTCCCACTGAAATCCATATCCAGCATCTGCTGAATCATCAGGTAAGTAGTGGCGTGATGCCCTGTGCCGAAGGACATTTTGGGCTGAATGATGATTTCATACGGCGTATTTTGGCTTTCGTGAAATTCTGCACGGATAAGCACTTTGTTTTCCACATTTATGGGCGAAAAATTCTTTTCCCATTCCTCATTCCAGTTGATATTCGGCATTTCCTGAATGGTGTAGGAAATTTTAACCTCATCATGGCTCAGTAGCCAAAGATTTTTTAGTTCATCTTCGCTGAAAGAATCCTCTGGAACATACGCCAGAATACCGTCGTTTTCTTCTGTAAAGCTGTCAAAACCAATGTTTATAAGCTCCGCCATTAGGATTTCGTTCCACGGCTGGAGCGGTTCTATTTTTATATTAAGTTCAAGATATTTTTGCATTGTTTTAAATTATAATCTTATTTGAGCCGAAACTTTTATGCTGAATCTAGGCGGATTGGTTTCAAAAACGGAGCTGGTGTTGTTCAAATGAGTAAGTCTATGAACAAAATCCACTCGTAAAAACCTAAGAATATTAGAAAAACCATAGCCAATTTCTATGTAAGGCTTTCCGTTTAGGCCGTTTAACGCTCCATTTGCGTTGAATCTTTCCTCCAAATCTCCTATCAAATAATTGAAAGTCAGGTGGTTTCTCCAATTTAATTTTTTAATCAAAGGTAACCTATTGGTAATCAAACCTTCCAAATATTGGGTGTATTGTAGGGAAACAAATCTGTTACTTGTAAATTCAAAAAAACGCATCATGTTAAATGAATTTCTGTTGTAAAAAACAAACTCATTTCCTAAATGGTTCTCTAAAAGAGGAAAAGGAACTCGGTCTGGGGTAATCCCTGCTGTGAGGGAATAGTTCCCCTGTCCCAAAATTCCCATAGGGATTTTTTGCTGGACATTTAGATAAATTTTATTGTATTCAAAATTACTTCCCATAATTCCTTTAAAGGCATGTGTAAACCTGAAAGTAACCGTAGGAGTAAAATTGTTATTCATTATTACCTGCTTGTTTTTATCGGACTGCAGAGCTTTTCTTCCCATTTTCCACTGAGTTTCAGAAATCATTTCAGTGGTCTTGAAATTATTAAAAACATTCCCATGCTCGTCCGTGTAATTGATATAAGACGAATCAAACAATGGGTCAAAGGTGGAATGTCTAAAGGTAAATCTCTGAGTGATAGAGTTTACAAAATCCCTCTGAAAATAGATTTCATAATTATTCTTCCAGAAAGGTTTTCTTATCAGCATATCACCATTTTTAGAAAATGCATCAAAAATCGCATTTTTGTTCTTAAGTAAAAAGTTGCCATACTGCAGCGCCACTTGGTCTAAATCATGCAGGGCAGAAATTCCCACCTGTGTCCATGGGTCTCGTGAAATAATGTAATCTATACCACCGCCGTATTTGAACTCTCTGTCCTTGAATCCATAAGACAAATATCCGCTGAAAATCCATTTTTTGCTGAATTTATGATTAGTTCTAAATCCTGCTCTCAGCCTGAATCCTTCCACATCGTTATATCCAGCCGTGTAGAGTATCGGTCCTAAATCTACTTTTCCTGCCTCATAATAGCCTCTTATAATAATTTCTAAAACATCTATATAAGACTTCACCGAAGGGAGATTTTTGACTTCATCTATCATTGCATAGACTTTTTGTTCTCTTTCCGTTATCGGCTCGTGTCTGTTCTTTTCCCAGTATTGCTCATCTTTTTCGTTTGCATTTGGAAGAACAGTGATGGGTTTGCTGAATATTTTTTGGTCAAAATCTTGGTTGATTTTTATTTTTTTGCTCGAAACATGATATTTTAAAATCCCAGCCATTCCGTTTTTGCCCAGTTTCGCGGTTTCCAGCGTAACGAGGGACTTTACAGGCATGTGTATTTCAGAATCGCCCACTTCTTCAAGCTCTTGGTCTACTACAATGTTGTTGATAAAGTTCAGGTTCGCCGCAGAACCTATTTTCGCTGTAATTCTGAAAAGTGAATAGTTGCTGTGCGAAATCAGCAAAGTCCCTTCAAAAGCCAAATCTGAGGCTCTTTTAGGTTTAAAATTGATTTTATAATATCCATTTTCATTCACTTGAAAATCTCTGTCCACCAGCTCAAAATCATAGTTTGAAGTGAAATTATCATTCAGTGGCGAAATGAAGTTTTTGTCTAAAATATGAATATAATTATTGTAGAAATTATATTTGATAAAAGTAGAACTCATCAGCTGGGAAAACATAGCATTGTCCTCTATTCCGACTCCGTCTACTTTAGTTTTTTTGATGATTTCGGCGCGCTTTTCAGGGCTTTTTTGATAATAAAAATCCGAAATATTTTCTGTAATAAAAACAGGAAGCGCCACATCATTCCCAAGGCTGTCTTTGGAGTCTTCCATCACCTTTTTCAAATCCTTGTAGATCTTCGTATTCTGAAACTTATCCCCAAGACTGCTAAATGCTATCTCCATACGGGACTGATTTTCAGAGAAGTATGATTTTAGGTTGTCAGGATTGTTGATGTGTTTTTTTGCAACCAGTTTTGCTAAAATCTCATGAGCTGGATTTTTATACTTTTTCTTCTTTTTAGAGATGACTACAGCTTCTATTTTTTTAGAACCATCTGTATTGTCTTCGTCTTCTTGTGCATAAGAGGATAGCCCCATAAATAGAGCTCCTGTAAGCAATAGTTTTTTAGAATTCAGCATTTTAAAAAAATGATTAAGAAGCAAAAGTATTAAAAAATATTTGAAAAGGCTAAAATCTATTTTTAGAATTAAAAATATTGATTAGATTTACCAAATAAATCAAATATCTTCATGAAACTAAAATCTAAAATAATTTTAATTTTTATTCTTCAAATTTCGGCTTTGCTTTTTGCACAAAAACCGAAAATCAGAATCATAGCCACAGGTGGTACCATCGCAGGAGTGAGTAAATCCTCTACTGAGAGCAGCTACAAAGCAGGAGCAAAGGGCATTGATGAGCTGTTACAGGCTGTTCCAGAAATTCACCAAGTAGCCCAAGTAAGCGGTGAGCAGTTAGTGAAAATAGGCTCTCAGGATATGAATGATGAGATTTGGCTCAAATTAGCAAAAAGAATAAACGAAATCCTAAATAAGGAAGGCTATGATGGAGTAGTGGTTACCCATGGCACAGACACGATGGAGGAAACGGCATATTTCCTGAATCTTACAGTTCATAGCTCAAAACCAGTGGTGATGGTAGGTGCTATGCGCCCTTCCACAGGAATCAGTGCAGACGGGCCGCTTAATTTGTATAATGCTGTGGTCGCTGCAGCTGATAAAAACACACGAAATAAAGGCGTGGTCGTGGTGATGAATGAAAATATCCTTGATGCCAAAGATGTGATAAAACACCACACGACCGCTGTGGAAACCTTTACAGGAGCGAATTCTGGGAAAATAGGCTATATTCATAATGGAAAAGTTTATTTCAGTAAAACGCCTCAAAATCTGCATACTACAAAATCAGTTTTTGATGTGGCATCGTTGACTTCCCTGCCGAAAGTAGGGATAGTCTATGGCTATGCCAATGCTTCGGAACTTCCGATGAAAGCCTTTATTGATGCGAAATATGATGGAATTATTTATGCTGGTGTAGGGAATGGGAATTTGTATCATACTAATTTTGATTTGGCTGTAAAAGCCCAAAAACAGGGCATTCAGATTGTCCGTTCTTCGCGGGTTCCTACAGGTGCTACGACACCAGATGCAGAAGTGGAGGATGCGAAATATCACTTTGTGGCTTCGCAATCGCTCAATCCACAGAAATCCAGAGTTCTGCTCATGCTGGCGCTTACCAAAACCAAAGACTGGAAGCAGATTCAAAAGTATTTTAATGAATATTAATCAAAAATAAAATAAAAATGAAAAAAAGTATTTTTTTAGTCCTTGCATTTCTTGTTTTCTCGTGTCATCAGCCAGCCAAAAAATATACACAGGAAGAGGCTGAAGCCCAAGTTTTAGCCCTGCCGATGGTGCAGGAAGCATCTAAACATATCTATAAAATAACTAATGGAAAGCATGGAATTTCGTTTATTACAGAAGAAGATCTTATCGAGAAAAAGCCGTTTTATCAGATAACGGTGGGCTACAACTCGGCTGTTCGTTTTGAAACTTATCATATTTTTTATGTGAATAAAGAAAACAAAGAGGATGTTCGTATTTTAGACCCTGTTTCTGGAGAAATTATTCCTGTTTCTGAATACAAAAAATAGTTTTTTGGAGAAAGTATAAGAATATAATAAAATGCAAAAAATAATTATTAAAATACCACTTATTACATTGTTATTGGGTTGTAATCCAAGTGAGAATTATTTAAAAAATCATGAAGTTTTTCCATATTCTGAGGAAATTGTTCAAGAAAAGAAATATAAAATTAGTGTCAAAGAAGCTAATGATTTATATGTCAAATATTTATATGATAGGAAAAAAGTTAAAGATTTAGATTATGATGAAACACTTCTTTCTCCAACCCTAATTATTGATGATCATTATGTATATTCTTTTGAGAATTTAGTTATGCAAAAGGTAGCCGTTTTTGGTATTTGGATAAATGCTAATACAGGAGAAATAACTACTAATGATGAGTCTATATGGTTAGAAGAGACAGATATTTTTGATAAAAATTCAAAACCTGAAAAATATTCTAATTAAGCAGATTTTTAATCAATAATGCTTACATTTGTGCAAAATTTAAATTTTCTTAAAAATGTTACAAGTTAATTTTTTAAAAGAACATAGAGATAGAGTTTTAGAAGGGCTTAAAAAGAGAAATTTCAAAGATTTAGAGTTGGTGGATAGCGCTATTTCGCTGGATGACGAAAGAAAAAAAGTTCAGTTTGATATGGACTCCCAGCTGGCTGAAATCAACAAGATTTCTAAGGAAATAGGGCTTTTGATGAAAGAAGGGAAAAAAGAAGAGGCCGAAAATGCAAAGCAAAAAACTGCTCAGTATAAAGAAGCGAGCAAAGACCTTCAACAGAAACTAAATGAAATAGAAGAGAAACTTACAGAAATTCTGTATCTCATCCCAAATATTCCGCACGAATCTGTGAAAGCAGGTGTTTCTGCGGATGATAATGAAAATATTTATCAGTCTCACGATGTGAAAGGTCTCGGCGAGGGCGCTATTCCTCACTGGGAACTGGCATCTAAATATAATCTTATCAACTTCGAGCTTGGTGTGAAAATCGCGGGAGCTGGTTTCCCTGTTTATTTAGGTAAGGGAGCTAAATTACAGAGAAGTTTGGTTCAATTTTTCTTGGACAGAAACACGGAAGCAGGATATATGGAAGTAAATCCGCCTCATGTGGTGAACGAAGCCAGCGGATATGGAACAGGGCAGCTACCTGATAAAGAGGGACAAATGTATTTCGTGAATGAAGATAATCTGTATCTGATTCCTACGGCGGAAGTTCCTGTGACCAACATTTACAGAGATGTGATTTTAGAGGAAAAAGAACTGCCTGTTAAAAACACAGCTTTTTCTCAATGTTATAGGAGAGAAGCAGGGTCTTACGGAGCGCATGTAAGAGGGCTGAACAGACTGCATCAGTTTGAAAAAGTGGAAATTGTAAGAATAGAAAAACCAGAAAATTCTTATCAGGCCCTTGAAGAAATGGTGGAGCATGTGAAAGGACTGCTGACAGACCTAGAACTTCCGTTTAGAATTTTGAGATTGTGTGGTGGAGATATGGGCTTTACTTCTGCGCTGACTTACGATTTTGAGGTGTGGAGTGCGGCTCAGGAAAAATGGCTGGAGGTTTCTTCAGTGTCTAATTTTGAGACTTTCCAAGCCAATAGACTAAAATGCCGATACAAAGCCGATGGAAAAACTCAGCTGGTGCATACGCTGAACGGCTCTGCAATGGCTTTACCGAGAATTATGGCAGCTTTATTGGAAAACAACCAAACAGCAGACAGAATAAAAATCCCTAAGAAATTAGCAGAATACACCAAATTTGATATCATTTCATAAATAAAAAAACTCACTTTTTAGTGAGTTTTTTGTTTATCATGCAGGTTGCTGTGTCGGTAGCCATAAGCAAAGTAAATACAAACGCCCACAGCAGACCAAATCCCAAACCAAAACCAGTTTTCCATGCTCATTCCTGTCATGAGATAAAGGCAGGAACTCAGCCCAAGAAGTGGAATCAGGGATAATTTTTTAACAAAGGCTAAGACAGAAAGCCCTATATTCAGCAAAATATAAATGAAAATAGCAAACCTAAATTCTCCCTCTTTTTCATCGCTGAAATCCATCAAGTTTTCAAAAAACGAAGGATATAAAAGATAAATAAAAGAACCACCTCCGATGAACAGCAGCGGGAAAATCCATTGTCCATTGATATAAGGAAGGTGAAAATGCCCTTTTATTCTCTCTTTTGGTGGAAGTAGTAAAACTCCGCCACACACCAAAACAAAGGCAAAAATAGTTCCTATACTCGTAAAATCTAGTATGAAAGATTTGTCTGTAAATAGGATAGGGACACCTACCACAAATCCTGTAACTATCGTAGCAAATGACGGCGTTCTGTTCTTCTTGTGGATTTGCTGGAATTTCTTCGGAATCAGTCCATCACGGCTCATGGCATACCATATTCTCGGCTGTCCCATTTGGAAAACCAATAAAACAGTAGTAATGGATACGATGGCAACAACTTCTATGATAAATTCCATCAGCGGAAGATTGATATTTTCAGCCTTAAAGACAAAAGAAAGCGGATCTCCGATGCCTTCGAATTTTCTATAATCCACCAGCCCTGTAAGGGTCATAGTCAGCGCGATATAAATAGCCGTGCAGAGAAATATAGAAATAATCATCCCTTTGGGAAGATCTCTCTGCGGATCTTTAGTCTCTTCGGAAAGCACGCTCAGCGCATCAAAACCGATATAAGCAAAGAAAACGCCGCTGATGGCAGACATTATTCCTGTGAAACCATTGGGAAGGAATGATTTTTCGCCTGTTGCCGTGTCTATGGGCATCCAGTTATCAGCATTGATATAGAAAACACCAATGGCGATAACCAGCACTATTGCAAGTAATTTGATTAAAACAAAAAGATTATTAAAATTCTTACTTTCCTTCACGCCGATGTAGCAAATCCAAGTGATAAGGGCATTTATCAATAGGGCAGGGAGGTCAAAAATTACCCTCAAAGAACCCAAGCGAGGAGCGTTCTCCCAAGCGGAAATCAGCTCTGAATTTTGAGAGCCGTTTTTCACTGCTTTTTCGGCTTCGGTATAGCTGCACGAGAGGTATTCAGGTATGTGCAGTCCCAAATTATCAAGCAATGAAGTGAAATAATCTGACCACGAAAAAGCCACATAAATATTCCCAAAGCTATATTCCATAATGAGCATCCAGCCAATAATCCATGCTGCCAGCTCCCCAAAAGTAGCGTATGCGTAGGTGTATGCACTCCCTGCCGTAGGAATTCTACTGGCAAACTCCGCATAGCAGAGAGCCGTAAAACAGCACGAAACGCCACAAATGATATACAATAAAATGACCCCAGGGCCGCCTTTATAAATGGCTTCCCCAAAACTGCTGAAACTCCCAGCACCGATGATGGCCGCTATTCCAAAAAACACGATATCCCTCGTCGTTAGGACTCTTACAAGGTTGTTGGTATCTTGGTTATCGGAATAATTTTTCTTTTTAAAAAGCTGTTTCATTAGCAAAAATTCGTTGAAAATGGGAGCAAAATTACAGAAAAAATCTTTGAAAAATATAGAACTTAATCATAAAAAATACTAAATTTGCGCTTTACATCATTGGCTGCATAGTTTAATGGATAGAACTACGGATTTCGGCTCCGTCGGTGAGGGTTCGAATCCTTCTGCGGTCACAAATAGCCAATCTAAACGCTCCTAAAAATATTTTTAGGAGCGTTTTTTCAAGAAAATGAGTTTTTTTTAGATGTAAATCAGATAACAAAATTTTAGATTATGAAATATTATAAAATAGATATTAAATCTCATTTTCCAGAATTAGGGAGAATAGCAAGTGGCGCTGAAGGTAAAAATGTGCCTGAAAAAGAGTATTTTTATAGAATAGGAAAAAGGGAAATTATTGAAAATACTCCCATTTTTGATTATTTTGTTTTAAAAAGTTTTGATAAAGAAAAATATTGGGAATGGGCTTTATTTGATGTCCACAATTTTATAGGAGAGGGAAGTCAAATATTTGGCTGGTATATCTCAGATAAATTAAAATCGGTTTTAGAAAAATTCAGAATCGCTCCGAAATATCATTTCTACGAAACACGGCTCCTCTACAAAGGAGAAAAATTCAAATACTGGATTTTTCAGTTTCCGATAGAGCCTTTGAAAAATATTATTTTTGAGAAAAGTAATTTTTACTATATAAAGAACGGAAAACAAAATGAAATAGAAATAAAAAATGAATCAGAATTTATGCAGATAAGAAGTGATTTATTTATAGGAGAAGATATCGAGTTGGAATGTTCAAAAGTTTGTTTATTAGATAGTTTTGATATTGTTTATCAACAGCCTAATGGTGGTGTTCTCTGCTCAGAGCACCTGAAACAAGCCATAGAAGAAAACGGCATCACAGGTTTTGAGTTTTTTGAGATTGATTATGAGGTGGTTGCAGAATAAGAATTAAAACAAAATGAAATATTGTTTATGGATATAATTTTCATCTCAATAATAGCTACTATTATTTTCAGTTCCTATTATATTTTTGGTTGGTCATATTACATCTCTGTTTTTGTGATAAACATATGTATTACATTCACTATTTTCAAGTACTACCCATTAGCAGATGGACATGGTGCTGTAATCGTGTATTTATTTTTTTTGTTAAATGTTTTAGTCTTACATTTAAGTATAATCCCTTTTTTATTTATAAAAAAAAGAAAAAAAATATTATATTGGATGACACCTATCATAGTATATTTTTTTGAATCTTTATCTTATTTTGGTATGAGTAGTCATACTTCTAAAAATTTACAGATTTCATTTTTATTATTTCTCTCTTTTTTTCCTCTACATATTCTATTTTACATTAAAAATAAACATAAAATAGAAGAAAATGAATAATTGGTTTAATTCCAAAATAAACAAAGATGTTTTTTTATTACAATAGCTTATATTTATATTACTATGCTCCTTCCTATAATTTATATTATGTTAAATTGTAAAATAAAAAAAATACTTAACTTTGTATTCTCTTTTTTTAACTTTATAAAATTTAATGATATGCACGAAAAACAATTTGATATATTGGGAATGAGCTGTGGCAGCTGTCAAAAGAAAATTTCTGACAAGCTGAATTCCCTTCCAGATATCTCTGCTGTGGTAGATTTAAAAACCAACAGCGTTAAAATTTCTTCCAAAAACGAAATCAATCTCCAGCAGCTGAATGATGCCGTTGGTTCCATCGGTCATTATTTCCTAAAAGACCCTGATAACCATGATTATACATTCATCAAACCAGAAGACAAAATCTCGCCCAGCAGTGTGTATTTTTGTCCAATGGAATGCGAAGGAGAAAAACTCTACTTCAAACAAGGTAAATGCCCTGTTTGTGGGATGTATTTAGCGCCTATCGAAGAGCGTGAGGAAATCAGAGAAAAAGCAAAATCAACTGAAAATCAAAAGGTTAATTTAGATAAAATCGGTGAATTTTATTGTCCGATGTTTTGCGAAGGCGACAAAACTTACCCCAAAAATACAGGCTGCCCAGTCTGTGGAATGGATTTAGTTCAAATCGTGGGCGAGGGACAGGAAGACAACTCCGCCTATATAAATTTACGAAAGAAATTCTATATCGCTCTCGCCTTTACCATTCCTGTATTTATCTTAGCCATGGGCGGAATGATGGGACTTCCCATAGATAAAATCCCACACCACACGCAGCTGTATTTGCAGGCGGCTTTCACTATTCCTGTGGTCTATGCTGGATTTATGTTTTTTCAGAGGGCTTATGTTTCCTTTAAAACTTGGAATCTTAACATGTTCAGCCTCATTGGTTTAGGTGTAGGCGCGGCTTTGGTTTTGAGCTGTATTACTTTATTTTTTCCAAATATTTTCCCTAATGATGCTCATCCGCATATCTATTTTGAAAGCGTGTGTATAATTATCACTTTGGTGTTATTGGGACAATTATTAGAAGCTAAAGCCCATCAAAAAACAGGAAACGCCATCCGTAAACTTATGAACCTCTCCCCTTCTGAGGCTCATTTGTGGGAAAATGGCGAGGAAAAAACCGTTAAAATCGATGAAATAAAAACTGGTAACATCCTGAGAGTCAAACCTGGAGAAAAAATTCCTGTGGATGGAGTCATCATAGAGGGATATTCTACCATAGACGAAAGTATGATTACAGGCGAACCTATTCCTGTGGAAAAAAGCATTGATAATCAGGTAATTTCAGGGACTATCAATGGAAATGGAACTTTCCTGATGAAATCCCAGCGTGTAGGAAGCGAAACCCTTTTGGCTCAAATCATCAAAATGGTAAATGATGCCAGCAGAAGCAAAGCACCGATACAGAAACTAACCGACAAAGTCTCCAAAGTATTTGTCCCTGTGGTGATTTTCATCTCCGTTCTTACCTTTGTTTTATGGTGGATTTTTGGCGCCGAACCGAAGTTTTTCAATGCCTTTGTAAATGCTCTGGCCGTGCTGATCATCGCTTGTCCGTGCGCTTTGGGACTTGCTACGCCTATGTCTGTGGTGGTGGGTATCGGTAAAGGTGCTCAAAATGGTATTTTGATTAAAAGTGCTGAAGCTCTGGAACAAATGGAAAAAATAAATGTCCTGATAACGGATAAAACAGGAACGCTCACAGAAGGCAAACCATCATTAGAATATGTTTTCCCAGCGAAAAATTATACAGAAAACCAAATTATCAATATTTCTGCATCATTAAACAAAAACAGCGAACATCCCCTATCCAAAGCTATTTTGTCTAAATCTGATGCCTCGCAGATAGAGGCTGTTTCAGACTTCCAAAACTTGGTTGGAAAAGGAATTGAAGGGATAATTGGCGGTAAAAAATATTTCTTGGGAAATGAAAAATACATCACAGAAAACGCTGTCCATGTAGCAGATGAAATCAAAGAAAAAATCTCAAGTCTTAGCAATAAGGCCTTTACGATTTCGTATCTTATTGAAAATAACACTTTTATAGGATTTTTATGCTTCACTGACAAACTAAAATCAACAGCGAAAAAAGCCGTAGAATTTTTGCAGAGCAAAAACATAGAAATCATCATGCTTACAGGAGATAACGAGGCGACTGCCCATGCTGTAGCAAATGAATTAGGAATAAAAAATTATCAAGCCAACTGTCTTCCAGAAGATAAAATCAACAAAATCAAAGAATTACAAAAACAAGGAAAAATAGTAGCAATGACCGGCGACGGTATCAATGACGCCCCTGCCCTTGCACAGGCTGATATAGGAATAGCGATGGGAACAGGGACAGATGTAGCAATAGACAGCGCAGAAATCTCTCTGCTGAAAGGCGATATCTATGGAATAGTAAAAACCAAAATCCTTTCCGAAAAGATGATGAGAAACATCAAAGAAAATCTGTTCTTTGCATTTATTTATAACACGCTGGGAATACCTGTGGCTGCTGGGCTGCTCTATCCTATTTCTGGGATTCTGCTCTCTCCTATGCTTGCAGCAGCAGCGATGAGTTTCAGCTCTGTTTCTGTAATAGCCAATTCACTAAGGCTAAATTCTATTAAATTATAAAAAAAACTCCCTAAATTGGGAGTTTTTTATTTATTTCAACTTGTTATAAGGGAAATTTATCAGCAAAATTAAATGAAAAAACATAGCCGTGAATCCCCATACAGGCTGATTCTGGAAACATAATCTATCTATGTAAATAAGAACTCCATTTCCTACGATGAATAGTAAGATGTAAAGTATTTTGTGTTTCATTATTGTAGTATTACAGGTGTTTTACCATCAGTGATGATTACTTTATTATTGGTATTTCTTATGGCTTCTATCCATTTTTCTTGTAAAATCTTGTTGTCAAGTCCTTCGGCTCTTACACGGTTGGCTTCGGCATCGATTTTGGCTTTTTCAAGGTTCATTTTAGAAACTTGGAGCTCATTTTTCACTTGCTCTGCTTGTTGTATTGCATTGTTTCTCAGCTCGATAGCCTTTGCCATAGAAGCAGGAGGTTTAAGTCCAGAAGTCAAGTTGTTTAGCTGAAAAAATTTATTTTCAAAATCTTTTTTAAGCCTAGTTTCTACTTGTCTCTCAAATGTATTAAGGTTATTCATCAGACTGTCCGTAGTATAGTTTCTAGCTTCTTCTCGATAGGCATTGGTTACCAGTTTATTCAGGATAGAGTTTTCTACATTGTCCATTATTACCTCTGGCTGATTTATCCCTAAATGCTTGTAATTGAACACTATATCTACTCCTTTGCCTCTAATTGGCTTATCTTGATAGGAAGGATCTACCGTGAAAACACCTGCATCTTTAGCAGTAACCTGAACTGCTTGTTGGTCTCCACTGGTCTCAAACATTGGTACTTGGTAGAGTTCTACCCCTGGGAAGAATGTCCATTGTCGCCCAGAAACAGTTGAAAAATCTTCTTTTCCGTTTCTACCATAATTTTCCATCAAAACTCCTTCATAGTTAGGCTCTACTCGGGAACAGCCATTCATCATTAAAAAAACAGCTGCCACAACCGAGCACCCTGTGATAACGCTTATAAGTGTATTTTTTTTGTTCAGCATAGTCTAAATATGTTTAACACAAATATAATAAAAAATCTCCCAATTTTGGGAGATTTTATTGTTATTCTGCTTTTGCGCTTCTTTCTGCTCTTTTTCTATCCTCTTCGGATAAAAGTTTTTTACGCATTCTGATGAAATTAGGAGTCACCTCTATACACTCATCATGCTGGATATATTCCATGCATTCTTCCAATGAAAATAGAATTTTAGGCGCGATGCTTCCGTCTTTATCTTTTCCTGCTGCACGCATATTGTTCAGCTGTTTTCCTTCCACGATATTTACTACTAAATCCCCTGGTTTGTTCTGCTCCCCTACAATCATACCTGCATATACTTCTTCCCCTGGATCTACGAAAAACTTACCTCTATCTTGCAGTTTTTCAATGGAATACGCTGTAGTTTGTCCTTGGTTTTTAGAGATTAAAACCCCATTGTTTCTACCAGCTATTGCACCTTTGAAAGGCTTATAATCCACAAATCTATGTGCCATAATAGCCTCTCCTGCCGTTGCCGTAAGCATTTGGGAACGAAGCCCTATGAGCCCTCTGGATGGAATTTCAAACTCTAAATGCTGCATTTCTCCTTTGGTTTCCATAATGTGCAAATCTCCTTTTCTCTGAGTTGCAAGGTCGATAACCTTGGATGCAAATTCCTCTGGAACATCCACCACCAAAGATTCATACGGCTCGCATTTCTCCCCGTCGATATCTTTTAAGATAACCTGTGGCTGCCCGATGGTCATTTCATATCCTTCTCTTCTCATCGTTTCGATTAAAACTGAAAGGTGAAGAATCCCACGACCGAACACCAAGAAAGTATTCGCATCATCAGTCCCCTGAACACGAAGAGCCAAGTTTTTCTCTAATTCTTTTTCTAATCTCTCTTTCAAGTGGTTAGAAGTCACATACTTACCATCTTTCCCGAAGAATGGCGAGTTATTGATAGAGAAAGTCATGTTCAAAGTAGGCTCATCAATAGCGATTCTCGGTAGCGGCTCTGGATTCTCCAAATCTACGAAAGTATCACCAATCTGGAACGCATCAAAACCTACAATCGCACAGATATCACCCGCAAAAACTTCCTCTACTTTTTTCTTTCCTAACCCCTCGAATACATACAGTTCCTTTACTTTTCCTTTTACTATTTTGTCGCCTTCTTGTGAAAGTCCTATCCACTGCCCTTCTTTTACAGAACCTCTGGTAACTTTACCAATGGCGATTCTTCCCAAGAAAGATGAATAATCCAGCGATGTTATCTGCATTTGCAGTGCTCCTTCTTCTACTTTTGGTGCTGGAACATGTTTTAAAATCCCGTCTAATAAAGGTAAAATATTATCAGCAGGAGTCAAACTTGTGTTAAACCAACCTTGTTTAGATGAACCGTAGTATGTAGGGAAATCCAACTGTTCTTCCGTAGCATTGAGGTTGAAAAACAGGTCAAATACTTTGTCATGAACTTCATCTGGACGGCAGTTATCTTTATCTACTTTATTGATAACCACTATTGGTTTCAGTCCTAATTCTAAAGCTTTTTGAAGCACGAATCTCGTCTGTGGCATTGGTCCCTCGAATGCATCTACCAAGAGAACAACCCCATCAGCCATTTTCAAAACTCTTTCCACTTCTCCCCCAAAATCGGCGTGCCCAGGGGTATCTATTACATTGATTTTCGTGTCTTTGTAAGTTACAGAGATATTTTTAGATAAAATGGTAATCCCTCTTTCTCTTTCCAGGTCATTATTATCCATAATCAAATCACCTGATTCATCACTTTTTCTAAAAATATTGGTAGCATGAATGATTTTATCCACCAAAGTAGTTTTTCCATGGTCTACATGGGCAATAATTGCGATATTTCTAATGTTTTGCATATATATTTTTTACGGAGGCAAAAGTAATAATTTTTTTTCAAACCATTTTTATGAACTTGGCGTATCTTATATTTTTATTAGAAATAAGTAATTATTTCATTGATTTTTTTGTATTTTCATAATATTTTTTTTATACATTTGCGAAATAATTATGAAAGAGAAAGAAAGAGTAAAACTTCATTTTAGCTTCTGCCATAGAAAACCTGAAAGGTCTTTCTTTTGGAAAGGAAAACAGTTTCCTGTATGTGCAAGATGTACAGGAATACATTTGGGGTATCTTTCTTTTCCATTCTTCTTATTTGGTGTAGTATCTCTCAATTTTTGGTTGACTATTTTGTTGATAGTTCCCACTTATCTAGATGGCTTTATTCAGGCTTATTATAATAAGGAAAGCACCAATGTGAGAAGACTAATTACAGGACTAATGGCAGGCATAGGAACCATGTCTTTGGTCTCTATTACAGGAATATTTATAGCTGAATTAATTTTAAAATTTGTTTAATTATGAGTGATTTAAATCAAAATCCTAATGTAAATCAACCACAAGATCAAGAAGATCTGGAGATGTGGATGAAAGCTCTTTCATTTTGTATTCCTATCGCAGGAGCAGTTATCTATTTTATGAATAAAGATAAAGCACCTGTAAAAGCAAAATCTGCATGTACTATGGCATTGATAGGTTTTGGTGTAGGACTTGTTTTACAAATCATCCAAAGAGTATTGATGAACTAGGAAAAACAATTATTAAAATGCATTTGAAAATTTTCAAATGCATTTTTTTGTTAAAAAATTTGGTATTGAAAAAAAAAGTTGTATATTTGCAAAACAATACCGCGGGATGGAGCAGTAGGTAGCTCGTCGGGCTCATAACCCGAAGGTCGTAGGTTCGAGTCCTGCTCCCGCTACTAAGTAAAGGAGGAATAATAAACTTAATTGCGAAATCACTGATTTTTAGAGGTTTTATTAAGGGTTTATTATTCCTCTTTTTTTGTGTTTCGGTCTCTATGTTGGTCACTCAGTAGATAAAAGTAGTGCCTGGTTGTGTTTTAACTTTTAAAACATAACTGAAATGATAGAAAACATAAGCTTTGGAAAAGATGCTGCTTATCTCTATGCAGCTATGAATTACAATTTTTTTATAAAGAAAGAAAGTGACAAATCTGGAAAGTCACCTATTTATCTCAATGTAAGATTGAACGGAAAAAGAGCAAGAATCTCTACTTTATTAAAAATAGAAGAAAAACACTGGGATAAAGAAAAGAAAAAAGTTATCAAGTGTGATGAAGCAGATGATTACAATCTTATTCTGAAACAATTAGAAAACAGAATCACTAACATCATCGTCAAACACAGACTTTCTGAAACCCCACTTACGATGGATATGTTTCTGAATCAGCTGAAAAATGCACCACCAAGTTATGACCTGGTGCAATTCTTTGAGCATGTGATCCAAGACCAAGATTTATCAGAATCGACCATAATAAAGCATAAAGGAATTTTTAATAAACTTAAAAGTTCTAAAATATCCAGCTCTTTTCCCGATATCAATCTGCTTTGGTTCGATAAATACAGATCCTATTTAAAAAAATTAGGAAATAATTCTGCTACAGTAAATACCAATATCAGCATCATCAAGAAATACCTTCGCATGGCAAAAGCGAATGGAATAAAAATCTATGTGAATCTAGATTGGGTTAAAGTGGGTTCTACAGGAGGAAGAATTATTTGGCTCAAAGAAGAAGAAATAAAGAAAATGGAGGAATACTACTATTCTTCTTTTATTCCAGAACATTTGAAGTTAAGTTTGGGATATTTTCTATTTTCATGCTATACAGGACTGAGAATTTCCGATGTTATGGAAAGGAATCGTGATGACTTCAATGCTGACACCTTTGAGTTTATTTCGATTAAAACGAAAATGCGCCAAATCATAGGAATAGGACAGAAATGCCGACAAATAATAGACAACAACCCTATGCTGTTCATCGCAAAAAAAGCAGGAGTTCACATCAATAAGCAAATCAAGGAAATTGCTAAAATATGTGGAATCAAAAAAAATATATCATTCCATACAGCAAGACACAGCTTTGCTACCAATTACCTAATCAAAGGCGGAAAGGTGGAAAATCTGCAAAAGTTATTGGGACACACTAAAATAATGACTACAATGAAGTATGTTCATATTATAGATGAAGAAGCTGCACTAACAACAAACATCTTCGATTAAAAAACTTTTGCTCCTAAATAGGAGCAAAAGACTAATAAGTTTCAGTTTCTATCTCTATAGAATAGTGTTTATCCGAAATGGAATTTTTTACCCAGGATTTTATCCAGTGCCTTTTATTATAGGCAAAAATTTCCGAGCGGATATCATACTTACGGATTTTGTTTTTTTCCGCAATGAATGTCCATTTGTAACTGAAGTTAGACAACCTGTTCATATACCAGGGCTTAAGATGCTCAGCGCACTCCTCTCCTTCTAGCCCTCTCGGATTGGTGGCATGGTTATCACCATCTCTGTCCAGCCCTGCGTAATAAACCAGCATCAAGGAACTTTCCTTGTAAGCCTTGGCTGTATTAGCGCCACGGAAAAACGCCATCGGAAGACAAAAGCCATTAACAGTAACTTCTGTAGTATTTTCAGGCACAAAATGAGGATTGAGCTGATAGCCTTTTTCATTGAAGAAAATATTTCTGTTTTCCATTCCCTCCACTTCTGGAAATTTCAAATGAAAATACTCTTTATCGGTAAACTTCCTGATAGGATTTTCTACCTCAAAGGCTCTGAAATCTTCTGGCTCCTTGCTCTTATCAATTCTAATAAGGTTCATAATAGCCTTGGAACCGTCAAAAGTAAGGTCGTAATTCCTCCAGTTCTTGATGATGGTCACCAAATCCCCGAACGACATATCTGGCACTGATTTTTTAAGATTAACTCTGTTAAAATTAAATACATACGGAATCACATTGCCCTCTATGGTGTGCTGTCTCATCGGGCGGATTTCCATATACGCCAGACCTATATCTTTTTTAGAAGAATCCATCAAATGCGGAGCCTCTAAATAGCCGTAATATTCAAAAATAAATTCTTTTCTATCTACAGCGTCCTGCTCGCTGACTTCTAAAACAAAATTCAGATTTTCCACCACTTGGTGCTGATTACCAGCACCGAAAGAATAAACATGTTTACCTCCATAATAGAGATTAACATCAGCGCCCTTTAATGCGTTATGCACTTTGAAATAAATTCTGTATTTCCCTGGCGCCTCTATCACTACTGATTTTTTCCACTTCCCAAACATATCGCCACCAGGAGTCCGCTCGGTCAAATATACTTCCTCCTTGAACATGCTGAGTTTATGTAGTTTTTGGTCTCCTGTGGTGTAGTAGTTTTTATCGGTAAAAATACATCTCTGAAGCAGATGCTCATCGTTAAGAATATCCCCCGTAAGCTGGAACCCTGCATCTTTAAACCCTGCTTTCAGAACATACAGTAAGTAAGGCATCGGGTGGATGATGTTTTTATTATAAACATCCATTCCGTCCTCTACCCTATTTCTTGGGAAACTCTTTACAGCCTTTCCCTGTTCCTGCACTCTGTTGTTTATCATCGAATCGAAATATTTCCACTCCTCACTGTCCAGATTATATTCATCTGTATAGAGTTTTGGGAAATTATAGTCTGATGCAGGATAGCTCTTTTCTACGACTTCATTGGCGTGCTGGTAGATATCTGGAACATCGAAATTATGCAGAGGCAGATCTGCTAGTTTTTTGTCAAAATTCGGCAAATTTTCAAATCCCGAATCAATCTGGAATTTTAGCGATTTAGTCCCAAACTCCAGAATCTCGATTTTTCCTTTTCTCCGTTTCCCCTTGTGGATATGGATTCCATCATGAAACCGCTTAAGTTTAGAATTGTCAAGCGAAGAAAATTGACCTATCTTCCTAAGAAATTCCACCGTATAAGGACACTCTATGGGCAAAGTGTAGTTGGTCCAGAAACTGTCCTTGAACCTTGGGTTTTCTTCGGTAAAACTAAATGAGAGTCCGTCCAGCGGAATTTCTATTCCTTCATTGGTTATAAATTTGTCCTGCATAATTTACATGGTTTCTATCACATTAAACTCTAAATCCATATGATACAGATGTTCGCTGGTATCATACATTTCGTTTTTCTTACCTACAGCCACGGCTTTCAGCCTTAAATTGCCAATCATGATAAAACATAGATTAGACCCCAGCAGGTCATCTATCAGCGCAATTTCCTCCCGAAGAATCCAGCCTGTATTGATAGTAAGCGATTTCTTCCTTTTACTGCCGTATTTTAATTTGTTTTCGGCATCAAAATAATGTTCAAACTCCGAAATCATTCGGTATTTATCATGAGCAGAGAACCATTCAAACACCAAGTTTTCTGTTTCAAAGAAAATGTGAATCGGATTTTCAACCTCTGGGAATGGGATATATTTAATATCCCCAGCAGTAATGATTTCATTCTCTTTTCCAGCGAATAATTTTCGGGTAAAATTATGGGAACGAACCTCGTTTTTCTTCTCAAAAGCAGGTTTCCCTCCTTGATAAATATTCATCAGCGGAACAAATTCTGCCTTTTCCGAAATAGCATCTGCACTGATTCGGATTACAGATTCAGGATAGGTTCTCCGCATAGGATGATTAGTAAATAATGGAAAACATCGTGGTCTTCTGCCAGGAACAAAGAAAACATTCTTTATCTGGTATTCTGAAAGCTGTTCATCATCCGCATTATGCTCGGTAATGGTAATATTTACCAGCGCAAAGCTATACTGATAACCCACATCATCCAGCGGGTGTAGCTCCCTACATCTTGCAAAGAAATCTTGGATTTCCTCTCCAGGGAAAATCTCTACTTCATTTTTGAAATACAGATATTCATACTCCTGAACCTCCTGATATTCCTGCTGATAGCCTTTGAAAAACATTTCCAATTTCATTTTTACATAACTGGAGAAAGGATTATTCTGGCTCATCTTTATCTTGTTCTTGTCTAGAGCAAAATAATAGGCTTCGCCTCTAAAATCTGATCTTAAACTTTCTGCTATCTTCAGCCTTACTGAAAAACTCTTTTCTATTGTCCCTGCTGAAAGCAGTATTTCTCCGCTGTAAGCTCCCACGGCAAGACTCTCTGGTTTTACTGTGGTAATTTTCAGTTTTCCACCTTCTATCACAGCAGTTTCTATGAATGATGGTTTTAGAGAAACGCTGATTTCTAAATTATTTGGATTGACTATATCCGCAGTGAAAGTTTTTGCAGAATCTACCCCTTTTATTAAAGTATCTTCAAAAATTCTTGGAGAAAAATCAAAATCTTTCACTACTTCTCCCGAAATAGTTTTAAATAAAATTATAATCGTCTTTTTCTTTCCTCCCGCTATTATTTCTGCATGAAATTCATAAGTAGAATCTACTCGAGTGGTGTCTGAATATGCAGACTTTGATACTTGTATAACGCTTTTATCTGTTTCTTTCGAAACATCCAAAGAAAAAGGATAAAAAGACTCCCAGTCTGGAGTAATTTTAAAAGTAATGGGTTCTGTAGTGCGGACTTCTAACCTAGTATCTCCACTAAGGGTCTTTGTCGCCTTGTTGTAAGTCAGAACAAGATCGGTCTTGTCTGTCACCAAATCCGATGGAGAAGCCTGCCCCTGCTTAATTTCTAATTTAACCGTTACAGAAACAGAACTCGGCTCTATGTAATGTTCACCGCCTCTGTCGTCTATCCCATAAGCCTCGTAGATGATAGATGCAGAATACCTTCCTGCACTCAGTCCCGCAAGCCCTGTAACATCCAAAAGAACATCTGCTTGGCGTGGGTTAATTTTCCCGCTGTTTCCTCCTTCTCTAAATATCTTTTCCTTGGTGCTAACATTGAGCCAGTTCGATGCCCCAAGGTTATAAGTCACTCGAGTTTTATAGACAAACTTCTTATATGGAGCATCATTCCACAAATCTAATTCTGGGAAAGTCAGTCTGCTGGTCTGCTGGCTGGGCATTCCCTTGCCTTTGATGTATTCAAAAACAATAGTAGGAGGATTCACATCCCACTCCACCAAAGGAGCGTCTTCTTGTTTGTATCCGCCGCATTCATAACCATTTTGCGAGGTAAGTTGCCAATTATCACAAACCTCTATTTTTTTTAATCTAATTTTCTTTGCCATAATCTGTATAAAGAATTTCGTTTTGATATTTTTTTAACTCTCTTTTTTCTGAAATCGCATTATGCACCCATATCTCTATACAATATCGATAATCTGTAAAGAGAATTATTCTATTGGGATTTTGTTCAATCATTTTCACACCTGTGATTTCAGTAGGAATTTTCCATAGCAATTGGCGGAAAGCCCACCTGCTCACTACAAAATCTACATCTTTAGGCGTGTAGTCTTCTTGTAGCTGTCCCCCGAATACTTTCGCTACAGAACCACATACCGCAGGAGTTTCATTTGTCAGCTCTTCGACCAAGGAAATCACTTGGTCGCAAAGCTTATTCATCGGGTCGTTATCAAAAACCCTGAATTTTTGGAAAGAATTTTTATTTTCTCGCATTTCTTTTCTCTATATTTTCAAATTGTTTTATTGCATTTTTCAATCTTTTACCATTTTCGGCATTCTCTACCATCCACGCTTCTACTCCGTTTTCTTTTAGCTCGGAAAGCACCTGCTTCAAGTCTGATAAAAGAGGCTGCATTTCCGCCCCTAAAACCATTTGAGCCGTTGCAGGAGTCTGAGCATCTCCTCCCGAAGTCTGTCCTCCACCCGTAAAACCTCCTTCTGCGTAGCCTCTTGGCGCTTGTGTTCTGCCTGTTCGGATGCTTTCCATCCAGTCTACTACATCAGCAACCACTGGATTCTGAAGCATCCATTTAGGAGTGACATATTCGTTCTCATGGACTATTCCCGCTGGTCTGAATCCAGAACTATCAGGAGAACCGAAGCCCCCACCTGTAAAACCACCTTTGTCAAAACTATCTGGCTGAGCAAGAACCGCTGCAATCTGCGCAGCACCCAAAGCCGACACCACACCAGTAAGAACCCCAGCAGAAATACCAAAATCAAACTTAGGAACCTGCGCCCATATTCCGATAATTGCTTGAGCTGTATTGATAGCAATCTGTGCAATCGCCATTGCTTTCTGAATTTTAGCCTGCCTGTTTGCCAGTTCAGCTTTCTTCGCATCGGTTTCCTCCTCTAACAGCTGGACACCTTTATGATATTGTTCCTGGTTGATGTAGCCTTCATTCAGTTGTCGAAGAAGCTCTTTCTTCTTGTTGTCCTGCCCTTTGGTAAAACTTCTGAGTTCTCGCTCATTAAGTCTTTGCTGAAGTTCGGAAAACTGAGAAAACGCATTTTTCAGCGCCTGAACGCCCATCATTACAGCTTGAAGCTTGCGCTCGGTAGTGTCTAGATTTTTGAAAGTATCGCTCCACTGCGTAACCGAAAACCCAAGAATATCGACTTTGTCCATTTCCTTACGGGCATCTTTCTGAATTTGGGATTCATCACCTACTTCATTTCCATTCTTAGCAGCATTCAGTTTATTGACTTCTGTCGTGATGGATGCTATTCTTTCTTTAAGTTCCTGCACCGATTTTTCAGAAAATACATTTGGATTGTTGAGCAAATCCTCCAATATTTTTTGCTCTTTTTTGAAAAGCTCTATCTGTGCCTGGAGCGCAGCTCTGTTTGCATTTTCTCTCAATGCTTTTTTGGCGTCTTCTAGTGTGTGAATATTTTTCAGCTCTTGGTCGCTGAGTTTCAAAAATTCCATTTCAGCAAGTTTTTCCCTTGCCTCTGCCATGGTTTTAATTTCTGTGATTTCATTCTCGTTCTTTTCATGAACAAGAGCCGCCTCCTTCTGTAGGTTCGTGATATCTCGCTGATGTTTTTCAAGCTCTGCTTTTTCATCAATCGTTTTTATCTTCAGCTGATGCGTCTGCTCCATCTGCTCTTTGATTTTATTATTCTGCGCAATAATGGAGTTGATGACTGCTATTTCTTCTCTTTTATTCTGAATCGCTGCATCATAATTCTTTTGAGCTTGATGACTTGCTCCTGTTTTTGCTTTTTGGAAGTCAGAAATCTCTCGCTCCACTTTAGCAATAGCATCTTTCTTTTCTTTATTCTGATTCTCGATATCTTCTAAATTCCGATTGTGCTCGGTTTCCAAAAGTCTTTTTTCCTTCTCATAACCTTCGAGCTGAATCTTTTCCCTTTCATCTTCGTATTTTCTATGAGCGTCCAGAAGTTCTTTGTCATATTTACGCTTATCTTCTAATGATTTTTCATAAACAGATTTGGATTTATCTTCTCCCGAATTCTTTTTGGGAGTCTTGTTTTTTGTCGGATTTGCAACAGCACTATTTACTGGCTTGTTAGAAGCAGGAGCAGTTCCTCCCTCTTCTCCTTGTATTTTTTTTATTTCCTCTGCAAGTGCTCTCTGCTGGTCCGTTAAACCTTGTACATCTTGCTTTCTTTGTTCATAAACATGAGCATATTCTTTTTTTAACTCATCTGCTCGTTTTTTCCCTACAGCTTTCAGCCATTTTTGGTATTGAACACCTTCATTTTTATCAAGATTTACAACATCTTTTCCTCCAAAAAAATTACTTATTTTATTAGCTGCTTTATCAATAAGCCCAAGGTTTTCGCCCAGTGATTCGTTTTCTTTATCAATAATCTGCTCTCCTATTTTATCCATTTTGGCTGTAAGTGCTTTTACTCTTGCCATTTTTAGGAGATGCTCGGTGTATTTATCGACCGCTTTAGTTGCTTCTTGAGTATTGATGTTTTCCAAATTCAAGAAACCTAAATACTCTGGAGAAATTTCGTTGAGTTTTCTAATAGCCTCTAGTCTTTTTTCTTTAGATAAGGTTTCGTCTCTGGCAGTTTTCATAAGCTGGTCCAGCTCATTTTTTTGAGAAACAATACTTTTTTCCGCCTCTACAAAAGCATCATTTAGATTTTTCTGCTTTTGTGTAGATGCATCTACTTCCTTATGATAAAGTTTATATGCTGCTACTGCCGCCATTACTGCTGCGACTAATAAACCAATTGGGTTCATTTTAGTAGTCATATTAAAGGCTCTCATTGCTGCAGTTGCTCCAGCAGTATTTCCCGAAAGTGTAGCCTTTGCTGCTGCATATAGCAAGGTTACGCCTTTCGCTGCATTATCTATCACCATTTTAGCCTTTTGGACTGCATTATAAAGAATGGTCTGCTGATAGGCTTTTTGGGTGGAAAGAGCAATAAGATACATTGCTGCTTTATAACTGACCATAGCAGTAACCATCACCCCGATGATTTTTGCTAAAAAAACAAGCCTGTCTTTAAATTCCCTTATGCCGTCTCCTGCCTCCTTGGTCACTCCTGTAATGAAGCCAACCACACGGATAACATCCTCAAAAAGATTGATAATATTATTAGAAGTAAACATTTCTGCAAAAGCATTTTTCAGCTTTTCCACTATTGCGGCTGCGTTGTTATTTTTCTTGCTAAATTCATCTGAAAGGGAAGTTCCGTCAGCCATTGCCTTGCCAGACCTTTCCATAGCAGCTCTAAATTCATCAGTTCTATTGGCAGCTGCACCGACCGCCTTCTGAACCTCCAGTGATTTTATACCAAGGCTGTCAAAAATCTCAACCGTCTTTGTGGCTTCTACGCCCCGCATTCCCTCGGAAAATCTTAAGAAAAATTCTTCTGGATTGGTATTAAATAATTCCTTAGCCTCCGCCGTGGACATATGCATAGACTGGGCAAACAGTCCGATGTTCTCCCCTGCCACCTTCATAAAGTTAGAATATCCCGAAGCTGCTATCTGAGAATCCACCCCAGATTCTTCAAACGCTGCACCAAGCCCTAAGACTTTATCAATAGATGGCTTGAGTGCGTCTGGCAAAGCACCTATCCTAAGAGCAAAATCTGAAATATTCCCCTCACTGGCTGTTCCCGATGCAGCAAGTTCGTTCAAGGCAGAACCTACACCATTGATAGCATCAGCATAGCTCTGTCCTTTGGTCTCCTCGAACAATCCTTTGATTTTTCCTAAAGAATCTACCACGCCCTCTAAACCGCCATCGAAAGAATCTCCCAGGGCAACATATGCTTTGTCCACTTCCTGAACGAAAGATGCCATTTCCTCCTTAGGAACACCAAGCCGACCGCCCACTTCAGCAATCTTCAGTCTGTCCATCTTGGAGGTTCTGGTGTCCATATCATCGAAAGCCTCCCAGAGCTGTTTCACTTCATCCAGTGCCATGCCTGTAGTCTTCTGAACATCCGCCATAGCATCAGATACTTTGAGTAGTTCTTCTGCTGTGTTTTTCAAATGGAGACCAGCCAAACCTACACCGAGATTTCCAAAACTGAGTCCTATATCAGAAAGTTTGGAGCGAAATTTCCCTAAAAAGCCTTCTGACTCTTTTAGCTTTCCGCTTACAGCATCAATCTCACTTTTTACTCTTGAAAAATGCTCTTTTACCTCTTTGAGTTCCGCAGCTTTTCTCATGAACCTTTCAGTTCCTGGTGTGAGTTTCCGAAGCTCACTCTCCAAGGTTCGGGCTTCCTTGCTTAACCCACTGAAAGAATTTTCAACATCTTTTCCGTTTACCTTTAAAACTATTGTTGTAGATACATTCTTTGCCATGTTCAATCTTTAATTCCCAAAGATTGATTTTTTCAAGCTCTCTCCAAAGGACAAAAAAACGGACTGAAAATTCAGCCCGCAATTGTTCAAGTATGTAAATGTTATGAATGTTCTATTTTTCTGTTTGAAGAAAAGGATAAGTAATAATCATCCCCGTAGTCGCTATACTAACAAATATATAAAGCACTTTTTCATCTATATTTTCAATAAAAATTGAGTAAAAAACTATTCCCAGCAGCCCTAAAAAACCGACTACTAAACTCCAGCCTCCCATTCTGTAAATAGTGTTTGGAAATTTAATCCTACTAAAAAGCACACCCAAAAGAACAAGAGAGGGAATGTATAATATAACAAACCAAAACTTAGAAATCAACGCATAAGAAAGAACCAAAAGTCCTAAAACAGCATTTACTCCTCCAACAGCAAGGAAGATAAGGAGCATTAGTAAAAAAGACTGTGTGTTTTTCATACCTCTAAATTAAGTAATTATTTTCATTTAGCAAAATGCGAAAGTGGAAATATAAGCTCTTCAGCGAAATTCTTCGCTCTGAGTTCTGCTACATTCTGGGAAACAAACTCTACTACATCACTTTGTTTGATAGCATCTCCTATGAATGGCTGGGCTCTCATCTCCATATCGTGGGAATCATAGTGATATGAATTCCCCAATTTGGATTTTCTAAACCCACCAGCACGCAGACTATTGACACCATAGTGCTGGACAAAGCCGTGCCGAGCCATACGAATAACCAACCTGCGCAAGAAAATCTGCTGGTTCCCGTCTTTCTTCCTGCCGTATTTTTTCACATAGGATTTAGCAGATGCCTGTTTTAAACTTGGTTCATCTTCTTTTTTTCCATTGTAATGGTCCGCAAAAGAATTGGTTTTATTACGAATAGCACCCGTGAGCATCTGCTCTGCTTTTTGTGCGATTTCTAATTCATCTCTGTATTCCATATTCCAAATTTACAACAAAAAAAACGCCCAGCAATAGTCTTCATTCTATATACTGGGCGAAAGTTTATACTCCGTGTTTCTTTTCAAAGACCACCCATTTGAATACTCGGTCTACTTCGACTCTGTCATATTCAGCAGGAATGCCTTTTTCTTTATCTCCTTCAAAGATACATATTTGTCCGTAGATAATTTCCAAATCTTGGTAAAAGCCCATATCCGTCATGCATTCATAGATGTCATGCTCGCTGATAGGCTTAGAAGGAATTACCCCCCCCACCATTTCTAGGATCCTCTTGGTGGAGAGATAGGTTTTCTCCTCCTCCTCGCCGATGTTTCTGTAATACCGCAGAAACAGCTCTTTTATCTTTTCTTTATAATCTTCCATAAGTTACAGTATAAACTTATTGATATCATCTCGAAGAAAAATAAGTCCGTAGATAACATCCATTACTTCTTTTTTTTCTTCCTCGGTTTCTAAATAAAGATGTGCCGTGAGGAGTTTATTGAGATAAGTGTTTATCTTATCCAGCTGCTCCCTAAAGCCAAAGCTTTCGTTCTGCTGGTTCAGCTTGATATATTCCAGGCATTCTTCTGAAAGTTTTGCCCCTTGAACCTCTATATATTCTTTATTCCCTTTCATATCATGTATTTTTCGTGAAAGTTTTTAAGCATATTTCTGTAGGCTCTAGTAAAGGAACTACCCCAGGCGTGAGCTCTCTGCTCCTCGTTCTGGAATCCGCAGTAGTAGCACCCTCCTACCAACTTCATCTGCAGGCTTCCGCCGAAAACTTCTGCAAAATCTACTGGCTCTATTAGATTTTTTTTCACTCTTCTAAGCACTCTGCTACTACGCTTCACAGGTTGTGCAATTGTTGTTGTGTTTAGCATATTATAAAAATTTAAATTCCCTTTAAAACCACGAAAACAAAAAAACCTTGACTTTCGTGGGTCGCTAAACACAACAAGACACAAGGGAATTGTACCACTACTTATCAAGGCTAAGCCTATATTAAAATTAAAATTAAATGGGATTTTATAAAGACTCTCCCCTGTCTCTTATTGTATTTAGCTGATGCAAATGTATGAATTTATTCTGAATATACAAGGTTATTTTTTCATTTTTTCTTATTTTTCAGTTCTTTTTTAACTCGCTCCATTATTTTTTTCTGCTCTAAACTTAATGAATCCCTTGTCTTTCTCAATATATTTGCGTATTCAGTGTTTCTAAATTTATTATAAAGTGCTGTAAATCTTATCACTTCTGTGTCTATATAATAATGATCTGATTTTAAAATTTTATATGCATTCTTTATTTCATCAGAATCATTATTCACTTCCATTTGTCTTTGATTTAAAACAGCAAGTGTATCCGTTTTTGGATTTGAATAATCTGATTTTGCGTAATTTTTTTTAGATTCAGAAATCTCATTTTCACTGAATTTATCTTTATTTAAATAAAACAAAAGAATAAATACAACCATTACAAGGCTTATTATAAAACAGCCTTTCTGTGTATTTTTTTTATCTTGAATTCTCTTTTTTTCTGCCCGTTCTTTTCTTTTTTCTTTTTCTATTTGTTCCTTTTCCTCTCGCACTTTCTTAAGAATCTCTACATCATCATCATAATTAGGAAATTCTTTATCAAAATTTTCAAAACTAAAAGGAATATAATCTTCAACAATGGCAAATATTTGCACAATGACAACTATCATTTCATAATCCCTTCTAACTTGTTTCTTTTTTTGTCTACATTCTACATGAAACCATTCTGGGTGCGATAAATAATATGCTATTTCCAAATTTTCATCTTTAGGAATATAACCAATTTCCTTGCCTTTATAAAATACTATTATAGCCAAAGGATCATATTCATTATCTTTTTCATGAAATAAATCAAAAACAGAACCCTTTCTAGACCCTTCTGCATTGTAGTATCTTCTATTATTGTTTTTATCTAAATATTGAGTTCCAGCAAGCATCAAATCATACTCTTCTATCAAAATAGGTTTCATATCAGCACAAATTTTTCTTCAGCCACAAAGATAATAAAAAAAACCTGCTGGTGCAGGGAGTGGTTTGGTTATTCTTCGATTCTAAATGTTACATATCTATCGTCATCTGAACAGCAGAAGTAATCATCTTCTAAATTATTGCAATAGATAAAAGTATTTCTACCATCAGCAGTAATTAAAAACAATTTATTTTGAGAACAAATAACTTGTTCATTTGTGAAGAACGAAGCCCAGTATTCTTGTCGTGTTTTACCTTCAAACTCGCCAAAATCCATTATGCTTCTGCTCGCCAAGTCCCATTCTGACACTACTTCTCCTAACACAAACTCATTTTTTCCACCTTGTCCAGCATAACCAGAATAAGAAGTATAAAGTTTTTTACCGATAAATTGTTCTACATTGAATTTGTTGATTTCTACTCTTTTCATTTTGTTTGATTTTTAAGTTAATATTTAAATTTAAAAGCCTTTTTGTGACTTGCTTAGGTCGGTTGATTTTTATCTATCGTGTCTAATGGTTACACCACAATATTTTGTGTATTCTTTTACTATGTTTGCTATTTTAACATCTTCTTTATAATTTGGTTTCTCTACTTTTATCACCACACCAATGCCATATTTTGTTGCTTTTATCGATACTTTTCTATTGTTGTATCCTGCTTTTTTAAATTTCTCTCTTAATACTTGTGTTATTTCTTTCGTAGTCATATCTTTTTGTTTTAATTGTTATACTTTGTTTTAATTTTCTTATGCAAATATAATACTTTATTGAAATACAAAGCAAATAAAATTATACTTTATTTTAATGTTTTCGTATAACTCATTGATAATAAGAGCAATTATTTTTAATTGCATTATAATACAATATTGTATTGTTTTACTTTATAATAAAGTATTATATTTGCATCATTAAAATAATCATTATGAAATTACTTTTTAAAGAAGTAGCCAAAAGAAAAAATATAGAATTAGGTAAGGTTGCTGAAAAAATAGGTATTAGTTACCCATCACTTTTTAAAAGAATGAACAATAATCCTAAATTTAGTTCTATACAAGAAATAGCAAATGCTATTGGCTGCGAAATTCATGAACTCATAGAAACATCTGAAGGATATGCGCACTTCTACGATGATAAAACAGGTGAATGGTTAGGAATAAGAAAAAAATAAACTTATGAATAAAATTGTAGAAATAAAAATGCCAAGATTCCTCTTGGCAGAAGAACCGCAGGATAGAGTATTTAAATACATCTATTCTCCTCACTACTTATCTCTGGTGCTGATTATTCCAGAGGAAATAGCCACGGTTACCCTCAACAAAGACACAATCAAGAAACCTCGTAAAACTTACCGATATGGGAGCGAGGTATTTGAGTTCGTATTGGTTCAAAATAATGTGGAGGCTACAGGAGGCGCTATGTCTCCTATAATATCCGAAATAGAATTTTTGGATGAAGCGTGGAAATGGTATGCTGATTATCTAAAATGGGAAGATAATAACATAGACAATGAAACAAGGTCTAACTTGAATTAGATCTACTTGTTTTTTCTTTGGTCTCCAATAAAGAAAAACACGAAAACCAATGCTGCAATAACCCATACAATCCAATCCATATTCAATTCTAATTTTACATCACAAATGTAAATGTTTTATTGAAAAAAAACACGATTTTTTTCCAAATCAAAAATAACATGGAAAAAAACAGCAAGAATTTGCCACATTCTCGCTGTTTTTATTAGCACACTTTATCTACATCGTTCCAGTCATCAGGATCAAGTTTCAGCGACTGAATGTTCTTCAGCTGGAAACTCACTTCTACCCCGAAGAGCCTGCTTATATCCAGTTCCACAGGGCGGACTTCTACGCTGTTTTTTACAAACGCTCCGTAGAGAAAATGCTCGGGTCTATTGGCATCAAAGCGCATTCGTGATGCAACTTTTAGAGCCAGTTTTTCCGCCTTGTCTATTGCCTCGTATTGCTTTTCGTAGTCATCTGCTGGAGCGTCCAGAAGAATAGCGAAACTCATATTTCGCACCGCCGATGAAGTCGCCATCTGCTCCCCCTCAATCCCAAAATTATAATTAAAAAGAGCCAGACACGGAAACTGAATTCCTCTGGAGCTCTGCTCTTTGTTCCTTAACTCTCTTGAAAAATAACCAATAAAATCCTCCAAGAATTCAGATTTTTCCACGATTTGGTTAAAGTAATTCTTTAACTCTAAATAAGATGTTCCTCTCATTATGTTTTATTTTTCAATTTATGAATTTTATTACTTTCCAAAAATGCATTCATGAAATCATACAGCAGAGTTTTCTGACACTCGTGCAGGTTCCCCAGCAGGCGGAGTTCATCTGCTGCCATCATCACTACAATCTGAGAAAATGGAGTGAATTTTTTCTTGACAGCAAATACAGGCTGATCTTCTGAGCGTGGCGTGTCGCTCTTGAAAATGCTCGGATACACCTTGGCAATATACATCCTCACCGACCCAAAGATAAAACCTATTCGCTCGGCTTCCTTTACATCGATTTTGTCTGTAATTTCGGCAACTTTCGGAAGCAGGTTTTTATCAAATTTCGGTTCTCTGCTTTCACTCTTCGGGTCCAGCCGATATAATGCCGCCACCAGCTGGCGGAGATACACCTCCTTTTTCTCGGTCTGGTAACGATAGAACAAGGTATCGCAGACAGAAAACTGTTCTATGGTAATATCCCCCATTCTTACAGCAGGTTTTACCAAGCCTTTGATTTCTGGAAAATGATGCAGTTTCGGCTCTTCTGATATGAATTTAAGAGCTGGAGCAAAATTGGAAATTGGTATGTTTTTCAAAACCCTCCGCATCTTGATACGCTCCCAAATACTTCCTTTTTTCATCAAAAGAATCTGCACTATCTGCATATACTGCTCGGTAAAATCTTCCGTATCAGTGTGGCTGATGATATGGATAATCTCTCTTTGCTGGTAATCCGTAAGCTCCTCCCAGCAGTCTGGAACGCTGATTTGATTCATTTTTTACTAAAATTTTTCCCACTGGAAATGCATCCAGTCATAGTTTTTCTCCCTTCCGAGCGAAATAAAGCCGTGTTTGTAGAATATATCAATCATCGCTTTGTATTCTGGTCGGGCAAAACGGGCTGTTCTGGCTGTTTCTTTCAGCTGGTTTCTTTCTGGGTCAAGGTCAATGGCAAGTCCCCAGGAATGCACTGAAAACTCACTTCCCCCACGCATTTTTCGGAAATTAAAACAGCCTCCGAAAATATCAATGCCCAATTCTCTGATTTTATCTAGTCCGTAATGTTTCAGAATATCAGAAAATACGGCTTTCAACGGCTCTGCTATTTCCTTGTGGCAGGTTATTTTTCTTACTATTTGGTTTTTGTCCCAAGCCAACCGCATAGGATACGGCAGGTCTATGGTTACCAAATAACCAGCCCCCGCAGGATTGGGAACCCCGAATCTGTTTCTAAAATGGGATACTGTTTTCATATTTATGGATTTTGGCTTTGTTCTTCTTTTCTTTTTCTTTCGGTTTCTTCGGCATCTCTGCGAGCTTTATCATAGATGGACTTATGAAGCTGCCAGCCTTTGGTTAACACAAAACCAATCCCAATTCCGATGAAAATAAGCCCTAAGGCATCAAATGTACTCATGTTCTTATTTTTTTTAGGTTAAAATATCTTGTTTCTCAAAAATTCCCAGCACAGACCTCCCGCAGCAAATATTACGAAATAAACCCACCAGCTCTCCCTCCGTTCGGTCTGCTTGGATTTGGTTTCGGTTTTTGCTTTGGTTTGGGTTTCTTTCTCTTTATCGGTGCTTACTGCAACAGTATCTGTTTTATAGGTGTCAGTTTTTTTGTTTGACAAATCCTTCTTATTATTAAAATCCAGTTTCCCTGTAGTCTTTCCCTTGACTTCTTTGCCATTATAAAAAAAGGAAAATTCCGCAGGCGTATTCCCGATTGGAGTAATACTAAACCCAGAATCCATACTGATACTGCTATATTCCTCGTGTTCCCTAGTTTGGGAAATTCCCGTGGAATCTTTTTTCTCTCTTTCAGCTTCGTGAATGCTGATTTCTGACTTCTCTTTTTCTAGGACTGCCTTTCGGCTCCCACAGCTTACCATGGACAATAGCAGACAAGCAAGCAGGAGCCAGAATCCTATTCTGTGGCTGATTTTACTTTTCATCTTTTTTGCTTTTTAAATCGTCAATATCTCCACTATTGTGGAAGTTTTTTATTTTATCCAAAAGTCCACTCGGCGGAAATTTTCCCCCAGTAAGAACTGACATGTTCGTAAGTGCAGAAGAACCAGGATAGAGAATAACCATGAGCTGAACCAACACACTGAAATAACTCTTGAAAAACTCTATTGGCTCCAGAACTTTATTTACAACTGATAAGGTAATAAAGCCCACCAGCAGGATAGATAATTTGGTAACGAGACCTTTAAGATTGTCTTTGAAAGTGAAATCGTTGTAAACTTTCCAATGAACATAACTGCCTAAAACATGGTCTATCGCTAAAACCACACACAAGCAGAACAGGAAAAATTCACTTTCTACATACCATCCACTAATTCGCTCCGTGAGAGTCAGCGCTGCCGCTGGCGCTAGTGACAACTGTGCTGATGCCAACAACTTCTGCGAAAAACTCCCTTTGTACAACAACACTAGGTTGTCCACAATAAATTCTTTTATATTCATCTTTTTTAAATTATTATTCTATTTCAATAAAGCTTTTACATACACTTTCACTGGGTCTCCTATTTCTTCTGCTTTCAGCGGAATACCCTTTCTGCCCGTGGTGGTCATTATCACTTTCAAGCCTTTTATTTCGGTAACTGTGCCGCTACGCTGAATAAGTCTAAACTCCAATATTTCAGCAAAACTTTCTATTCTTGGGAGCTTGTAGATTACTCGGTCATTAGCACCATTCGTTTCTGCTACAACTTCCAAATCATGTGTCCACGGCAAAACAGTATCTACCATAGTATCAGAAATTCCAAGGTTGTATTCAGAAATATGTGGTGTCCAATCCGTTGCTTTTGTTCCTTTTTCTAACTTGAAATTTCTAATGTCTATTGCTACCCCTTGAACATCAGAAGTAAACGCTACCATCCACGAGCTATCCAAATTAAAGGCTTCCTGTTTTATCCTAGTCCAAACATTCGGAGGAATACTCTGTCCCCAAATTGTAACATTTCCTGTGTGGGAATGCCTAAAATCCATACTTCTAGAGTGAGTTCCTGCAACTATACCCTCCATTTTAAAACCATATACTCCGACAACTTGATGAGATACAGGGGTATACCTCACAAAACTTCCTGTAGCATCACTCATAACAGCAGAAGTTCCTGTGTTTTCACTTGGAGAGGGGTTGTTAGGTGAAAGTAACGGAAGAGCCGTATTTTTAAAAAGATTAGCTCCACCTATAACCATATTACCTGAAGGAGCAGGTGTATTCCCTTTTGGTAGGGCTTTTAGTTTTTCATCTATTTGGGTTTTAGTGTAATAATCCGATGCCTCCAATTTCCCCACTGTCCCAAATTCCAGCATTTTGCTGGTTACATATTCTGCAATTAGTCTGTGTCCTCTTTTATTTGGATGCAAACCATCATAAAAATAGATTCCATGGTTATATTTAGTTATACCTACTTCCCTCATATCTATCCACTTGATACCATACATCTTTGCTATATCAATAATCCTTTCAGCAAGTTTATCAGAATCTTTATTTTGGTCATCTGTAGACCCTTCATGGAAAGACCGAAGTGGAGTCATCAATATGATTTGTGACTTTTTATAATAAGAAAGCATATTCTCCAATGCTAACTGATAAGCTTCTGTGAACTTTTTAAGGTTTGGATTATTTACATTAGTAATATCCCCAAGAGAAGTTTTATCTTTAATTTCTCCCAAAGGAACACCAGTAGTAGGCACATTCAGTGCACGCTGGTCATTTGCGCCCATGAAAATGAATATAAAGTCACTATCTTGAGCTACCACTTTTGTCCTGGAAAAAGCAAAGGCGTCGCCATCTATTCCTGTAACTCTAGAACCAGCCCTGCCATCAAGCGTTGCTTTTACTCCTCCTGTAAGACTTAAAAGCTGTGCAGTCCATACATCTTCATAGGCATAACCTTTGGCTGGTGTATATTCGTTATTTGTACTCTCCCCCCACGAAGTAATAGAATCTCCAATAAACGAAATCTTCTTTCCAGCGAGCTTGTTATTTACACTAGGTGTTGGAGTTGGAGTTCCTGCTTTGACTTTATCCTCTACTTTTTTTAATGCTTCTTTGGTTGCTTTAGTATCCATTTCAGAAAAAGTCTTTTCAAAACTTTCTCTTAATCTTGCTTCTGTAATTTCTCCATTGTTGTTGTCAGGAAGAAGCCCTTTAATTTCTTCCAATGTAGACACATTACTCATTGTTTCTTTATTTATATTCTAAATCCTTTACTAAATCCTCTGGAGAATCCTCCTACTTGTTTTTTCTTCTCCTCCTCTCCTATTTCAGCGATATTTCCTGCATATTCATACAGTCCTGTATTTGCTGAAAAAGTGAAACTTACCATGTTATCCTCTTCGAATTTCTTCCCAGAAGTAGCATCTCCGCTGGTAAGGTATGCAGCGTTTCTAAGATTCCCCAGAACCCAAACTCTGCCGTTACTATCCGAGACAAAAAACACCAGCCCAGAATTCCCCGTTTGAGAAAGAAAACCAAGGTTTCTAGGCGTCATTCCTGTCAGCTGAAACGAAAGCTCGCTCATCTGCTTCCATCTCTTTGCACTGCCAGTGACCTTCTCCGATAGAGAACCTTGGTCTAGATAAACATCCACAGCCTTTAGACTTTTTCCGTGTTTGAGTAAAATATTTCCTTTAGAAATTCTCCTGCTGTCTTCGTAGCCCTCCGCTTCGGGAAGAACTATTTTCGCAAAGTCCCAAACAGAAGCGTAGTAGAGCCTCACCAAAATACCTCCAAACACCTCTGTGCTTGGACAATAATGCAAATCTTCTGTATGTATTTCTGTAATCACAAAAACAAAAATAGCACCCCGCAGGGTGCTAGAAAAAGACAAGATATTACAAGAAAAGACCTCCTTTTTTTGCGATGATAGGGACTTTCGGTTGAGAATCTTCCCCACTCCAGCAAGGGAATTTGTCCCTGTATATACTTAGATAATCCCATATTTGTGTAAGATAGCGTTCACTTCCTCTGATATGGCGTACCTGAAATATTCTTTTTTCCTCATCTGTAAGCACTACAGACTTCTGCCACGGTAATTCCTCATACTGCACCACGATGCCTGTGCTGGTAAACAGAAAGCCCTGTTCCGCCGCCGCATCTGCTTTTGATTTATCAATACAGTATTTTTTTATTAAATTTTTCAGCACATCATCGCCCAGAAGAACATCTGCTTCACAAGGTTTCATTTTGGAAAGGAACTCATCCAAAGCTCCACGCATCAAATCTGAAAGCATCAAATAAACCTCTGGAGAAATTTCTCCGAAGTAATATCTCGTTTCAGAAAACGGCAGAAGCGAGAAACTTCTCTTGAAAAAAGGCAATTCCTGTTTTTCCGCCAAAAGATTCAAGGCTTTTGCTAAATAAAAATCTGCCTTTCTGAGCCAACTCAAAGCCAAGTCACGAACATCCCACCAGCTGGCGTTCTTGGTCGTTCCCTGCTCATATTGGTTAATTCCATAGTTACTCAGATGAACCTTTATCCTCGGAAGCGACAAAACAAAGCTGTAATGAAGCCCCGCCGTTACCAAATTATTATAAGCCGTTGGATTGGAGGTTTCCAGCTCTTGGAAAACTTCTTTGTCTACCAAGGAGAAAATCTTTCTCTCAAATCCATACTGCTGGTCTATCAATTCAAAATCAAAATTCTTCGGAAAGCTCACCAGCTCTCTGGCTTTCTGCTCTGTTATTTTTTCCATTGTTACTATATTTTCGGCACTGATTACGAAACTTTTACTTTTGGTAATTTAATTCTTAACTGCCACTTGTCCATTTGGATTTTTATCCAAGGTTGTCAGATTGATGTTCGGGAATTTTGCCACGAGGTCTTTGTTCCAGTTATTCCATTTCTGAATTAGTCTAAAAACCCAAAGCGTTCGGGCGTGTTTCCTCGGAAGTCTCGCACAAAGTATCGTCCATGCCTCCCGTTTATCAGAACCAGAACCACTCAAGTTTTTTCCACCAGGAACACCCGCACCCAAAAGGGCTGGATCTACCCCCATAGAGAACAAAATCTCCGAGTTCCCAGCGCTAGCATCGGGCAGGAAATCACCGCCAGCCTGTGTCTGTTTGATTTCCTCAATCTGAATTCCCTTTATCAGCTCTCCCGAGTTTTTGTCCCTAAAAAATGGAGAAATCAAACTTTTTCCGCTTCCTTTATTCCCCGTCATCTCTTTGTCTATGCTGTTTACCAGCTCTTCTCTGTATCTGTTTTTCAGCTCACTGTCGAACTTCGCCCACTCATCCTTTCCGTATCTATGAATGAAGAAATCATCAGCGATATGAATCATATATTTAAAATTAAACTGCTGCTCAAACATTCGTTTTTTCAACTCTGGAACGGACAGAACTACATCCATCCAGCCGTTTTTGAACGAAGAATGCCAGCCGACCGATGGATAAACTTTCTCTATCATCAAGGTATTCACAATCGGAACAATGAATTTGCTGATTTTCTTCGCCTTGCAGTAGTCTTTAATTTCCTGCATGGACAAATTCTGCCCGAAGCATCGCACCTTTATGGTATCTTTTTCGTTAATATCCGTTTCGCCCCACGCAGAATTGATGTAGATATTTTCTATCATGCCGTTTTTTGGCTTTTCAAACCTACAGAACCCCGCCTGTTGTCTTGATACAGAAATAATTTTTTCGCCGTTTGGACTCAGCAGAAATTCTGGGAAAGCAATACCGAAGCACTCAAAATCCGCCACCAAATCGCTCAATACCAATTCAAACTGCGTTCTATCAAAAAAATCATAGATATCTGGCTCACTGCTTGGGATTTTTTCCCTAAACTCTGCGTCGCCTTCGGTTTCCACTAATTCAAAAACCTTCAGCCCCAGCCCATAATGAGCCGAAGTAAGCACCTCCAATCCGCCCAAAGCAGCGCCCACCATCGCCACCTTTTCCATCAGGCGTTTAGGATATTGGTTATCATCGCCCCAGTTGCACCAGTTATTGGAATCGGTAGCTGATGCGTTTATTTTCGCAACACTGTGAGGCTCAGCGCTGGCACCTTTGGCAGCACCGCTGAAACTCACCACAGAATTACCCCCTACTATATAGGTGTCATTGTCTATTTTCTGCATTTTTATTTATTTTTTTTACAAAAATAAAGCCTAAACACCCCAAATAACAGGACATAAAAAAGCTCTATTATTTTCTTTTTACTCTATAACATCAGCAATAATGGTCATTCCCTCTCCATGTATTCTTTTCCATACATGCTCTGTGAAGAAATTATCCATTTCTTTATCTGTCATTTTTTTCTCTCCAGAAACATGGCGGTAAAGCCCGTTTTTAAACTCTATTTTTTCTTTTTCCTCCAAAGTATAGTCATTATAACAGAGTTTTTTCATCCCGCCGTCTACTCCATAATCTAAAATATTAAAAGCAATAGGAAACTTACCCTTTAAGCCTTCCCAAGACATGCTTGGAGTAATAAACAAAGCCTTCGCATTATAATAGATACCCATATTTTCCCTGAATATACTTCCGCTTGAAGCTTGCCAGATATCCATTTTGTTAAACCCTGCTATCACACTGGCATTGAGTTCATAAGCACACCGATAATAGAACAACTGCACAGCATCATTCGTAGGATAGGTTTCTCTGGCGTGTCCAGTTGTCACCTTGATATAAGGCGGGTTGGTAAAAATGATTAAACGCCGCAACTGGGCAGCTTCAAACAAAGCATGAGGCAGATGATTAATGTTTTTATCATTTAAAAAATCAAACTGCCACGCAGGAATGCCTTTGCTTCTCAAAATCTCTACATCCTCCGCTTCCAGCGTAGTGCCGTATTTTTCACATCCTTCGGGCAGGGCTTCCAACAAAGCCCCCTCCCCAGCAGCAGGATCATAAAAAACATATTTTTCAATTGGTTTATTTAAGGTCTTTTTCAAATATTCTACCGCTAAATTCGCCCACTCCTTTGGAGTATAATAAGCTCCTGTTTTATGTTTTCTTTCTTTTGTAAGCTCCATGTTTTATCAATATTAAAAAACCACCTTTTTGCCGTTAAATTCCTCGATGAAAATAATATGTATTTTCTTTATTTCGCCGTTTTTTAGTTTGATATTCCTAGTGCGATTTTCCCAATGGTTAGGATTTTTAAAGGGCGTTTCATCCGCCAGCCTTACCGCCCCTTTTTTCGCAGGAGGACGAAGCAGAACAGCATCCTCGTAACTTATCAATTTTCCCCCCGTTTTATTTTGCAGGTTAAAACTTCTAATTTTTAGAGAAAAAGGAACAGGATTTTTGCGGGCGTCTACTTTTTTCATTTCCGTGAGAACATCAGATAAAAACAGCGTTTTTTCCATGGCGCAAATATCAAACAACACCACGGAAACATAAAAGACACACTAAAAAACACGAAAAAACAAGGCTCTTTCTCAAAATTTTGAAACTAATCATTTGTTTATCAATCCCTTAACCTATGAAATTTTTGTTTTTTTCTCAAAATGTGCAAAAGCCCCCACGAGCCGCCTTAGTTTTTTCTACAATTGCAGTTTTATTTTTTACCGAAATATGAAAGGGACTTCTCCGAAATGCTGGAAAGCCAAAAACAAAAAAATCCCCTCGGAATGAGGAGACCCTGTAGCTTTTAAATGTTGGTAATAATAAAGGAATCAGAGTAATCGTAATCCAAAAGATAGCCGAACTGCCAAAACAAACAGTAATCCAGCGTATCCGAAAAGTGAGTGGCGTGTTCTTGTGGAATTGTACTGCTTCGCTCGGAGGATTTGTCTTTCTTAAAGGCATCATCACTTGTCAGCGGTGCATTCTCCATTGATATTATCAAGTTCGGACACTGGTTTTCATTTATCCTAACAATAGGAAGCCGAGGATTCTGTTCGGAAAGAATTTCGTTAATCAATCTGAACTTCTGTATATGCTCGGGATTATTCGTGTTCGGTGTCTGGTTAATCACTATCCAACCCGCCGAACGGAGCGCATTCTCTACATCTTCTGCCAATGTAGTCTTGGAATTCGCCTCAGACTTGTAACCAGAGCGGTCGTGATACAGATGCACTACATTACAGCTGGATTGGTGGTGTTTATAGTAGTCGATAAACTGCTTAACCATATCGGAAAGTTTATCAGGGTTCTTCGCAAAGAACTCCTTGATAAACCTTATCTCTCCTTGGCTTTCTAAATGCTGCGACACTGTCCCACAGTTAATTCTTCCCCCGAAATCCAAATTGAATTGAAGCGGAACACCACGCACCAGGTCAGTATCATACTTACTGCTTGGCACATAGTTTTCTGTTAAATCTCCCAAAGCATCAATATCATATTTATACTTATAATAATTCTTCTTGCTGAGCTGTGCATAGAAACCATCTGCTATCTTCCCAGGGCGGATGTTCAGTATCTCAGCTTCAAACATAGTCTTTGAAAGCGCCTCTCTTCTCATCTTCTCTATCCAGCCAGGCTCTAGGTTATGGATATTTACTTTCGAAGATGCTTTGATAAAGGTATACTCTTTTGGGTTTTCCATTGCCATTTTCTCCCTATTAGTGAACCATTCCCCCTTCTTGGTCATCGCCACGGAAGAAACGAATATCTCGGCATGAAGCATAGATTTACCTTTGAATATTTCCTTCTTGGCTCTATTCGTCGTCAAAACATTATTGAATAATCGGTCGTAGGTAAGCAGTGCAGCCTCGTCGCCTATAATCCAGTAGGAGTTAAGCCCCCTTCCTGAATTGGGATTATCCAGCGAAACCATTATCGCAATGGCTCCATTTCTGAAATGAATTACATTATTCCAGCTGTCGGGCGCTTGGAATGGTCGCTCGAATCCCATAGATACCCCGCTCCTGCCTACTACATAATCATACCCCTCCCATAGTCCGAACATCTCTAGTCCCTCCTTGGTAGATGGCAGGGTTCTGGTCTTTATCTGCACAAAAGATTCCCCCACAATCACACCTGTAGAGCGTGGCATCTGCCTCACGGCTTCCTTTAAGAACCACCCCAATACAGTAGACTTACCCGACCCCCTCGCCGCTTCTATTGTGATATAAGGAATTTTATAGCGATGGTTCGCCAGCACTGCCGCCATCTGCATAGGATTGAGCAGAATCTCTTTCTGTGGTTTTATCAAATTGCTAATCTCTCTATTCATCATCATCTTCGTTTTCTTCTACTTCCCTAAATTCTGCATCCTCGATTTCTAAATTATTAAAATCTACCACACCATACGCAAACTCCTTATCCATCATCTTATAAATTCTTCTCGGCATTTTGATGTTATACTCATGCGCCTGTATCTTATTAGGGTCTATCTGGTTTTCGTTTTCATCAAAATTAAATAGTTCCCTATATTCTTTCAGTGCCTTAACTGCAAGGTCTCCATTACCAGCCTTTACAGCCTTCTGGTATTCGTTCCAGAAAGCCTCTTTCAGCACCTGCCGTTCCGCTGCCAATGTAGTAGCATCCAGCTCGCCAAAAATCTGCATGGACATATTATACTCACGATACGCCGAAGCCTGAGAAATCCCGTGGTCTCTCATTAGTATCTGAATTACTTGATAGGTAGAGTATTTGTTGTTCAATCTCAGTGACCATGCGTGGCTCATCCTCTTCTTTTTCTCTGCCTCACGCTCGGTCAGTTCCACTGAACTCTCATCTAGGTAACTCGCCTTTATACGCTGAAAACTGCTGTCTTTCTTGAATTTTGACAATTCCATGCCTCAAAGATAATTTTTAGGATTTTTTCTGTAAAAGACACAAAAAAGCCCTGCAAATGCAGGGCAGGTGTTAAAAAAAGCAAATTTCTATGAAATTTGTATTTTATGCTTGAAAATTATCAGCAGCCTTTCTCAATCTTTCAGCAAGGTCGTATAACGCTCCCTTGAACTGCTCACTTTCCTCTAGAGTAAATCCACCTTTTCCTCCGTTCCCATCTATTTCAGAAAGTTTATTATATATCCATGATGCCGATTTCCCGAAATAATTCTTGGAAATCTTGCCCCAAGATACATCTACAATAATATCTTCTAACTGCTTTTTATAAGCCACTTTTTTACTAATTCCTATTTCCATATCTTAATATTTTTAGATTAAAAACCGCCCGCTTTGGGCGGTTTATTTTTTACTTTTCTTTTTCTTCCTCTTCCTCTTCTCCATCCATCATCTTTTCGAAAAGCTCCCTTGCATAAAACTCTAATTCTATTGAGGGATTGTGTTTTGATTTTAAGAAGTTTCTAATTGCTTCGATTAACTCCTTTTCTTTTTCTGTTAACTTCATATCTTTCGCTTTTTTTAACACCACAAAGATACTGTGAATTTTCACAATACGCAAGTTTTTCACTAACTTTTTTTCATTTTTTTTACAAAAAAAATCAGAGGTTTATTCCTCTGACTTTTTATTAAATTGTTCTATCTCAGCATCTGTAAGCTGTTTCCCGTTCCTCCACACTTCATAAGCCAATCCGTTTTCTTTCATATAGGACACCCACCGTCTTACAATAACATCCGAAAACCTCATGTCCAGCTCAAAGCCTCTGCACGCTCTCCAATTTTGCTCACAAGCTATCAAGGTAGAGCCAGAACCTAAGAAGCCATCACCTACAATTTCCCCCTGTCTGCTGGAATTTTTAATCAAATACCCCATTAAATCCAAAGGTTTCATCGTAGGATGGTCTGCGTTTCGCTGTGGTTTGTCAAACCTTAAAATCGAACTTTGCTTTCGGTCCGTATACCAAGGATGAGCTCCTTCTGCGTTCCAGCCATACACCAGCGAGCGGTGCGTTTCTATCTCTGTCGGCTGTGTTTCTTCGCAGAAAATAACAGGTTCATGCTGCATATGATAGTCCAGCCTTCCTAATACAAATGAATTCTTTACCCAAACCAAAGTAGAGGAAATCTTATACCCTGCATCCAGCATAGATTGTCTGAAATTGATAGCCTCCGAATCCGAATAAAATACATACGCAGGTGCTCCAGCATGAGAAAAAACATAACTATTCACAAAGAAATCATACAAGAATCGATAAAAATTATCATTGCTCATTTTATCATTCTTGATTTTTAGTTTGTCTTTCGTTCCTCCTTGATAATCTACATTATACGGCGGGTCGGTAAGTAATAGATTCAGTTTGTCATCGCCAAGTAACTTCGCCCAATTCTCTGAGTCAGTGGAGCTGGCGCACAAAAACCTATGCTTTATGTTTTTATCTTTAGAAACTAATTCGAATAAATCCCCCTCTACACTTTGCGTTTTTTCAGGGAGCGAGGCATCAAAATCGCCCTCTTCTTCAGGCGGAAGCACAGCGTTCTGCTTCAAAAATTCATCAAAGTCGCCCATGTCCATTCCGATACCTTCAAGGTCTAAATCTTGGAAAAATTCCTCTATTTTTTCCCAATCAAATTCGCCATTATGGATATTACTTCGGAGCATGTATTCTTTGAATTCCTCCTCGGTAAGTTTTCGGTTTGGAATTCTTACATCGATATTGTCCTCACCACGCCCCAGCACAAACAATGCAGCCACTCTCTGGTGTCCTGCTATTAGTGTATTGTCCAGGTCAATGACTGGAATTTCTACCAAATTGAATTTCTCCAAGCTCTCTCGGAGTTTCTTCATATCGGCATCATTGATTTGTCTTGGATTAAAATCACAAGGCACTAACTCTTTTACTTTCCTCTGAACCGTATACCATTCCAAAGGAGCATATATTTTATTTTCCATTATTTAAAAATTTTTCGCATTCCATAAGTTCATTTTCTTTTTCTTGGAGCTGTTCCCTTTTGAGATTCAGCGTGTGCAGTCGGCTCTTATACTCTGGGTCTTCGGGAGCAGGCAGGGAATTTTCCATTTTCTTAATGGTCTGTTTCCTCCTTGTAATCAGCGCCCTAAGATTGTCCCGATATTTATAAATTTCCAGCTCACTCATCCCCTCGAAATCAGTTTCAGTCTCCAAAGGCATTATTCTCTTATACTCTCTGTAATGTTTCAGCACCTTTTGGCATTGGTCAAATTCTTTAAAACAATTCCAAATTTTCCACTGAAGCTCAAAGGCTTCGTCTTCATCTTTAGGATCAAGTTCTCCGAGCTGAATTTTAAGGGAGCAAGCCTCCATCCACAGCCCCCAGCGTCTGCGGAAAACCTTATGAAGCTCTACAGGATAATCTGCAATAAAGTCATTGAATACTTTTCTTGGCGCTTCTGGTTTCGGAATTCCACTCTCTTGGTCGGCTTGTTTATCGGTTGGAATTTCAGCTGAAACTTTCGCTTCTGCAGGCTTATTCAATCTAGAAAATTCATATTTCAGCTTTGTGAAATTCTGCAGGGAAAACCTCCTGCAAGCTTCCGTTATCCGCTGGTTTCCTCCGTATGAAATATACTTTTCTAAAAGTTCCTGGTGTTCTTTTGCGTTCATAATGATAAAAAACAGAAAGCACTAGGCTTCCTGTTTCTTTTGTGATTTTGATTTGTCTTCTGCTGTCTCCGTTCTCGTAAGGAGAATCTGTCCCAAAGCCTCTTGGATAATGGCAGCATCTTCTGTCATATCCTGCCTTTCTTTGAGAGCTAAAAGGCTTTTAAGTTTCGTTTCCGACAATTTGGAAAGACCCTCTACAGCCTCTGGCTCCAGCGAAAGCCACTGGGAGCCTCTTTGGAAAAAATCAAAAGCATCATCTGGAACTTCTTCCACTACAAAATCACCACGAGAACTGATAATCCTTGTTCCAATCGGAACATTCAGTTTGAAATACTTTTTATCCATCTTTTCCAATTTTCTACGCTGCAGGTTCTAATGTGATTTCTCCTTCATACACACAAGTTTTCGCATTCGCTACCAATTTCACTGTTACTCCAGAGTTATCATCTATTTTCTTACCTGTAGTTCCCTCGGCAGAATCTATTCTTGCTCCAAGGTCTTTGTTTCCAATCACAAAGAGTTTTCCGTTGGCATCTTTCACAACAAAAACACACGGAGCGTTCTTATAGGCATCTATCCAGCCCAGCACTTCCGTTCTAAGACCAGGAATAAGAAATTCCAATTCTGTTTTTGTCTTCTTGTTGCCCACATTCCCTGTAAGGGTTGGTTTCAACTCTCCTTCATCCATCTGAATGTCGATGGATTTCCACGCTTTATCCTTATTGAGAACAATACCTCCTGCCGCAATGGTTACCCTGCTGGCATAGGTAGTAGAAATCGTAGGCTTTGCCATGCTTTTAATGAAATCTACAGGAACATAATACAACTTCGTTGCAATCCCAGAATTGATTTCATCATTTGGGCAATGCTCCAAGTTCTCGTGCGGAATGCTATCAAAACAACTTGCCATAATTTTATTTATTTTTTTGGTTAAACTTTTTCTATCAATCCAGACCCGCCAACTACCAACTGAAGCAGTATATCTTCGTCTTGGGAGATTTCCTGCTGAGTTTTCACTAAGCCGTCGATTCTGATTTTGCTCGGAGCATCATCAGTGAATCTGTATTTTTCTCCGTTGAAAACAAATGAAACAGCTTCTGCTTTTGGCTCTGCTGGTTTAGGTTCTTTCTTTGTAAGAGATTTTTCTCTCTTATCCAGTTCAGCTTCTCTTTTTGCGATTTCTTTCTCACGCTTGTCCAGTTCAGCTTCTTTTTCTTTCAGCTGGTCCGCAAAAACATTCAGTTCGTTTTCCCTGGTATCAAGCTGAGTTTCCTTTGCTACATTTTCTGTAGATTCTTCAGTATTACCTGCAGTTTCTTCGATGTTTTCAGAAACTTTTTCGTCTTCTTTTGCCATAATATTATTTTTTTAGAAAAACCTGTAAGCACCAAAAGTGCCCACAGGTATAGAATTACACACTTAGTTTTTCACTTGCATAGAACAATTCGTTCTGGTCAGCATTGTTCAATCCTCGTTTCTTCGTTCCGTCTGATGTATGCATGAATACCAATTGGTTTACAGCATAATCATATCCAAGAGAGAACTCGCCAAGAACATTCAATACTCTTCCGCTCTCTTGAACCGAAGTAATAGTAGCAGGATTGTCTATTTCGTCAATAAGCCTTAATAGGTTATTGTCCACCGTAGACACGATAGCTCCTTTGGTAAGGTTCGGTATGCCCACGATTTGTCTCTTACCAAGTCTTGTTCTCATGGCATCATCCTGGAACTTGTTTTGCCCGAATTTATCTTCGTATGCGATCTGATAGTCTTCCGCATCAGCTTGGCTCATGAAGATAGTTTTCACTTTGTTTTTATAAAGTGATGGAATCTGCCTTTCGTACTCCGTTACCACATCCAAAACATTGGTTTTGGTTATCGCATCACCAGGAACCAAGAACGCAGGATTTGTAGTATCTGCTGCTATTTTCTTGTGAACCTCGTTCAGCCCGTCCATTGATGATCCGAATGTAGGAGACGCCTGCCCTTTCTGTGATGCATCAAACTTACCAGTGATAGATAGAATATTAACATCATCAATCACTTTTTCCTTTAAAATCTGCATAGCAAGAACAGAGATGCTCTTCTGCTGCAGTCCTTTGCTTTCTTCGTATTTTTCTTCAAAAATACTTCCCAAAATTTCCGCTGGATCTATTTGGAAATCCACTTTTTGATGAAAATTCTTCAAATCTTTATACAAGAATGTAATATCTCCATACGGAGTCACTTTCTTGGAATCAAAAATCTGAACTGCATGGCTCATCAATGCCTGAACCGATGGATAATGTCCCTTTACCTTGGTTACGGTTCTAACAAATCGGTTAATGTAAACCTCGCTTGACAAAACCATACCGCTGAATAAAGTAGGATTTACAGATAAATAACGAATAAGCTCGTTTTTAATCTGATCTGTTTTTAAACTCATATTCTTATATTTTAATTTATTCTACTTTTTTACTCTCTGGAGCAACTTGTTGTGCTCGTCTTCTGGATTCATAAATCCTCCAATCAAACCATTTTCAGAATTCTCCTTTCCGTCATTCTCTACTACAGAATGTCTGTTTTTAGAGCCTCCGAATTCCTTGCATTTTTCCCCAAGTAAAGCGATGTTTTCCACCACGCTTTCTTTAGCCTCCTCTTTTAACCCTGCAGTTTCTAGTGCGGCTTCTACCGCCTGTGCCGTTTCTTCCGAATTTTTTTTTACGACCTCTAGATTCGTTACAGCATCAGAAAGGCTCTGCTTAGTGCTTTCCAGTTCTTCCGCCAATCCTTCTGATTCCAGACCAGCCAAGGCGTTTTCTATTTTCTCCAATTCCTCTTCCGATAGCTTCGCAAAAGGCTTCTGCGTTCCAAACACTCCTGCATGGAATGTCAGTTGCGCTAGTCCCAGTAGGGCTGTGATTCTTGTGAATTTCATTTTTATTTAATTTATTGATTAAAATTTGCTCAATGCATCTTCTAGAGAGCCGAGTTCATCTATAAGACCGATTTCCAAAGCCTCTTTCGGAGTGTAGGTTTTTCCTTTGAAAACATGCCCGTCATCTTTCAGCTTCTCTCCAAAATTTTCCTTCATTCTGGAAATAAAATCATCTGCTAAAACTTTCAGCTGTTCAGTGTAGAGTTTTTCGTTTCCTTTCATCAGCTCACGATACTCCTTGTTCTTTTCTGTAGACTGTGGAGCATAGATTTCATAGATTTTTGCTCCCCATTTTTCGAACATTGCCGAAAAATCTTGGTAAGAGAGCATCGTCCCGATAGAACCAATTTTATCAGCAAAAGGAGATGCCATATGATAATCACACCCAGAAGCAATGTCCAGCGCTGCCGAACACTGATAACCGCTGGTATATGATATAGTAGGAGTTTCTAAATTCTTGATTATATGGGTAAGCTCTGCGGTTCCAGAGACCATACCGCCCCCAGAATCTATATTGAGAATAATTCCCGAAACACTTGGGCTTCTATCCAATTCTTTCAAGAGCTCCCCAAGGAACTTGGTGCCGTAAGAGAAGTAAGTAGAATATTTAGTGATTGCTCCCACAATATCTACTATTACAGGAAACTTCATGTTTTCTTTCCCTTCTCCCTGTTTGTTGATTTTGGATAAATACTGCATTTCTTTCTCCCTTATGCTCTGCATAGGAGATGCTTTCATCAACATAAATTCCGCTGCCAATGATGGAACAAGGCTCATCAAATAGCCTTTGTCTATTGCCAGCGGAGTATTTAATAAAGTATTACCATTAAACATTCTTAGATTTTATTTTTCAAAAATCTAAAATGTTCTTTGCGTAAAAAAAGACAGAAAAGTTATAAGCTCTTGGCTTTGGGCTCTATAATGGTAGCGCCAGAAATTTGGATCTGCATCCTATCACTTCCAGAATTATCATCCTTGCGCCCGTCATGAACTTCTACCATGAACGGCTCTTGTTCATTACCCAATATCATGGAATCTACATTGGTCACCAGGCGGATGGCAAAACTCTTTTTGTTCAAAAGAACAGAATAAGTAATAATGTCCATCGGGTTCATACTGTGGAGATTAAATGATAAATCTACCTCGAAAAAAGCGTTTCCGTTTTTAGATTTTCTTTTAATAGACCTATCAAAGTCTTCGGGAACGATGTTTTTAAAGATTATTTTCGGTTCAGCAGAAATACTCTTGCCTGTGCTGTTCGCCGTGAATGAATATTCTTTGCCGTTGAAAATTTCGATTTGTCGAATTTCACGAAAGAATTTTTCTGGAATATTGCTGATTTCCACCATATTTTAAAGTTTTTTTACGAAAATATTTTATTTGGCTGGTTTTCTAATCGTTGGGCGATTTTATCCTTTTTCCTGTTAAAATCTCTAATGATAGTTTGATAATAGGATTTTTCTTCCTCGTGTATTCCGTAGAAATTCAGCAGGTTTTCTATGGATGTTTTATACTCTATATCATAGTAGAGTTTGTTGAGAACAGCTGTTTCATACAGATGCTCACGAAACAGACTCTCCACTGCACGCCGAAGCAGTTGCTCGTGCGTCGGAAGAATGCAGATTCCGTGTTTATCGGAATAAGATAATTTGAAGGAAATTTTATATTCCTCCTCGAAGACTTCATTTTTTGCACGATCATCCCAGTTCGAATTTTTCTTGCTCAAAAGGGAACTGATAAGAATACCGAACCAATTATCTCGGCTTGGCTGATATTCCGCACCAAATTTCTGAGTCAAAAACTGCTTGATCGGCTTACTCACTGGTAAAAATATACTTACTAGCATCCTTATTTTTTTGAGCAAGTATATGATTTTTCCACCATATTATAAAGGCTCTGCTTTTTTTAGTTTCTGAAACTTTTATTCTGAAATTCTCTAAAAAGTAGGAAAAAAGTTGTAAGAATTGTAAGGATTTTGTAAGTCTTTATTTTTCAAATATTTACACCTTACTTAGAGTTGTAAGAATCCCATACAATAGCCAAATTCATTTTGTAAGGCAGTTTTTCCCTTACAATTTTTTTGTAAGGATTATCCATTCCTTACAAAATAAAAATAAAAGTTGTAAGGCGATAAAACCCGACAAACAGACCGCTCGGATAATTCCTTACAATTCTTACAATTTTTTTACAACTTTTTGGGGGTGGCAGGGGGTTGTGAAAATCGCCGCCTTGTAGGTGTGCGAAAACCGGTGTATATCAAAAAGAAAAATCCGCCCAAATCTGAGCGGATTGCAATGAAAAAAGCTAAATAATACCTGACTGTTTAGAAGTCGGTTTTTTGTGGTGCAGGAGGCGTTACAGGAGCAGGAGCCGTCGGCTTATTCTCTGCCAATTTGATTACCTCGAAATTAAACGCAGAAAGGTTCTGAGCGTGTCCCTTCGTTCCGTCCTCTTTGTCGTAGAACCTTCCTTCTACCGTGAAAAACACTTTCACTCTGCTTCCGTTGGGAATTGCTGCTAACTTATCGATGTTCGCATTTTTGACCTGCATTTTGAGGAAATTCTCTCGCTGGGTCTGATTGTAATTGTCAAAGTAAGAAGCGTCCAATAAGAATTCTTGAACACGGAATGTTTCTGTTTTCTGCTCCGCATCCTCTCTGCTGTAGATGTTTCCAATAATATCCATATGATTAAAATTTAAATGCTTTTGTTTTTGTAGGTTTTGTTTATTCTTTTACAGTTGTTTCGCTGTGGTCTGTTATAACAATGGTTTTGCTGTTTCGATTAAATCTTTGAAATTCTCTAGAAATTTGTCTCTGAGATCTTCTGTTTTGAAAGCTAATATTCTATGTTTACCCCCATAAAGATTTTTAACTATATTGTTCTTAAATATTTCTATAACATATTTTGTTTCTGCCGTACTATTCCAATTGGGTTTCCAACCATCGTTATATCTGTCTCTAAGCTGACACAGCTGTGCAAGTGCTAAACATGCTTCGGCTTCTTCTTTGGTAGGAAAAATGTTTTTATTCGTATGATCTGGAGTATTAACACCATAATAACATCTTACATCACCCCAACTATCCGCATAATATCCATTTACATTCTCTAAATCTTCCCATTTTTTAGGTAGCTTTCTTTCCGCCTTCCTGAAAATTATATTTTCAAAAGTTGAATTTTCTCTGTCAATTTTGTAGCCCTCTGGCACCTGTATTTTCATTTCTTTTGTTTCCATAATTTGCATAATTTTTCTTTTATGATTTCAAACCAAGTTTTATCAGGTAATCTTTTTAAGGTTAGAATTATTAAATCGTGAAAATCCATATCAGAACTCCAAAATTTTACATTTAAAACTTTTATTTTCATACTATTTTCATAAATAATATCACCTTTTTTGGTATTTTTAAATATCCATCTAGCTCTTTGGATTTTCCAGATTTCTCCTACTTTAGGTTTATTCATTTTCTTCCATAATGTTCTTTTAATAAATCCATTTCCCGAAGTAAAATGCCAGGATACTCCCAGTCATTGCACCAAGGGAATAAATAATTCTATCCCACTCGCTCCCGAAAGCTACTTTCTTTACATTGTGCGACCACACAAAACTGATAAGAAAGCCACATGCAAGGATTCCAAATAGAAACTCTCTCGTTATGAAATAAGTGTTCAGCACAACTAGGAACACCTGGGTAAATCCCGTTGTAAATAATTTTATTCTATCCATTTTTTTATTTTTTTTCTTTAATTTTTACTACTTCTCTTATTACTTTATCATCGATAAACACATAATTGCGCGTGTTTGGAACCAAGAGTTCCAGCCTTTCCTCGTTCTGGGTTTCCCATTGGTCTAAATCATTGTAATTGCTTGGCACTTCCTTGAAAATCTCGAAAGCCTTCTCCCATTGTAGGGTTTCATCTTCGCAGATAAAACCCGTTTTTCTCCCGCAGCAATATGTGATAAGAACATACTTATAAGTCCTCCTGCTTCGCACCACTACAACATCCGTGTTGATGAATGTGCACTGGAAAGAAAGGTAGCCGAATTGCTCTTTCAGCTCTGCTCTATTCGTAGGGAACTCTGTTCTTATCATGGTTTAAAAAAATATATCGTCTTGTTCGTTATTTGTTTCCTCGGCACTTTCTTCTGGAACTTGGATGAAGAAATGCTCCTCTGTTTTATTATCTGTCCATTTCATAATTCTTTGCCCCGCCTTATCCGTCAGCTGATCCTTTGGATTAAATATGTACCCTTTCAGCTCGCAGAACTGCTTTAGTTTGTTCTTGAAAGAAGTCGCCGAAATCTGCTTCATGGAATTATTATAATTCTTCAAATTTTCATACATTACCCGTCTGCATACAGCCTGGTTAATGTTTTCATCTTTGAAATAATCTTCAGCCCATTCAAAGAATACAATTCCAATTTCAGCCAATAGGTTTCTCTTTCTGATGTTCCCTTCTGGTGCTCCTATCTTTTCATTTGTGGAAAGGTAGAACTGCAGGCACTGCATGGCGAAGTTTAGGAACAAATTCCACTGCTTTTCATCCCAGTCAGTGAAAAATCGATTATTAAAATCATGCATCGGATTTCGCTCTGTGAAGCCTTCTATTTCGCCATGATACCAATTCCCGAACGACATGAATAAAATCCTCCCTCTGGTGGAGCTGTCCAGTCCATAAGGCGCATAGTTGGTGGAAATACAGAATTTCGGAGACAAGTAGAACGGAATCAAATAAGCGTTTTGGTTCTTCGGGTTTACATTCAAGTCTCCCGTAATGTCCGTGAATAATTGCTGAAACTGGAATCTCTTATCCGCATCATCGAACAGCACATAGTCGGTCTGTTCCGTTATTCCATCATACAAGAAGTCGCTCTCCAGCAGTCCTTTTTTTCTTGCTCCTAAATACTTGGAATTCATGAACAACCTCAAAGCATGGCTGGAAAAAATAGACTTCCCTGTTCGCCCGTGGGACTCGTTATCATCTACTACTTCATTGTCCATGATATACAGGCACCAAGCCTTAGCAGGGTCTTTGTATCGGTGGAGCATATACCCGAAAGAATACACCTTGTTGATGAAGTGCAATTCTTGTTCGTAGATCTGATCCTCTGAAAGCGTTTCTTTATTGATGATAAATTTATTTTCATCTAAATAATTGTCATATTCAGATGGTTTCAAATCCCTTAATTCCTCTTTCCAATGAACTCGGCAGGTGTTGATAAAGTAGTTCATGAAATCACAGTCACTTCTTACAATATCCAACTTCCAGTTGTTATTCTCATCTTTTTTAATATTGAAAAACGGCTCTTCTATATTCAGTTTAGAAGTGTTCAGAGTCGTTCTGGTCTGGCGGAAAATGATTTCGTTCAAAATATCGTCCTCCATCACATAACGGCTGTAGCCTTTATCTATCCTCTCGATTTTATCTTTGCTGACTTCCCAAATGAACTTGTCAAAGAAGAAAAACTGAGAAGTAGGAGTAAAGTCTGTAAAATCAAACTCCTTACTCTCCAGGTTCTGAAGTTTTTTCTCTGAAACCGCCTCCGAACCTATTACCATGTTCAGCAGTTCATCGGGAAAAAGCCGAAGCCCTTTTTCTTTTTGTTTTTCGTCCAAAAACTTATTGAAAAAGTCTTTGATTTCCTGCGAGGAAACCTCCCGAAGAATGTGCTTGTTCTGCTGAACAAAATAGTAACCGTCCTTTCTGGTGGCATCTTTTATTCTGAAAAATCCGTTCAGCTTCAAGAAATTGAACGCATTTTTGTAGTTCACGCTGTAGGTTGGCGTATGGTCTATTTTCTTTCCTTCTTTGTTCGTTCTCCATTTTTCAATCCAAAACTTAGCAGGTCTGGCAAGTTCCAGAAACCTCTTTACTTTGGCTCTAAGCTCTTTTTGCTCCTTGTCCTCAAATGCAGCTTCAGATTTCATGAAGTCGGTAAAATCTTTTTTCGGATTACCTCTAAAATCTTTGGATTTGGTAAGGCTTTCTGGGAGCCACGCAGTCTTGATATCCATATGCTCCAAAGCTAGTTTCTTCCCAGCCTCGAAGCCTGTAGGGTCAAGGTCTGGAACATTGATGACCTCAAATGCATACTTGAAAAGCATCGCAATTTGTGCCTCGGTAATATCTGCCGTTTCAGAATTGAACCAAACCACAGTTTCGCCCGTAGAAGCCATATTGAGAGAATCTCTATCGCCAGAGCAGATGACTATTCGCTCTAATTTTTTCACTTTGGCTGGTGCAGATTCCTCCTCGTCATCGTAGGACTCCTCTACTTCCTGCTGGAGTTTGTTGTAAATAGACTTTACATTCTCCAGCCCAAAAATGTGCTGCGATGGCTTCTTGCCAAGGTAAGAAAATCGGTATTTCTTATCTGTTGATTTCGGCTTATAGATTTTCAGCCAAACTCTTTCCTCTTCGGGTTCTTCTACTACTACATTTTTGTTTTCGCCCTCCAGATGGATTTTTTTCTTTCCGCCTCCTGCTTTTACGATAAAGGCAAAAACAGGATAGGTTTCGGAACTCTCCACCGTGTAGATATTGCAGAGTTCTTTTTGGGTATTTTCTTCCTTTTTGAGCCAAGAATAAGACTTCAAGGAATAAAGCCCATACCTTCTGCATACTTCCTCCGTCATCAGCGGTCCAAGAACCTCCAGCTCATAAGGTGTAAAATCTTTGGTTTCGTAGCAAAATCCCTCCTCATTCAGTGTTCCCTCGAACTCGGAAAACTTGCATACATTTATATTTTTAGGTTTAGTTTTATTTTCGTCCAAAATCCCCAATTCTCTACCCAGCTGCAAAAGAGCTTCAAAATAAGTAAGTCCCATTTCGTGGGCGTAGATGTGGATTCCGTTTCGGCTTTCAGCATAGAAACCTCCCGTGTCTCCCCAGTCTTTCACGAAATAAATCCCGTCCTTCTTGGAAAGATTAGCAGACTCTGTTCCCTCGTGCCGTATTTTAAAATGCTTGTTCTGCCGAACTTGAGGCAAAAACCTCTGTATCAAGTCCAGACCACCATTAGTCGCCTGGAATATATCGTTTTGATTTATTGGGAAATTCATTATTGTCTATTTTTTTGTATAATATCCTTTTTGATACAAGGAACATATTATAAATTACTGCATTAAAATGCATTTATTCATCCGCTTCTTTATAATAAAAAAGCCCTTTATCCCAATCTAACAATAATGTTTCTCCAAAATTTTCTTTGTTATAATCGATTAAATATGCAGCATTGATTACTCCTTCTGTATAGTTACTTGTATACGCTTTTTCTACAAGAATATTATACGCATTAAAGTCCTTGATAATTTCCGACAGAATCTTTTTGTTTTTATCTGTTAAATTAATCAGAACCATCATGATTTCTCCACTAGAATAATACCATCCTCTTTGATGTTTTATATCAAGCTCATTCAGAAGAGTATCTAATATGACTTCATTGTTTAAAAACTCGTCTGTAAATGATAATTTTTCTAATTCTGTAAACGATAATCCCTTTAACTCTTTTGTTGTCATTTCTTTATGCTTTAAATGTTATTTTAATTTAGATAAAAAACCAGCTGGCAGGCTCGCACAGAAACCAGCTGGAAAACTTAAAATTTAATTTATAAAATGAAAAAAAATACTTGTTCATCTTTTTATAAATTCTCCCCTGGTTTGAAAACATTGAACTCCTCTTTCAAGAAACCCAGCTGAATCATCCGATTGCGATACCAAGTAGTATTGGCGTGCAGTTGTTCTTTTATTAGGATATTCAGTTCCGTTTTACAAACAAACTTTTTATAAGTAAAAAGTCTCTTACAGAAAGCTCGATACTGAGCTGTTTTATATCGAGAATTTTGTTTTTTCGGCTTTTCCGAAACAGCCTCTGAAACAGGTGCTGTATTGTTTTTTTCTTTCTCCTTTAATACCCAGGTGTATTTATTTCTTTTTTCGTAAATCATTATCCAGTTATAATTTTTATTACAGCCTCGCTATCCTTGGCTAATCTGTCTATTTTACTTTTAAACCCAATAGTAAACTCAGCATCGTTGTCTTTTAAAAAATCTACAACAGTGACTGGCACGGATGTTTTTTTGAAACCCTCTACAAAAGCCCTTAGTTTGGGATTTTTAATTCTACTTTTCATTTGCAAATATTTGAGTTTGAACAACAAAAGAAAATTTTTCAAGGAGCAGGAAAACCGTAGGTTTCTCACTCAGTTCAGCTGAACCATATATGGTTTTTTCTGGTGTGGAAACTTTTATTCCTTTTTTTCTCAGCCTGTAGCAGGCGTTATACTGTTGTCTTTTGGTGCTTGTCATGATTACCTTTGTTTTCACGAGTTCTACATTCAGTAACATATGAGGATGCGGCTTGTATCAAGTCGCTAACAGTCTCACTTTTCAGCATTGAATTCACAATAGTATGAGCAATGAACGGCTCGTTTGACCGACCTATAACACCCTCTTCGCAAGGTTCTTCTCCGTTTGTGAGATAATAGAAACACATGTAGCCAAAGCCTTTCGGAGCTTGACTAAATAGCTCTTCTAATCTTTCTTTAAATTCCAAATGAGCGGCAAGAGGTTTATTTGTTTTTTCCATCTTATTTATTTTAAATTATAATTGAGTTTTTTAAGTTAAAAAGCCACTGCACCCCGTCTAGGCTGGTCTGTTACCCAAAAAGTTATGAAGAAAGAGTTTGTGATAATATTTAGACCCTTCGTGGCCTATGGTTGGAGTATATAAACTTAAGAGCTTTTTCGCCCTGGTTGTTTCTCTATAATTTCATCATCAGAGTAGCCATTTTGCTTGTAAAATTCTATACAATTCGGTAACAGCAAACTATTTGATTTTCTTCTTGCTTTTAAAATAACAGCCACTTGTGTTGCTTTCAAGTGTATTGCCATCCTGAGAGAAAAATCATTATCTGAGATTATTCTTTTAATTATTTTTTGTGATATCGTCATTTTGTTTTATATTTTGTATTGCAAGTTGTATTACAAATTGTATTGCAAAGTAAAATAAAACTTTCCAAAATCGCAAATAAATCTTTCCAAAATCGCAAATAAAACCTCTTTAATCGCAAAAGAAAATGATAATCAATTACTTAACTTTACTATTATGAATGTTGTACAAAATATCAAGGAAATTAGAACAGCTAAAGGCATAAATCAAGATGTTATCGCTGAAGCGCTAAGTGTTGATATAGCTGTTATAAGTAAAATAGAAAATGGTAAAAGAGAACTGAAAGTTAATGAACTTTCCAAAATCGCAAATTGCCTTGGTGTTGATATATTGTATTTGTTTACTTATCCTAAGGTTTTTGTGGACAAAGAATCTTTGCCACCTAATAATGATAAAATATCTGTGACTTTTGAGATTTCTCCCGACAAGAGAGAGCATTTATTAAAATTGATCACTGGGAAATAATATTTAGTAACAGACCCGAAACGGTCACTTATAGGCGTCTTTTAAAGTATTTATGTTTTTAATTATCAGTCATTTACAATTAACAACAATAGCCCTGCTCCCGCTACTAAGTAAAAAGAGATTTAATTATTAAATCTCTTTTTTGTTTTTATTTTCTAATCATCTTTCTTCTTCTTCTGCTCCCACCTTCCTAATCGTTTTCTTTTTTCAAGCTGGTGCAGAGCCAGTTCCTTTATTTTTTCATCATCCGTTTCAGAAGCCAATCTCTCTAACGCCATTATAAATAGGTTTTGTATTGTCTAAAATCTCTTTAAGTTCTTTAGAGGCATTGTAATATCTTATATTATCAATATCTTCAGGGTCTTCATCAAAATATTCCTTCTGTTTTTGAAAATAGCTATCCATAAATTCCTGATAGTTACTATCATTGCAAAGTTTTAAAATAACCGCTTTTTTCATTGGTGCAAATTGCCCTAAAATATCCCACAACTCTTCTTCTGTTTTATCTTTAATATACTCATACAAAAACAGATAAATCTTTCCATTTTTCGTAAAAAGGAATAAAGTATTCATTGTAAAATCTATCAAACAAATTACAGACTTCTGCGGATTTTTGTTCTGTATCTATTAAAATTCCATCAGCAGGAAGCCTATATTCATTATAATCTCTTGTCATAATTGTGTTATAAATATCTTTGGGTTTCACTGCTGTAATTTTATTTTTATAGAGAATATTTGCTACAATATTTTCTACTAATGGTACTTGATTACAATTAACAAAACCATAAAAATATTTATTTTCATAAATTTCAGATAAAAACCGAATACCGATAATTAAATCATTTTCTTTTTTACTATAATATAGTTGTTGAGCAGTTTTATCTCCTTCTTTTGTTAAATTAAAACCTCTGTTACTAAGAAATCTATCTATGTAATTTATGACTTGTTCCCTAAACATATCTCTTATTTAAAATTAACATCATTCATTCACAAAAGGATTAGGTTCATTTTCTAAATGAGTGATTAAATAATCAAATCCTTGTTGGTATAAAGGAGCCTCTTTTTCATATCTTGGCTCTAAAAAGTCTTCTTTTATAAAGGTCTGTAAGCCGTTTTTATACTCTTCATATTTTGGGTGATTTCCCCATTTTAGAATAGCAATCTTCTTAAAAAGAGTGACAGGATAAGTCCTGCCAACGACAATCTCCAATTGTTTATCAAAAGGTACACTCCCCACATAATCAGCTAAAAATTTTATATCTAATAGTTTAGGAAATACTTCTTGTTCATAATACGAAAGACATTTATAAAACTCTGATAAAAACTCCTCTAAATGAACCTCAGAAGTGATTTCTTGCGAAAAAGAATAGTCTGTTTTATAGAAATCTTTGGTATTAGGATATATATGATCACGATAATATTTTTTCAACTCTTCTATTATTAAATCACATACAAATTTTTCTACTTTTTTAATTTTGATAGTAAAACCTTCAAATGTTAGTAATCTATCATATTGTATCCTAAAATCAAAAGAATATTCTAGATTTTCTCCTTTTAACTCATAAGAAAAACTATCATCGGTAATAGTAACATCATTATTTACTAAATTTACCTTATACTCTTTTGATATTACTTCTTTTATTAATTGGTGTAAGTATCTTTTATCTAGTTCTATTTCCATTTTGTTTGTATTTTTATATTTTTGAAATACTCTTTATTTTTTATTTTATCTCTTTCCATTTTATAATTATAATACAGAAAACAAAGATACTGCATATTTCTTCGGGCGGTGAATATATTTTTAGAAAAAGAAAGTAAAAAAAGAATATCGTTTTGTGAAAACTTTTAAGACTTAAAATAAAAAAAGACTTTTGAAAAATTCAAAAGTCCTTATAATTTAGTTTTAATACTTGCGGAGAGAGAGGGATTCGAACCCCCGGACCTGTTACAGTCAACGGTTTTCAAGACCGCCGCATTCGACCGCTCTGCCATCTCTCCAAAAATGAAATAATCTTTCATTTCAGTGGTGCAAATGTAAGGATATTTTTTATATTGACAAATTTATTTAAAGGATTTTTACGCTTAAATCATTAATGTTTTGAAAATCAATATTAAAAATTCACTTTATTTCAAAAGCTGACTTCCTAAATACACCGCAGAAAGCCCCAATGCTATGCTCAATGTCAAATACAAAACCAAAATTCCATACTGTCCGCTCTGCCAAAGAGTGATGTTTTCCATAGAAAATGTGGAAAATGTAGTAAATCCGCCACAAAATCCTGTAACCAAAAGGTATTTCAGATATTCATTTTCTTTAAATAAAGAAGAAAATATCCCGATGAAAAAACAACCAAAAACATTAGTCAAGAGCGTTCCAAGAGGAAAAGAGCCTACCATAGGCAGTTTATGAGCATAATTAGAAATCATAAACCTAAAAATACTCCCCGCTCCTCCCCCAAGGAAAACATATATCAGGGCTTTCATAGTAGTTTTTTATTTTAATTCACCTAAATATCTCTCTGCATCTATCGCTGCCATACATCCGCTTCCTGCTGCTGTAACTGCCTGACGATAAATATGATCCTGAACATCTCCCGCCGCGAAAACTCCAGGAAGATTGGTTTTAGAAGATTTTCCTTCGGTGATGATATAGCCGTTTTCATCCATGTCTATTTGCCCTTTAAATATTTCAGTATTAGGCTGGTGTCCTATGGCTATGAATATCCCGCTGACAGGGATTTCCGAAGTTTCTTGGGTCTGGTTGTTGATAATCACAGCTGTTTCTACCAAGTTGTTTTCTCCTTTGATGCCTATCAATTCGTGATTAAATTTCACTTCTATATTGGGCGTTTTTTCCACTCTGTGAGCCATTGCTTTGGAAGCACGGAAATAGTTTTTTCTCACAAGCATCGTTACTTTACTACAAATATTAGCAAGATAAGTTGCCTCTTCTGCTGCCGTGTCCCCTGCTCCAACTACGATAACCTCTTGGTTTCTGTAAAAAAAACCGTCACAAGTAGCACATGCAGACACTCCGCCGCCAGAGTATTTTTTCTCATCATCCAGCCCAAGGTATTTAGCTGTAGCCCCAGTAGAAATAATCACAGTTTTAGCCAAAATTTCTTTTTCTCCTGCCCAAAGTCTATGAATTCCGCCTTTTTCCTTAGAAAATTCCACTTTCGTAATCATTTCATAATGAACTTTGGTGTCAAATCTTTCGGCTTGTTTTTGTAAATCTTCCATCATTTTTGGTCCTGTAACTCCCTCTGGATACCCTGGGAAATTGTCCACTTCCGTAGTCGTAGTAAGCTGACCGCCATGCTGCAAACCTGTATAAAGTTCAGGTTTTAAATCCGCTCTCGCCGCATAGATAGCCGCCGTAAAACCAGAAGGTCCAGAACCTATAATCACACAATCTAAAATATTATTCTCCATTTTTATACTTTTTTAAAATTCTCTTTTTATTACATAATTCAGCATGACCTGTAAGGACTTTTTAGCTTCATTATCAGGAAATTCGGATAAAATATCCAAAGCCTTCTGCTGGTAATTTTCCATTATTTTTTCGGCGTAGTCCAGCCCGTCCGATTTTTTCACAAAATCAATCAGTTCTTTTACTCGTTTTGGGGTTTTATTGTGGTTTTTAATGATATTAAAGTAATATTTTCTGTCCTTTTCATTTGCCATTTTTAAAGAATAAATAAGCGGCAAAGTCATTTTTTGTTCCTTAATATCTATGCCCAGAGGCTTCCCTATAATGTTTTTGCTAAAATAATCAAACAAATCATCTTTTATCTGAAAAGCCATTCCTGCATAAATCCCAAAATCTTTCATCTTCATTACCAGCGAGTTTTCAGCATTATTAGAAACTGCCCCTATCTGACAGCATGCCGAAATAAGTGAAGCTGTTTTTTGCCTAATAATCTGATAATAAACATCTTCCGTAATATCCAGCTTTCTTGCTTTTTCCAGTTGTAAAAGCTCGCCTTCGGACATGTCTTTTATGGTTTGGGAAACGATTTCCAACAAATCAAAATCCTTATTTTCAGTAGAAAGAATTACCGATTTGGACAATAAATAATCCCCAATCAAAACCGCAGTCTTATTCCCCCACAAGGCATTGATAGAGAAGAAATTACGCCTTCTAGCGCTCTCATCCACTACATCATCATGCACCAAAGCTGCCGTATGTATCAGCTCTATCAAAGAAGCTCCACGAAAGGTTTTTTCGCTCACCTCACCTGTCATTTTTGCTGAAAGAAAAACGAGGATAGGCCGCATCTGTTTGCCCTTCGTAGCGATGATAAATTGTGTAATTTTATCTAATAAAGGCACGCTGCTCTGCATGGACTGATAAAACTTTTCCTCAAAAAGTTTCATTTCCCTGCTTATAGGAGCTTTGATTTCTTCTAAGATTTTAGCCACAATTTTATTTTAATTCACAAATATAAGATTATTTAATTTTATTTAAATTACAGTCATTCAAAAGGCACAAAATACAAACTCTGTTTCGTCTGAAAACCAAATTTCTTAAATTCTTCGCCTGAGATATAAATACCCTTTTCATCTACTGCAACTCCCTCTATCTGACCATATTTAAAGACCGAACCTAACTTGTATTTTGTATATTTTCCACTGAAAAAATTGCCGTTTTCATCTTCATCAAAAATCATCAAAAAGGCTTTTGCGACTTTGTTATAACCCACCAAATACAGTTTTTTATTAAAATAAAAAGCATCTGTTACCAAGAAATTGGTTTTAAATTCTTCCGTTTTTTCGATGTTCTGTTCCTTCTCTGCATTGGGATTTATCGCATATTTAGAAACTTTCAGCGAAGCCCATTCTTTGGAAAAAAGATAGATTTTCCCATCTTTGAAAATCATCGCTTCGGCATCAAAATCATGTTTGTCTTTTTTAAAACTAAAATGAGGTTGATTTTTGTATTTAAAACTGATTTTCTGATGAGAATTATCCAAGATTTTATAAATCGCCAAATCTGTTCTTTTGCCTCCATTATTCCCGAAATCTCCTATATAAAGGCTTTGCCCGTCGTTGGTCATGGCTTCCCAGTCTCTGTTTGGAAAATCAACTTTGATGGTAGAAATTATCTGTCCATTTTCAGGGTTTATTTCATAAATTTCATTGGGATTTCCACCATCATTAAAGCTGTACAACCTCCCATTCATCAGTGTCAATCCTGATGTTTCCCTCAAAGTATCATTTAAGACAGTGATTTTATATTTTTTCAAAGGCAATCTTTTGGTCTTTTGAGCCAAAGAAAAAGTGAAAAATCCACAAAGAAAAACGATTAAAAAACTCTTTTTCATTTATTATTTTTTAGTTTGGGTATATAGTTTGTTATAGCCTGTGGCTGCTTCCCAAGTGTTGATATTAGCAAATCTGACAGCATATTCTGCCTTGTCAGCGATGGACATAGATGCGTCTGGAAGATGAAGCAAAACATCATAATCTCCCGCAGGAAGATGGCTTGGGAGATTTACGGATATTTCTAACTGATGATTTCCAGTGAACCAAAACTGAGGATTGGACTGAATCTGATGAGAAAAATGTATTCTGCCATCGAAAACAGAACGGAATTTAATGTACGCAGACCTTGGATTATATGGCGATGCAAAGCCTTTGTTCTCGAAATTCAGTATCAATTTATAGTTTTTTCCAGACTCCATTTTTTCGGTATATTGGACTTCTTTCATCACGAAACGATATCCCAGCCTCTTTTGTATTTCCTCAAAACAATGGGTGTTTTTCCAATCTGCAATCATATCCTGATGATAGCTTAGATTTAGATAAGACCAATGATATTTTCCCATGGTCTGCAGAGCTGCATTACACTGAGAATAGCTGGTCGGCGGCGTACAGGTCTCCCCTCCTACAACCGTGTATTTAGAGTCTAACTGTGTATATTTTTTATCTTGCTCACCGGTGTAAGTTCCTCTGTCCTTTTCATCCGCTAAAAAGCAGTCGTTGTGATGTCCCAAACGAGCCTTGTTACTTCTATTAAAAGCCTCCGACTGAGTCAATGGAGAGTTTAAAGAGATGTTAAGAAGATTGGTTTTAATCAATGGAGTTCGCACCGCTATCATTCTTTCTTTTGGGAAAGCATCCAGTATGGCATTGACGATAGTTCTTCGTTTAGTATAATCAGCCTGTCCTTTGTTTCCGTAATGTGTAGAATAATACCATTCTCCATATGCACCGATGAATCCTGCTTCTATAAGGGCGATGACATCTTTATTTTTCTCTAAAATCGGTTTTAGCTGAGAAATATGTCTTAAAACGATAGATGGTTCAGCATCATAAACAGCCGCAGAAGTGCTGTTAGAATATGTAAAACGCACCACAGCCTTTATCCCATTAGCTCTGAGTTTATCAAAATTTCTCTGCATCATTCCCAGCATATCCGAATTTATAGGACTAGAAATAAACTCCTTCAATTTAAAATCAAAAAAAACTAATGTATGTTTGCCGTTTTTCAGTGTATTGATTTCATAATCAGATATTACCGAACTCCTGCTGTGATAGCCGTTTCTTGTACAAAATCCTCGTTCTGGATTAGAAATCATAGAATGATCTTCTCCATAGATTACTTTTGCCATTTTTGTAGGGCTTTCAGGCATATAATCCTGATAATCACCATATTCTATCGTTTCTTTTCCTCTGGAACAAGATACCATAGCCGCTATCGACAGCCCTATAAACAATATTTTTTTCATGGTTATATAGATTTCGTTGTATATTTTTTCATTAAAAGCACCATTCCAGCACTTTATACCAAATTCCCAAAGTGAAAAACCCGACAATAATGCTGATTCCGATAATCATATTGGTTAATTTAGTATTGAGTTTAAATTGCTCAGCGATGACACTGGACATTACCAAAGTAGGCATCGCGGATTCAAAAACTGTGATTTTTACTAAACTTTCTTTCAACCCTAAAACAAGTCCCAAAACCAAAACCAAAGCAGGGCCAATCAACAATTTATAAACCATCGACATGGAAATTTGGCTCATCAGTTTTTTCCAGCCGTTAAATTTCAACTGCAAACCTATCGAGAACAAAGCCAAAGGCGCCACCGTTCCAGACAGCTTGTTAAAAAGCGATTCGGCAGGAGAAAGGTCTATAAAAGATGATAAAACTAATGCTATAATACATCCGATAAATGGCGGAAATGTAAAAAGTCTTTTTAGTAAAAATTTAGCGCTGATGGTGTTGTTATTCCCTCCCTTTAGAGCAGTGATGATGCCCAATGTAGAAAGGGTAAGAAACATGGCTTGGTCGCAGATAATCGCAATGCTCAAATATTCTTCTCCATAGAAAGCAGAAATCAGCGGAAAACCAATGAATGAGGTGTTGCTGTATCCACTTGCCAGCTGCAAGGTGCTTGTAGAGCGGTTGGAATAGTTTTTTAGTTTTGAATAATATTGCATAAGAAAATACGCTCCCAATGCTAAAACTACCATACTAGCCGCAGGATAGAGTATTTCCAGCGACCACTCTATTTTTGGAATATATTTAAAGGAAATAGAGGGCAATGCAATGTAAAGTATCCAAGTATTGATTCCTTTGTGAGCATCTGGATGAATGGATTTAGTTGCCTTAAAGACCATTCCCGCCACAATGCACAATATGATTAAAATAAAATTATCCATTTTATTCTCTATTTGTAGTGCTTTTTCTACGCTTCGGCTATTTTATTGGCAAGCTGTCCACAGGCGGCATCGATGTCTCCTCCTCTACTTCGGCGAATCATCGTAGTGATTCCGTTTTTCTCTAACTGACTGACATAGTTTTCTGTGGCCTCAGGGTTGCTGCGGTCGTATTTTCCGTTGCCAATGGAATTGTATTCTATTAAATTCACCTTTGTAGGCACTTTTTTACAGAATTTTATCAGGGCTTTTATATCTTCATCTTTATCGTTTATGCCTTTCCAAATGCAGTATTCCAGAGTAATGACAGAGCCAGTTTTAGAATACCAGTATTGCAGGGCTTCCATGATGTCTGTCAGCGGGAAATTAGAAGAAAAAGGCATGATTTCATTTCGTTTTTCTTCAATCGCTGAATGCAGCGAAAGCGCTAATTTTACCTTTAAATCTTCATCCGCCAGCATTTTTATCATCTTCGGAATTCCAGATGTAGAAACGGTAATTCTCCTTGGAGACATTCCCAGACCATCGGGCTGAGTGATTTTTCTGATGGCTTCCACTACATTTTTGTAGTTCATCATAGGTTCTCCCATTCCCATGAACACGATGTTAGAGAGAGGCCTATCAAAATAAAGTCTGCTCTGTTTGTCTATCAAAGCCACTTGATCCACTATCTCTGCCACCTCTAAATTTCTCATTCTTTTGAGTTTGGCAGTAGCGCAAAACTCACAGTTTAGAGAGCATCCTACCTGTGAGGAAACACAGGCTGTTGTTCGTGTTTCTGTCGGGATTAGAACACTTTCTACTAGAAGTCCGTCGTGGAGTTTTACGCCATTTTTTATGGTTCCGTCTGAACTTCTTTGGAGTTTGTCTACCGAGATGGGATTTATCGTATATTCCTCCGAAATCCTTTGGCGAAGCTCTTTGGAAAGGTTAGTCATTTCCTCAATAGAATGAAGATTTTTAGACCAAAGCCAGTCATAGACCTGCTTGGCACGAAATGGTTTTTCTCCCAAGGAAACAAAATATTCTTTGAGCTGGTCTAAACTAAGCGTTCTGATATCTTTCATTCTATTTCATTGTTTTTAAGATAAAAAAGCCTTTTGGAAGAGGCTTTTTTGAAATTATTATTTATGTTTTATGACTAATTCTTCCTTGGAGATTCTCACCTTTTTCATCGGTGCTAGCCAGTCGTTTTCGCGGTCAGCATAGCCTACATACATCAGCACCACGCTTTTCAGCCCAAGTTTCTCTAAGCCAAGAACTTTATCAAAATTCTCATGGTCAAATCCCTCCACAGGCGTGGAATCTATTTTAAGCTCTGCTGCTTGTGCTAGTGCCATTCCTAGGGCAATATATGCCTGTCGGGCAGCATGTTCAAAGTTTCGGATAGGCTCACGCTGTGCAAAACGCTCCTTTATCATATCCGTATATCTCTCATATCGCCCACGAGGAAGCCCTCGCTCATCGGTGATAAGGTTATACATCTCATCGATTCTTTCAGGTGTATAATTGTCCCACGCAGCAAAGGCGATGATGTGCGAACATGCCATAATTCCTTTTGGATTTAAAGCACCTTCTACCAGCTTTTCTTTGGTTTCTTGGTCATCTATCACGATGATTCTGAAAGGCTGCAGCCCAGAAGAAGTAGGCGCAAGGCGGATAGCTTCTATAATTTTGTCTATGTCCTCTTGTGGGACTTTCTTTCCCTCTTGATAGGTTTTTGTGGCATAGCGCCATTTTAAATCATCTAAAAGCATTGTTTAGTTTTTTTTAGGGTTAATAATTTCTTTAAAATTAAATGATAAGCATCGCATCACCATAAGAATAAAACTTGTATTCATTCTTAATGGCTTCTTCGTAAGCGTGCATCACGAAATCCTTTCCTGCAAAAGCCGCAATCATCATCAACAAAGTGGACTTCGGTGTGTGGAAATTGGTAATCATAGCATTAGCCACGCCAAATTCATACGGTGGATAGATGAATTTATTAGTCCATCCATGGTATGCAGACACTCTTCTGTTAGAAGAAACAGAGGTTTCCAGTGCTCTCATGGTAGTAGTTCCTACGCAGCAAATTCTTCTGTTTTCCTCCACAGCTTTATTGATGATTTCAGCATTTTTTTCATCTATAATGGCCTCTTCGCACTCCATTTTGTGTTTAGAAATATCCTCTACTTCTATCGGGTTAAATGTTCCTAAGCCTACATGAAGCGTAACTTCTGCAAAGTTAATCCCTTTGATTTCCAGCCTCTTCATAAGGTGTTTAGAAAAGTGAAGTCCAGCTGTAGGAGCTGCCACCGCACCTTCTACTTTGGCGTAGATAGTCTGGTATCTTTCTGCATCTTCTGGCTCTACTGCTCTTTTAATGTATTTAGGAAGTGGTGTTTCTCCGAGTTCTTTTAGTTTTTGACGGAATTCTTCGTAACTACCATCAAATAAGAATCTTAGCGTTCTTCCACGAGAAGTTGTATTGTCAATCACTTCTGCCACCAAAGATTCATCTTCGGTAAAGAAAAGTTTATTCCCTATTCTTATTTTTCTTGCAGGATCTACCAAAACATCCCAAACACGGGTTTCGCGGTCAAGTTCTCTAAGTAGAAAAACTTCTATTCTTGCCCCAGTTTTTTCTTTGTTTCCGTATAGTCTTGCAGGAAAAACCTTAGTATTATTAAAGATAAATAAATCTCCATCATCAAAGTAATCAATCACATCCTTGAACAGCTTATGCTCTATGGTTTCAGTTTTTCTATTGAGAACCATTAGTTTTGCTTCGTCTCTGTGCTCTGATGGATGTTCAGCCAAAAGGTGCTCTGGCAAATGGAAATTAAAATTAGATGTTTTCATTTGAATAAAATTTACGGATTTTATATTTTTTAAAATTAAAATAAGTCGGCAAATATACAACCTTAAAATGCCTTTGTCAAGTTTTATTTTTATCAACACCCCAAACAGCCCTTAAATTCAAGCTAAATCAAGAAAGATATTCCAAAATCTTTTTCCAGTCTTCTAATTTTTTATCAAAAGAAATAGTATGCAATGGACTTGTCGAAGGCAAAAGTATAATAGGCAAATGAAAATCCGAGTCTAATAATTTGATGAGATTTTTATAAGATTTTTGACCATTGCAGAAAACAGCCTTTATATTAGAGTATTTTTCCAGTAAATCAGGGATTTGATTGGCTGTTTCGTTCTTGATTTTCACATCCTGACTCCCTTCTCTTTCGCAGCTCTCGATGGTGTCCCAAAGTGCGATATTATATTTTTCTAAAAGCTTTAATCTATCCTGATAATCAGCAGAAAACTCCTCCCCAAACATACAAAATAATATTTTCCAAAAATGATTCTGAGGATGAGCGTAGTATTCTTTTTTCTCCAAAGATTTAGTCCCAGGAATAGAACCCAAAATCAAAATTTTAGACTTTTTTGATACTATTGGAGGGAAAGACTGAATTCTAAACTGCATTTTTATTTAAATTATAAACAAAATTAAGTTTTTTAGGTCTAAAAATATTTATAATTTCACTTCTATTTTGTAGATTTGCCATTCAATTTTTTAATACTATGATAAAAATAACTTTTCCAGATGGTAATCAGCGTGATTTTAACAGAGGAGTAACTCCTTTGGAAATTGCCAAATCAATTAGCGAAGGTCTTGCGAGAAATACAATCTCTGCATTAGTAGATGAAAAACAAGTAGAAGTTTCTACCCCTATCACGGAGGATGCCACGGTTCAGTTATTAACATGGAATGATGATATGGGTAAAAAAGCCTTTTGGCACTCTTCTGCCCATGTCTTAGCGCAGACTATTTTGGATTTTTATCCTAATGCGAAACTTACCATAGGTCCTGCCATAGAAAACGGATTTTACTATGATGTGGACTTTGATGGGGAAATTCTTTCTGAGAAAGATTTTGAAAAAATTGAGAAAAAAATGCTGGAAAATGCAAAGAAAGATTCAGCTTTTAGAATTTATCCAGTATCCAAAGCAGATGCACTGAAAGAATATGCTGATAATCCATTTAAAAAGGAATTAGTAGAAAACCTTACTGATGGAGAAATCACTTTCGTGACTCATGATAATTTCACAGACCTATGTCGTGGAGGGCATATCCCTAGCACAGGACTTATCAAAGCTGTGAAAATCCTAAATGCAGCAGGAGCATATTGGCGAGGAGACGAAAAAAACAAGCAGCTTACCAGAGTTTATGGTATTTCTTTCCCTAAACAAAAAGAACTTACTGAATACTTGGAAAGATTAGAAGAAGCAAAACGCCGTGACCACAGAAAACTAGGTAAAGAGTTGGGAATTTTTGCCTTTTCTGAAAAAGTAGGTGCTGGGCTTCCTCTTTGGCTTCCAAAAGGTGCTGCACTAAGAAAAAAATTAGAAAACTTCCTTTCTGAGGCGCAGAAAAAAGCAGGATATGAATTCGTAATTTCTCCGCACATCGGTCACAAAGACTTGTATGTAACTTCTGGACATTACGAAAAATATGGTGCGGATTCATTCCAGCCGATAAAAACTCCACACGAAGGAGAAGAATTTTTATTAAAACCGATGAACTGCCCTCACCACTGCGAAATATACAAAACGAGCCAGTGGTCTTATAAAGATTTACCGAAGAGATTTGCAGAATTCGGAACAGTATACAGATATGAGCAAAGTGGCGAGTTACACGGACTTACTAGAGTAAGAGGCTTTACGCAGGATGATGCCCACCTATTCTGTACTCCGGATCAGTTATTATCTGAATTTGAAGGAGTTATAGACTTAGTGTTGTATGTATTCAGCAGCCTTGGATTTGCTGACTTCACGGCTCAAATTTCATTAAGAGACCCTGAAAACAAGCAAAAATACATCGGTTCTGACGAAAACTGGGAAAAAGCAGAAAATGCAATCATTACCGCTGCTAAAAATAAAGGATTAAATACCGTGGTAGAATACGGAGAAGCTGCATTCTACGGGCCAAAACTAGATTTCATGGTGAAAGATGCTTTGGGAAGAAGCTGGCAGCTTGGAACAATCCAAGTTGATTACAACCTGCCAGAGAGATTTGACCTTTGGTATACAGGAAGTGATAACGAGAAGCACAGACCAGTGATGATTCACAGAGCACCGTTTGGTTCTATGGAACGTTTCATCGCTATTTTACTAGAAAATACAGCGGGAGATTTCCCACTTTGGCTGGCTCCAGAACAGTTTACAATCCTTCCAATTAGTGAAAAATATGTAAATTATGCAGAAAAAGTTTCACAATTGCTGGAAATTAACGATATTTGCGGTCTGATTGACAAAAGAAATGAAAAAACGGGTAAAAAAATCCGTGATGCAGAATTAAACAAACTGCCATTTATGCTGGTTGTAGGAGAAAACGAAGAGGCTGAAGGAACTGTTTCCGTGAGAAAGAGAGGCGAAGGAGATTTAGGAACGATGAGCATAGAAGATTTCATCGCTTACTTTAAGAAAGAAGCTGCTTTGTCATCAGAATATTAATAAGATATTAACCATTAAAATTTAAAGCGATAGCACTAAAGAAAATTAACAGCAAAGGTCCGATGCGAAAGCCTGCACAGGAAGATGCGCATCAGATTAACGACAAAATCAGAGCCAAGGAGGTTCGTTTGGTCGGTGATAATGTAGAACCTGGTGTCTACCCTACTTCTGAAGCTTTGAAAATGGCTGAGGAACAGGAATTGGATTTGGTAGTAATTTCGGATAAAGCAGAGCCTTTTATCTGCCGTATCTTGGATTACAAAAAGTTCCTTTATGAACAAAAGAAAAAACAAAAGGAGCTAAAAGCCAAGCAGGTAAAAGTGGTGATAAAGGAAATTCGTTTCGGTCCTCAGACAGATGAGCACGATTTCCAATTCAAGAAAAAACACGCTGAAAAATTCTTGGAAGAAGGTTCTAAACTAAAAACTTATGTATTCTTCAAAGGAAGATCGATAGTTTTTAAGGATCAAGGAGAAATATTACTTCTAAAACTAGCCCAAGAGCTGGAGCATGTAGGAAAAGTAGACCAGATGCCTAAATTAGAAGGAAAAAGAATGATAATGCTAATGAGTCCGAAAAAGGCTAAATAGTTTTATCTTTCAGTAAAATAAGATATTGATAACAAATAACATAAAAGAAGTAAGAAAATGCCAAAATTAAAAACGAAATCAGGTGCTAAGAAGCGTTTTGCTCTTACTGGAACAGGTAAAATCAAAAGAAAAAATGCTTTCAAAAGCCACATCTTGACTAAAAAAGAAACTAAGAGAAAGAGAAAGCTTACTCAGACTTCTTATGTTGCTAATGTGGATGAGAAAAGCGTTTTAAAGCAATTAGCAATTAAGTAGTTTTTATAAATCATTTCGGTTTATAAGAATTTTATTCAAAAAAGTTTAACCCTGAAACGGTGCCACTAAGAGAATTCTATGTAATTCCGCCCTTTTCAAAAAAACAAATTAATTAAATTATGCCAAGATCAGTAAACGCTGTAGCGTCTAGAGCGCGCAGAAAAAAAATCTTAAAACAAGCTAAAGGTTTCTTCGGAAGAAGAAAAAATGTTTGGACTGTTGCGAAAAACGCAGTAGAAAAAGCAATGCAATATGCCTACAGAGGCAGAAAAGAGAAAAAGAGAAATTTCAGAAGTCTTTGGATTACGCGTATCAATGCGGGAACTAGACAATACGGAATGTCTTACTCTCAGTTCATGGGAGCTCTTAAGAGAAACAACATCGAGCTAAATAGAAAAGTATTGGCTGATTTAGCAATGAATCATCCAGAAGCATTCAAAGCTGTTGTAGATCAAGTAAAATAAATGTTGAATCGCGTTTTTTGTTATCAATAAAAGAAATCCAGGTTATTATTAATCTGGATTTTTTATAAAATATTAAAACAAAATGAAACTAAAATTTTTAGGAACAGGAACTTCCCAAGGTGTTCCGATTATCGGTTCTGACGACCCTGTCTGTCTGTCTTCTAATCCAAAAGACAAAAGGCTGCGAAGTTCTGCTCTGATAACCACCGAGACAAATGGGAAAATATTGATAGACTGTGGACCTGATTTCAGGCAGCAGATGCTCACCAATGGAGAGAACAACATAGATGCAGTACTTCTCACACACGAGCACAATGACCATGTAATCGGGCTGGATGACCTGCGCCCTATTATTTTCAAGAGACAAAAAAATATTCCTATCTATTGCCTGGAAAGAACTGCGGAAGAGATAAAACAGCGATTTCCCTATGCTTTTAGCGAGGTAAGATACCCTGGAGCTCCAAGTTTTGATATTCATCTGATAGACGGCAATTTTACAATAGATGAAACAGAAATCACGCCGATACATGTTTTTCACAATCAGCTGCCTATAATTGGTTTTAAGGTAAAAAATTTGGCTTATATAACGGACGCAAGCTCTATCCCTGATTCAGAAATGGAGAAGTTGCTAAATCTAGATTTCTTGATTATCAACTGTCTTAGAAAAGAAGAAAAACACCCTGCGCACTTCATTTTGCCAGATGTTTTGGAATTGGTAGAAAAGCTAAAACCGAAGAAAACCTATCTGACACACATCAGCCATAAAATAGGTTTTTATGAGCAGACAGAAGCTGAACTTCCTGATGATATTCACTTGGCATACGATGGTTTAGAAATTATTTTCTAAAATTATGCTGATTTTTTTGCTGTTATGAAAATAATGTCTATATTTGCATCCGTAAGATTTGAGTAGGCCCAGATGGCGGAACTGGTAGACGCACTGGACTCAAAATCCAGCGCCGCAAGGCGTGCCGGTTCGATTCCGGCTCTGGGTACAATATTAGGAAAGTTTTTATAAAAGCTTTCCTAATTTTTTTAAAATTCCATTCTGAAAAATATTATTCCTTTTCTTTAGCATATTTGCTAAATCGTTCTATCCATCCATTTTCTATAATAGGCTCTGCCTTTAACATCTCACTAATTTCTACTAAATTAACTTGTTTTCCATCTTCTTCATAGATAAGTTTGAATCGTTCATGTTCTTCAAAAATACCTAAAAAACCAAATATAGAAGTCTTTATAGACTCTTCTAAATAAGTTTTTAGTATTTCTCTATCCTCAACACTCAATTTGTTAAAAAAATAGAAAATATCTGTCCTGTTCCCCATTTTGTTTTGTTTTCAATTAATTGATTAAAATATCTTATAGAATCATCATAAATATCATTTATAATTATTCCTCCAAATTCATCTAAAATTTCTTGATTTGTTTTCATTTTACAATGTTTTAATTATTAACGCCATTCCAAGGAAATATTTTTATACCTCTGAAATATTTTCTTCTAAAATGCTTAAATCCATAAAATTCCATTACTTATCATAAGAATTTGGGAAATCTGTTTTCAGTTCATCTACTGATGCCAATACTTTTTTAGAGAGGGATTCTTGATAGTTTTGTAATTTATCAGCGATTTCAGGATTTGATACCGCTAAAATTTTAGCTGCCAAAATTCCTGCATTCATGGCTCCATTCAGTGCCACTGTAGCGACAGGAATTCCAGAAGGCATCTGCAAAATAGACAAAACACTATCCCAGCCATCTATAGAATTACTCGACAAAATAGGCACTCCTATCACTGGCAAAGTGGTACAACTTGCCACCATCCCAGGCAAATGGGCTGCTCCTCCTGCTCCTGCTATGATTACACTGACTCCTCTTTTTTTAGCCGTTTTTGCGTAGTCCAGCATTCGTTCTGGAGTTCTGTGCGCAGAAACTATGGTAACCTCGTAGGGAACTCCCAATGATTGTAAAAAATCCACTGCCTGATGCATAATCGGGAAATCACTTTTGCTTCCCATAATAATTCCTACCATATTTTGATTGATTTTAAAATAAATTTAATTAACTTTACAAACGAAAAATTTAAACATTCCAAAGATAAAAAATTAACCTTTAAAACGAAAAACTAATTTTCCTGAGATGAAAAACATGAAACTTACATTTGCTATTTTGGCCATTGCTATCATCTGGGGGACTTCGTTTTTGGGTATTAGACTCGCCGTGGAGACTATTCCTCCGCTGTATGTAGCGGGTATTCGGCATGTGCTGTCGGCTATTATTTTGGGTGTTTATTTATCCTTCACAGGAAAGCTAAAATGGATAGGCTGGGAAAATCTAAAAGTTCAGCTGATACTTTCCACTTGTATTCTTATCATAACCAATGGACTTACCACGATTGCCGAAGAGCATGTTTCCAGCAGTCTGGCATCTCTGATTAGTTCTTGTTCGCCTATTTTGATATTTATCGGCAGCGTTTTGTTTAGAATGCAGCAGTTTACATTAAAATCTGTTCTTGGGATTTTACTAGGATTTTCTGGAATTATTTTGATTTTCTGGGATGGACTGGCTGATTTGGCAAATCCTGATTACCGTAAAGGAATGATTTACTTGTTCCTTGCTATTTCTGGAAATGCCACAGGAGCCCTTTACATCAAAAAAACAAACTACAAAAGCACTAATATTTTATTAAGTCTTTTTTATCAGTTTATCTTTGCGGGGGTGGTGCAGATTATCAGCGCTTTGGTTCTAGGAGAGGAATTCGCGCCAGAAACATGGAGTCTGAAAAGCCTCATTGCGATGTTCTCACTTACGATTTTCGCTTCCATTATCGCTTATTTAGCGTATATCTATGCACTGAGCCAAATTTCCGCTGTGAAAGTTTCTATGATTTCTTATGTAAATACCATCATTGCGATATTTTTAGGTTGGCTGGTAGCTAATGAGCCTGTGGATTCTAATTTTGTCATTGCAGCGGTTTTGATTATTTTAGGAATATTTATAACGAATTATCATCCAGATATGTTTAAAACAAAAAAGAAGCATTAGAATTTTCTAATGCTTTTTTGATATCACTCTAATCATTGATTTTATCGTAGTTAATTTTTCTAACAGCTCTTCCCTACTATCCGCCAAAATGTTAATATGTCCCATTTTACGCCCAGATTTGGTCTCTGTTTTTCCGTATAAATGGACATAAGTTTTAGGCAGTTTTAAAACTTCTTCTAAGCCTTCATAATAGGCTTTTCCTTGGTAGCCCTCCTCTCCTACAAGATTAAACATTCCGCTGTATTTATCGGCATCTGTGTCTGCTAGTGGAAGATTTTTTACCACTCGGTACATCTGCTCGAACTGAGAGTTACTATTTCCTTCCTGCGTGAGATGTCCGCTGTTGTGCAGCCTTGGCGCTGTTTCATTGACCCAGACTTTTCCATTTTTATCCAAAAATAATTCTATCGCAAAAAGCCCAGAAGAAGCCATCGCTCGGATGAATTTTTTGACAATTTCATCAATTTGAGTTTGGATTTCATCGGAAATTTCACTCGGACAAATATTAAAATCCAATAGGTTTAATCGCAGATTGGCAACCATCTCCGTGACAGGAAAAACTTTGACTTCTCCCCTATCATTTTTAGCCACAATCACAGAAAGTTCTTTTTCTATATCCACCAAAGCTTCCAAAACAGATGGCGCATTCCAGAGGTTTTCCAGCTCCTTTTCGCTGCGAATCACCTGAACGCCTTTTCCATCATAGCCGCCAGTATTTAGTTTTTGAACAAAAGGCAAAGGAAAATTTACTTCCGATTTATTTTGAATAACCTGAAAATCAGGACTTGGGATTTCGTTTTTTTGATAAAATTCTTTCTGCAGTATTTTCTGCTGAATGATTTTGACAGCACTAGGACTTGGGATGATTTTTATTCCTTGTTTCTGCAACTCTTCCAGCGCTTGGACATTCACATGTTCTATTTCTATTGTGAGAACATCTTTATCCTTCCCAAAATACATAACAGTCTGATAATCATTAAAATCACCTTTTGTAAAGTGCGATATTCCCGCGCATGGGCAGTCAGAACTTGGGTCTAATGTGTAAAATTCATCAGCGTATTTTAAGGCCTCTTGTATAAGCATCCTGCCGAGCTGCCCGCCTCCTAATATTCCTATTTTCATGGGTTAAATGGTTAGTTTTGATTATAGTTTTTATTCAAAAATTCTTTTTTCAGAAGTTCTCTATAAATTTTTCTGAATTTCTTTTGCAATTTTTTATGATTCGTATGTCGCCCCTCTAATACGACTGATTTCAGGATTATTTCTACCTTTGATTTGTTTATTTCTTCCAGCTCGAATCTTATATTTTTTAGAGTTTCATCTCCTATTTTTAGGCTGTCTATGATGTAATAATCATAAAATTGTATTTTTCTTTCCAGTTCCTTTTTTAGAATTTCTTTATCTACTTCCAGTGTTTTTAGGTTAGTTCCGTTCATAATCAGACTTTCGCTGCTTATATTATTTCTTTTAATAATCATCAGTGTATCTTTTTTGAACAAAATATTCCTGTTTTTCAACTCATCCAGAGCTTCTGCTTTGCTTTTTTGCATTTTAAATGAATAATCGTTGAATAATACCATCCCATCCGAACCATATCTATAATACGGCGGCGGAGAAGTTGCCATCATCACAAAAACAGAGGGAACAAGTATCAATGCAGGGCTTATTTTTCTTATTTTCAAAGGCTGAAGCAGAGCATCATATTTTATCAAAAGGAAAGGAATTATCAGAAATACAAAGGCGATAAAATCCGTATAATCCACCACACGAGCCAGAGCAATGGGTGAAATCTGATTGTAAAAATCAATAAAACCTTCGGAAAACGGAGATTTCCAAAATATGAACAAAACAAAACTAACAAGAATGGAAAAAGTTCTCAATTTTGGGAAAATATACGCCAAAAACAATGGAAAAATAATCATTCCCAAAAAATCCGAAAATTTACCCGTGAACCAATTATGAAAATACAATTTCAAAAAATGGTCATTGATAAATAATAAAATTATGCTCACTACAAAAACATAATTCAGCAGTAAAAACTTATTCCTTTTCATATTATTTTCACTTTAAAACTTCATAAAATCCCTTACAATTCCGCCATTCTGCGTGTATTGTAAAAGTTCTGTTTCTATGAAATTAGAGATTTCAGCTTTCTTTTCGCTTGGGAAAAGTAGATGTACATTTGCCCCAGCGTCCAAAGTAAAGAAAAGAGGCAGATTGGTTTTCTTTCTAAATTCCCAAACCCTATTGATAACCTGCAAAGTCCCTATCTGCATCAGAATAAAAGCAGGGTCGCTCATCATCATCATCGCATGAAGTGTAAGCGCCTCATGCTCCACCAATTTCATAAAATCCTGTAAATCACCTGATTTCAATATCTCTTTCATCGGAACAAAGTTCTCTTTAGCCTCCTGAAAACGGCGTTCTGCATAGGGATTGGTGTTCATCAGCTCATGTCCTATGGTGGAACTCACAGACTTTTGCCCTTCATGAATCAGCAGAACATAATCATTAAAATCCTTAAATATCGGATGAATTTTCTCATCAGGATATTTCACAGCATATAGGTCGGAACTCCCCTCCACTTCATTCACATCGCCCCAGACTACTAGCCCATCATAAACACTTCGGCAGGCACTTCCGCTGCCCAAACGAGCCAGAAACGAGGCTTTTTTGACATCAAAAAAATCTTTCCTAGAAAACGCTTTATCCATCTCCATAAGGCATTTGGCTATAGCTCCAAAACCCGATGCAGAACTGGCAATTCCAGAACTATGAGGGAAAGTATTTTCGGTCTCAATGACAAAACTTCCCTGCAAAATCCAAGGAAGATATTTCTCTATATTTCTAAAATATTTTTCTATTTTCTCCGAAAATTTGGTTTCTTCTTTTCCAGCCAAAAAGGTTTTGACTGAAAATTTTTCACCTGATCTAAAAATCATTTTAGTCTCTGTTTTACAATTACTAAGCGTAAAACTGATGCTGGGATTTGCTGGAATCTGCCCTTCATATTTTCCCCAATATTTGATAAGGGCAATATTACTGGGACAACTCGCAAAAACCTCTATATCTTTCGTTAAAAATTCTTTATTTCCTAAAAACTGCTGTGCCATTATGATATATTTTACCTCACAAAGGTAGTAATTTATATGAAAAAATCCCCTTTCCATTGAGCAGGAAAAGAGATTTTTATTTTATATTGGTTTTACTAATTCTAAGAACCATTCTTTGACCTCGCCTGACAAGTGCGGAGCCAATTTCTCCTCGCAGGTCTTGTGGTAGGCGTTCAGCCATTCTTTTTCTGGTTCGGTAAGAAGTTCTGCATCTATCACATCCTTGAAAAACGGACAAAGTGTAAGGGTTTCAAAACCATAGAAAGTGCCGTATTCTGTGGTTTTCTGTTCCTTCACTGCCACTAAATTCTCATGGCGGATACCATATTGATTTTCAACATAAAACCCTGGTTCGTTAGAACACACCATTCCTGCTAAAAGCTCCTGCGGATTCATATCTTTTCGGATATTCTGAGGGCCTTCATGCACATTCATGAAACTTCCCACACCGTGCCCTGTTCCGTGTGCATAGTCTTTGCCTTCTTTCCAAAGCGGAAGACGAGCGATAGCATCCAGCTGAACACCTCTTGTGCCTTTTGGGAACTGAGCTAAAGAAAGGTTAATCATCCCTTTCAGAACCAAAGTGCAGTCTTTTACAAACTCCGCCGATACTTTACCCAAAGCCAGCGTTCTGGTAATGTCGGTAGTTCCTTCTAAATATTGTCCGCCAGAATCTACAAGAACACTTCCCTCGTTGGTAACTTCCTTGCTTCCTTCGCTTTTTGCGGAATAATGCACGATAGCGCCATTTCCTTTATAACCGATGATGCTTCCGAAACTTTCACCTACGAAATTTTCGCCCTCAGCACGGAATTCTCTCAGTTTTTTCCCAATGGAATATTCCGTCATAGGCTCTTTTCCTACATTGTTTTTCAGCCAATGAAGGAATCTTACCATCGCTACACCATCACGAACCATCACCGTGCGGAAGCCTTCCAATTCGGTTTCGTTTTTAATGGCTTTCATCAGATTGCCAGGAACGGCAGACAGAATGAAAGTATTTTTATCCTTTAAAGCATTAAAAACCGCTTGGTTACAGTTTGGTGAAATTAAAACTTTTTCATTTTTTAATTGACCTAAATAAGAGAAAAATTCATCGTAAGGAACTACGCTTACCTCGGCCTCTTGCATTTGTTTTTTGGCTTCATCATTGAGTTTTTCTACATCTACAAAGAGCGTAGCCTCCCCATCCTCTGTCACAAGGATATAACCAAGAAATACAGGGTTGCAGTCCACATCGCTTCCTCGTAAATTTAGTGTCCAAGCCACATCATCAAGACTTGAAATAACATGCAAAGAAGCACCTTTTTCCTGCATTTTCGCACGAATGGCGTTTAGTTTTTCTACGACAGACTGACCAGCCCATTTCAGAGGATGAACAAAGATTTCATTTTTAGAAGGTTCGCCTCTATCTGTCCAAATATCCTTTAATAAAGGTTCATTGACAAGTTGTATTTTTTTTGCAGACAATTTTTGCTCTAGACTTTCCCAATTTAGATGAGATGTCGCCAGAGCATTTACAGCTACTTTTCCATTTTCAGGCATTTGAGAGATTATCCAGTCTATGTAGTTCGGAGTGCCCTCTATGCCGTCTTTCATCAGTTCTATTCCTGTGTTTTCCAGCTCTTGTGCTGCCTGAACGAAATATCTCCCATCTGTCCAAAGAGCCGCTTTTTCATTAGTTACCACCAAAAAACCAGCAGAACCAGTAAAGCCTGAAAGCCAAGTGCGCTCCTGCCATTCTTCGGGTAGATATTCACTCATATGTGGGTCTGCAGAGTAGACAATGAATGCATTGATACCTTTCTCCTGCATTTTCTGACGAAGTTTTGAAATTTTCTCTATTGTAGTCATTTTATTTTTTTATTAAGGAAGCCAATTTACAAAATATTTGCATTAAAAAATAAAAAAATTACTCAGAAAGTTTTTCCAAGTAATTTTTCATTATTTTATCCTTTATATTTCTCTTGATAATCTTCTTGAGATGCTTTGATAACTTCTTTTGCGTGTTTAGCATCATAGACTTCATCTATTCTGCATGCCACAGGCTCACCAGGAAGATTTTTATAAGTTAAGAAATAGTGCATTAGTCTATCTACTTCAGCCTTAGGAAGTTCTGAAATATCTTTGATATGCCCATAAGACTGGTCTCCTACTAATACAGCTACGATTTTATCATCAGCCTCGCCTTTATCTATCATCTTGAACCCACCGATTGGCACTGCTTCCAGCAAAATACCACCAACAGGAACATTGTGGCTGCTCAATACGCAGATATCTAGCGGATCGTGGTCTCCTTCCGTGATGTCTGAAGCACCTCTTTTCACTGCTAGTTCCTTTACTCTCTCATCGCAGTAAGTTCTTGGAACAAAGCCATATAGAGCAGGAATTATATTAGAAAATTTCTGCGGTCTGTCTACTTTTAGATGTCCGCTTTCTTTATCGATTTCATATTTAATAGTATCTGATGGAACTATTTCCACAAAAACATTAACTACATCTGGTGCTTTTTCCCCAGCTGAAATTCCATGCCAAGGATGTGCTTTAAAAGTTGGAATCATTATACTATATTTATTTTTAAATTATACTACTTATTTCATTTCTAAGGTTTTGGATAGTATCCGAGATATAATCCTCGCCATCCACATACCCCATCAAAAACAGAGTTTTAAACTCCTGCAAAGAAACATTCGGGCTGTTTTCCAAAGTCTTATGAAGAAGCTGGAGAACATTATTTTTAGAATTTAAAATATTATTCCAAGAATCTTGGCTGATATAAAGCTGTTGTGAAGCATTATACTCAAATTCTTCCATAATATTTTTTTCCACCAAAAATACAAATTCCACAGCGGCCAATTCCTTGTCAAACCTCTGAACCAAGTTAGAAGGCTTCATTCTCTCCAAAAACAAAGTCATTCTTTCATACGCCTGCAATCTTATCTGCGCATTGGATTTCCCTGAAATAATGCTCAATTCTCTGTTTTTCAACTTAATGAACTGAAACACAAACTGTCTCAGCAATATCACAAAAGGAACTGCCACGATTAAAGCAAAACCGTAAGGCAGTAGGTCATCAAAATTGCTCATTTTTAAAAAATCAAAAGTGTGCAAATGTAAGAAATTTTATGAAACCAATACCTCTCCTGTCATTTTTTCAGGAATTTTTATTCCCATAATGTGGAGAATGGTAGGTGCCACATCGCCCAATTTTCCTCTTTTGAGCTGCCATTTTTTATCTTTATCCATCACAATAAGAGGAACTAAACTAGTGGTATGGTTGGTATTAGGCGAACCATCCTCGTTTATCATGTAGTCTGAATTACCATGGTCAGCGAGGATAAGTACCGTATAGCCGTTTTCATAGGCTGTATTGGCTACCTCTTCTATGCATTCATCCACTACTTCGCAGGCTTTTACCACTGCATCAAAAACGCCTGTATGCCCCACCATATCAGGGTTAGCAAAATTTAAGCAAACAAAATCTGCTGTCTGTTTCTGCAATTCTGGAATGATGGCATTACGAATATCAAAAGCCGCCATTTCAGGCTTTAAATCATAAGTCTTCACATCCCTAGGGCTTGGGCAGAGTATTCTTTTTTCGTTTTCAAACTCGGTTTCGCGCCCTCCTGAAAAGAAGAATGTCACATGAGGATATTTTTCGGTTTCAGCGATTCTGATTTGGGATTTTCCTTCTCTCTCCAAAACCTCCCCCAGAGTTTCGTGGATAATTTCTTCATCATAGACAATTTTGATGTTTTCAAAATCTCGGTCATAGTTGGTCATTGTCACAAAATAGAGATTCAGTTTTTTCATTCCAAATTCTGGAAAATCCTTTTGCGAAAGAACTTCTGTAAGTTCGCGACCTCTGTCCGTACGGAAATTGTAGAAAATAACCACATCGCCTTCCTGAATATTCCCCACAGGATTTTGGTTTTCATCAGTTAAGATAATCGGCTCAATAAATTCATCCAAAACATTATTTTGGTAAGAATTTTCCACCGCTTCCAGCGCATTTTGTGTTTTCACCCCCACTCCATTGACCAAAGCATCGTAGGCTTTTTTTACCCTTTCCCAGCGTTTGTCTCTATCCATTGCGAAAAATCGTCCTGTGATAGTCGCCAGTTTTCCTGTGGTTTTGGCTAAATATTCCTGAATTTCTTTTACAAAAACTTTCCCTCTATGCGGATCGCAGTCACGCCCATCAGTAAAGGCATGAACGAAAACATTTTTTAATCCTAAATCTTTGGCTTCATCCAGAAGAGCCTCTAAATGAGTAATATGCGAATGGACACCACCATCAGACAACAGCCCAAGGAGATGGACATTTTTATTGTTTTTCTGTGCGTGTAAAAATGCCTCTTGGATAGGTTTTTCTTTACCCAAAGTTCCATTTTTCACAGCTAAATTCAGCCTCGTAAGGTTCTGATAGACAACTCTTCCCGCACCTAAATTCATATGTCCTACTTCGGAATTACCGATTTGTCCTTCGGGAAGCCCCACTTCCAAGCCTGATGCATGGAGCTGAGTGTGAGGATATTTCTGATAACAGCTGTCTACAAACGGCGTGTGAGCCTTGGTAATTGCACATACTTCGGGATTCTCAGCCAATCCCCAGCCATCTAATATTGCGAGTAAAACTTTTTTTGACATTTTTTATAATTTTACTGCTAATTTACGAAAATTTATTGATTTTAGTTTTGTTTTTCATTGGGTAATTCAATGTTTGAGACTGGTTTTTCATCAGGAAGGTTAATAAATTGATAATAAAGCACTTTGGACAAAAATCTATCATCTTTTTGACTTTTAATATAATCAAAACGATAAGTGAAATAAACTTCATTAGGATAATATTCCAAAAGCAGAGAATCATTAAAATCAAATTCATAAACAGCATCAAAATCACTTACTTTCTGAACTTTTATATTGTAAAATGTCCCTATATAACCCCAGTTTACGAAGCTGCAAAGCAAAAGTGTTCCGTAGAAATACCAAATCATTTGGTTAAAAAGATAGAAATTGGTTTTTCTGTGCTCTATCTTTAAATAAGTGAATACCAGACCGATAACAGACAAAATGAGAAATGCATAAACTCCCAGCCTTTTGTAGGTAAGTCCCCAGTGGTAGATGTATTCGGTGTTTTTGATAAGGGCGGAAAGGACAAGTAGCGAGTTAAGAACTATCCACATTTTGGCTAACTTTTTAATTAACAATGATTTATCATCAAAATTAAAATAAGACTTGAAGTAAAGCATCAACAACAAAACCGCCATTACAATGGACAAAATAACCACATTTACACGGCTGTGCGTGTCTGCAGAAAGGTTTGCCAGCCTGTTTGTATCAACTTGGAAAAACTGTTCATAATTAAAAACCAGAATAAAAACCAGCAAAAGAAGATTGAGCAGAACAAAAGTCAGCACACCTATTTTTCTTTCAGAATCAAGGTCTAAAAACTCCAAAAACGGTTTAAATTTCTGATTTTTAACTCTTTCTGAAAATTCATTTTGTAGAAATTGGTTTCGTCGCAAGAAAAATTTTGCTCCTGAAAAATTCCAATAACCAAACGAAAAATAAAATGCCAAAGCAGCCACCACGAAAAACCAGCTATCAATGTCCAATTCATAAAGATAAACCTCTGAAAATATGGAACTTCCCATGCTGTAAATCCAGAAAAAGAATAAGAAAAACAGGATTGGAATTACTAAAATGATGATGGATTTGAAATTAAATTTAGAGTCTTCATCTCTGATAATCCATGTATTAAAATCAAAGAAACGATACGGAAAAGCGATATTATTCATCGTCGCTATCGGAACTGCCAGAATGCTTTTGAGCCTTCTATATTTTGACTTAAATCTCAGCAGCAGCAAGGAAAAAGAAACCGCCAAAAACGAAACGAAATCCCCATACCACATAAAAGCAAAAGCCGACAAAATGGATAGCGCGAAAATGATAAAAAACTCTCTATCTTTCCTTTTTTTATGTGTTTTTACCAGAGTAATAACACTGAGAAAAATGGCTAATAATCCGACATTTAAGCCAAAAGATTCTCTGTAAAACAGCGCTGTAGCTACTGCTGTAGTCAGCATAATTAAATGATGTGTTTTCATAATATTTAAAAATTAAAATTAACAATCCAAAGAACTTTGTATTTCAAAGTTTAAAAACAAAAAAATATAGTTATTTCTTCAATAATTTTTCTAAAGTATTGATATGCTGGTTAAAAGCCTCTCTCCCCGCCTGCGTAACGCGATAGGAAGTTTTTGGTTTTTTGCCAACGAATTCTTTTTTTACCTCGATATATCCTGATTTTTCAAGGGCTGTGCTGTGGCTCGCCAAGTTACCATCAGTGATATTAAGAAGGTTTTTCATTTCACTGAAATCAACCCAGTCATTCACGATAAGGACAGACATAATGCCCAACCTTACGCGACTTTCAAATTCCTTATTGAGCTGATTGATATTAAACATTTTCACTAAAATTATTGATATTTTTTATACAAAATAAGCCCGTAAATAATATGCAGCACTCCAAATCCTAACGCCCAGAATACCAATCCATAACCCAGCAAAAATGATGAGAGCAAGCCTAAAACAACCTCGCAAATGCCTAAATATCTAATGTCAGAATAAGTGTATTTAGAAGCGTTGATAAGCGACAATCCATAAAAAATCAATGTAGAAGGCGCCAAAAATGCATAAAAATGATGAAAAAGAAGCCCCAGACAAAAAATTCCCCCAGTAACCAACGGAATGGAAAAATTGATTATCAGAAGTTTAGTAGATGTAGTCCAGATGGGAAGTTCTTTTCTTTTACTCTTTCTCACTGTGAAAAAAACTGCCGCAGCCAAAGAAAAAACAAGCACGACAAGGGCAACTAAAATCAGTTCGGATATAAAATTAAAATCATAAAATTTAGGATATCTGTCAAAATAACTAATCCCTTCCCTTTCAAAAGCGAAAAACACATACACCGCTCCCAAAATAGCAAAAATTCCTATGAAAATCCCAGACAGCCCACTCAGAGAGATGAAGCGGGAACTTTTCTCCATAATAGAGCGAATGTGAGATAAATCTTCTTGATAATTTTTAGCATCCATAAAAAGAACTTTGAATTGCAAAGTTAATATTTATTTTGAAAAATCAAAATTATTTAATTGTTTTTTAGCGTTAAAAATTACTTATTTTTTAGTTTTATCAAAGATGATGACAGGAGCAGGAACTTTATCATAAGGATTATTGTATTCCCAAAAGAAGGAATGGTATTCTTTGACAATTTCGCCTTTTTGAGCATCTATTTCTATATTAACCATCGTGATGCAGTCTTCTTTGGTTCTCTGATTAGCATCCCAGCTGATATACCACATAGGAACTCCTTTTTCATCAATTTTTCTGTATATCCTTGTATACATGCCTAATAATTCTGCTTTACGGCTTTTCATATACGCCAAAACCTTCTCTAATGGATATTTTTCAAAAGGCTTGTCATAATCTATGCTCTTTGTTAAGACACCCTTTTCATCATAGAAATTCCATGTTCCTATACGAAAACCTCCTCCATCAAAAACTTTACCTTCTTCTTTTAGGATTCCTGTAGAATAGAAATGATAAAGAAATTTTACATTAAATTCATTTTTTAAAGACACATAACGCCCATAACCTCTTTTGGTAGTAATTTCAGTTACCTGATTTCCCAAGCTGTCAGTATAAATATATTCTCCGTTTTTCTTATTTTCATTAAATCGTTTGATATCAAACTTTTTTTCGGCTTTTATCTGCTCGTTTTTTACTTCAGTTTTTTTGTCTTGTCCATTACATGAAGATAGTAAACAAAGTAATTGGATTAGAATAATTTTTTTCATATTTTTTTATTCTAGTATAATATCTTCTTCATTCCCGACAATTTCTCCATAGATAACAGGGAAGTAATCTATCATTTTATTTTTATCTATTCCGATACAGTTGATGAACCGAGTTTTAGAATAAAAAGTGCTGTCAAAAGAAGCATCAGTGAAGTCACAATTTTCAAAAATACAGAAAGGAATTTCACTATTATTAAAATTTGAATTTTTGAAAGAACACTTTTTAAAATGAACTTTTTCAATAGTTTTAAAGACACAGAAATCAAAAATACAATTTTCTACAAAAGGCCCACTTTCTAAACAAAGCATTCTTGTGAAATGAGTAATTTTTGAATAACTGAAATTGTTGTCTTTAAATGAAAAATCGTTTATATACATAGTGTTCAGTGATAAATGAATTTTGCTGTCAAGACATGAGCAGTTTTCCATAAGATGAATTTCTCCATTTAGTTCAGAAAAGTCTAAAATAGAATTTTTAAACTTAAATTTTCCATTCAATGAAGAACAAGAAAGGCTCGTGTCATTAAATTCAGAAATTTTAAACTGATTGTTTATTTTACTTTCCCGTAAATCTGTAAGGCCTTTTTCTACCCAAAAATCATCCAAGTTTTCTCCTTTTTTATTTTTATTTTTAGGTCTTGTTCCTTTGGTTTTGGGCTGCCATTTGGAGCGTTTTTCTTTTTTTAATTGATTTTCTTTTATAGTTTTAATCTGTAATAACATTTCTTCTAGGGAAGAATCTGCTTTACCACTCTTTATTTCCCCTACGATGTCATCTATAGACACTTCCCAATCACAATCGTACTTTATATTGAATTCTTTTAAAATATTAATCACTAAATTAAAATCATCATAAAAATTAAAAATATTTTTAGAGACAGCCATATCTCCAAAAATCCGTTTATCAATTATTTGGAACATCAATTGACTGCTTATCAAAGATTTAGACTTTATTAAGTTATTAATTTCTTCAAGAATAGATTTTTGTTCTATTTCAGAAATAATATGATTTGATTTTATGATTAAAGAGGTACTCATAATGGGTATATGCTTTCCCCAAAGATAATAAAAAAACTCCCTTTTTCAGAGAGTTTAAAAAATTATTTTTTCAAAGAATCTTCCAACTTCTTGAACTGGTTATACTTATCCATATTGTCCAGATTCATGTAGATTCCTTTCAAAGTACTTACTACTTCTACATTTTTAGGCTCAATAGAATGCCATTTTTCAAGGTAAGGAAGAGCTTTTTTGAAGGTTTCTCTTCTCTTTTCCATCAATTTATTCATTTCATTGATTTTCTTTGCTTTTTGGAAAGCTCGGATTTGTTCCAATGTCTTCTCATCATCCTTTAAATGAACAGCATAAGCCAAACCTTGCAACGCCAAAACATAGTTTCCATCAATTTCTAATGCTTTTTTGAACGACTTTTCAGCATCCGCCAAAGTAGCATTATCCTGACTTTGCAGGAAACCTAAATTATACCAAGATTCCTTGTCATTAGGGTTTTTAGCAACTTGATTTTTAAGGTTTTGGATAAATTCTGCAGTTTTTCCAGATCTGTAATAAGCAACCCCCTGTAATTCTGACAATCTCTGATTGTTAGGGAATTTTTTAAGTCCTTTTTCTATCAAAACCAAAGCTTCATCATATCTTGCGGCATCCACCAAAAGTCTTATGTTTGCCTCATATAATTCTAGTTCTACGCTCGGAGTTGATTGAGTTTTTAGGTCTTTGTATTCATTTGAACCAGATTTTTTAATCAATTCAAAAGAGTTTTTATCAAAAGACTGAACCTGCCCAGTTTTCACATCTGTCGCCAAATACTGAGTAGTAACTCCTGTATACCCGCTGTTGATCAAGCTGTTATAGATATCTATCGCTTCATTATTTTTTCCAGCTGCACCATAGTTTATTCCTGCGTAGTAAAGATAAGTTTTATCCTCGTTTCCTACAGCTTTTAGTAGGTTGTAAACTTCTTCGTATTTTTCAGCTGCCTTATTGTAGTTTTTAGCTTGATAAGCTTTGTAAGCTTCATCACTTGCAGATTTCAAAAGCGGATTTACAAAACTATTTACTTTTTCAGTAGTTTTTGGAGTGTAATTTTCAACTTTTAATCCTTGTATTCCACTTTTTTCAGCCGCTTCTTTTCCTACAAAGTATACTTTCTTTTTATCGCTGTCTTTCCCTGTGTAAATCGTTTTTAAATCACTGATTTTCCCTAAAAGAGCAGCTCCTTCTCTCGTTTTTCCTTCTTTTATCAATAAAACTCCTTTCGCATAATAATACTCCTCCAAAACAGATGGTTCTAAGAAATATAACTGATTGTTCAACAAGCCTTCAGCCTTTGAAATTTCTGTTTTAGCTGCTGCTATATCGTTTTTTTCTATCGCTTTAGAAGCGTTTTGAATTTCTTTTTTCTGTGCAAAAGCGAATGATGCACTCACTAATGCTAAACTTAAAACTATTTTTTTCATGTTAATGATAATTTTTTATTTAATTCTATTCTGAAACATTCTCTGTGTTACCGGTGTTTTCACCTTCTTCGATTTGCTCTTCGGCATCTTCCACATCTTTATCCATTTCTACTTTCGCTACCGCCGCGATTTCATCACTTCCTTTTAGGTTGATAAGTTTCACCCCTTGGGTATTTCTTCCCATCACGCGGAGTTCCTCCACAGCCATACGGATAGCCACACCAGATTTATTGATAATCATCAGACCATCTTCATCTGTTACATTTTGTATCGCGATGAGTTTTCCTGTTTTTTCTGTGATATTCAGGGTAATAACTCCTTTTCCACCTCTGTTGGTAACTCTGTAATCCTCCACCGCGGTTCTCTTTCCGTAGCCTTTTTCAGAAACAACCAAAACAGATTCTTTCTCCAAATCATTAGCGATAATCATACCGATTACTTCATCATTGTCCTCTAATGTGATACCTCTCACCCCGATAGAAGTTCTTCCCACAGCTCTTACTTTTTCCTCTGGGAAACGGATACATTTACCATTTTTAGTAGCTATCATGATTTCGGATTCACCTGTTGTCAATCTTGCTTCTAAAAGCTGGTCATCTTCACGAATTTCTATGGCATTTACCCCATTTACTCTCGGTCTAGAATATGCCTCCAACGAAGTTTTCTTGATAACACCATTTTTGGTAACCATCACCACATACATACTGTTCACATAATCTACATCTTTCAGGTCATTGGTTCTGATGTACGCCTTGATTTTATCATCTGGCTCAATGTTGATAAGGTTCTGCACTGCCCTTCCTTTGGCTGTTTTAGAGCCTTCAGGAATTTCAAATACGCGAAGCCAGTAGCATTTTCCTTTCTCTGTGAAGAACATCATATACTGGTGGTTGGTAGCAGATACGATGTATTCCAAGAAGTCTTCATCACGGGTCGTTGCAGCTTTATTACCTACACCTCCCCTAGACTGCACTTTGTATTCAGAAAGCAGAGTTCTCTTAATATATCCTGCATGAGAAATCGTAAGCACCACCTGCTCATTTGGGATAATGTCTTCTATGGACATTTCACCACCAGAATAATCTATTTCTGATTTTCTTTCGTCTCCGTATTTTTCTTTGATTTCAAGAAGCTCATTCTTGATAATCTCAAATCTTCTGCCCTCATTAGATAGGATGTCTTCTAAATCAGCGATAATTTTCATAATTTCCTCGTATTCATCACGAATTTTATCCAATTCCATTCCTGTAAGACGAGCAAGTCTTAGATCAAGAATAGCCTGAGCTTGAATTTCAGAAAGTTCAAATTCTGCTATCAAGCCTTCTTTCGCTGCCTGTGGATTAGCACTATGTCTAATAATCGCTATCGCTTTATCCAGCGTATCCTGAGTAGCAATCACCTTCATATACCCCTCCAAAATATGAGCTCTTTCTTTTGCTTTTTTCAGCTCGTATTCTGTTCTTCTGGTTACTACATCATGTCTATGCTCTACGAAATTGTAGATAATATCCTTTAAATTAAGCTGTTGCGGTCTTCCACCAACCAGCGCAATGTTATTGATACTAAATGAAGTCTGCAGAGCTGTATACTTATATAATAGGTTAAGCACCACATTCGGAATCGCATCGTTTTTCAATTCATAAACCACACGAAGCCCTTCTCTGTCAGATTCATCACGGATTTCATAAATCCCTGGTATTTTATCTTCTTTTACTAGTTCTGCCGTTCGCTCTATCATATCCGCCTTATTCACTTGATAAGGTACCTCTGTTACTACGATAGCATTTCGGTTTCCTATTTCCTCAAATTTCACCTTTCCTCTCAGCACCACTCGCCCTCGCCCTGTATGGAAAGCATCTCTCACACCGTCATAGCCATAGATAATTCCTCCTGTAGGGAAATCTGGAGCGATGATGTGTTTCATCAGCTCATCTATGGTAATATCTCTGTTATCAATATACGCACAGATGGCATCTATACTCTCGCTAAGGTTATGCGGAGCCATATTGGTAGCCATCCCTACCGCGATACCAGAACTTCCGTTTACCAAAAGTGTAGGAATTCTCGTAGGGAGAACTGTAGGCTCTTTGGTTGTATCATCAAAGTTATTCTGAAAATCAACCGTTTCTTTATCTAAATCAGAAAGAATTTCATCTGAGATTTTTTTCAGCCTTGCTTCCGTGTAACGCATCGCTGCTGGAGGGTCACCATCCATAGAACCGAAGTTTCCCTGTCCATCAACCATAGGATATCTCAAGCTCCACGGCTGCGCCATACGCACCATAGCATCATATACAGAGCTGTCTCCGTGAGGGTGGTATTTACCCAAAACATCCCCTACGATTCTGGCTGATTTCAAATGTTTTTTATTGGAAAAAACTCCCAAATCATACATACCATACAAAACCCTTCTGTGAACGGGTTTCAGACCATCTCTTACATCAGGCAATGCACGGGAAACAATCACCGACATCGAATAGTCTATGTAAGAGGACTTCATTTCATCAACAATGTTGATAGGAATTAACTTTTCTCCTGCGTTCATTTATTTTTATTAAAGTTATATGAATCAGTGCTTTATGCACCACTATTTACATCTATTTTTTCTTTTCTGCGATGAGAAATAAATAACATGGCAATTTATGAAAATTTGATTACTTTTACAAAAAAAATTAAGTTAAAAATTTCACAAAAATGGCAATACTCAGCATCACTTTTCATACGGAAGAACACAAGATAAATGATTGGAATTCCTTTTTGGAAGAAGAACTTTTAACGATTATCAAAAACTTCAGCAGGAAATACATCATTTCCGAGGTTGAATCAGAAATGCTCTCCGAAGGCAAAAACACCAATATTTTATTATTCTTTGATAATCAATCGGATAGAATTTATTTTTTAGAAAACGAACTTCCGCATATTTCAAATAAAATTTTTGATAAATTCAGCGAAAGTGTATTGATTTTCAATACTTTTCTAAACAAAATAGAATCAAACATCTAAGCCCGAATTCCATTCTTTATAAAACTGCTCCAAAAACACCAGCATAAAACTATGCCTTCCCTCTGCTAATTCCCTGCCTTTATCAGTATTCATAAGGTTTTTCAGCAGGAGCAGTTTTTCATAAAAATGATTGATTGTCGTGCCGTTAGATTTTTTATATTCTTCCTTGGTCTGATGGACATTCGGCTGAATATCAGGATTGTAAATTGGATTATTTTTATACCCTCCAAAATTAAAAGTCCGCGCTATGCCGATAGCCCCCATCGCATCCAGTCTATCCGCATCCTGCACGATTTCAAGCTCTTTGGTCTTTTCTATCGTTTCGCCTTTATTTTTAAAGGAAATATGTTTGATGACAAATAAAATCTGCTCTATTACCTGAGCCTCCACTCCTATTTCATTAAGGAATTTCTCTGAAATCTCAAGCGCCAAGGTTTCATTTCCGTTATAAAATTTTGGATCGGCAATATCGTGTAATAAAGCCGAAATTTCCACAATTTCTTGATTGCAGTTTTCTGTTTTGGCAATGAGTCTTGCAAGTCGCCAAACCCGTTCGGTATGGAACCAATCATGCCCTGCCTCTGCTCCTTCCAAGGTTTTCTTTACAAAATCTATGGTCAGAGATATATTTTGGTTCATTTTAGTTTTCTTTAAACGGAATTTCAGGATTTAATATTTCTAAAATAATGTTTTTAATGGAATTCATACAGATGCTAACATTCTCATTGTCAATATTTTCATTATCATAAATCTTCAAAGTCTGAACTCCCTTCCCTATTTCCGCAAAACTCCAAATGCCGCATTGCAGCTGATTGACAGAAAACTTTTCGTTATGCAGCACCATATACGCATAAATACTCAGCTGTAAAGCCTGTTTGCTGTCCGCACTGCTTATGAAATCTTCCAATTTTTCCTCCTTTGGTTTCATGGAAAGATTTTTAGCTTTTGCAGTTTTAAAATCTATCACTCGCAACACCCCATTTAGGCGATCTATACGGTCTATATAACCAACAAAATTAATTTTTCCTCCATTTTCATCCGGCAAAAACTCAGCATTAATACCATTTTCTAAACTTATGATTTCTAAAGAGTTACCAGCTTTAATTAAACCTAAATCATAATTTAAAATATGCTCTATCACCTTGGCTGCCATAGATTTATGAATGTAGTTCATTCCTCGTTCATAGAGCTCTGGCTGGTGTTTAAGTTTAGAAATCGCCTCCTTAATCGCTTCATCTATTTTTGGTTTTAAATCTTCTATATCATTCTCTTTCAAGATTTTACCTTTTATTTCTCCATACAACTCCTCCAAAGCATAATGCACCAAATTCCCATAGTTTAGCTGCGAAAGTTCTTCTTCTATCTCCTCCGTTTCCCTTGCTTTTAAGATGTTATTCAAGTAAAAATCAATCGGATTATAAAGGTAAGAAATCAAATGCGATGCTGAAATCCTGCCCTTCCATTCATTTAGTTTCTCTAAAACTTTTTCTGTTTTTTCTATGATTATCGGCTCCTGCAAAATCGGTTCAGAGGTGTTTTCTATCACGATATGCTCCATTTTATGAGGACTTTCCATTTCCATTTGGGTGATAAATCTACTTTTCTCGCCCGTATTCACTCCAGAACCTAAAGCATTGTATAACAGATAGATATTTTTAGAATTTTGCAGCAAACGGTAGAAATGGTAGGCATAAATACTATCATTTTCCAAAAAAGTATTCAGCCCAAAATTCCTTCTCACATCAAACGGAAGATAGGTATTCTGCGTATTTCCCAGCGGCAGTTTTCCTTCATTTACAGAAAGCAGAATAATATTTTCAAAATCCAAAAGACGAGTTTCTAAAAGCCCCATAAACTGCAGTCCCTCAAGTGGTTCGCCCTGAAAATCCAAGTTTTCTGAATTGACAAGCTGATTCATCAAAACCTCCAGCGCATCTATAGAAATCTCAAAATCATAGTCTTTCATATGATTTTTTAGAATCTTAAATGTCGTTTCGAAAAGAGAAACATTTTCATATAAAATATCATCTATTTCTCTGAATTTCAGTTGATAACAAAAATTAGACAAATCTTCCAGCAGTTCAGCAGCTGCTCTCTTCTCAAAAAGCCGAAAATAAGAAAGCTCACCCAAATGCTCCTGCATCATTTTTTTCGAAATATAAACAATGTTTTCGCCTTCTATTTTAGCCGTGAATTGGTCTATTATTTTTCTATCTTCTTCATTATCTGGGAACTCCTCCAAAACCGAAAAAACATCTAAATAATAGTAGGATTTATCATTTTTTTCAAGCTGTTTTTGTAAGTAAAAAAGCTTCTTAACAGCCCCGCTGAAACCAAGATTTTTGATAGGAAATCCCATCGTGATATTCAGATTATCCACAAAACTCACCGCATCCAGACTCGGCAGAAGCAGGTTTTCATCTAATAAAACAACCGCCGTTTTAGAATAATTTTCTTTTGGAATTTCTTGTAAAATTTCAGGCAGAATTTTGGTTTGGGCTACATTCCCTGCAACCTCATAAACCTTGATGTTTTTCTCTTCACAAAAACTATTTTCTATCCACTGGAATTTTCGGTTTTCATTAAATTCCTTCCAGTGCATATGCTTTCTCAGAAACTTTCCAGCCTCCTGTTTTAGGTCTTTTATGTAATATTCATCCGCTTGGAAAAAGCATTCTGCTTTTCCTTTTTGGAGCAGTTCTCGAATCAGTTTTTCCTCCAAAGGCGTAAGCGCATTGAAACCACAAAAAACAAATTTTGTTTCCGTTTCCTCTGCAAAATCGCTTATTTTCTCTCTTACCATTTCGTGAATCATCCCATCAGTCACCCAGCCTTTTGCTTGGAGATTTTCCTTTAATTTAGGTAAAAAAACATTCATCTTTTTCCAAAAATTAAGATTTCGTTTCCTTGCATTATCTCCATCCCCCAGCGTTTCGCCCCAGTTTTTAATTCGCTCATCGTCAAGCATATATTCTAAAACAGCCTTGTCCTCTTCGCCGAATTTGAGCATATCATCCCAGTCTTTCAGCAAAGTAGGAAACCATTTTAGGAAGTTTTCCAAAGTTTCTTCGGGATAAATTTTCTTATAAACATCATACCCAAAAAGCCACAGAGATATTCCCTGAATGTGCTGTTTTCCAGATATTTTCTTAATCAATTCATCCACAGTAAAAAACTCAGGCAAAAAACCTTCGTATTTCTGCTCTTTTAGGATTTGTTTCAAAAAAACTACGGGTCTTTTCCCTGGTAAAACGACTACAGTCTGGGATAAATCCGAAGTTTTTGATAATAATTCCGAAATAATTTTTGAGAGAAATTTCATCTATTTTTTTATTTCCTACAAAGATAAAACTAAAAAAAATGACACTCAAATTTAATTGAATGCCATTTTACCATATTTTTCATAATTTTGTATATTCATATCATTTTTCAATGAAATTTAAAAAAGAATTAAAACCAGTATTGCGTGATACTCTGATTTATATTATCGCATTGGTGGGTATTTTTTTTATTATACTTTTTTTTCTATTACTAAGTAGTAATGATGAGGGATTAGATTTATTACCACTTATTGTTCTATTCATTTTCCTCCCTTTATATGCTCTTGTATTTAGCTTCTTCTTTTTAGTCTACATCTACATCAAATGTTTTTGGACAAAGAATAAATGGTATTTACTTTTAATTATGTTAATTCTTACATTTATGTTTTTCTGTATTTGGCGACTTAAAAACTTATAATTAAATCACTACGAATTAAAATTCCCTTTTGACAAATACACCACTTTTTTGGTATCGAAAAATTCTTCTTCAAAATAATTTTTCAGCTGAAAAATCTCACAGCGAAGCCCTGCTAGTTCCTCCGCCAAATCTCCTCCTTTGAGGTAAAGCACCCCGTTGTACTTTTCATTGAACTGTTCCTTTTCAAATTTTCCTTTCAGCCATCGCAAAAACTCAGGCATCTGGGTAACAGCCCTGCTCACCACAAAATGAAACTTTTCTTTCAGTTTTTCAGCTCTTCCATACACTGCGGTCACATTTTTCAGCCCAAGTCCCTCCGAAACAGCTTCCACCACTTTTATTTTCTTGCCGATGGAATCTATCAGCGTAAAACTCACCTCTGGAAAAAGGATAGCCAGCGGAATCCCAGGAAAACCGCCTCCTGTGCCGACATCCAGTACCTTTGTACCATCAGCAAAAGGCATTACTTTGGCAATTCCGAGCGAATGCAGAATGTGCTTTTCATAAAGCCCATCCATATCTTTTCGGGAAATGACATTTATTTTCTCGTTCCATTCGGTGTAGAGCTGTTCCAGTTTTTCAAACTGCTGTTTTTGTTCATCAGTGATTTCTGGAAAATATTTTAAAATAAGTGATACAGACATTTTTTAGAATTGATTTTTACAAAAATACATAAAAAACTTCGACAAAGCGATGCCTTGCCGAAGTTAATTTTATTTAGATAAAATTTATTTTAATCCATCTTCAACAGTAGTAACAAAATTAATTTGCTTTCCTTTGTTACTCTCAAAGATAAAATCATTTAGACTTTTACTTTCATATTTCTCAAAATCACCAATAATAGCTAATGGCATAGAATATTGAGAAAACTTTTGAAGGATATTTCCAGCGATTTTATTCTTTAACTCGAAAAAATCTGAAATCATATTTTCTTCATGAATGATGAGCTTGTCAAACCCTTGATAAGACATGTTGCCTATCAAATCTACAGCATCCTCAACAGCCTGTAAAACAATATCATCCGATATGATTTCGGCAATTTTTCTGTCATCAATCGTATGGATTTTAATTTCCATTTTTATTTATTCAATAATTCTTTTATTCTTCTCATAGCCTCTACCAGCTGCTCTTCTGAAGCTGCGTAAGAAAAACGGATACAGTTTTTGTCTCCGAAAGAAACACCGCCTACTGTTGCCACATGTGCTTTTTCCAAAAGATACATCGCAAAGTCATCAGAATCATTGATTTTCACACCATCCAAAGTCTGACCTATGTAGTGAGAAATATCTGGGAACATATAAAAAGCTCCTTTTGGTTTGTTAATCTTGAAACCTTTTATTTCTTTTAAAAGATTGAAAACCAGTTCTCTTCTCTTTTCAAAGCTATCAATCATGTATTTGTATTCAGAAGGATTGGTCTCTAATGCTGTGATAGAAGCTCTCTGCGCAATGGTATTCGCTCCAGAAGTCATCTGTCCCTGCACTTTGTCACAAGCGGCAGCAAGCCAAGTAGGACACGCGGAGTAACCTATTCTCCATCCTGTCATCGCGAAAGCCTTTGACATTCCGTTGATTACAGCAGTCTGCTCATACACTTGCGGAAACTCGGCGATAGATGTATGTTTTCCACCATAATTGATAAATTCGTAGATTTCATCAGAAATAATGGTAATTTGCGGATATTTTGCGATAACATTTGCAATAGCTTCCAACTCTTCTCTTTCGTAGAAACTTCCAGAAGGGTTACATGGAGAGCTGAATAGCAATGCCTTAGTTTTAGGAGTAATCGCTGCTTCCAGCTGAGCCGCTGTCATCTTGAAATCTGTATCTATCGTTGTATTGACAAAAACAGAAACACCTCCCATCATTTTTACCATTTCATCATAACTTACCCAGTATGGCGTTGGCAAGATTACTTCATCACCATCATTTACAACAGAAGCTAATACATTGAAAATAGATTGTTTCGCTCCGTTAGAAACGCAGATTTGGTTTGGTTTGTAGTCAAGATTATTATCTCTTTTTAGTTTTTTACAAACCGCCTCACGAAGTTCTAAAAACCCTGTAACAGGCGAATAGTGGCTGTAGTTTTGGTGAATAGCATCTATCGCCGCTTGTTTGATATTATCTGGAACATCAAAATCAGGTTCTCCCAGTGTAAGGCTTATCACATCTATTCCTTGACTTTTCATTTCTCTGGCTTTATTAGTCATCACAAAAGTCTTGGAATAGCTCAGTCTATTGAGTCTATCAGAAAGTTTTTCCATTTTTATTCAATTTTTTACAAAGTTAATCAAATTAAAATTATTTCTACTTTTATTTTGTATCGTTTTTATTTTCAAAGAATATTTTTAGGTTTTCTAAATTTTTCTTCTCACTTCCTACGAAAATTTCTTTTTCGGTAAGAAAAACAGGTCGTTTCAGAAAACTATAATGGTCTAAAATCAAGTCCCTAAAATCCTCTTCTTTCAGTGTTTTTACATCTATTTCTCTCGCCTTTATCTGTGTAGATTTTTTACTAAAAAGCGCCTCATAACTTCCTGTGATTTTGTACATTTCCTGAAGTTCTTCGCTGGTTACATTCTCAGATTTCAGTTCTCTGATTTCCCAGTCTGTAAGGTCAAATTCAGACATTATTCTCTTGCAGGTGCTACATGTTTTTAGATAAAATACTTTTTTCATTATTAAATAATTCTTTTTATGAATTTATATTTACAAGAGCTTGATTCTATCATCTAAAATTTCTATGATTTTATCCTTATAAAGCCCTCCGATAGCCTTTTTAAAGTTTTTCTTGCTCATTTGCAGTTCTTCCTTTATTTCCTCTGGTGAAGACTCATCAGAAAGATACAAAAGCCCATAGCCCTGCTCCAGTTTTTCTAATATTTTCTGCTTAAATTCATCCATATTCTGGTATCCTTCTGGCTGCAAAGAAACATCTATTTTCCCATCTTCTCGGAGGTTTTTGATGTATCCTACTTCCTCTGAAAATGGATAAAGTTTTTTGTAAATATCCGAAAAATAAACCAATCCTATATATTTTTGATTGATGATGACATTCCAGCCGAGTTCAGATTCATTGCCCATAATGAGAGAAACTTTATCACCTTTTTTAAATGGAAGTTCCTGATACTGTGGATTTCTTTTAAATTTAGTCGTCCCTGTCAAAAGCCCCGTTTCTTCATCGATATAGACATAGACTAAATATTTTTTTCCTTCTATTATCTTGGTTTTCTGCTGTTTATAAGGGATAAATAAATCCTTAATAATCCCCCAATCCATAAAAGCTCCACTCGGAAGGGTGTGGGTGCAGGTCATAACGGCAAACTCCCCAACTTGGCAGAATGGCGTTTCTATAGTTGCTTGCAACTGGTTATTATCCTGATAAACAAACACTTCTACTTCATCACCTATATTCCAGCTTTCATCAGAAAAAATCTTTGGGAGAAAACATTTTTCCTTATTTTTATCTTCTAAATAAATGCCCTGATGATTTCGTTCTGAGACAGTTAGCGTTTGTATTTTTCCTAATTCCATTAGTTTTTATTATTTTATTCACCCTATTTGGGATTTTTTTAATGATTTGATACCTTTAATTCCACCAAAACAGGAAAATGGTCACTATACCCTCCTAAATACCGCGTTCCTGCATAGGTACGGAATGGTTTTCCTTGATATTTTCCATCTCTGGTTCTGAGGTCATTATGTGCAAAAACTTCTGCTTTCTCGAATCTTAATAAAGAATTTTGTCCATAGAAATACTCAGAAAGTATAATTTGGTCAAATAAAAGTCCTTGTTTTGAGTAAAAAGTGGAATATCTGCGCTCATGATACAGCCTCGAAAAAGGATTTTCCAAAATCTTTTCTGAGCCGTCATTATAGAGCAAAAAGTTCATATTTTCTGCATAGGGATTTTCATTAAAATCTCCCAAAAGCATCACGGCTTCTCGGTTGTCTTTGAGAAGAGCCAATGTTTTTTCTTTGACTTCGTTTAGGATATAGTCCCTTTTGGGCTGGTTGATGCCATCATCTCTTTTTGATGGTAGATGAAGAACAAAAATATTGAGAATATCCCCTCTGTATCGGACTTTGCAATGAAGAATGTCTCTGGTCGTATCCATGCCATCCACGCCATCTTCTTCAAATTCAAAAATAAAACTTATCGTATCAGAATCTATAACATCTATCTTGGTTTTGTCATAAAGAAGTGCGGTATCTACGCCTCTTTCATCCAAAGAATCATAATGTACATAGGCGTATCTGCCATCAAAGACAGACTGCTGAATCAAGTCTTCCAACACCGTATTATCAGCTATTTCCGCCAAACCAATAATAAAAGGAAGCTCGCCTTTTTCATGTTTCATAAGTCCAAAGACATGAGAAAGCCTCTGCAACTTGTGTTTGTACCGCCATTCATTCCATTTTTTAAGGCCAGAGAATTTTTTACTCTCTCCTTTTACAAATTTCTCATCGGGCGGAAAAAGATTTTCCACATTATAAAAAACCGCCAGTTCTTTATGACTCTTCATCGTTATCCTAAAATATACCGCAAGATATCATTTTTTTAGCAAAAATCCTTTGAAAATTTAAATTATTTAATCCAATAAGTCTGGGCGCTTCTGCTGGGTAATTTCTAGTGCTTTTTCGTGTCGCCACTGCTCTATCGCTGCAAAATTACCACTCAAAAGAACTTTCGGAACTTCTAAACCTTTATAAACTTCTGGGCGTGTGTATATCGGCGGCGAAAGAAGATTGTCCTGAAAACTATCCGTAAGGGCTGACTGCTCATCATTCAGAACACCTGGTAATAGTCTGACCACAGAATCCACAAGGACACATGCCGCCAGCTCCCCTCCTGTAAGGACAAAATCCCCTATGGAAATCTCCATCGTTACATGTAAATCCCTCACTCTCTGGTCAATACCCTTGTAATGCCCACAGATTAAAATCAAGTTTTCTTTCAGCGAAAGGCTGTTTGCTATTTTTTGATTGAGTGTCTTACCATCTGGCGTCAGATAGATGATTTCATCATAGTTTCGCTCTGATTTTAGCTGAGAAATGCATTTATCCAGCGGTTCCACCATCATTACCATTCCTGCGCCACCACCATACTGGGTGTCATCTATTTGTTTATAATTATTCGTGGAATAATCTCTTACATTATGGAAATGTATTTCCGCCAGCCCTTTTTCTATCGCTCTTTTTAGCATCGAAACCTTAAAAGGGCTTTCCATCAGTTCTGGAACCACAGTGATGATATCTATCCTCATAAATCAGAATTTTCGGCAAAAATAATAATATTTTATCATTTTTAGGTTAAATGGATATATTCTGTAACCAGCACAATGTAACATTTTTTACTCAATCGCTCAGCTGCTTTTTTCGCTTCCATGATTCCCTCTTTGGCTTTATCATAGCTTCTTTGCAAGTAATCTGCTCTATCTTCATCCTCTAATTTATCACAATACCAGTTCAGATAATAGTATTCTTTTCCCAAAATATCATGAGCATAAACAAGCTCTCCATCGGCTTCCGTGAGAATATCTCCTCCGTAAATTGCGATTTTTTCTTCTTTTAATAATTCTATCGCCTGTAAAGCATCTTCTACCGACAAAGCTTTTTCTTCGCTCTGATAATCAGTAGATAAAGCTCTGCCCTTTTCGTTCAAAAAACCTAAAAACCATAATTCTTTTTTCATTCTAAAATCTATATTCCTAAGCAAAATTATAAACAAAAAAGAAATCCCAAAAACTAAAAGTTTATTATCTTTGCCCACGGGCATAATCAGTTTATGCTAAATTCAAACATGATAAAAGCAAAAAACATTCATAAATCTTATGGAGAGCTGGAAGTTCTCAAAGGAGTAAATTTAGAAATTCACAAAGGCGAGATCGTCTCTATTGTAGGAGAATCTGGAGCAGGAAAATCCACTCTTCTGCAGATTTTAGGGACTTTGGACCTGCCTTCGGATATTCAAAAACACGAAACAGAAATCCTTCTTTTCGGAGAATCTTTCCTAAAAATGAATGACAAAGAATTATCAAAATTCCGAAACGAAAACATTGGTTTTGTTTTTCAGCACCATCAGCTTTTGCCAGAGTTTACGGCTTTAGAAAATGTGATGATGCCGATAAGAATTGCTGGGAAAAATGTAAAAGATTATAAAGAAAAAGCGATTCAGCTTTTCGAGGATCTAAATGTAGTAGACCGCATCCATTACAAACCTAAAATGCTCTCTGGCGGCGAGGCGCAAAGGGTGGCTGTTATCCGTGCATTGATAAACTCACCTAAAATTATTTTTGCTGATGAGCCTACGGGAAACCTTGACTCCAAAAATGCAGATTCTCTGCATCAGTTGTTTTTTGATTTGAGGGAAAAATACAATCAGACCTTTGTCATCATCACTCACAACCCGATATTGGCAGAAAGCACAGACCGAAAACTAACCATGAAAGATGGTTTGATTATAGACTAAACAAAAAAGAGTGAATAATCACTCTTTTTTTATTTCTTATAGTTTTATTTCTATCACCTGTCCATCTTTTTTTATTTCCACGAATTTGCTTTCTCTGTGGGAGTCTTCATAGTCGTAGAAAAATGTTTCATATATCGGTGTAGAATAGAGCGGAGTCCCGTATACATTATACGCTGTAGAGGTTCCTGTTTGTTTTTTATAACTACCGACCGCAGTGAAATCCACTATTGTTTCTATATAATATTTTCCTACTTTCAGATTCTCAAATTTAAATCTTCCATAGTCATCCGTATACGCTTCCCTTCTGACAGCAAATGCTTCTTTGGACATCAGAACCTGCTTTTTACTGCTTTCTATTTTTCTTCTAAGGTTATAAAACTCAGTAAAATACTCAGTTACAGGGAAAAGCATAATCACTGTATTTGGTCTGGCAACATGTTTTTTTCCCATCTTTGCTTTTACCATGCCCAATGTAAGAGGGACATTTCTTTTCTCTCTTGTAAAAGCCACCCCTTCTATGGTAGATTTGCCGTAGCCCAACTGAGATTCCGCTTGTTTTTTGTCAAAAAACACCTGAGGAAAATAGCTGTCTTTCTGAGAAAACATCTCACCCGCACACAAAAAAGAAATTATTACAATTAAACACTTTTTCATATTTTCTAATTCATTAAATTTGCAATGTTTTAATTATCTTTCTAAAGAGGTTTAACAAAATTAATAAAAATATTATTTACACAACTAAAATTGACTATAAAATTATGAAAAGATTACTGTTTATAGGCTTGGTTTTTTCAGCTAATTTATTATTTGCACAAAAACCTTGCGGCTTCAAAGATGGGTTGCAAGAGGGACTTTGCAAACAGTTTTATGACAATGGAAATACCAAAGAAGCATGCTACTGGAAAAAAGGAAAACTAGACGGACAGGCGATTTTCTATTATGAAAACGGAACAAAGAGTGCCGAAGGATATTTTAAAAAAGGGTTTAAAGTAAAAACTTGGACTTATTATTCTAAAAACGGGAAAATCAGCGGGAAAGAAAACTATGTCTATCGTGACCATATGAGCGTTTTGGAAGGAGAATATATTACCTACTACCCTAATGGAAATGTGGAAATGAAAATACACTATAAAGACGGCAAAATGCATGGAGATTATCATTCTTATTATGAAAATGGAACGATACAGAGTAAAGCCAAACTCAATAACAATGCTACCGACTCTTTTGAGATATTTTATCCAAACGGAAATATAAACGCAAAAGGCCCTACAGATGCTAATTTCAAAAAAATAGGCGATTGGATATATTATTACAAAGATGGAACTCCCGAAAAGATAGTTACCTTCAGAAACGGAAATAAAGTATCCGAAAAAAAATACAAAAAATAAAAGGAGACCTCAGATCTCCTTTTTTTTATGACTAATTTTTCTAAAAATATATACACCAGCCTTGCCAATGATTATTCCCATAAAAGTTCCCATCAAAACATCCAAAGGAAAATGAACCCCAAGATAAATCCTACTATAGCTCACTACCCCAGCCCAAACAAATAAAAACACTGGCAAAAACCTATATCTATGCCCTAATAACGGACTTAGAAAACTCGCCAAAAGAAAAGTATTAGATGCATGGCTGGAATAAAATCCATAGCGCCCTCCACATTCTACTATTCTCATATATGGCTGTAATTCAACATCATGACAGGGTCTCAGCCTTTCCAAACCATATTTAAAAACATTGGCTATTTGGTCTGAAACAGCCACCGAAACAGCTAATACTAAAACGATATAAATCAGCTCTTTACGAGAATAATTACGATACAAAAGATACAGCAGCTCTGCATAAAGCGGTATCCAAGACCATTTTCCAGAAACAAATCTCCAAAAGGCATCAAATTCTGCACTTCCCAAATTGTTCAAATACAGAAAAATCTCCTTATCCTGCGATATTACCTCTATCATCTATTTCGTTTTTTTATCTTCTTCCTGCATCAGATTGGCCGCCTCCTGCTTTACTTTGTCTATTTCATTTTTTATTTCAGAGACAGGGTTGTCTTCTGTTTCCTTCATGATTTCCTGCTTTATATCATCCACTGCTCCACGCATTTTTCTCAGCCCCTGCCCTAGTTCACGAGCTATCTGAGGAATTTTCTTCGGTCCAAAAAATATCATAATGACCAAAAAAATCACGAATATCTCTCCAAAACTCAAATCTCCCATATCTCAAAACTAAATTTTAATTAATAGAAAACTATTTCTCTTTGTCTGTTTTCGGTTGTTGGTCGCCTTTTTTGCCTCTTGCTTTGATGGCTTCATTTACGCTGGTGATGATGACTGCTACATCTTCTGAGAATACCTTATACTTGGTTGGATTGGCGATTTTCATTGCGGCAAGATAAGTAAGAAGTTTGTTATTTATCAGCTCCAAAAGTGGTTTTCTAAGGCTGGTTGCCGTCTCTTTACTCCCTTTCTGTGCTAATTCTTTGTCATAGTTAGCACGGATTTTAGTAAATTCTTCCTGTGCCGTTCTAATGTTTGCAATCGCTTCCGCTACGCCTGGCAACCCTGCAACAGCCTCCACCAAATCACTTGCTGAAAGGTCTTTGAGCAAGGAATCTACAAGATTGGATTGGGAAGAATAGTTCTCCACCGTCATCTTCACTCCATATTTTTTAAAGACCGCTGAGAGCTGTACGCCATAGGCTTTTAGGGTATCCAAAGGAATGGTTTTGTAGCCTTTGAGTAGCCTATCCAGTACTCGGATGGCACCATCTCTCTTGGCGTCTGCGTTCTCCAATTGGGAAATAACGGCATCTCTTTTCACGGCTTCGGTTAGGGCGTTGGCTTTTTCCTCCATCTCTACGAATAGAGGTTTCAAAAATGCCTCATCTTTGAGCGTCGCAGTGCTTTTGTAGAGGCTTACTAATCTGTGGGCTGTATCACCAACTTCGGTGATTCTGATTTGTGACAATAATTTTTTCATTGCGTTGATATTTTAAGGATTAATATTTAGCTATTTTTATACTCTTCTTTGTGCAAGCCAAAGAGTATGCTCTCTTGACATTGCATTTTCTGAATCAAGAACAAATTTTACAAAATCTTCTTCACTTTCTATAGTTTTGAACCTTCCTTTAATTATATTTAGTTCATTAAGCGCTATTCTATATGCATCTTTATTTTCTCTATATTTTTTTAATTGCATCCAGCTAAATATACTTGCTGAAAAAGTTGTAAAGACACCTATAAAATTAAACTTTAATATTGAATCACATATTAAATATGAAATTGCCATAAAACTTAAAACATATGAGATTATCATTATATAATAATATAAGTTATTATAAAAAGCATTTAATTTTTCTTTTTTAGAATACCATATAATCTGGTTATTAATTCTATAATTTAAATAAAAATCTTTTCTTTTCTTTAGATCTGATTGTCTAATTTTTTTCATTTTATCTGTTATTATAGTCGTATCATCATCTATTGAAATATTTTTACTTACATCTTTTATTTCTTTTACTATACTTTCAATATTATTATAAAAATTTTCAGATGCTTGTTTTTCAGATAAATCTTTTTCAAATAATTCAGAGTTCATCATAAATCTCCAAGTTAGAGTTTTACAAGATTCTGCCAATGCTCTACCATTATACCAAATATCCCCATAACTTTTTTCTTTTAATATAATTGAAATAATAAAAGTTAAAAAAAATAAAATTAAAATTATATGATATTTATATTCCCATTCAAAAATTGAAATAAATGAAGCTATAAATGTTATGATTAAACCAACTCTTGATAAACATATATATTTTCTTTGAGCTTCTAATGAAGCTCTATCTCCTGCTATAAAATAATTTGGATAATCTTTATCTTCCATTATGGTCTTACTTTTACTTTTTTACTAATCTCACTATTTCTTTTATTAAATGCTTGATCTATATAATATTCTGAATTAATTTTAAAATCTTCCCATTTAACAAGTACACAATATCTATCTTCTTCTGACCAACCGCAACCATTGTGAGGCTCTATATAATAATTTTGATTAAATTCAGATATTACAGTATAATCATTTATATTTACATAATTATGCCATCTTCTACATCTATTACAAGTATGACCTCCTTGATATACTCTATTTAACATATTAGGAAGAACTATTCCAAGTATTCCATTACGAGTATTACCTTCACCATTATATAGAGAAGCTTGTAATTCTCTTTTTATATATTTTTGTTCTTCCCATCCTAAAACTTCTGAACTATATTCTCCAATCAAAAATATTGTGACTGTTGAGTCAGACAGATAATCTTCTCTAATCTTTCTCATAATATAGTTTTCATCATCTGAATTTATCGGTTCATCTAATGATTTATCTATCATATCTACATCTAATTCATTTTGAATATATTCTTTATACTCTTTATCTTCTGTTTTAAAAGACATGAAACATTTATGTGCCATAATATTAAATTATATTCTATTCTAAAATTTTTATTTCATTCCCTCCCACATTTTTTTCCATTCCCATCAGTTAATTAACCGCTACTTATTTTTTTATTTCTGTCGGTTAATTAACCGATGCTCGCTTTTATATATTTTCTACCATCGGTTAAATAACCGTTGCTCATTTTTATATATTTTCTGCCGTCGGTTAGTTAACCGTTACTCGTTTTTATATATTTTGGAGCTTCGGTTAATTAACCGAAGCTCACTTTTATTCATTTTCTACCAATGGTTAAATAATTTCCCTACAAAGATTTCAATTTCTCCTCCAAAATCGCGATTTTCTCCAGCGTGTCTTTTTGTTTTTTACGCTCAGTTTCTACAATTTCAGGCTTGGCGTTGGCAACGAATTTTTCATTGCTTAGTTTTTTCTCCACCGAAACCAAAAAGCCTTTCAGGTAAGCCAATTCTTCTTCAGTTTTCTTTTTTTCTTCGCCTAAATCTAAGTTTTCGCTCAGCGGAACAGAAATTTCCACCGCTCCCACTAGGAAAGTAAAGCTCGGCTTGTCCGTTTTCTCGGAATAATGAATTTCAGAGATGTTTGCCAGTTTTCTGATTACATTTTCATTCGCAAAAGAGCTTTCGCTGGTGAATAATTCCACTTCTTCCCTTGGCGAAATTCCTTTGCTCTGGCGGTAATTTCTCACACCTGAGATGATTTCTTTCGCTGTATCAAATGCTGAAATGATGTTTTCATCAAAACTTTCTGCATTTTTCTGCTGAGCGATAACGAGCGCTTCCGATGTGTTTCGCTCCGCAATATGCTGATAAAGCTCCTCCGTGAGGAACGGCATAAACGGATGAAGAAGTCTCATCAACTCCTCAAAGAACTTGATGGTTTGGTCATAAACCTCCTGAGAAATACTTTCACCAAAATTAGGTTTCACCGCTTCCAAATACCACGAGCAGAAGTCATCCCAAATCAATTTGTAAAGCAAATGCAGCGCATCTGAAATTCGGAATTTCTCGAACTGGTCATTGATTTCGCTGATGGTTTTATTCATCTGATTTTCAAACCAAACGATTGTTTGTTTTTCAGCCTCGCCTGCTGGTTTTGCTTCTTTTGTCCAGCTCTGTGTCAGCTTAAATGCATTGTATATTTTCGTTGCGAAGTTTCTTCCTTGCAGCATCAAATCCTCATCAAAAAGAAGATCGTTTCCAGCCGCAGAACTCAGTAAAATCCCCACTCTCACGCTGTCCGCACCATATTTGTCAATCAATTCCAACGGGTCTGGTGAATTTCCCAAAGATTTGGACATTTTTCTTCTTTGTTTATCCCTTACAATCCCTGTGAAATACACATTTTTAAACGGAACTTCTCCTCTCCATTCCAGCCCTGCCATGATCATACGAGCCACCCAGAAGAAAATAATATCTGGCCCCGTAACCAAATCTGCCGTTGGGTAATAATAGTTAATATCCTTATTTTCAGGGTCTAAAAGTCCATCAAAAACAGACATCGGCCACAGCCAAGAAGAGAACCAAGTGTCCAAAGCATCTTCATCCTGGCGAAGGTCAGCCATTTCTAAATTTGGATTTTTAGTTTTGGCTAATTTTAGGGCTTCATCGATGTTTTCAGCCACTACAAAATCATTTTCGCCATCGCCATAGTAATACGCTGGAATGCGCTGTCCCCACCATAGCTGGCGCGAAATATTCCAGTCGCGGATGTTTTCCATCCAGTGTTTATAGGTGTTTTTGAACTTTTCGGGATGAAATTTTATTTCATCATTCATCACCACATCCAGAGCAGGTTTTGCGATTTCAGACATTTTCAAAAACCACTGCTGTGATATTTTTGGCTCTATCACAACTCCTGTTCTCTCGGAAGTTCCTACTTTATTTACATAATCTTCGGCTTTTAGCAAAAGATTTTTCTCTTCTAATTCTTTGGCAATGGCTTTTCTTACCTCAAAACGATTTTTCCCTGCATAATGCAGACCATGCTCGTTCAAGTTGGCATCATCATCCAAGATATCAAGCATCGGAAGGCTATATTTCTGCCCGATTTCATAGTCATTGACATCATGGGCAGGAGTAATTTTCAAAGCTCCTGTCCCAAATTCTATATCCACATAATCATCCTCAATAATCGGAACGGCGCGATTTACAATCGGAACAATGGCTTTTTTCCCTTTCAGATGGGCGTATCTCTCATCATTAGGATTGATACAAATCGCCACATCTCCAAAAATAGTTTCTGGACGAGTGGTAGCCACGGTAAGAAACTCCTCTGAGCCTTCTATTTGGTATTTTAAGAAATATAATTTTCCGTTTTGCTCCTTGAAAATCACTTCCTCATCGGAAATATTAGTTTTCGCCTCTGGATCCCAGTTTACCATTCTGTAACCACGGTAAATTAGCCCTTTGTTATACAAATCGACAAAAGATTTTATCACCTGCTGAGAAAGCTTATCCTCCAATGTGAAACGAGTTCTGTCCCAATCGCAGGAACAACCCAGTTTTTTAAGCTGTTCTAGGATAGTTCCACCATACTGATTTGTCCAGTCCCAAGCGTGTTTTAGGAATTCCTCTCGGGTAATATCAGATTTGCTAACGCCCTGTTCTTTCAGCTTAGCCACTACTTTCGCCTCTGTAGCGATGGACGCGTGGTCTGTCCCTGGCACCCAGCAGGCATTGAAACCTTTCATTCTGGCTCTTCTCACCAAAACATCCTGAATCGTGTTATTCAGCATGTGTCCCATGTGAAGAATCCCTGTAACATTGGGCGGCGGAATGACAATGGTGTAAGGCGGTTTGTCATTCGGTTCAGAGTGGAAAAATTTGTTTTCCAGCCAGTAGCTGTACCATTTTTGTTCCGTTTCTTGTGGATTGTATTTATCTGGAATTGCCATTTTATTATTTTTTAGATTTGCAAAAATAGGATAAAGCAACAAAATTATTGCAATTTTTATTCAAAATTAACCAAAATAAAAAAAGCCATTCGGTGTGAATGACTTTTTAGGTTTATAAATTAGGATTTTTAAGTCTTGCTTCTCTTGGGAAAGGCAGCGTATAGCGGGCATCTCCTGCGCTGAGCGTGTAAGTAGTCCCATTATAAATATGAATAATGGAAGGCTGGGTAGTTCTTCTTAAATCAAACCAACGAAGCCCTTCGAATGAAGTCTCTCTCGCTCTTTCGTTTAATAATTCTGTGTAATAAGCATCACCAGAAAGCCCATTGATAGTCGTTGTAAAATTCGCTAATCCTGTTGAATTATATCTCTTCGCTGCTAAAGCCAATAGAGCGTTTTTGGAATCTGTTTCTCTTCCTAATTTTGCTAAAGCTTCGGCTTTTATCAGTATGATCTCTCCTACACGGAAGGAAACTTTGAATTCATTGGAACTACTGAATTTTTTCGTTCTATAATTTGTGACATCAGCATCGAAATATTTAGCAAAACGCAAATCATTCGTTTGGTCAAAAAGAGCAAGATGCTCATTGCTTACCATAGCAAAACGACTAGTCTCGCTGGTAACTCCCGCATCCAAATTCATGATAGACTCCACTGATTTATAGCTGCTTGGAAGATTTGTAAAAGAGTTAAAATCCACCAAAGTAGACTTGGCCGCAAGAACAGTTTCTGCTTCTGCCAGAGCATTAGCCCATTCTCCACGATACTGATGAACACGAGCTTTCAGGGCGTGAGCCGCCACAGTAGTAAAACGATAGTTATACCCTTCATCAAACTGGCTTTTGTTCAGCAAAGTCAAAGCCTTATCAAGGTCAGAAAGAATCTGTGCATACACCTCGTCCAATGTCGCACGAGGAAAATCTCCCTCCAGCTGAGGACTTGTTACCAGCGGAACGGCTTTCGCGGAACCATTACTTCCTGTATAGGCTGGAGCATAGAGATTTATCAGCTCAAAATAAGTATAAGCTCTCAATGCATAGGCTTCACCCAAAATCTGATTGATTTCCGAAGTGGAAGCATTGTATTTCAGCGTGTTATCTATAATATAATTAGAATAGAAAATCGTCTGATAAAAAGTAATGTATGGAAAATCCTTAGAACCAGGGAATGGAGAAGCCTCACTCCAAGTGAAAATCGTTTGTAGACTTTCGTTGGTCGTTCCTGCTTTTACTTCATCAGTTTTCAGGTTTGCTAATGCTTTATGCTGAGGATAAAGATTATAGGCACGAGTAAGAAGCGCACGGAAATCTTCCTCTGTCTGTGGAATAACTTTTCCCGTAGGAGTAATGTCCAAAAATCTGTCACAAGAAGTAAGTCCTGTGGATAAAACAGCACCGATGAACAAGGCTTTTATGATATATTTTTTCATTATTATATAATTTATTGATTATTAAAAACTTACATTTAAACCAAAAACGATAGATTTCTGAATAGGCTGGGCGTATAGATTCCCATAGGTTTCAGGGTCAAAATATCCTTTATAATTAGTCCCGAAAACCAGCATATTTCTACCTTCTACATAGAATCTCAAGGAGTTAATCCCTGTATTATGAAGCATAGAAGACGGCAGAGAATATCCTAAACGAATGTTGTTTATTCTGATGTAGCTCATTTTCTTCATCCAGCTGTCAAAATGGTTGTAAGACCCCGAAGAATCAAAGTTGTTATACCATAAATAAACAATTTCCTGCCCTGGAACAGTATTCTCTCCTATAATTCTCGGAAGTGTAGTATTGGTATTACTAGGAGTCCAAGCATTGAGAATATCTGTAGAATTATTCTGTCCTCTATCCACTGTTGTAAAGTTATAAGGAGGATTTGCTACCACCCATTTATTTATGTTAAATGCAGCAGAAATCGTAAGATCCCAGTTTCCTATATCAAAAGTATTGGTAATCCCTCCATAGAATTTAGGGTCTCTATCACCGATATAAGTATACAAATCTCTGAAATTTCCATTAGCAAGATACTCACTCTCTATGTATCCCACGCCCCATGGGTCAGAAATTTTGTAAAAATCTACCGTAGAAACTATATTTCCGTTTCTGTCATAGAACTGAGGTAGCCCATTGGCATCCAACCCTGCTGACCTTAGACCAAAAACAGCATTGATAGGATAGCCTTTTCCTGATGGATAAAAGTTGCTAAGCCCATCATGAATTTGGTCTATATTGCTTCGGTTGGCTGCAATGTTGAAAGTCGTACTCCATCTGAATTTTTCTCTATCGATATTTATCGTAGAAAGAGAGAACTCAAAACCTTTATTGGTCACTTCCGCCCAGTTTACATTCACTTGGTTAAATCCTGTTTCCAGTGGAAGCTGTTTTACTCCCATCAAATCCGTTCCTTTTCTGTGATAGAAGTCAAGATTGAAATTAATCCTGTTATTAAACAATCCAAAATCCAATCCCACATCCACAGTTCTGGTTTTTTCCCATCTTAGCAATGAATTCGGCGCACCTTCATCATTGATAGTATTTTCTGTCTGGTTGAGGATTTTAGCCGTGCTGTATCTTCCTGTGAAGAAAGGCGAAGTATTTCGGTCTATATTTCCTTGAAGTCCGTAGGAACTACGAATTTTGAACATACTGATGGTTTTATTATCCTTCAAGAAGTTCTCATTTTTCACATTCCATGCTACAGATGCTGCCCAGATAGGATTCCAACGTTTATTGGTCTCCGCTCCGAAGAAGTTAGTCCCGTCATATCTCACACTTCCGAAGAAAGTATATCTATTAGCAAAAGTATAAGATGTTGTCCCAAAGAAAGATGCATAAGCATTAGAAACCTCTGTATCTACCACAGGAAGATAGTTCGCATTTCTCATCTCACTATTTGGGATATTTAGAGGGATGGAAGTTTTCTGTCTTGGGTTGTAGCCGTACATTTGGCTGTTTACCGAAGTGTATTTAGTTTCTCTAATTTCTGAACCTACAAGGAGATTGACATCATGTCGGTTTATCTTTTTGCTAAATTCTAAAATATTTTTAAAATTATATTCAAAACTATTCCCGTTAGAAATGTTGTAATAATCGCCTTTTGGGATTATATAAGTCGTAGTTCCTCCAGAAGTTATCTTAGAAGCATCTCTTCTTTTTCTAAGGAAATAAGTCTGCTCTGTGGCATATTTTTCCGTTTTTTGGTTTTCGTACTGGATGCCCAACTGAGAACGGAACTCCAAGAATTTGAATATTTTATAATCCAAATTCAAAATACCACGAAGCGATTTCGTGTTCAGATCATATCTCGTGTTATCCTTCTCCTCCATGTAGTTATACGGAATTCTGGCATCTCCGTCCATGTAGTTCACATTTGGGTCATAGACATAGTTGCCATTTTCATCCTTTGGTCTTAGATAAGGATTAGCACTTCTGGAGTAGTAAGTCGGCGTGATATTCCCCGAAGCATCAGACAAGAAAGAAGACTGCTTAGTATTTGTTCCAAATATGGACAAACCTACTTTTATTTTATTATTGATTTTAAAATCATTCTTAAAAGTAAGGTTAAGTCTCTCAAAACCAGAACCTATCACCGTAGACTGCTCATCGTAGTATCCTAATGATGCGTAATAAGCATAGTTATCCAGTCCACCTGAAAGACTCACGGAATACTGCTTGTTTATCGCAGTTCTGTAGAGTAGATTTCCCCAGTTGGTATTTACATTTCTCAGTGCATTGATTTCTCTCTGAGAAGCCTCACTAATCGCCGAAAAACCACCACTGCGGAACAAATTCCAATCATTATTTGCTAATAATATTCTCGCAACCTCACCATTATCTTTTCTATAATTGTCTAAATCCGAGCGAGATGCCATCATCAGTTCCCAATCTACTTTTTGATTGGAATTCATTAAATTAAGTTTAGAAAAATTCGGTCTTAAATTGACAAATGTACTCGCTGAGAAATTAACATTCATTCGCCCTTTTTTCCCGCTTTTGGTCGTTACCAAAATTACCCCGTTCGCTGCTCTCGCTCCATAGATTGCCGTAGCTGAAGCATCTTTCAGCACGGTGATGGATTCTATATCTTCTGGATTAAACCCTGCGATAGAGTAGTTTTTAAGGTCGTTGATATCTTTTCCTGCATCGTATTTAGGCGCATCGCCCATTTCCAGCGGCATTCCATCTATTACCCAAAGCGGGTCAGTAGGCCCCGAAAGCGAAGCCGTTCCCCTAAGTCTGATAGGTGCAATCTGCCCTGGTGTTCCTGATGCTGGAGTAACGAGCAAACCTGGCACTCTCCCCTGCAGCATCTGGTCTATGGATGCTACCGCCTTTTACTCTATATCCTTCATTTTCACCACATCCACAGAAGATGTGATTTTACTTTTTTCTATCTTTTGGAAACCTGTGATGATGACCTCATCTATCTCCTTGGTCTTAGTTTTAGTGGTATCTACAGGCGTATTCTGCGCCCAAAGGACACTCGGTAAAAGACCCAACAAAAATTTCGCTCTTCTCATTTTTAGTTCGTAAATTTTATTATTTTTCTCCTAATGCTTTATTTAGTCTTATCAACATATCTTCGTAATGATTTTTTGTCGCTTCATCTCCTGTATTTTTCGCAACGAGGATGATTTTCTTTACTTTTATCAGCTCTGCTCTCTTCGCTGAACCCACCTCCGAAAGGCGTTTCATCCCGCTGAAATACATTGTTAGATTTTGCTCATCTATGCTGTGTTTGTCCTCCAAATTATGCTGTGTATAGTCACAAATCATAGGCATCTTGCCGAAAATACCTTTCTCTGTTTTTTCATAAATACGCCCCACATCTATGATAAGTGCATCTACATAGTTTTTCTGTGTCATTCTTTCGGCGATAGTCAAGCTCTTGTTTTTCAAAGATTTATCAAATATAAATTTCCTCAAATCATCGAAAAGCTCTGCTACAGTCATTATCTTTTCGCTTCCTTCTGTCTGCAAAAATTCTGCTTCCAAAATTCTCAAAAGCCTTTCATCATGCATCAGATTATACAAAATAGCAGCCTGTCTCTCTCTGAAAATATTATACGGCGACTGCTCTACTGCTCCTGCTGGTGTGTTTTTGGTAGGTTTCAAAACATCTTTTAACGGGTTGATAAACAACCATTTCGGCAGGGTAAGAATATTCTTTTTAAGGAAGTTCAGCGCCTCTTTTTGAGTTTGATAAGGAACAGGTATGTAGGATTTCATTTTATTACCTTTAACCAAAGGCGTGAGATAAAACCCACCGATGTTCGCCAAAGTATGTGTATTATAGACATACCATTGGTTAATCACCTGATTATAAAACGCTTTCGCTTCTTCATAGGTTTCGCCGTCTTTCGTACTCCATTCTATGATATTTGGAATTGTTTTTTTAAGGTTGATAATTCCGTACTCTCCTGCTTTCATGGCATTATTCCCTAAATCCTCGGATTGTGAACGTGGGTCTATGGTTTCGGACTGCTGCTCTCCGTAGAAATACTTCGGGTCGCCATCGTGTTTGTCTATCCAAGATTTAGTAATGCTCAGTTCTTCTTCTGGGCTGGATTTCCCTGTCCAGCGGTATCCGAAATTAATCGCAAATTCATCATAAACGCCTATTTTAGGAGTGATTTGTTTCACGCCATCGCCTTCCTGTGCGACATAGTTAAACCTCGCATAATCCATAATAGAAGGCGCTGTTCCGCCCATTTTTTCGGTAAAATCTGGCTTTCTCAAATCCTCTACGGAATACGCAAAAGATGAACCCATATTGTGCCTTAGCCCAAATGTATGTCCCACTTCATGAGATGAAACGAAACGGATAGCGTTTGCCATTTTGGCATCTGAGAAAACATTTCCTCTCGCCTCTGGGTCTATGATTCCTGTCTGTACGCGCATCCACGAGTGAAGCAGTGTCATCACATTATGCCACCAGATAATATCCGATTCCAGAATTTCTCCCGTACGAGGATCTACCACAGAAGGTCCCATGGCATTTGCCATAGAAGAGGCAGCGTAGGTAATTACCGAATACCGCACATCATCTACATCAAATTCTTTATCTTCAGGGTCTGGAAGTCTTGCACTGATTACATTTTTAAAACCTGCCTTTTCAAAGGCTTTGTTCCAGTCATGAACGCCGTCTATTATCGCCTGCTGCCACTGTTTGGGCGTTGCTGGGTCTATATAATAGACTATCGGTTTTTTAGGCTCTACCAGCTGTCCTGACAGGTATTTTCCTACTTCCTGTTCTTTGGGTTCTAGGCGCCAGCGTGTGATGAGTTCCTTGTTATCTACTCTCTGTTGTTTATCCGAGAAATAAACCTTCGGAGTGGTAAAATATCCTACTCTATCATCCGAAAAACGCCCTACCATAGGCTCTGGAAGGAGAACGATATTCGTGGTCGTTCCTACCGTAAGGTCGGCTTTTTCCGCAGTGGTTTTACCTTCGGAAACTTGAGTTGTAAGCTGGGATTTTATCACGACATTCTGTGGGAAGCTCTTCACTTCCTCTATGTAAGAATCTTTGGTTCTCACCGAACCACCCATACCGATGTTATCAAAAAGATTGTTAAAACTCTTGGATGTCCCATTGAAAACATTATTCACCTGCACCACTACGGCAGAGTCTTTTCCGTAAGTTTTTATCTCAAAACCTTCTATGATGGACTCTCCATAGTTGTCCCGCACGGAGAGGGCGATATTATCTTTCTTATTTACACTGATTTTCGGGTCAAAGGTCTTTGTCCACACCTTATTATTTTTCTCATCCTTGTAGAAACGGATGAGTTTGTTTTCGTAATTTATTCCCTTGTTAATCCCTGCATTGTTTATCTGAGCGGGAACGGAGGAAATTTTATTGACAATCAGCAGGTCTTTTCCCAGCACTTCATTAGGAATCTCGAAATAGATTTTCTCTTTTATGGTATGGATTTTAAAAAGTCCGTCCTTGGTGACTGCGCCTTTTATAAAATCATCATAAACTGCGGTATTGCCCTTAGCTGTGCTGTCTTTTTTCGCTTCGTTTTCAGTCTTTGCTGCATCTTTTTTCTTTGTTTTTTTGTCTTGAGAAAAAGCCACCATAGACTGAAGCAACAAAACAGCCAATAACACTTTCTTCATTGTATTTAAATTTTATTTAAAAAAAATCAAAAACGGAGGGCAAAAATACTAAGTTTTTTTCTAAAAAATCATAAAACTTTATGATTTTATAAAAAACAGCCCTATAAAAATGAAGAAAAATAAGTATGAAGTTACCCTAAAAAACACATCTCCATTAAAACAAAATAAAAATTTATACCTATTTTTGAACAAAATACATTTAATTATAAATACCCAAACCATATGAAACAAGAAATCCTTGACAGAATCCAAGCCCTAGGAGGCGATACCAGTCAAGTAAAAGGCACTTCCTTAGCGGATGACCTATTGGCTATTACTTTTGATACCATACTCTATCCCAAGCCTCAGGACACTCCTTGGGCAAAGGCCGAAGATACCGAGCCTATTTATGGCA
>CAUQBH010000002.1:0-211426 GCA_963516675.1 uncultured Flavobacteriaceae bacterium | reverse complement strand
AATGTATCCCAACGTCAGTGGTTGAAAAGAAAACAGAATTGTTCTGGAATAACAAATTTTATGGGATCACTTTTAGAAAACCAAATAAATGAGTTACATTACCTTTAAAAGCAAGCTCATAGAGCAAAAAGTAAAGCAATATCTGAAAAAGAAACACGCTGACCTTCTTGTAAAAGAGGGAAGGAGGGTGTTAGTCAAAGAAGAAGGAGCGCCTTTGATTACCAAAATGCTCATTCATAACGATGATTTGCACTCGGAGGACTTAGCCGACTTGCAAATGTTCCCCAATATAAAGGAATTAGAGTTGCTATCGGACAATATAACTCACTTGGAAGCCTTACCACCCTTGGAGAAGCTACAAAAACTCTATTTGAATGTCAAGGCAACAGATTATACGCCCCTTGCCAAGTATAAAAAACTGAAAAAAGTAGAGGTTTATGACAGTGGCGTGAGTGATATAACTCCTTTTTGTGAACTTTCCAAGCTAACAGTGTTGAAACTATCGTGTAATAAGCTCTCTTCTTTAAAAGGAATCGCTAAATTACAAAACCTTACCGAACTTTGGTTGGATAGAAACCAAATCACCGATATATCCCCTTTAGCGTGGTTGCCCAATCTTGAATATTTGCAGTTAGATAGGAACCACATCAGCGATTTATCTCCATTGAGAGCCCTCAAGAAGCTCACCACCTTATATTTGTATCACAATGAAGTAAAAGACCTTTCCCCCTTACGAAATATACCTTTAGAGGAATTGGAGTTGGAGCAAAACAAGATAGAAGACCTTAGTGATTTGATAGGTATGGAGACCCTTAGGAATTTAAAGATATGTTTTAATCCTATAAAAGATGCCTCTCCTTTGCTGAAAATGCCTCATTTAGAATTTGTTTGTACAGATGCAAAGGATATCTACTTACCTTTGGAACATTATCTCAATAAAATTGTAGTAAGAGAAGTGTTTGGAGGGCAGTACCCTAACTTTGAAGAAGCAGATACTTATATATTTAGTAAAAAAGAATGAAAAAAATGACCTTATTAGCCTCTTTATTAGCGTTGTTTTCTTGCAAAAATTCGCCCGAAGAGCGAAAAGCCGCCGAAGCCTTTCCCCTACAATCACTACTCACCTATGAGTATTGCGGAGAAAAGGATGGTTTTCAGTATTTCTTATTGGGCAACCAATGGGAGCGTAAAGTGTTCAAAGTAAAAAGTTCAGAAATAAACATTGATTCTCAATATACCTTTCGTGCTGCCCCCTCTTTTGAGCCTAAAATTCCTATCACGCCCGTTGTTCAGGAAAAAGTCTTCGCTGAAATCCCTATGAGTGGGCAAAAACTCTATTTATACAAAGAAAATGTAGTCATTCGCTATTTTCTCAACTGCTCTGATTTGCATAAAAAAGCAACCGACCAGCCCACTTATTTATATGATGAAATCACCCAAGAAGAAGCCGAAATACACAGTCAAGAGCGCGCTTATTATATCGGCTATTTCAAAGGAGAACAGCTCGTTCGTTATGAAAAAATCTATCAAGGGAAAGTATTGATGGATAAAACTATCTCAGATTAGCTTTTTTCGCGAATTCGAATAATTCTGGATTGATGTGGCAGTATCCACTTGGATTTTTATCCAAATAATCCTGATGATATTCTTCTCCGCTGTAGAAATTTTTCAAAGGCTCGTTTTCCACCACTATGGGTTTTTCATAATTTCTTTGAAGTTCCGAAAGTGCCTTTGTCACTGTTTTTTCATCTTCTGAATTTACCCAATAAATACCTGTTCTGTAGCGCGTTCCGATGTCTTCTCCCTGCTGATTAAGGCTTGTAGGGTCTATTGTTTTAAAAAACAAATCCAAAAGCATTTTCAGACTTACCACCTTTGGGTCATAAGCCACCTTTACCACCTCTGCAAAGCCCGTGCTGTCAGTATATACCTGCTCATAAGTGGGATTTTCTATATTTCCATTGGCATAGCCTACCTGTGTAGCTGTTACTCCGTTGATTTGTTTGAAAAAATGCTCCGTTCCCCAGAAGCACCCACCAGCAAAATAAATTTCTCTATCCATTTTATTTTTCGTTCTTAAATTCTTTTATCGTTTCCTGATATAAATTCTCATACATCGGAATGATTTTATTGTAATCAAAAGTCTTTGCTACTTCTGTGGCATTTGTTTTCATTTCCTTTAAAAGAGCCTCGTCAGACAAAATCTGAAGCGTATATTCAGCCATTTTATCCACATCACCTACATTGGCTAAAAATCCCGTCTTTCCGTGAATATTAACCTCTGGAATTCCTCCTGTATTACTGCTGACCACAGGCGTTCCTGCTGCCATAGCCTCTAGCGCTGCCAGACCAAAACTCTCCTTTTCCGAAGGTAGAAGGAACACATCCGCATAGGTAAGCACTGGGCGAAGGTCATTTACTTTTCCCATGATTTTTATTTTGTCAATAAAATCTGGTTTTTCTGATAAGAAAGCATTTACTTTTTCCATCTCAGGGCCCTCGCCTACTATGATTAGTTTGCTCGGAATTTTTTGACTTACCTTTTCAAAAATCCCCAAAACATCCTGAATTCTTTTAACAGGTCTAAGGTTAGAAATATGTACCAAAATCTTCTCATTATCCTCCGCAAACTGATTTCTAAGACAAATAGAACACTGCTCAAAGTGTCTGTCTTCGATGAAGTTCGGAATCACATGGATTTCTTTTTTAATGTCAAAAAAAGCCAATGTATCCTGCTTTAAACTTTCCGAAACCGAAGTCAGCGCATCAGACTGATTGATAGAAAATTCTACGGCATGTTTATAGCTCGGGTGCTGCCCCACCAAAGTAATATCTGTTCCGTGAAGTGTAGTCACCAGCGGTAAATCCTTGCCTTTTTCTTTCAGCATCTGTTTCGCTGTAAAAGCCGCATAGGCATACGGAATAGCGTAATGAGCATGGAGGACATCCAGCTGATACATACACACCACCTGATATATCATAGAAGACAGCGCTATATCATACGGCTGATGCCTAAATAAGGGATACGCCTGCACATTCACTTTATGAAAAAAGATATTAGATCTGGTCATATCCAGCCTTGCAGGAAGCTCCGAACTGATGAAATGCACCTCATAGCCTTTTCGGGCAAGGTTCATCCCAAGTTCTGTCGCCACTATTCCACTCCCCCCATAAGTAGGGTAACATAATATTCCTATTTTTAACATTTTCTCTATTTATTTTTGTTTTGGGACATCTATTCCCATTCCGTATTTTATTTGTTCATTTACCACCACTGGCAGTCTTCCATTTATCTTTTGTTTTCCTAAATAAGCTTCCGCTGTAGCTTTCATCGAAAGAGGATTATTCTCATATGAAACCAAAACCGATGAAATTCCACTAACATCCACATCCTGAAGAGCATACGGACTTCCGAACACATTGAGAATCACTTTATTTCTTGATTTCACTTGGTTGATGAGCCTTTTGCTCTCCCACGATATTTTGTAAGGTTTGTAAGCCGTAGAATTATCCTTATGAAGTCCGATGATTACCACTGCATTTTCAGGGATAGACTGGATTTCTTTTGAAGATATTTTTTTAACCTTGATTTCTTTGGACAATTCTTGTAAAAACGCCTCGTGCGAAGCCTCTTCTAACGGAAGATAATAAACCTCCTTTTCTCTAAGTGGAAAAAGCTGTTTTTCATCTTTTAATAAAGTCAAAGCATTGGCGTACAACTTCTCTGAAATTCTCGCGTGAGAATCGTTATTCAGAGCATTATTAATTCCTTCTGAACTAAGCGGTCGCTGATTCTGAAGTCCCAAAAGATATTTCGTTTTCAAAATCTTTTTCACGCTTTCTTCCAGCCTTTTTTCGCTGATTTCTCCCTTTTGGATTGCTTCTTTTATCAATTTCTTTCCTGTCGGTACATCTTGGCTAAAAAGCAAAACATCATTCCCCGCCTTGAACGCCCTCAAATCCAATTCCCCAGCAGGATATTTTTTAGCAACAGCATTCATATTCAGAGCATCGGTAATGACCAGCCCTTCATATCGGAATTTATTTTTCAGCAAATTCGTTACAATATCATAAGAAATAGATGCAGGGATATTTTTCCCTTTTTCCAGCTGTGGGACATAGAGATGCGCTATCATCGCTCCGCCTATTTTCTTATCCATCAAGGCTTTGAAGGGTGCCAATTCTATTTTATTCAGCCTATCCAAACTGTGTTTCACCACTGGCAAATCCAAATGCGAATCTACATCCGTATCCCCATGCCCTGGGAAATGTTTTATCGCTGCCAGCACGCCATTGTCCTGCAAACCTTGTGCATATGCCAGCGATTTTGCGATTACATTCTGAACATCCGAACCAAACGAACGATTGCCTATAATCGGGTTTTTAGGATTGGTATTCACATCCACCACGGGAGCAAAGTTCCAGTAGATTCCCATTTTCTTTGCATCTTCGGCTATTTTAGAAGCCATTTCATAAACCAAATTATTATCCTGAATCGCTCCAAGGGTCATCGCCCAAGGGAATTTGTGCGCAGTTTTTATTCTCTGATAAAGCCCCCATTCGGCATCCATACCAAAGAGCATCGGCACTCTGGATTTCTTCTGAAATTCATTTACCAGCGCTATTTCCTGTTCGGCATCATCCTGCATCAGGATAATTCCTCCTATCCGCTCCTGCTCTACCAGTTTTCTCACTCCTGAGATATGGTTTTGGTCTTTATTGGTATAAAGCGCCACTATGTATAACTGCCCGATACGCTCATCCATGCTGAGCTTAGCATACAAGCTGTCTGCATATTTCACAGCTTTTTTATCCAAATCTTTGGTGATATTTTTGGGAGAAAACTGTGCGTGTAAATATCCTACACACCCAAAAATAAAAACTAAAATACAAGAAATATTATTTTTCATAGCGAACAAAAGTACAATTTTCAGATAAAATAATCTTACTTTTGCATCAAAATTAAAGTTTTGATTAAAAAACTATTAGGACAAACGGCACTCTACGGCATCAGTTCGGTACTGGTGAGGATATTTCCTTTCCTCATCGCACCTATTATCACAAGGGCATTTTCGCCAGCGGAGTCTGCTCCTTTTGTGGATTGGTACTCCATCGCGGGAGTGGTTACAGTTTTTCTGACGCACGGCATGGAGACCTCGTTTTTTCGTTTTGCTCAAGAGAAAGATATCAGCAAAGAAACGCTGGTTTCCACTTGTTCTATGAGCATCTTGGCAATGTCTTTTATTTATTTGGTCTTGGGCTGGGTGTTTCGGTGCGAGGTTACGGAGTATTTCCATACGCCAGACCAAGTGCATTTCTTGATTTTATTTTTATTCATTCTTTCCATTGATGCCTTTTCTACAATTCCTTCGGCTGTTCTTCGTTTAGAAGGAAAACCGCTGCGGTATGTAGTATCCAAGGTAGCAGGAAGCGTAATTTATTTTGGGTTGGTAGTGTTTTTCATCAATATTCTTCCCAATTTACCCAATGGATTCCTCGGACTGAAATATGATGCTGATTTTGGCGTGGGATATGTCTTTGTGGCAAATTTGGTTCAGAGCATCGTTTCGCTGCTCATCGTTTCCAAGGAGTTTATGAATTTTGGTTTTAGGAGTTTTGATTTTTCTTTATGGAAAAGAATTATGAACTACTCTTGGCCTGTGATGGTGGCAGGGCTGGCGGGCATCATCAACCAGACAATGGACAGACAATTCCTAAAATATCTCCTCCCTGAGGAAGAAAGCAAACACCAGATAGGTGTATACGGAGCCGTTTACAAGATAGCGACATTCATCACCGTGTTTAGACAGGCCTACCAACTGGGGATAGAGCCGTATTTCTTTTCAAGTTTTAAAAACGAAAATGCGAAGAAAACTTACACCCTGCTAATGGACATCTTCGTGATATGCAGCTGTGTGATTTTCCTAGGACTTATCACTAATATTTCTTGGATTTCCAAAATATACATAAACAATCCCCTCTACTACGAAGGCATAGAACTAATTCCGTGCCTTATGCTGGGAGCTGTGTTTTTGGGGATATATCTTAATTTGTCCATTTGGTACAAACTCTCTGACCAGACCATCGTGGGGCTGTATATTTCCCTCATTGGAGCAGCGATTACGGTGTCTGTCAATTATTTCTTCGTGCCTGAATATGGATACTGGGCAAGTGCAGTGGCGGCGCTACTGACTTTCATGTTTATGATGATAATTTCCTATATTTGGGGGCAAATAAAATACCCTATTCCTTATAATACGGGAAAAATAGTAGTCTACCTGCTTCTTTCCATAGGTTTGGGGATGATTTCTTTTAAATATTTTAGAGAAAATTACATCATCAGTAACATTATTTTTGTAATTTTTCTGATATTTGTCGTTTTTAAAGAAAGAACACTCTTCAAAAAATTTTTGAAAAAATGAAAATTAAGATTATAAATAAATCCAAACATCCACTTCCAAAGTATCAGACGGAACTTTCGGCTGGAATGGATTTGTATGCAAATATCACAGAGCCTGTTCGGTTAGGTTCTTTAGAGCGAACGATTATCCCAACAGGTATTTTCATAGCTCTGCCAGCTGGATACGAAGCCCAAGTAAGACCTCGCAGCGGATTGGCTGCCAAGCACGGAATTACTTGCCTGAACAGCCCTGGAACGATAGATGCAGACTACCGCGGAGAAGTCGGTGTGATTCTCGCAAATCTATCCAAAGATGAATTTGTCATCAATGATGGAGAGCGAATTGCCCAGCTGGTCATCGCAAAACACGAAACTGCCCAATGGGAAGAAGTAGAAACCCTTGACGAAACGGAAAGAGGCGCTGGAGGTTTCGGAAGTTCTGGAACGAAATAATGAATGTAAAACCTAAACTATAAAAAATACAACTATTATGAAAATAATAATACCTATGGCGGGAAAGGGTTCCCGATTGAGACCGCACACTTTGACTGTGCCGAAACCTTTGATTCCTATCGCAGGAAAACCTATCGTGCAGAGATTGGTAGAGGACATCGCAAAGGTGGTAAATCAGAAGATAGATGAAGTTGCCTTCATTACTGGTGATTTCGGAAGTCAAGTGGAGCAGGATTTATTAGCTGTTGCAGAAAAATTAGGCGCAAAAGGAAGCGTATACCATCAAACAGAAGCTTTGGGGACGGCTCATGCTATCAACTGTGCTAGAGAAAGTATGCAGGGGCCTGTAATCATCGCTTTTGCGGATACATTATTTAGAGCTGATTTTCATCTAGATACCAATTCTGACGGAGTGATTTGGGTAAAAAAAGTAGATGACCCAAGTGCCTTCGGAGTTGTAAAATTAGACGACTATGGTTTCATCACAGACTTTGTAGAAAAACCAAAAGAATTCGTATCTGATTTGGCGATTATTGGAATTTACTATTTCAACAGCGCAGAAAAACTCATGGGAGAAATAGACTATATCATGAGCAACGACATCAAAGATGGCGGCGAATACCAGCTGACAACTGCACTAGAAAACCTAAGAAAAAAAGGAGCAAAATTCTCTTTAGGAAAGGTAAATGACTGGATGGACTGTGGAAACAAGACCATCACCGTGCAGACTAATGGCAAGATTCTAGAATACGAAAAAGAAAATCTTTCCAAGTATCCAGCTTCTGCACAGATAGAAAACAGTTTGATAATTCCTCCATGCTTCATTGGAGAGAATGTGAAAATAGTAAATTCTATCATCGGGCCGAGAGTTTCTTTGGGCAACAACACGGTAGTAAAAAATTCTAATATAGATAACTCTCTAATCCAAGAAAGAACAGAAATCCAGTCTGCTAACCTGAGCAACTCCATGATTGGGAACTCAGCGAAGTATATCGGAACTTCTATCAATCTTTCTTTGGGAGATTTTTCCGTATTGGATTTCTCTGAATAATATTTTTTTAGAAGTGATTTTAATGATTAACAAAATGAAGAAATTAATAGCTCTATCGGCCATTATGGTGTTTTTAGCCTCTTGTGGTGCTAAAAAAAGCATCACTGCTAACTCAGAAGTTCCTGCTGTTTCCAACAACAAAAATTTCTATGATGCTATCACGAAAAAATCTGATTTTGATGCCCTTAAAATCACTTCTAAAATAGATGCAGAAGTAGGAAAATTCGTTCCTACCATTCATGCAACTATCTACATAGAAAACAACCAAAAAATATGGATGAATATGTCTGCTCTGTTTATGAATGTAGGCCGTGGAATAGCAACTCCACAAGGGCTAAAAGCCTACGAAAAACTGAGCAGAACTTATATCGATTCTGATTTTTCTTATCTTAACAATTTACTGAAAGTCAATTTTTTAGATTATTCTTCACTTCAAAATTTATTGGTTGGTAAAGTTTTCTTTCCTGTCAATGAAAAAGATTTTAACTTAACCAAAGAAGCCGAAGAATACATCCTAAAACCGAACAACACACAGAAAGTAAACATTGACGGAAAAACCAGCGAATACCTTACAGAATTCCGTTTTTCTAACGAGCTGAACCTTACCAAAGTTTCTTTAAAAGACACAAAAACTGCGGATAATTTGGAATTATTTTATGATAATTGGGTAGATATCAATGGTGTAAAACTCCCTAAAAATGTTAAAATAGTTATAAAAGGTAAGAAAACTGATCAAATTTTAATAGAAAACACGAAATTTGACTTTTCTAGAATGGAAACCCCATATTCGGTTCCAAATAATTATAAAAAACGAGATTTCTAATGTATTTGAGGAAAATAAGCTTATTTATTGGAATTTTGTCTGCTTCGCTCTTTCTCGCTCAAAGAAGTAAGGAGGATTTACAAAGGCAAAACGCTGAATTAAAAAAACAAATCGAAACCATCAATGCTAACTTGGCTAAAACAAAGAGTGAGGCCAGACTTTCCATATCTTACCTTAATGATATCAACAAAAAAATTGCCCTTCGTGAGAAAGTCTATGGCAATACACAGAAAGAAAAAAGATTCATAGAGGATGATATTTATCTTCGTCAGTTAGAAATCAATAAATACAACCGAGAGCTGAAAGTTCTCCGTAAAAACTACGCCGAAATTCTCGTAAAAGCCTATAAAAACAAAGGCGTACAGAATAAAGTTACTTTCATTTTGTCTTCCCAAGATTTGGGACAGGCGCTTCGTAGAGTGCAGTATCTGAAACAATACGGAGAATACCAAGACAAAAAAGCTGCAGAGATATCTGACAAAGCCAAAAAGATAAAAAGCACAATCGCCCTAAGGGAAAAATCTAAAAAAGACAAGGAAAATCTTCTCTTGAAACAAGCTAAAGATTTAGAAGTAATCGCTCAGGAAAGAAAAGAAAAAGAAATTTTATTAGAAGATTTCAAAAAGAATGAAGCCAGACTAGTGGCTGAACTTAAACAAAAACAATCTGAATCCAAAAGATTAGAAGGCGAAATCAGAAAAATCATCGCTGAAGAAATCAGAATCGCAAAAGCGAAAGAAGAGGCTGAAAGAAAAGCTCGTGAAGAAAAACTAAGACTCGCAAGAATAGAAGCTGAAAAAGAAAAAGCCAGAATAGAAGAAGCCAATAGAAGAGCTCGTGAAGAGGCCGAAAGAGCAAAAAGAAAAGCAGAAGAAGAAGAAAGAAGACTAGCCGAAATCGCTAGAAAGAAAGCAGAAGAGGAAAGAAAAGCCATAGAAGCTAACAACGAAGCTAAAAGAATAGCCGCTGAAAAAGCAAAAATGGAAGCAGCCGAAAAAGCAAAAATAGCGGCAAGTAAAGCGGAAGCAGCCAGAGTAAATGCAGAAGCTGTAGCCAAAAAAACAGAATCTGAGAAAAAAGCTGTGGATGAACGAGCGATAGCATCAGCTGGTGCTGGGAGTTCTTCTAGTAATAGTTTTGCGGAAAATAGAGGAAGACTTTCTTTCCCTGTGAACCGTGGACGAGTTACACAGCGTTTCGGGAGACAGCCGCACCCTGTCTACAAGGGAGTTGTTATAGAAAACAATGGAATCAAAATTGCTGTGGATGCAGGAACAAAGGCAAGAAGCGTTTTTGCTGGTGTGGTGGTAAATGTTTTAGCCAGTGGTGGTTCAAAAACCGTGATGGTAAAACATGGAAATTATTTCACTATTTATAGTAATTTAGCCAGCACCTATGTTTCTAAAAATCAGACTATTTCCGCAGGGACAAATATAGGAGAAGTGGGACTTGACTTTGATGGGACTTACACCCTTGATTTCCAAGTTTGGAATCAGACAAATCCTGTAGATCCATTGAGCTGGGTAACTAGCTAAGTTTATGATTAACTTTATCCTAAAAATTGTTTAATTTTGTTCTATCAAAATAAAAAATCATGAGCAGTATTCTAACACCACTATTTATGGGACTAGGAATGAGAGAAATCTTAGTCATTGCTATCCTTATCTTATTGCTTTTTGGAGCTAAAAGAATTCCTGAATTTATGAAAGGATTAGGCTCTGGAATCAAAGAGTTTAAAAAATCCATGAAAGAGGATGACAAAGAAAACGATAATACTGAAGACAAAACAACTAAATAAATTTATGAATAATAATTCTTTCTCTGAATACGCTTGGAGCATTTTCACTAGGTCAATAGAGGACTATCACATCACGGATGATGTAGATGCGGTGAAACCAAATCACTATGAAAATAATAGTTTGGAACAAATTTTGTATGACAAAAACTGGATTGACACAGTTCAGTGGCATTTGGAGGATATCATCCGTGATGAAAATATAAATCCTGTAAAAGCTTTAGAAATCAAACGAAGAATAGATGCTTCTAATCAGAAAAGAACTGATTTAGTGGAATTTATAGATAGTTGGTTTTTAAATAAATACAAAAACACCACACCAAATGCTGATGCCAAGATAAACACAGAAACACCTGCATGGGCTGTGGACAGACTGTCCATTTTGGCTCTAAAAGTCTATCATATGGATTTAGAAGCCAATAGAGCATCTGCAAGTGATGAGCATAGAGAGAAATGTCAAACGAAGCTGAATACTCTTTTGGAGCAGAAGCAAGACCTTAGCTCTGCTATTGACCAGCTGCTGAATGACATAGAAAATGGGCTCGTAAAAATTAAAACTTATAAACAAATGAAAATGTATAATGATGAGACTCTAAATCCTATATTATACAAAAAGAAAGAATAATGAATATACTAAAAGCATTGGAAATTGTCGGAATATGTGGTTTTGTAGTATCTGCGTGTGCAACAGAAAAAAATAATCTGTCTCCTACTACCGCTTTGATTGCTAACATATCTGAAAAAACACCTGAAGATATAGTAAAAAATATCAGTGATAATTTAGACCTGATAAAATACTCTTCGGACATTACCAATGCTTTTAGCTCGTGCTCTTCTTTCTCGCAAAAACCTGTAAATGAGGAGTTTTCTAACCTAAAATTCTACATCACAGAATACCTATACGCCGTGAAAGAGCACAACACTGTGGGAAAAGAAAAGGCTTTGTATAATTATGAAAAATCTTATAAAAAAATACAAAAGCTAAAGAATAGCCTCGACGAAGATGAACAAGAGGTTCTCAACAGGTTTTTAGTAAATATCAAAACCAATATCACTCTGATAGAATCCCTAAAAGACACTTTATAGAATGGTAAAAATTCAGGCTGAGGCTAATGTCCCTACAGAGTACGGAAAGTTCAAAATCATCGCTTTCTCTGAAAAGGAACAAGACTGGATGCCGCACCTTGCTTTGATAGCAGAAAATACGGACTTATCCAGCGTGGTGAATGTCCGTTTTCATTCTGAATGCATCACAGGAGAGGTTTTCCATTCTAAAAAATGCGAATGCGGACAGCAGCTTTCCTCCGCGATGCAGTATACCCAAAAACACGGCGGCGTGATTGTCTATCTACGGCAAGAAGGCAGAAATATTGGCATTATCAATAAACTGAAAGCCTATGCACTACAAGAAAAAGGATTAGACACTGTGGAGGCCAATCTAAAACTGGGACTTCCTGCTGATGATAGGAATTTCAGTGTGGCAGTTGATATTTTAGAAATACTTGGGATAAAGGAAATCAACCTCATCACCAACAACCCTGATAAAATCAGTTTCGTAGAAAACAGCAAAATAAAACTACACTCCCGCATTCCATTGGAAATAAAACCCAATGAAGAAAACCGAGATTATCTAAAAACCAAAAAAGATTTTTTCGGGCATTTCATTTCTGGAGAATAAAGTAAAAACCCTTCCAAGATTTTTGGAAAGGTTTATTTTGTTTTATTTTATAAAAAAGTAGTATCAAAAGAAAAAGGCAGTAAATCCTTTATGGAATTTATTTTAATAATCTTCTCTCCACTGATACTCGCGATATAGATTTCTATATTTTGTGCTTGTTTCACTTCATATTCTACGATACTTTGTCTGCACGAGCCACACGGAGGAACTATCTTGTCTAGGTCTGGATTCTCCTCCAAACCACCGATAACGAACAGCTTTTCTATTTTCTGGTCAGGGAAATTAGCACCCAGCCAAAAAATCACGCTTCTCTCTGCACACAGCCCAGATGGATAGGCAGCATTCTCCTGATTGCTCCCTGTGTAAATTTCACCATTTTCTAATAAAATAGAACAACCTACCAAAAATTTAGAATAAGGTGCATATGCCTTTAATCTGGAGTTTTTCGCTTCTTCAAAAAGTTTTTTTTCTGTTTCTGAGAGGGTATTTATATTTAGAACTTCGTATTCTATTTCTAATTTACTTTTCATAAGACCAGTAGTTAAAAATTTGTTGATATAAGGACAAAAAAGAGGCTTTTAGAAAAACCTCTTTTTCGTTATTTTTTGAATTAGTGACCCACTAAATCATAAACTTGTATTCTATAATCTTTGATATCAGCATTATTCTGCAGACTTCTCATGAATGCTTGTGGGAAAACATTTGAGTTTTGCTGCATAAGCTGCTGCTGAAGTTGTTTGATATCTCCTGCATCTTGCTTGTTCACAGCCACACCTTTGTTTACTACTACATAAACTCCTGCATTACCATCTATCGGTTTAGATGTTTTATCCTTACCAATTGCAAAGGCTGCTCCTGCTACCTTAGGCTCTACTGCTCCTCCTAAAACAGGGCTAAGCAGATTGATTTGTCCTGATTCTTTGCTTACACCGAACAAATTAGCAATTGTAGCCAAATCTTGAGCTTTTGCTGTGGATATTTTTTTCCCAATTTCTTTCGCCAAAAGCTGATTTTTTACAATCGGTTCTATCTGCTCTCTTACAGCTTCTGGATCTACAAGACCTTCAGACTGCTTACCATTCAGATAAACCACGATCCTATCTCCATTGGCAGTTGTAAACATCTCGCTCTGTCCTTTTTCTCTTTTCTTGTCAAAAGCCCATTTTAGGATTTCAGCATCTTTATCTGTTCCTAAAAGCTGCCCTTGGAATCTTTGAACTAGTTTAGGGTTTTGGAAGTTGTAATTGTTTTTCTTTGCAACATTCACAAACTCATTAAATCCTTTCCCTTGTATCTGCTGAGCGAAACTTGTGGACTGAGAGTGCAGTTTGTCTGTAGTAGCATTTGATGCTTTGATTTCTTTTACCAAATTTGCTACTTTATAAGACATCGCACCAGGTTTTCTGTCTGTGATGTTGATGATATGGTATCCATACTGAGATTCCACCACATCTACAGCACCTTTTGGGCTTTTATCAAGATAATTTTGGAACTCTGGAACGAAACCTGCCTGTCCTGTAGTTCTCCATCCCAAATCTCCACCATTCTGAGCAGAACCATCAGCAGAAAGATTAAGATATTCTTCAAACTTCGCTGAATTTGCTTTTGATTCTGATGCTATTTTTTCTGCTAATTGTTTAGCTTGCTCTTTTGTTCGTTTTGTAGCTTCTCCTTGTGCTGTTGGAAGACCTTGATAAGCAATCAAAATATGTCTTGAACGGATAGAGTCTGTAGCTTTTTTGTTCAAAAGTTTAGAAACTACATAATAGTTTCCTTCTTTATAAGGCCCGAAAGTCTGTCCAAGCGCCGCTCCTGCCACCTGCTCCCTGATTCCTTCTGGAAGTTGCCCTTTGGAATAATAGTTCGGGTCAAAACCAGCCTGAGAATGTGTTAGCACGAATAAACTATCGCTCTTATTAGCCTTGAAGTTTTCCAATCCATTTCCTACATCTACTCCCTCATTATAAAGTTTGTTGATTTCTGCCAAAGTAGCCGCTTCATCAGCTTGTGTAGGTTCAGCTTTGAAATAAACCAATCCTAAATTTCTGCTCTCTGTCACCTTGAAAGTTTGTGGATATTTTTTGATGTATTCTACCAAATCCTGAGAAGTAACTTTCACTGGATTTTTCTTTGCGAAATCATCATAGCTTATCTTCACATATTCTATATTCGCTAGCTCATCTCTGTATTTCAGCATCAGCTCAGCTTCTTTCTTATTAGAAGTAAGTCCCACGGAAAGGTTAGTAAACACCTGACGAGCCATGATTCTATACTCTATACCTTTTCTAAAACTAAGCCATGAATTATATTCATCCACATTGCTTGATTTCAGCTGTTCTATCCGCTTTTTAAAATCACTTACATTAAAGTTAGGATTTTGGGCAAACATAGGGTCAAACGGCAGCTGGTTCCAGAAAAACTCTTCTGTCATTTTCAAACCTAATTTTTCAAACTCCTGTTTGATAAGTTTAGATTGTACTATACTCTGCCATGCCTGCTCTTCCAGACCGTTAGGCGACTGCCCTTGCTGCTGTGCCTGCTGCTGCATCATATTGAGAGTTTCTAGATACTCTTCTCTAGTTATTTTCTCTCCATTTACCTCACCGAAGACATTCGGGTCATTGCCCATCATCTTCTCTACAGTATCAGGATTAATGAAAAATGATACAAGGGCTACAGCGATGAATACCACCACAAGCCAAGATTTCTTTCTTATCTGTCCTAAAAGTGTCATTGTAATTAACTCTTTAAAAATTATTTAGTCTGCGAAAATACAGATTTTTAAATGAATACTAAAATTTTTCATTAGTTTTTAACTTCCATTCTGTGTGTTTTTATAATTTTTCTTTCATAATTATGTAAAAAACTCTGACTAAATTTTAGCCAGAGCTTGAAAGAATTGTTAGTATTAAGATTATTAATTAAAATTATGCCATATATAACCACCCCATTGATCTCTTGCACAGCCTTGAAACTTTCCATTTACATCATCATAGCGTATCCACCCTACTTCAGCTGCAGAACATATATTAGAACCATTACCACTTTTTCTTACTCTAACATATGTTGTTGATATATCCTGTGATGCATATATCAGCCCATTTGCCCATATCCCCCCTGATCCTGTATATATAGTTCCTCCTCCATATTGATAGAAATGCCCATTGTTTATTGCTGCATTCCCTTCAACGACAAGTTTATGTGCAGGACTTTCTGTTCCTATACCTACATTTCCTGAATTTGTAATTGCTAAACCATGCTGCCATGTCCCTCCTGTGTTGTTATAAACATTAAAAGTACCATTACCTCTTTTGAGCAAATCAGTAAAATCTGCAGACCCTTCTTGTTGAAGTCTTATCTTATGCTCATTTGGTGATACTACATGAAGTCTAAGCCCAGGACTACTTGTTCCTATACCAACATTACCATCATCTGCTAAAGTCATCACCATTCCTCCACCTCCACTTTGGAAATATCTCCAAAATTGTAATGATGGGGTACCATAAGCACTTGTCATATTAAACAATACCCATTCATTTGCTATTCCTCCTGTTTTATTTGGGTTTCTTAAAACCACTCTACCTCCTTCATTGTTAGAATATTGGGAATATAATGCTCCTTCTTCTGCATAAAAATGTCCATCTTTAATATGAACCCTATGTGCTGGGGATACATTTGTTGGTAATCCAATTCCTACAAATCCATTATCTCCTAAAGTCATCACTGGTCCATTTCCCACTCCACTTGGTGAATATTTCCAAAACTGTAAACCTTTTGCATAACCCCCTGTCATATTGAATAACCTCCATTCATTCATATCATTTCCTGTCTTTTTAGGATTGACCAAACTCAAAGACCCTCCAACATCATGATTAACATATGACCTCAACATTCCTTCTGCATTTAATTCCCCTGAAATATCTAATTTATATGTACTCGTTGCTGCCTTTCCTATCCCCACATTCCCTGTTCCTGTGAAAGAAAGATTTTTACCATTCATATTTACAGTTCTGTTGTCTGTTAGAGCTCCATCTGTATTGTAGAGGTTAGTTCCTCCTGCATTTACATTTAGTTTTTTCCATTTAGAATTAGCTGGCATCACAGGGTCTTCATCATAGTAGTAGAATCCCTTACTGGTAATATCTGCTACGGCAGGGTTTGTTCCTGTATAGGTCACATCACTTACATAGATCATTGTAGCGTCTTCTGGTGTTGCTATATTTGCCACTCTAGTTTTAGATAGTTTTGGAATAAGAACCCCTTCATTAGTGGTTGCCGTCGGAAGAGCATTTGCTGGACTTGGCTGAATATCCAATGTTGCTTTAGGATTATTAGTATTAACTCCCACTTTTCCTATTTGTGCATTTACCACTACAGCTGATAGCAGAAATGCTGAAAATAATACTTTTTTCATAGTAATTAATTATAAGTTTATCATTGTTAAATTCTAAATACATTTACATAAAGAAAAATCCTCTTCTCTATAAAAACACATTGTTTTTTTTCATTCAATAAAATTCATCACCATAACTACTACATCACATATATTAAGTTTAATTGTGTTAAATTTTGTTAAAAAAATAAATATAAACTTTTGACTTTTAAGCCTCTTTTCCCTCTACGAAGGTAGTGAATTATTAGGATTAAACAAAATTTTCACCCTCTATTTTAATCAAAAACAGTACATTTGCTCAAAATTATTCTATAATGAAACAAGATTTTTTCAACTATCAAGCACAGACCTCACATTTTGCCTCTGGTTTTGAGGTAGAAAGAGCGGAGGGCAACTATATATATGGTAAAGATGGTAGAGCATATCTGGACTTTGTTTCTGGAATTTCTGCCAATGTACTAGGACACTCCCACCCTAAAATCATAAACGCCATAAAAGAACAAGCAGACAAGTACCTGCATGTGATGGTCTACGGAGAATACGCACTAGAAAAGCCCGTAGAACTGTGCAAACTTTTAGCAAAGGTTACGCCTGACCCACTGGAAGTCACCTATCTGGTAAACAGTGGTGCAGAAGCCATAGACGGCAGCTTAAAACTTGCCAAAAGATACACTGGCAGAGAGGAAATCATAGCCTTTCACAATGCCTACCATGGCAACACCCACGGAGCGCTGAGCGTGGCAGGAAACGAATACCACAAGAGAGCCTTCCGTCCGCTGCTTCCGCTGGTGAATTTCATTCATTTTAACAACGAAGAAGACTTAGCCAAAATCACCGAAAAAACAGCAGGTGTAGTTGTAGAAACTATACAAGGCGCAGCAGGATTCATCACGCCAGAAAACGACTATCTGAAAAAACTAAAAAAGAGATGCGAAGAAGTGGGCGCTCTGCTTATTTTAGATGAGATACAGCCAGGTTTTGGGAGAACAGGAAAACTTTTTGGGTTTGAGCATTACGGCATTGTTCCAGATATTCTCGCGATGGGCAAAGGAATGGGCGGCGGTCTTCCCGTGGGCGCTTTTATGAGCAGCAAAGAAATCATGAGCTGTCTATCTCACAGCCCTAAATTAGGACACATCACCACTTTCGGAGGAAACCCGCTTATCGCGGCTTCTTGTTTGGCCACTTTGGAAGAAATTTTAGAAAGCGGACTACTGGATGAAATAGAGGAAAAAGAAAAACTATTCCGAAAACTTTTGGTTCATCCTAAAATAAAATACATCAACGGAAAAGGAATCATGTTGGCGGTCAATTTAGGAAACCCTGACTACTGTATCCGTGTAGTAGAGCAGTGTATGAAAGACGGACTTATCGTATCCTGCCAGCTCTACCGAAATGATTATCTGAGGATTTCTCCTGCGCTTATCCTCAGCAAGGAAGAAATAGAAAAAGGATGTGCTATTATTCTAAATGCCCTTGACAAGGTATCATAACAAAAAAAGCAGACACAAAAGACAAATAAAAAGGCGAAAATTTATGATTTTTTGCCTTTTTTCATTTATAGTGACAAAAATCACTTGGACAATATTTTAAAGCTAAAAAAAATAATGATATATTGCGACCCGAAAATGTATATGTATGGCTAAAACTAAAATACAATTTGAATTTCCGCTTCATTGCCTTCCAGAAATTCTGTTTGAATACATTGCCACTGCAGAAGGGCTGGCAGAGTGGTTTGCTGATGAAGTGACAGAAAAAGGAGATGATTTCTACTTCAGTTGGAATGGCGGCCCAAAAGAAAAAGCAACCCTTACCAGATACAAAGTAGAGCAGTCCGTGAGATTCCGATGGGAAGAAGATGAAGGAACCAAATATTTCTTTGAGCTGAATATCGTAATTGATGAAATCACGAATGACCTTTCTCTGAATGTTACCGACTTCTGTGAAGCTGGCGACGAAGAAGAAACTCAGCAATACTGGGAAAACCTTATCGAAAATCTAAAAATAAAATTAGGAGCTGCCTAATGAATGACAATCGTGCTTTTCTCTATGGCGATGCCGTGAGCGTATATTTTTTTGTGAGAAACGGAAAACTCATCCTTACCGAAGAATGCTATTTTTTCCTAATGGCCTCTATGCGAAAGATGAGAATGAACATTCCGCTTTCTTTCAATTTGGAATATTTTATTGATATTCTTGAACAAAAAATAACTGCCGATGCCCTTGAAAACGCGTTTATTCATTTTTTAGTTTATAGAAATACTGATGATTTAAATTTAGCCAAATCTCCCGTTCAGTTTTTCATTGAAGCAAAACAGACACAAGATGTTTTGCAGATTAACAAAACTCTGGAAGTAGATCTGATTAGGGAAATCACCGTAAATACGAATATTCTAAGCAATATCCTGACTCATTGTCCAGAAAATATTTATGCCGAAATATATGTTAAAGAAAACGAACTGGACGACCTGCTGATTTTAAACCCAAACAAAAGAATTGCAAGGGGAATTTGGGGAAATTTCTTGTTTTTAGAAGGAAATACTATCCGTATCCCGAAACAGACCGAAGGCGCCTACATCTCGCCGCTGATGGAGAATTTCGTCACTTTCGTTCATAAAAATAGATTAGCCGAAATAGAACAGGCAGAAATCAGCCCTTTTGAAAGCCAAAAAGCCGATGAAATCCTGATGGTTTCTGACAGAAAAGGGATATTTTCCGTTAGCAAAATCAGAAACAAAGTCTTTGATAACAAGCAATTTAAAGACTTTATAAATCAATGGAAAAATAGTTTTGACACTCCTCAGGAAGCATAAACTATTTATCATTCTTCTTTCCAAATAGTGCAAAAATAGAAATCAGCCCAAAGACAAGCGTAGCAATAGTCTGTATCAAATGGGAAATCAGTGCGTAGGAAATCCCTACTTCCTCACCTTGTAAGTGGCTTTTTCCCAGAGAAATAAAAATCCCTACAATAGCGATTTTAACTACGATATGGTAAGAGCCCGCGCCGCCAGAAGTAGGCACCATCATCCCAAGAGTTCCCGCCGTAACGAGCAGAAAACCATCACCGATGGTAAAATCAGAAGTTTCTTTCAGGGCGAGACAAACCAAATACGCCGCGAGAAAATAGCAAATCCATATTCCTGCCGAATGAAGTACAAAAGCAAGTTTATTCTTGATTTTTCGGACAGCTAAAAAACCTTCTATCAGACCTTTAACGAAAGAAATTATTTTCTCTTTAAATTTAATTACAAAAACAACCGCTCCTAGCAAAACAAGGACTACAAGGGCTATTTTTAGATTAAAGTAAAACGCACCCAAGTCATCTATTCCATGATTTAGCAAGAAATTATCCGTAGATGTCAGTTCCTTTTTTTCAGAGACTTTTCGTGTGGTAAGTAGATTGTAGAACGACTCTAAAACTTTTCCATTAAAAATAAAAGTCAGAAGCAAAAACAAAAGCATAAAAACCAAATCTACCAATCGTTCTATGACTATGGTAGCGATGGATTTTTCCACTGGGACTTTTTCGATTCTGAAAAGTGTGGTCGCCCTCGCAATTTCGCCACTTCTTGGAATGGTAAGGTTCATCATATACCCAAAAGCTATCGTCCAAAAGGCATTAGAATTACGGATTTGGTAGCCCATCGGTTCTAAAAGAAGATTCCAGCGCACCGCCCGAAACCAATACGCCAAAACAGCAAAGAAAGCAGACATAAACGCCCAGAAATAGTTAATCTCAGCAAAGGATGCTTTCACTTTATCGAAATCCAAATCTCCCAAAGCCAGCCACATAAAAAATGTAGCCAATCCAGCTGAAATTAAAATCGTAAAAATATTCTTTAACTGCTTTCTTTTGAGGCTCATTATTCTAATAAATTAGTTTTTTCATTAGGAAAAACCACTTTGGGCTCGAAGGTTTTTGCTTCCTCTGGCGTCATCTGCGCGTAGGCTATGATGATGACAATGTCGCCTTTGTGGGCTTTTCTCGCTGCGGCACCATTCAGACAGATTACTCCTGATTTTCTCTCGCCTCTTATTGCATAAGTGTCAAAGCGTTCTCCATTATTCACATTCACCACATAAACCCTCTCGCCATGGATGATTCCAGAGGCATCCATCAGGTCTTCATCTATGGTAATGCTTCCTATGTAGTTCAGATTCGCTTCTGTAACGCTTACTCTATGAATTTTTGATTTAAAAACTTCTATTAACATACTGCAAAATTATTGATTTCTTTTTAAACAATCAGTATCTTTGCTGTCTCATTTTCTAAATTTTATCCTAACGAAAAAGTTAATTTTACTTTCAGCATTATATGGAGCATTTTTCGGTATCAATACTATGAAAGCCCAAGATGCTGACACCAGAAAATCTTTCTTGACCACGGGAGTTTCTATAAATATCCCGAAAGAACACAGCATCACGGTATACGGCGGGGTGAGCACATCGCCAGAGCATACACAGATCGCAATGGTGATGCCTAATATCAAAATCAACAAATACATTTCCTTCATGCCTCTTTATGTGTTTCTAAAATCTCCTCAGGCGCACAGCAAGGAAGCTAAAGAACACCAAATCAATGCGATGCTGACTTTCTCTCTTCCTCTGGACAAACAAAACAAATGGATTCTGCAAAACCGAAACACATATTTACATAGATTCATCGTAGGTGGAGAGGACTTTGATTTTTATAGAGGGCGTTTAGGCATCGTATACAGAGCGAAAATTTTTGATAAATCTGTCAATTTCTTTGCTCACGATGAAATTTTCATTGACCTAAAAAAAGGAGACTTTGCTAGAAACAGAGTGTATTTAGGAGCGGACATCAAGCTTTTCAACTGGCTAAACCCACAGTTCTTCTATATTTACCAATCTCATAAAAACCACGCAAGTCCGAACAACCACCTTTTCATCGTTGCGGCTATTATTCCTCTTGGAAATCACGGATTTTTCGGAGCTAAAAAGTAAAAACCAATTAAATTTATCTTAAAATCTTCTAAAAACCTCATTTTATGCTATAAAAAATTTGGTTTTTGTTTTATTTATTTTATATTTGCTGAACATAAATTTATAAAATAACATTATTATGAACAAGTCTGAATTAATCGACGCAATCGCAAAGGATGCAGAAATCACAAAAGTGGCTGCTAAGAAGGCATTAGAATCTTTCATTGAAAATGTTACTAACACACTTAAAAAGAAAGATGGTAAAGTAGCATTAGTAGGATTTGGAACTTTTTCTGTAACAGAAAGAGCTGCAAGAACTGGTATCAACCCAGCTACTAAACAACCAATCAAAATCGCTGCTAAAAAAGTTGCTAAATTCAAGCCAGGTGCTGAGCTAGCTGACGCAGTAGCAGGTGCTAAGAAAAAATAATTGACTTTCAATTAAAATAAAAACCGTTGTAGATTTACAGCGGTTTTTTATTTCCATCTTTTTATTTTATCTTTGCTGTCTTAATAATATCATCCTATGAAACGATTAACGATTAAAGAAATTCTTGATAATTACACAAAACATATTCACCACGACATCTGTATCCAAGGCTGGGTAAGAGCTTTTCGTTCTAATAGATTCATCGCGCTGAGCGACGGTTCTACAGCGAATAACATCCAGATTGTAGTGGATTTTGAAAAATTTGATGAAGAAATTATCAAAAAAATCCATACAGCGTCCTCTCTGAAAGTAACCGGAGAAATCGTAGAAAGCCAAGGAGCAGGACAAAACATAGAAGTTTTAGCAAAGAAAATAGAAATTTTAGGAGATAATTTCACTGATGAACTAGAAAAAACGGTTCTTCAGCCTAAAAAACACTCTTTAGAATTACTGAGAGAACAGGCTCATTTGAGATTTAGAACTAATCTTTTCGGAGCTGTGTTTAGAATTCGCCACGCTGTGAGTTTTGCGATTCATCAGTTCTTTAACCAAAATCAATTCTTCTACATCCACACTCCTCTAATCACAGGAGCTGATGCTGAGGGAGCAGGAGAAATGTTCAAGGTTACGAACTTTGACCTCAATAATGTTCCAAAAACAGAAGATGGAAATGTAGACTACGACCAAGATTTCTTCGGTAAGAAAACTTCCCTTACGGTTTCTGGGCAGCTAAATGTGGAAACTGCAGTGATGGGACTAGGAAGAGTTTATACCTTTGGGCCTACTTTCCGTGCAGAAAACTCTAATACAACCAGACACCTTGCGGAATTCTGGATGGTGGAGCCAGAAGTGGCATTTAACAACTTGGAAGACAACATAGACCTAGCAGAAGATTTCTTGAAATATGTAATCAACTATGTATTAGACAACTGCAAAGATGATTTAGAACTTTTAGACAAGAGATTTGCAGAGGAACAAAAACAAAAACCTGAAAAAGAAAGAGCAGCAGAAGGACTGATAGAAAAACTTCAAAATGTAGTGAAAAAGCGTTTCGTAAGGCTGAGCTACACTGAGGCTATCGAGATTTTGCTTAACTCTAAAGAAAATAAAAAAGGTAAATTCCAATTCCCAATAGAGGCTTGGGGAGCAGACTTACAATCTGAGCACGAGCGCTATTTGGTGGAAAAACACTTCGAAAGCCCTGTGGTTTTATTCAACTATCCGAAGGACATCAAGGCGTTTTATATGAAGCTGAATGATGACCAAAAGACCGTTGCGGCTATGGATGTTCTTTTCCCTGGAATCGGTGAAATCATCGGTGGTTCTCAGAGAGAAGAAAAACTAGATGTTCTTGTTCAAAAAATGAAAGATATGAATGTGGATGAAGAAGAACTATGGTGGTATCTGGATACTAGAAAATTTGGTTCTGTGCCTCATGCTGGTTTCGGGCTTGGACTAGAGAGATTGGTATTATTCGTAACAGGAATGACCAACATCCGTGATGTGATTCCTTTCCCAAGAACACCAAGAAACGCAGAGTTTTAAGAATTATGAAAATAACTTATAGAGACTATCCTGACTTCGAAGCTGTTGCTAAAATTTGGAACAAATTTGATACAGAAATTTATATTGAATTTGATGAAGAACTAGAAGCAACCAAAGAAGAACAAAAAAAATATTTTCAGAAAATAGCGGAAAAAATCCAGTGGATAGAAAGCCATAAGGATTTGATTTTAGATACTTTCATTAAAGAAGAATCTATTTTTGAAGGACTGAATGACTGGATTTCAGAAGAAATAGCCAAAAAAGGAATTGCTGAATATTTTGATGAATTCAGCCTTGATAGAACAATTTCTGAAAAAGAATTTAAAGAGGCTATCGGCGTTCGTTCTCTTAATTTTTATATTGATAGTGAAGAGATTAGCTGTAGCTTTGATTTAGATGCAGAGCCAAATTATTTCTTTGACCATTTAGCCAATATAGAAATAGATGAGAACTACCAGATAGAAATGGGAGGAATCAATGGATAACCTCCTAAAACTAATAAGCTAAAACTGATATGCTCAAACAAAATTTACAACTTAAACTTGGTCAAAAACTCGCTCCACAGCAGATTCAGTTAATGAAGTTGATTCAGCTTCATACGCTGGAATTTGAGGAGGAGCTGGAGCGTGAGTTAGAGGAAAATCCTGCTTTGGAAAAAGTAACAGATGATAAGGAAGAGGATTATGACAATTTAGGAAACGACTACGAAAGCGAGGGAACGGAGAGCATAGAAACGGATTTCAATGTTGATGAATATCTGTATGATGATGAGCCCAGCTACAAAACAGCATCCAGCAACTACTCGCCTGATGATGAGGAATTTGATAACGAGAGTTTGTTGACAGAGGGACAGACCATTTATGAGTATCTTTTGGAGCAGATTAGACTTAGTAATATTTCTGATGAAGAGCTAAAAATAGCCGAATATCTCATAGGAAACCTTGATAATGACGGGTATCTTCGTAGAGATCTGAAATCCATCGTGGATGATTTGGCTTTCTCACAGGGGATTTATACCGATATTCCTAAACTGGAATACATTTTAGAAAACTATATCCAAAAACTAGAACCAGCGGGCGTGGGCGCTAGAAACTTACAAGAATGTCTCCTTCTACAAATAGAGAAAAAAGTAAGTGACAATCCCAATGTAAGCATTGCTGCCAGCATACTGAAAAACCAGTTTGATGCACTGAGCAACAAGCATTATTCTAAAATTATCCAGCGGTATAATATCGATGAGGAACAGCTGAAAGATGTATTAGAAGAGATTGCAAAACTTTCACCAAAAGTGGGCGGAAACTTTGATACACAGACAATTACCATCAATCAAGAAATCATTCCTGATTTTATCATTCAGGTAAAGGACAATGAGGTAATTCCGATGCTTAACAATAAAAACGCTCCTACATTGAGGGTTTCCAATGAGTACAAAGAAATTTTAGAAACATATTCTAACGATAAAAGCTCTCCTGAACACAAGCAGGCGGCTCTTTTCATTAAACAAAAATTAGATGCCGCAAAATGGTACATTGATGCTGTTAATCAAAGACAAAACACTCTGATACAGACCATTACAGCCATCGCTAAGATGCAGAAAGAATATTTCATCACAGGGGACGAAAAAAACATCAAACCTATGATTCTGAAAGATATTTCTGACATCACAGGATTTGATATTTCTACTATTTCTAGGGTGGTTAAGAGCAAATATGCTGACACACCGCATGGAATAGTTTATCTAAAAAATCTTTTCTCAGATAGTTTGACCAATGATGAAGGAGAAGAAGTTTCCACAAAAGAAATCAAAAACCATCTGCAGGAAATCATCGACAAGGAGAACAAAAAGAAGCCTCTCACGGATGATGCGCTGGTTACTGCACTGAAAGAAAAAGGGTACAATATCGCCCGAAGAACAATTGCTAAATACAGAGAACAGCTCAACATTCCAGTGGCAAGACTACGAAAAGAACTTTAAAAAACTAATAATATTATGGCTGAAATTTTAGATGGACTGAATGTTTCTCAGAAAATAAAACAAGAGATAAAAGAAGAAGTTACGAAAATAGTACAGAGCGGCAAAAAAGCACCTCACCTGGCAGCTATACTGGTAGGAGAAAATGGAGCCAGCAAAGCCTATGTAAATAGCAAAGTCAAGGATTGTAAAGAAGTGGGATTTACCTCATCATTGCTAAAATTCCCTGACACAATTTGTGAAAATGAACTTTTAGAAGAAATAAAAAAACTAAACGAGAACGAGGAAATAGATGGATTCATCGTGCAGCTTCCTCTTCCCAAAGGTATAGACCAAGAAAAAATCATCATGGCTATCGACCCTAAAAAGGATGTGGATGGCTTCCACCCAGAAAACTTTGGGAAAATGGCTTTAGAAATGGACTCTCTTCTGCCTGCTACTCCATTTGGGATTATGCAGCTTTTGGAGAGATATAACATTGACACCAAAGGAAAAAAATGCGTAGTTATCGGCCGAAGCAGAATCGTTGGCCGTCCTATGAGTATTCTGATGAGTGCCAAAGGAACTGATGCCACAGTAACGCTCATCCACAGCCATACGCCTAATATCGAAGAATATACCCAAAAGGCAGACATTGTCATCGTAGCATTAGGTATTCCTAATTATCTAAAAGAAGATATGATAAAAGAAGGCGCCGTGGTTATAGATGTAGGAATTACCAGAGTGAATGATGACAGCGAGAGAGGTTATCATTTAGTAGGAGATGTAGATTTTGAAGCATGCGAAAAGAAGGCAAGTTTTATAACGCCTGTTCCTGGTGGCGTAGGCCCTATGACTAGAGCCATGCTGATGAAAAATACGCTTTTAGCTTATAAAAAATAGTGAGTGAAAAATGTCAGATTTTAGTAGTGAACAAAAAATATTATTAAATCAAGGTAAAATGCTCCCTGTTATGGAGCATTTTTATACTATTCAAGGTGAAGGCGCCCACTCTGGCAGGGCGGCTTACTTCATTCGTTTAGGCGGCTGTGATGTAGGATGCCACTGGTGTGATGTCAAAGAAAGCTGGGATGCCACACTTCATCCGTTAATGGATGCAGAAGAAATCGCTGCCATAGCGGCTAAACACTGCAAAACTATAATCATCACAGGCGGCGAGCCTCTGATGTGGGATTTGAATATTTTAACAAAAAAACTAAAAGAATTAGGCTGTACGATTCATGTGGAAACCTCTGGCTCGCACAATCTAAGAGGACATATTGACTGGATTACTCTTTCGCCCAAGAAAGTAAAACTTCCAAAAGAAGAAATTTATCAAATGGCTGATGAGCTGAAAGTGGTTATTTTCAACAATCACGATTTCAAATTCGCTGAAGAACAAGCTGCCAAAGTATCAGAAAAATGCAAACTATACCTGCAGTCTGAATGGAGCAAAAGGGAGCAAAACTATCCAAAAATAACAGATTACATTCTACAAAATCCTAAATGGATAGCTTCCGTACAAACGCACAAATATCTGAACATTCCATAAAAAAAGAGGGAGAACATTATCTCTCCCTTATTGGCTTTTTATTTTGAAGGTAAAGCACCTGTCCCTCTTTTGGTTCTTGTTCCTCCTCCATTCTATTTTTTAGATACAAATACTTTAGTTTTATCCCATATTTCTGGGAAATATCATACATCTTTTCGCCTTTTCTAACGGTATGTGTTTCTTGACTTCCATAAGATTTTTTAGGCTCTAAAAAAACAATCTGATTTTTTTTCAAATCAGATGTTTTTAAATCATTATAATCTTTCAGGTCGCTCACTCTAAGATTATATTTTTTCGCCAAAGCAGAAAGAGAGATATCTCCTCCCAAAACCACATATTTCAGATTTGAATTAGGATGATTCCTCTCGTTTAGACTATGCAGAACGGCTTCTTCTGTGAGCCTTCCTTCTTCGTACTTGTGTAGCTCTGGTTCTTTTTTTTTACCAGATTCTACTTCTGGCTTAGATATTTCTGTTTCCTGTTTTGTTTCTGGCTTTTGAACTACAGGTTCTTTTACTTTTTCTTCGCGCAGTACAGGCTCAGTTCTCACTTCCTCTTTTGTGGATTTTTCCTTAACTGGCTCTTGATTTCTAATTTCTTGATTTTCAGATTTATACTCTGGATACAATTCTTTCAGTTTTGCAGAAACTTCATGAGATTTTATATTATCAAATTCATGCAGTCTGTATTTTTCTATTCTGTTTATCAGAATCTGCGCATATCTAGGATTGGTAGCATATCCAGCCTTTTTAAGCCCATACGCCCAGCCTTTGTAATCTTTGATATCCAATTTAAAAAGTCCTACATAATACTTTCTCGTTGTCAAAAACAAAGAATGGTCTCTGTAAGATTCCCTTGGGTCATCATACACACGGAAACACTCATTTGGTGCATCATCTGTGTGTTTCATTGTTTTTCCTGTCCAGTTTTCCTTACATTTTATCCCAAAGTGGTTTTTCCCTTCTTTTGCCAAACGGCTCTGTCCTCCTCCTGTTTCCAAAATCCCCTGTGCAAGTTTGATACTTGCTGGAATTTTATACAGCTCCATCTCTTCCACTGCATATTTAGCGAAATTCTGGATGTATTGGTCATCTGTTTTCCAATCCTGAGCGTGAGAAAACAGCCCTAAACCTGCTACTGATAATAAACACAATAATTTTTTCATTTTTAGTTAAATTTTATTTTGATTAGTTCTTTTTTTGTCTTTTTTAACCATTCATTTGCCCCTAAAATCCCCTGCAATCCTCCTGTATGAAATGCTAAAATCCTGCTACCCTGTGGGAAATATCCTTCCTGTATCAGTTTCATAAGATTTCTCATCATTTTCCCTGTGTATATCGGGTCGAGAGGGACATCATACCGCTCATAAAAATCATTGATAAACTGAATATTTTCATCTATGATTTTTCCATATCTGCCATCATGAGCATCAAAGAGGGTAAAATTCTTCCTTCCGCTCAGCTCTTGGATTCTTTCCTCCAAAGTAGGGTCATCCACCACCTTGAACCCCAATATTTTCTGGTGTTCTTCTGCAAATTTGGACAAGCCCGAAATGGTTCCCCCTGTCCCAACCGCGGTGCAAATATAATCAAATTCTTTTGTCCGCTCATCCAGCATATGTTTCACCCCTTCCACAGCCAGTTCATTAGTTCCGCCTTCGGGAACAATAAGAGCCTCGGGAAATTTTTCCTGCAAGTCTCTGGTGATTTTTTCCTTGTCTCTGTATGCCTCTCTGGTAACGAACAAAAAATCCATTCCTCTCCTCTGTGCATCTTCCAGCGTGAGATTTCCCTGCCTGTTATTCTCCAACTCCTCCCCACGGATAACGCCCAGAGTTTTAATATTGTATTTTTCTCCAACAGCAGATGCCGCAGCGATATGATTAGAATATGCCCCCCCAAAAGTAATTATCAAAGGATTTTTCACCTCTCGGGCAAGGTATGTCTTTACATTATAAAACATTTTCCAATACTTATTACCCGAAATCTGCGGATGAACCAAATCCTCGCGTTTGACGGACAATTTTACTCCTCCTTCCAGCGGAATATCTACTATGGGAATGTGCACTTTATCAACCTCCATAATACAAATTTCGGAATTTTTATTTGAATTTAAAGATATTTATGCATTTTTGTCGCGAAAATTTCTTGGCATAGGAATTGTGCCATATGAGAGACTGTTTTTTTATTTAAATCAATGAAAAAACAAGAAACACCAAAGTGACATTTTGTCATTTAATCTTTTAGTTTTAATAAAATTATGATAGAAGAATTTGAAGATATCTCTTTTGAAAGTCTTATGGATGAAGGTTTCAGTGTTATAGCCGAAGAAATTCACGATAAAAACGAACAGCCGAAGGAGGAGCAGGAGTCTTTTCCCATTTTGCCTGTGAAAAATATGGTGATGTTTCCCAATGTGGTGATTCCCATCACTGCTGGAAGAGGCAAATCTATAAAACTGCTGGAAGATGCCTATAATAACAAGGAATACATAGGTGTCATCTGTCAGAAAAACTCTGATATAGAAACACCAAAAATCGGTGATTTGAACTCCATAGGGACGATTTCAAGGATTATCAAAATCATCAAACTTCCTAATGGAAATATCACCGCCATCACTCGTGGTGTGCACCGTTTCCGTGTGAAAAACTACATTTCTACAGAGCCGTTTTTCAGAGCGGAAATACAGAAAATGAGAGATTCTTCGCCGAAGAACAAAGAGGAATTTTATGCCCTGATAGACAACATCAAAGATTTAGCAATAAAAATAATAGAGCTAGACCCGAACATTCCTAACACGGCTAATTTCGCTATTAAAAACATAGATGGAGCAGAAGATTTGCTGAATTTCATCTGCGTGAATGGTAATTTTTCAACAGTAAATAAACAAAAACTGCTGGAAGAAAAAAGTCTTTCCATTCGTGCAAAAAAATGCTATGAACTCCTGCAAGAAGATTTCAAAAAACTGGAATTAAGAAATAAAATCCATCAGAAAACAACCAAAGAATTAGACAAACATCAGAGGGAATATTTTCTAAATCAGCAGATTAAAACCATTCAGGAAGAGCTGGGCGGAGGCACAGAAAATGATATAGAAGAGCTGAAAGCCAAAGCAAAAAAGATAAAATGGAGTGAGGAAATAGAAAATCATTTCAATAAGGAAATCAACCGTCTACAAAGGCACAATCCGAACTCGCCTGACTATAATGTACAGAGAAATTATCTGGATTTCTTCACAGACCTGCCTTGGGAAAATTATACCAAAGATACTTTTGACCTTCCAAAGGCCGAGGCTGTTCTCAACAGAGACCACTTTGGGCTGGAAGACATCAAGAAAAGAGTCTTGGAACACATGGCCGTTCTGAAACTTAAAAACAATATGAAATCGCCTATTCTCTGCCTTGTAGGGCCTCCTGGTGTGGGAAAAACTTCCTTAGGAAAGTCAGTAGCAGATGCTTTGGGAAGAAAATACATTCGCCTTTCTTTGGGCGGTCTGCACGACGAGAGCGAGATACGAGGACACAGAAAAACCTACATTGGTGCCATGGCTGGGCGTATTCTCCAATCCATCAAAAAGGCTGGAACATCTAATCCTGTCATCGTTTTGGATGAGATAGACAAGCTCGGCACGGGAACTCACGGAGACCCATCTTCTGCCCTGTTGGAAGTCCTTGACCCTGAACAGAATAACAATTTTTACGATAATTATTTAGAAATAGGCTATGACTTATCAAAGGTAATGTTCATCGCCACAGCGAACAGCCTTTCTACCATCCAAAGGGCACTGCTTGACCGAATGGAAATCATCAATCTTTCGGGATATACTTTGGAGGAAAAAGTAGAAATCGCTAAAAGACACCTGCTGAAAAAACAAATCCACGAACACGGGCTGTCTGCGCAAGAATTAAAATTAGGTTCAAAAGAACTAAAACACATCATAGAAGCCCATACAAGGGAAAGCGGCGTGAGAAGATTAGAGAAAAACTTGGCAGCTATTGCCCGCTGGGTGGCTCTACAAATCACGATGAATAAAGAGTACGACCCTAAAATCAGCATCAAAAAAATTGATGAAATTTTAGGCGTTCCTATGAACAAAGCTGTTTCTGAAACTACCAATGAAACAGGCGTAGTGACAGGTCTGGCTTGGACAAGTGTGGGAGGAGATATTTTGTTCATTGAGAGTATTTTATCCAATGGGAAAGGAACTCTCAGCATGACAGGAAATCTAGGAGCGGTGATGAAAGAAAGTGCTACTTTGGCCTTGGAATACATCAAAGCAAAACACAAGGAACTGGGAATAGACGCGGAGGATTTAGAAAGCAAAAACATCCATATCCATGTCCCAGAAGGTGCTACACCGAAAGACGGCCCTTCTGCGGGAATCGCGATGCTTACCTCCATGGTATCCAGCTATACCAACCGAAAAGTAAGACCTCATCTAGCGATGACAGGCGAAATCACCCTGAGAGGAAAAGTGCTTCCTGTAGGAGGAATTAAGGAAAAACTCTTAGCAGCGGTTCGCTCAGGCGTGAAAGAAGTAATTCTCTGCGAGGAAAACAGAAAAGATGTGGAAGACATCAAGGGAGATTATTTCAAGGATTTGAAAATCCATTATGTGAAAACGATGAAAGAAGTAGTAGATTTAGCTTTAGAAAAAAAATAAAGGTATGAAAATTCTAATCGTCAATGGCCCTAACCTGAACCTCCTCGGAACTCGTGAACCTGAAATCTATGGAACGGTTTCTATGGCTGATTTTTTAGAAAATCTAAAGGAAAAATTTCCCGAAGATGAAATTCTATTTTTCCAGTCCAATGTAGAAGGAGAAATCATCAACAGACTGCAAGAAGATGATTACGAAGCTCTTATCATCAATCCTGCTGCTTATACTCATTACTCCTATGCGATTGCGGATTGTCTCAGAAACATTCAAAAACCAAAAATAGAAGTCCATATCAGCAACATCTATGCAAGAGAAGAATTTAGGCAAAAATCGGTAACTGCGGCTCATTGCAGCGGTGTCATCTCTGGATTTGGGCTAGATGGTTACCGACTGGCTATTTTAAGTTTGAAATAAAGTTTTTAATTTAACTAAAATCTCCTTATCAAAATGATAAGGAGATTTTTTTATTGTGAGTGAAAAATATATTTGGAATATTACCCGTTATTTTATTCTGTTCATTAGAGGGAAATATTTATTATATTCTATCAAAACGCTATCTCCAACATTATAAAGGCTATCATAAGTTGGGTTTTTATATGATTCTCCATTTATTTTGAATTGATAATAGTAAGAGAAAAATCCTGTAAATTGTGAACCTTTGTAATATTTCTTTTCAGGAATAACAACTCCTTTAATTGTTTTTCTAGGAAAGAATTCTAGGAGAGGTCTATATATTAGAACATTTCTCTCTAAATACACAAGAAATATTAGAAGTAATATAACTATAATTCTCTTTATAATTGTTTTCTTCTTTTTCATTATTTTTTATTTGAATAATTTGCTTTATTCCCTATTTATCAAAATGTTGGATTTTACTCATATTAAACCAAGCACATCTAAAACATTACCTGCTTATTCTACTATTTGTCCAGCAAGGTCAAACTTTATCTGGAAAGAATTTTCTCTATTTACCAATAGTTTTTTTATTTCTTCCTCTTTTTCTATTTTTTTAAGAATGTTATCCTGTGGATGGGAGAAGTATTCATCAGAGTAAAAATAGAGAGGAACTAACTTCCCTTCTAAATAAACCTTTCTGTTGCTATTTTCTACCCAGAATTTTTCTGCCGATACATTCTTATTATTCATATAAATAACATAAGTTCCTTCATTTCCTTTGTCTAATACTAAATATACTTCTTTTTCCCTTCTCTTAATTTCTTCACTAAGTTTTTCATTTACAGAAGAAGGTAAAAAGTAAATAATCTCTGAAATCGGTTTTTGTGTGGTGCAGCCAATGAGGAAAAAGCAAATTAGCATTATTTGTAGTTTATTTATTTTTCTTCTCATTATATTATAGTTTTATACTTTATATCCTATTTATCAAAATGTTGGATTTTATATGAATAAAACCCAACACTTTTATGATATTACATATTTCCCATTTTTAGTTTAATCCCACCAAAAATACCACTGCTTGTTTTGATAAAGCGTCTCCACGAGGGATTCCACATCGCCCACGCCCTGCTCCACGATATCCACATCAAAAAGATACTGCTCTATGGCAAGCTCCACCAAGACTTCTTTATCAGAAACTGGCTGATTTAGGTAAAACTCAGCTGTGTCATAGGTGATTGTCGCCAATTCTGCTCCGTGTTTTTCTTGCCAATATTTTGCCATCGCGGTCATTTCGGCTGGAAGCGGACAGTCATTAAACCCACCCATCGGCAGCCACGCAAAGGCTTCATAGGATTTTTCTGCCGGAAGTTTTACGATGACTACATCTTTTTTTATCGTACTTTTGCTCTCATCATCATAGTCAATATCCAAATAAGCACTAAACATCAGCTCTTCACCCTCTGGCACTTCCCACTGAATTTCATCAACAGAAACCTCTCCCAAAAATTCTTTTTTCTCTTCTTTATAGAAGTCAGCTCCGTTTAGTTTCTGCGCTTCGGCAAGGATTTTTTCGCGATAAGTCTTCATGCCTTCCTTTGTAAAAGGTAAGTCCAAATCCTCCAAATCTATTTCAAATTTTTCAAGCAATATATCATCCGCCGTCACTATCACGGGCGTGAATTTCTGCTCTTTGCCTTCCTTCCAAAGATTTAGATAAGTTTCTACCAATTGTCTTGGGTCTGTATTTTGGGCAACTGGAATGACCTCGCAGTCCAATAACTCTTGTAACTTTTTGATGTTTTCTGTCATGACTAAAACTTTTTTCTGCTATTTCTTTGGTAAAAACACTTCCGCAAGCATACATCTGGCACCGCCGCCACCGTTGATTTCTATTGTCCTCAAATCAGAAGAGATGATTTGGCTATATTTTTCAATATTTTTTATCTGCTCCTGCGTGAGTGAGCTGTATGCCGTCTGGCTCATTATCAGAAACTTATCTCCTTTGTCGTTATGCAGCTGGAGCATATTTCCCGCAAAATTATGCATCTGCTCTTCGGTGATGGCTATGATTTCTTTTCCTGTTTTCTCTATCGTTTCCTCCACCTGTTTTCGCTCCATTTCATCATCTATACAATCGAGACAAATCACCGCAAACTGGTCTGCCAGACACATCATCACATTAGTATGATAGATAGGCATACGCTGGTGGTCTATGGTCTGATACGAATGAAAAACAACAGGTTTAAAACCAATTTTCGCGCAAAATTCACGGAACAAATTCTCATCCAGCCGAACAGAAACCGAGCCGTATGCTATCTTATTATCTTGGTCAAAGATGATGCTTCCCGTTCCTTCCAAAAACTTATTTTCCTTTTCGTGCTGGGTAAAATCCACGATTTCTTTCACCTCAAAACCCTCTTTTTTCAGCTTTTCTATGATGTCCATTCGGCGTTCGTCTCTTCGGTTCGGTGCGAACATAGGATAAAGAACTACCCTTCCCTCTGGGCTGAAACTCACCCAGTTATTTGGAAAAATAGAATCTGGCGTATGTGGTTCCAGAGTGTCTTTAACCACGATAACATTGATTCCGTGGGAACGAAGTTTTTCCGCAAAAGCATTAAACTCAGCCAAGGCTTTCAGCTGAGTGTTTTCGTTCTCGGAGTTTATTTGGAAATAGTTGTTCTCGGCAGTCTGGGCATTATAGCCAAACGCCACAGGCTCTATCATAAGAACGGTGTTGGTTGTCTGCATTTTCTCTATTTTTTTATTCCCTTACCAGCGGCATAGTGGAGCATCTCAAAAGCCCTCCCATTTTGGATATCTCGCGATAAGGAATTTCTTCTACTTTAATATTCCAAACATCTTGTAAATGTCTGTTCATCCTTGTGAAAGCGGCATCCGAAACGACTACTTCTGGCGAAATCGAAAAAATATTAGGATTCATTTCAAACATTTCTTCTTTGGTAACATGGAAACAATTTTCTTCCCCAAAAATATCCAAAATCAGTCTGTAATCACTCTCATCCACGAATCCATCTTTGTAGATGATACATTTGTCCTTTCCTACGGGATTAAATGTACAATCCAGATGCAAAATACCTTCATACGGAACAGTGTCATTCTTTTTTAGTTCTAGGTCTATTATTCTTTTTTTAGGGAAATATTCTTTAAGAATTTCTATGGCGTATTCGTTAGTTCTCGCCGTTTTGAAATTTCTATAATCCTCACTAAAACAAGTTCCTATGAATAGAAAATCATTCCATACTATCACATCTCCCCCTTCTATGTGGGCTGTGTCTGGCAGGTTGATGATTTTACGCCACTCCACTTGTTCGAATATTTTGGAGTAAGCCTCCTGTTCATCGGCTCTGTCTGGAATAAGGTTAGATAATATCATCTTATCTTCTATGACAAACGCCACATCTCGCGCGAATACCTGGTTGTAATCTTTGATAATATCTGGACGAATGACCTCCACATCATATTTCTTGAGAACTTTCTCAAACTCAGTCATTTCATTGATGATATCCCCTTCCTTTGGGTAGACGCCCTGCTGGATGGTGTGGTATGATTTCGCATCATAGCTTTCCTCCAGAGTAGGATCTGCCCCCATAGATACTGGCTGACCAAGAACTACAGATTTTAATCTTCCTGTTTCGTTATTAATATTTAATCTCATAATTTTTGCTGTAATGTTAAGAAAAGACTTGTTATCTATCCTTCCTTAAAAATTATTTTATTTTAGGAACTTCTATTTGGATTACTTTATTTACTAAATCAAGTTTTTTATTTTTCAAGACAGAAAACATATTATCCATCTCTTTTTTAGTGTATGCTCTGTCACTAACGCCGAAAAGCAAAATACCCTTTCTCTTCGGTGTGTTTATCCTAAAATATCGATAAACATTTCTTTCTAAAATAAGAACATCCTTTCCATCCTGAGAGTTTTTACTTATTATAAAATCAAGCATATACTCATCCTCTCTTTCATACATTTGATAATTTATAATAGGATTTTGCTTTTTGCTATTCTCCAAATTATTGACAAAATTACTTATCGCATCCTTTGGTGTCAAATCTCCTTCCAAGAAATCAATCATAATCATCCTTGTGTATTTTTCTACATTTTCATTTGGTAAAATATACTCCTGCTTGTAGAAATTACTCGCTGGATGGGAACTCCATACCAATTTATAATCTTTATTATCAAATCTATATTTATCTCCTAAATGAAGATAATCCTCCACTTTGTTCTGCGCCATGAAAAACTGAACCATGAGCATCAGAAATAATACTAATCTTCTTTTCATTATCTTTTATTTTTTAAAAAAGCATCCAATCCACAAAGAAATCCTTTATATATTTTGGATTATCATCTTAAAACCAAGGCCTTCTTCCTACTTGATAAATTTGGTAAAATTCCTCATCAGATTTTGTAAGATAAATTATCCCTTCTACAAAAGGAATAACACTCGCTAATCCACACGAGAAAAAACTCATTAATATTTGAAGAACTCCCTCTTTGGTGTATCCTAAAATAAATTTATGTATACCAAAACTTCCTAACATGATAGCTAAAACTCCTGCTAAGACTTTTTTATTATCTCGGTAAATAGGCGAAGGATTTTGAAAATTTTGATTTTCCATTTTATTCATGAATTTAATTTTATCTCTTGATTTTAAAGGCATCCATCCCTGGGAAAATAGCCGTTTCGCCAAGAGCTTCTTCTATTCTTAGTAACTGGTTGTATTTCGCCATTCTGTCTGAACGCGAAGCCGAACCTGTTTTGATTTGTCCGCAGTTCATCGCTACAGCAAGGTCTGCTATGGTAGAGTCCTCCGTTTCTCCTGAGCGGTGGGACATTACCGAAGTATATTTGTTATGCTGAGCCATCTGCACGGCAGCCATCGTTTCAGAAAGAGAACCGATTTGGTTTACTTTCACCAAAATAGAGTTGGCTACTCCCTGCTTTATTCCTTGTGAAAGTCGCTCTACATTCGTCACAAAAAGGTCGTCTCCTACCAGCTGCACTCTGTCGCCTATCTTGTCTGTCAATAGCTTCCAGCCTTCCCAGTCATCTTCCTGCATTCCGTCTTCGATGGAAATAATCGGGTATTTCTGTGTCAGTTCAGCCAAGTAAGAAACCTGCTCTTCTCTCGTACGGTAAGCTCCGCCTTCGCCCTCGAATTTTCTATAATCATAAACTCCATCTTTATAAAACTCCGAAGAAGCGCAGTCCAATGCCAGCATAATATCATCCCCAGGTCTGTATCCTGCTTTTTCTATCGCTTGGAGCAAAGTATCCAGAGCGTCTTCCGTCCCCTTGAAAGTCGGTGCAAAACCTCCCTCATCACCCACTGCTGTGGATAGTCCGCGAGATTTCAAAATAGATTTCAAATAATGAAAAATTTCCGTTCCTTTTCTAAGAGCATGAGAGAAAGAATCTGCCTTCACTGGCATAATCATAAACTCTTGGAACGCGATAGGAGCATCCGAGTGAGAACCTCCATTGATGACATTCATCATCGGAACAGGCAGAGTATTGGCATTTACACCGCCCACATATTTATAAAGAGGCATTCTAAGGTGCGCCGCTGCGGCTCTTGCCACTGCCAGAGAAACCCCAAGAATAGCATTAGCCCCTAGTTTTCCTTTATTTTTAGTCCCATCAGTCTCTATCATGATTTGGTCGATAAGATTCTGCTGAGTGACAGGAAGCCCGATGATTTCAGGAGCGATGATTTCCCTTACATTTTCTACTGCTTTTTCCACGCCTTTTCCTAAAAACTCTACACCGCCGTCACGAAGTTCCACCGCCTCATGTTCCCCAGTGGACGCCCCAGAAGGCACTGCTGCGCGCCCCATGGCACCGCTATCTGTAAATACATCTACCTCCACAGTAGGATTACCACGAGAGTCTAAAATCTGTCTTGCTTCGATGAATGAAATAAATCCCATTTTAATATTTTTTTAATGTTATAATTAATTTTTATTCGTTTCACAAATCTAACGAAAACCTATGAATTCTAAAAATTATTTTCTATTTGAAGGGATTTTTTTTTTACTTACTTTTGAGAAAATTTTTCCTAAAAATGAAATCCACTTATACTGTCATCAATGCCTCGGCTGGATCGGGCAAAACTTACACCCTCGTACAGAGACTTCTAATGCTTTGTCTGGAAAATCCCAGCGAGCCAGATGCTGTTCGGCATATCATTGCCCTTACCTTTACCAACAAGGCTGCCAATGAGATGAAAGAGCGAATACTCCAGTGGCTGGGAAAATTCACAGCTGAAAACTATGCCCAATGCCAAGAACTGCTGGATATACAGGAAAAATTCCGCCAACAGGGCAAAAATATCCCTATCGATGAGCTACACCGCCGTTCCCAAGCTGTTTTGGACTATATTCTGCACCATTACTCCATGCTGAACATCGGCACGATAGATAGATTTAATTCTAAATTGGTGCGTTCTTTTTCCTACGAGCTGGGACTGGCGCAGAATTTTAATTTGGAAATTCAGCCCGAACCATACTTGATAGAAGCCGTAGACCAGATGCTGGACAAGATAGGCGGAGACAAAAAGGTATCGGAGACTTTCATAGATTTTGTGAATTATAGTCTGGATAATAACGAGCGGGTAAATCTGAGCCAAACGCTCTACCAATCAGCAAAGGAATTTGTAAAAGACATCCACTACAAAAGGCTTTTGGAGAATAAAGATTTTGACTGGGAAGCCTACGAAAACACCAAAAACAACATTAGAAAAAACCTCACCGAAATCAAAAAAGCCTCTATAGAAACAGCGCAGAAAGCTATTTCCCTTATCAAAGAAAGAGGGCTGGAAATAGAGGATTTCTCAGGCGGCGGAAAAAACAGCATTGCCAAGTTTTTCCATGAAGTCGCTAAGTTCTACAACAAGGAACGAAAGGATTTCCCTTTCCCATCTAGCGAAGAGTCCGCACTGGCAGTTTTTGAAAAAGGTGCTTCATCTAAGTCAAAACACAAGGAGCAGGATATTTTGGATATTCTCAGCTTTTTGATGGAAAGCAGGAGGAAGCTCATCAGCAATTATATTCTGATGCAGAAAAAAGAAAAAATACTTCACGCCCTGCTTCCACTTCGGGTAAATAAGGAAATCCAAGATGAACTTGCCAAAATAGAGGAAGAAAACGACTTGGTTCTGCTTTCTAAATTTAATATTATCATCAATGAAAACCTGAAAAATGAGCCTTCGGCTTTCATTTACGAGAAAGTGGGAACTCGGTATCTGCATTATTTCTTTGATGAGTTTCAGGATACTTCGGCGCTGCAATGGCAGAATTTCCTGCCGCTGCGAGACCACACGATTTCTTCGGACAATACGAGTTTTACCCTCGTGGGAGACCCTAAACAGAGTATTTACCGTTTCCGTGGCGGAGAGAGCCAGCTGATGCTGAACATCATCAATCATAAAGAAAATGCGCCTGTCCCTGCCGATGTCATTTCACTAAAAGAAAACTACCGAAGCGCGAGGAACATCGTAAGGTTTAATAATGAACTTTACCAATACATTTCTGAGCAGGGAGATTTTGAGCATAAAGAAATTTTCGGCGAGAAAGCCCAGCAGGAAGCCAAAACCAATATCGATGGCAGAGTAAGAGTAAATCTGATAGAAAACGCCAAAAAAGAGGATTTCTACCAAGATACCGCAGACCAGATGCAGCAGGACATCCAGCAGTGTCTGGATAATGGTTTTAGATTCTCGGATATTACCATTTTGTGCAGAGGGAATAATGATATATTCAACTATTCTCAGCTTTTGGGAAGCAGGGAAGTGCTGTACAATGGAGAAAAAACCTTTATAAAAACCATCTCCGAACGAGGGCTTACGCTTAATCTCTCTAAAACTCTGAATGCTCTGATAGAATTTCTAAACTGGACAGCCGCTCCAAAAAGCAAAAAATTTCTGGTGATGCTGTTCTATTATCTCAATGATTTAGGGCGAATTAAAATCAATGATTTTTCGGTAGAGATGCTGGAGATTTTGGCTATTGAAGAGCAGAAAGAATTATTTGACTTTATCAAAAAAAGATACGGGCTGGATTTGGCGCATTCCCATATTCCAAACCTCAATCTTTATAACTTCATAGAACACTTCGTTTATGAATTTTCTGCCGACGACAAGGAAATGGATTTCATTCTCAATTTCTTAGAGATGCTCTATGGCTTCTCGCAAAACACAGGAATGACCCTGAAAGATTTCCTGAAATTCTGGGAAGAGGAAGGTCAAAATATCTCCATCCAAGCCTCTGAAAATATAGATGCTGTGCAGATAATGACCATCCACAAGGCCAAAGGACTGGAGTTTCCTGTGATCTTCCTGCCGATGGAAAACAAAAGCCAAGATTCCAAATTCACAGAATGGTATGATTTAGAGGGAGAAAACGCTCTCAGCGCGGTGAATATCTCGGGCTTTGATAAAGGTTTAGAAACCTACGATGAAGATATAGAAATATTCAACAGTGAGAATGTCTATAAAAACTTCATCGACCGCCTCTGCGTGCAGTATGTAGCCACTACACGCCCTGTGGAACAGCTTTTCCTTTATCTGCAAAAACCGAGCAGTTCGGCAAATCATTTGGAAATATTTGACTTTGTAAATCAATACAATACAGAAAATGTGGACAACTTTGATTTATTCGAAACAAATGAGGAGCTGCTCAGAAAAAAAACCAAACAAAAGAAAAAAGAATGGGCTACAATGAGCATCTCATCCATCCACAAACAAGGAGAATCACTGGCTAATATCCAAATCGCGACGCCATCCAAAAGCTATCAAAAACGAAAAGAGAAAACAAGAATGGGTCTTCTCATCCATGATATTTTAGCGAAAATAAACCACAAGGATGATATGGAAAAGGTCTTGGATGGTTTTTTCCGCTTGGGAACGATTACCGAGAAAGAAAAAGAAATCATCACAAAGAGAATTTCGCCAGTTCTAAATGATGAAAAATACGCTCCGTATTTCAGTGGAAACGAGAAAGAAATCATCAATGAAAGAGAAATCCTCGTCACTTTGGAGGATGGAGAACAAAAATTCTACCGACCAGACCGTATCATAAAAACGGATGAGGGCTACATTATCGTTGATTTCAAAACAGGTGAAGAAGAAAGAAAAAAACACCAAAAACAGGTGAAAGATTACCAAAATGCCTTAGAAAAAACAGGCAAAAAGGTAATCGAAACAAAGCTTATTTATTTTGATGAATAGTTTTAACCAAAAAAAATAACATTATGAAAGATTCCCTAATGGGTATAGAAATAGAAAAAGTATTAGAAAACTGGGAAGTATCCATCGTACATTTCCTGCCAAAAATAGTGGAGGCGGTTATCGTGCTTGTTTTATTTATCTTCTTAGCTAAGATAGCCAAAAGAATTAGTCGCCGCGCTTTTAAGGTTCATCTGAACATTTCTCATATCATCGCTTCTACGGTTTATTGTTTCTTCCTATTTTCAGGAGTTTATCTCGCTTTGGAGCTTTTGGGACTGGACAAAGTTTTCTCGCATCTGCTTGCAGGAGCTGGAATTGTGGGAATTATTGCTGGTTTCGCTTTCAAAGATGTAGCATCTAATATCTTTGCGGGACTGCTTCTAAAAACACACAGCCCATACAAGGAGGGCGACTGGGTGGAGATAGATGATAAATACGGCATTGTCACGCAGGTCAGCCTGATAACTACGACCATAAGAACCATTCCTGGGCAGGATGTTTTTATCCCAAATCAAATTATTTACAGCGGAACATTTACCAATTATTCCACTTTGAAAAAAAGGAGAATTATCCTAAAAACAGGCGTTTCTTTTGGAGATGATTTGGAGTTTGTGCAGGCTACCGCTCTTGATGAAATTAAGAAAATAAAAACTCTGCTTCCTGATGAAAAAGTGGATCTATATTTCACAAATATCGGAAATTCTACTCTTGATTTTGTACTTCGGTTTTGGATAAAATTTGAAACCAATGATGATTTTTACGAAGCTATGAACGAGGCCATCATACGGATAAAAAAACGATTTGACAAGGAAGGCATCTGTCTGGCCTACCCCGTGACTACACTGGATTTTGGCGTGAAAGGCGGCGTAAATATCTTTGATAAAGAAATAAAAATCAATAAAAACTAAATCTTCCCTTTAATAAAAATGTTTAGGGAAAGCCTTTTTAGGCGTTTGGTTGAGGATATTCAGTTTTATCCAAGAGTAAAGAAATCCCCATCCGTAGGAAAACATCTGGACATAAGTGGTGACAATGGTCAGCACCGAAATCGGCAGGCTTTTCATCTTAAATAAAGAATGAGTGAATATCAACAAAGTATAAAAAGCGTATAGCAAAAGTGGTATTTTTGTCCAAAAACCAAGCAGCAGACTTCCTAAAAAACCTAACAAAAACAAGGACGGAAACCAAAAAGTAGGTTTCGTGTATTGAGGGTGCCGCTGATTGAGAATAGGTCTGGCAACACCAAACTGATAGACCTGTTTTGAGAATTTTTTCAGGCTCGTTCTTCGTTTGTGATAGACAGCGATATTTTCGTAAAAACAAGTGCTGTAGCCATTTTCCCAAAGCCTCATAGAAAGGTCTGGGTCTTCGCCGATTCTCATATCCGAGAAACCTCCCACCGCCGAAAACACCGCTTTATTCACTCCCATGTTGAAACTTCTGGGCTGAAATTTACTGACCGATTTCTTACTTCCACGAATTCCGCCCGTTGTAAAAACCGAAGTCATAGAATAGGAAATTGCCTTTTGTAGATTGGAGAAGTTTTCATCAGCTTTATCCGCTCCACCAAAAGCATCAGTCGGTTCAGTTTGAAGATTATTTTTAATGTTTTTAATATAATCTGTTGGGACAACTACATCGCTATCCAAGAAAACCAGCCAGCTATTTTTAGCTCGTTCCGCCCCGAAATTTCGGCTGAGCCCTGGCCCTGAATTTTGTTTTTTAAAATACTGAATGTTTAGTTTCCCTTTATACAAATCCACCACAGGAAGCAGCTCCACGGAAGAGCCATCATCCACTATGACTATTTCAAAATCCTTATCCTCTTGGACAAGAAGCGAGTCCAGCAGTTCTGTGAGTTCGTCCCTGCGGTTATAGATAGCAACAATGATGGAAATAGAAACATCCACGATTTTATTTTTTAGCAAAAATAACTAAATCCATCCATAAATGAAAAAACTTTGACAAAAGAGTCTTGCCAAAGTTTTTTCTACTAATCTAATAAAATTTATTTCAGTTTTTTCTTAATCGCTACTTCTTCGTAGATTTCAAGAAGGTCGCCTACTTCTATATCATTATAGCCTTTTAGGTTAAGACCACATTCATAGCCTTTGGTTACCTCTTTCACATCATCCTTGTAGCGTTTAAGGCTTTCCAGCTCGCCATCGTATTTTACGATTCCATCTCTCAATAGACGAACTTTAGAATTTCTTGTCACTTTACCAGAAAGCACCATACATCCTGCGATACTTCCCACTTTAGAGATTTTGAACACCTCACGGATTTCTACATTACCCACCACTTGTTCTCTAATCTCTGGCGAAAGCATTCCTTCCATAGCCTCTTTCACATCATCTATGGCATCGTAGATTACGGAGTAAGTTCTGATTTCTATCTCTTCTTTCTCTGCAAGGTCTTTTGCATTCGCTCCAGCTCTTACATTAAATCCGATAACGATAGCATCCGAAGCTGTCGCAAGTAAGATATCGCTCTCTGTAATCTGTCCTACACCTTTGTGAAGGATATTGACTTGGATTTCCTCTGTTGATAATCTCTGAAGCATATCCGTAAGGGCTTCCACAGAACCATCCACATCTCCTTTTAGGATAATGTTCAGCTCTTTGAAATCTCCAAGGGCTATTCTTCGTCCGATTTCGTCCAGAGTCAAATGCTTCTTCGTTCTTATTGTCTGCTCTCTTTGGAGCTGTTCTCTCTTATTTGCAATAGATTTTGCTTCTCTTTCATCTTCATAAACCTTGAATTTATCCCCTGCCGTAGGTGCTCCATCTAAACCTAAAATTGTCACTGGTGTAGAAGGCCCTACTTTCTGAAGGTTGTGCCCTCTTTCATCCAGCATCGCTTTTACTTTACCGTGGTTTTTCCCAGCAAGCACATAATCTCCTACTTTGAGTGTTCCTGCCTGAACTAAAAGTGTAGAAACATAACCTCTTCCTTTGTCCAAAGATGCCTCTATCACCACTCCTGACGCAGGTTTATTAGGATTAGCTTTTAAATCCAATAAATCAGCTTGAAGGAGAACTTTTTCTAAAAGTAAATCTACATTATTACCAAATTTAGCTGAAATCTCCTGAGCTTGGACATTTCCTCCCCATTCTTCGACCAAGATATTCAATCCTGAAAGCTGTTCACGGATTTTATCTGGATTGGCATTAGGTTTATCTACTTTGTTTAATGCAATAATCATTGGCACACCCGCAGCCTGTGCGTGGGAAATCGCCTCTTTGGTCTGTGGCATCACCTCATCATCGGCTGCGATAACGATGATTGCTACATCCGTTACCTGCGCTCCTCTAGCTCTCATTGCTGTAAATGCCTCGTGCCCAGGAGTATCCAAGAAAGTAATGTGTCTGCCATTCTCCAGCTGAACACTGTATGCACCGATGTGCTGGGTAATCCCTCCTGACTCACCAGCGATAACATTCGTTTTTCTGATGTAGTCCAGCAATGATGTCTTACCGTGGTCCACATGCCCCATTACAGTAACAATAGGTGCTCTTGGTAATAAATCTTCTTCGCTGTCTTCTGCTTCCTCTTCTGAGTTGTCTTCCAAATCTGCATCAGAGAATTCTATTTTGTACCCAAATTCATCTGCTACCAATGTCAGGATATCGGCTTCCAATCTTTGGTTCATGGTTACCATCACTCCAAGGGAGAAACATGCAGAGATAACCTCCGTAGGGCTCACATCCATAAGGGCAGCAAGCTCGTTCACTGTGATAAACTCAGTAACTTTCAGAGTTCTATCTTGTGCTTCTAGCTCCTGCTGAAGCTCATCTTGTTCTCTACGGAAATTTCTTTTTTCTTTTCTATACTTAGCTCCTTTGGACTTACCACCTTTGTTAGTAAGTTTTTCCAAAGTTTCTTTGATTTGATTTTTTACTTGCTCATCTGTAAGCTCCACAGGCATTACACGCTCTCTCTTTCCTCCTTTTTTGCCTCCTTTATCGCGGTTTCCTCCTTGTGGCTTATCTTTAGCAAATTTTTTATCCGCTCCTGCTTTGTTATTCGCTGGTTTAGCATCCTCTCCAGCAGATTTTTGGATTCTTTTTCTTTGTTTCTTCTTGTCAGAAGGTTTTGGTTTTGTTTCAAACTGAGACAAATCTATTTTCTCGGTCTGAAGGATTTTTGGCCCGTCTAGTTTTTGATATTTTGTTTCTATCTTTTCTGGTTCAGAAGATTCTTCAGTATCCACAACAGGTTTTGCCTCTGCTTTTGGTTTTGGTTCAGCCTTAGGTTCAGTTTTTTTCTCTTTTGTAGTTTCTGGTTTAGGAGCTACCACTTCCTCTTTCACAGCTTCTTTTGGTGAAGCTGCTTCCACTTCTTTTTCCTTTTTAGGCTTCGCCTCCAGATCTATTTTGCCTATAATCTTTGTTTTAGGAGCCTGAGCCTTAATCACTTCTGGAGCTTTTGGTTCTTCTGTTTCTAATTTCACCTCTGGAACTTTAGAAATCACCACCTCCTGTGAAGCCTCTTTCTGCTTCTTATCAGCTGCAAATTCCTGCTCTAATGCGGAGAAAGCCTCTGCTTCCAACAACACATTGGGATTGCTATCAATCTCAAACCCCTTACTCTGCAAAAACTCTACTGCCCTTGGAATGGAAATATTAAGTTCCTTTGCTGCTTTATTTAATCTGATTTTTGGCATATTTTTACTTTTTGTTCAGCCAAAGCTGAATACTTTTGTTTTTTTGTTTATTCTATTATATTTTAGACAAAGGAGGTTTATTCCAATTCTTCTCTCAAGATTTTCTTAACCTCTTCTATTGTCTCTTCTTCTAAATCTACTAAGTTGAGCAACACATCTGTATCCTTGTCCAAGATACTTCTCGCTGTATCCAGCCCTACTTTTGTAAATTCATCTATAATCCACTGCTCGATTTCATCATCAAACTCTTTCAGCTCTACATCATCATCTTCTTGTTTTTCTCTGTATACATCTATTTCATAATCTGTAAGCCAAGAAGCTAGTTTGATATTTTGCCCTTGTTTTCCGATGATTTTTGAAATTTCATCTACTGGAGCGTATACTAGTGCATAGTGGTCTTCTTCATTGATTTCCACCTTGTTGATTTCCACACCTCCCAATGCTCTTTTTACCAATACTTCTGGGTTTTTAGACCACTGGATTACATCAATATTTTCATTTCTAAGTTCTCTCACCACACCATGAATTCTAGAACCTTTCACACCCACACAAGCGCCCACAGGGTCTATTCTTTCGTCTAAGGCATCTACAGCAATTTTAGCTTTTTCACCTGGAATTCTTACTGCTTTTTTCAAGATGATAGTTCCATCCAATATTTCTGGAATTTCTAGTTCTAAAAGTTTTTCCAAGAACTTAGGCGCTGTTCTTGAAACGATAATCTGAGGTTTAGAACCTTTGAAATCAACTTTTTCAATCACCGCTCTAATGCTTTCTCCTTTCTTGAAGAAATCCGTAGGAATTTGGTTTTCTTTGGGTAAAATGTATTCATTCCCTTCATCATCCAAGATAATTACCTGCTTACCACGGATGTGGTGCACTTCTCCTACAACCACTTCACCTATTCTATCCTTGAACATCTCATACATTGCAGCATTATTATGCTCTTGTAATTTTGTTGCCAAAATCTGTTTCAATGTCAAGATATTTCTTCGCCCTAATTGTGCCAATGGGATTTCTTGGGTAAATTCCTCTCCCACCTCAAATGTAGGATCTATTTTTTTCGCTTCAGAGATTTCTATTTCCAAATCGTCATCTTCTGACATCTGGTCTTCAACGATTTTTTTATTCAAAAATATCTGAAAATCTCCCTTATCAGGGTTTACAATTACATCAAAATGGTCATCAGAATCATATCTTTTTTTCAGTAAGGTTTTTAGCGAATCTTCTATAATTGCCATCAAATCTATCTTACTAATCCCTTTTTCATCTTTAAAATCACCAAAAGATTCGATTAATGCTAAATTATCCATATTTTTTACTTTGACTAAAATTTTTAAAACTTAATTACTATCATTGCTCTCTTTATGCTTTGGTAAGGGATTTCCCTTTGTTCCTCCACATCTTCTTTTCCTTTTCCTACGAGTTTTGGCCTTCTATACCTCAGCATCAAAACTATTTTTTCTTCATCGGCTTCCAGTAGTTCTCCCTTAATCACTTCGCCTTTCTCTATCGTGACTTCAAGCTCCCTTCCTACATTCTTCTTGTATTGTCTTGGTAATTTGAGTGGCTCGCTCAGTCCTGCACTCATCACCTGAAGAGAAAAATCCACTTCTTCTCTATCCAGATTAAACTCTATCGCCCTGCTGGCATCTAGACAATCCTGAATAGAAAGTGACTCATCTCCATCCAAAATAACCACCACATCATTCCCTGAAGATATTTTCAAATCAACCAAATAAATATCTTTTCTTTCCTCTAAAAATGCCTGTATCAGCTCTTCTACCCTTGTCTTAAAATCCATATTTCTGCGTTATTTCAGGATATATAAAAAAGGCCTTCCTTTGAAGCCTTTCCATCATTATTCCCGTAAATCTGTGTGCAAATTTAAGAAAATTATTCATTTATAGCAAATTATCGCTGAAAAGATTTTATTTCACTAAAAAATATTACCTTTGTAGATCGAAAAGATTTTTATACTAAATGAATATTGTAATTGTAGGAACAGGATATGTAGGGCTGGTTACAGGAACCACTCTAGCTGAGCTAGGAAACACGGTTTATTGTGTTGATATAGATGAAACAAAAGTAGAAAACATGAAAAAGGGAATCGTTCCCATCTACGAACCTGGCTTGGAAGAAATATTTTTAAGAAACATACAGGCGAATAGGCTGTTTTTTACTACTCAACTAAAAGAAGCATTAGACCAGTGTGATGTGATTTATCTCGCTTTGCCGACACCTCCTGGTGAGGATGGCAGCGCAGACCTTTCTTATGTTTTGAAGGTTTCTGAAAACATCGGTGAGCTGATGACTTCTTACAAAGTAATCGTCAATAAATCAACCGTTCCAGTAGGAACAGCGGACAGAGTGAGAGAGACCATTTCTACGAAAACAGACATTCCTTTCGATGTGGTTTCTAACCCAGAATTTCTCCGCGAAGGATTTGCTGTGGAAGACTCTATGAATCCTGCTAGAATCGTAGTGGGTTCTAGTTCGGACAAGGCTAAAAATATCATTGCCCAAATCTACCAACCGTTCACTAACACGGGAGTTCCAATCATTTTCATGGATGAAAAATCTTCGGAACTGACTAAATATGCAGCTAATTCGTTCCTTGCTGTGAAAATCACTTTCATGAATGAAATCGCAAATTACTGTGAAAAAGTAGGAGCCGATGTAGACAAAGTAAGGCTCGGTATGGGAAGTGATGACAGAATCGGGCATCGTTTCCTTTTCCCAGGTATAGGCTACGGAGGAAGCTGTTTCCCGAAAGATGTGAAAGCCCTCATCAAATCAGGAAAAGAAGAAAACTTTGATTTCCAAATCCTTAACGCTACTGAAAATGTAAATAAGGCTCAAAAAGTAATCCTCGTTTCTGAAATTGAAAAATATTTCGGCGGAAACATCAAGGATAAGAAAATCGCGATGTGGGGACTTGCTTTCAAAGCCAATACTGATGACATCAGAGAAGCTTCATCTCTGGACAATATTTCTCTTTTATTAGAAAAAGGAGCAAAAATAACGGCTTACGATGCCATCGCAGAGGAAAATGTGAAAAAAATCTTTGGCGACAAAATAGAATACACCAAAGACATGTATTCTTGCCTAGAAGATGCTGATTGTCTGCTGATAGCGACAGAATGGAGCGAGTTCAAAAATCCTAACTTCCAGCTTATGGCAGAAAAGATGAAGAACAAAGCTATTTTCGATGGTAGAAATATGTTCTCTATCGACCAAATAGAAAACACAGGATTTTATTATAAATCTATCGGTAGAAAAACTATAAAATAAAAACATAAAATTATGGGACTTTTTGATTTTTTCAAGAAAAAAGAGACAAAGGAAACTCCAAAACCTGAAAAGGAGAATAGCAGCATAGCGCTTTCTATGCCAATGTTCAAAGGAGGAAGCTATTCGCTGGATAAAGTTTTAGAAGATTTAAAATCTCACTGGGGACTAGAAGTTTCTGAAATCTCTGGCGATGATGAAGTGGCAACTCTCACTATCAACGGAATGATGGCTGCCATTGCAAAAATGCCAGCACCTATTCCAAGTGAAGATTTAGAATCAATATTTGGGTATTCTTACCTTTGGAATAATGTAGAAAAAGAAGTTTCAGAGCATGACAGCCACGCCATTGTCTCTATTTTAGATAAATCAAAAAGTCAGGTTGAGAAATTCTCTTTGATGACGATGATTAACGCCTCTATCCTCAGAACTTCTCCTGATGCGATAGGTATTTATCAAGGAAGTCAGACTCTGCTTCTTCCGAAAGGTTTGTATATTGACTTTGCAGACTTTTTATTAGAAGGAAATCTACCTGTGATTCTGTGGATTTACATCGGACTTATCGGCTCAGAAGAAGGGAAAAACAGCCTTTATACTTTTGGAATGAAAGATTTTGGAAAAAAGGAAATAGAAATCATCGACAGCCGAATGTCACGAAGTGATTTGCACGACTTTATCCTTCCTGTTCTCAACTATATTTTAGCTTATGATGTTACTCTAAAAAATGGAGAAACCATCGGTTTTTCTGAGGAACAAAAAATAAAAATCACTGAATCCAAAGCTGTTTATTTGGATGGAAATTCTTTAAAATTAGAACTATAAAATTATGAAATCTATCATTATCACTGGCGGAGCAGGATTTATCGGTTCTCATGTTGTTCGTGAGTTTGTGAAAAATCTCCCGCAAACGAAAATCATCAACCTAGATGCCCTTACATACGCAGGAAACCTTGAAAACCTGAAAGATATAGAAAACGAACCAAAATATATCTTTGAAAAAGCAGACATCACAAAACCAGAAGAACTAAAAAAAGTTTTTGAAAAACATAATCCTGATGCGGTGATACACCTCGCTGCGGAAAGCCATGTGGATAGAAGTATCACAGACCCAAATGCTTTCATCAATACCAATGTAATTGGGACTGCTAACCTTCTTAACCTTTGTAAAGAATTTTGGACACTGAATCCTGAGCACACGCATGGAAGATTTCCTAATGAACAGAGAAAAAACCTTTTCTACCATGTTTCTACGGATGAAGTCTATGGTGCTTTGGGAGAAACAGGATTTTTCACTGAGGAAACGCCTTACGACCCAAAATCTCCATATTCTGCGAGTAAAGCAGCCAGCGACCATTTGGTAAGAGCTTATGGAAACACTTATGGGCTTCCTTACATTGTTTCCAACTGTTCAAACAACTATGGCCCAAATCATTTCCCAGAGAAACTGATTCCGCTTTGTATTTCTAATATTCTCAACGAAAAACCGCTGCCAATCTATGGCGATGGTAAATATACCCGTGACTGGCTGTTCGTGATAGACCACGCTCGTGCTATTTTCCAAATTTTCCATGAAGCGAAAACAGGAGAAACATACAACATTGGTGGATTTAATGAGTGGCAAAATATTGATTTAATCAAGGAATTGATTAAACAAATGGATGCAAAACTTGGAAATCCTGCTGGCTATTCAGAAAAGCTAATCACTTTTGTGAAAGACCGCCCAGGGCATGACAAACGCTATGCTATAGATGCTACGAAACTGAATAAAGATTTAGGATGGAAGCCTTCTGTGACTTTTGAAGAAGGTCTAGCTAAAACCATCGATTGGTTCCTGAGCAATAAAGATTGGCTGGAGCATGTAACCAGTGGAGAATACCAAAAATACTACGAAAAACAGTATAGCTAATGATTTCTATTGTAAGTCCTGTCTACCGAGCTGAAAAAATCCTTCCGATTCTCGTTTCTGAAATTAATTTAGTAATGGAGAGAATCGGCGAGGACTACGAAATCATATTGGTAGATGACCGAAGTCCCGATAATTCTTGGGAAGTGATGAAAGTGCTTTCCAGCCAAAATCCTAAGATAAAAAGCATTCGTCTGAGCAGAAATTTTGGTCAGCATAGTGCTATTTTTGCTGGACTTACAAAAACAAAAGGCGACTGGGTGGTAGTAATGGACTGTGATATGCAGGACCAGCCGAAAGAAATAGCCAAACTCTACAAAAAAGCTTTAGAAGGATACGATATCGTTTTAGGACAAAGAGAAAACCGAAAAGACAAATTCCTGAAAAAATTAACATCTAAACTTTTTTACAAGGTGTTTAATTACTTATCAGGAGCGAATTTTGATAACAATGTAGCGAATTTTGGGATTTATCACCAAAAGACCATTAAGTCTATTTTAGATATGGGAGACTATGTTAAATTCTTTTCGTTATTCATTAACTGGATTGGGTTTAAAAGTGTTTCCATTCCGATAGAACATGGAGAACGCGAGGAAGGAAAATCCACATATAGTGTAGGAAGGCTTTTTAAACAGGCATTCAATGTTATTATATCTTTTTCGGATAAGCCGCTTAGGTTGTTTATAAACTTTGGATTAAGTATATCTGTTTTGTCTTTCATTGTAGGAATATACTATCTGTATCTGGCTCTTACAGGAAAAATAGCACAGCCTGGTTTTAGCTCATTGATATTATCTATTTGGTTTTTATCGGGAATTATCATCAGCTGCATAGGTATTGTGGGAGTGTATTTAGGAAAAACTTTTGATCAGGCGAAAGGCAGACCTACATTTATCATTGATGAAGAAGTGTAATTGTATTAAAAATCAATCGTTATGAAAATCTTAATCATTGGTGCAAACAGCATTTTATCAAAAGAACTGATACAATTACATATATCAGATGAAGTAGATATATTGTATCATAGTGCAGCTCTAAACACTTCGCATCCGAAACATAGAAATATTGCTTTAGAAGATATTGGTTCATTAGAGGACAGCTACGATATCGTATACATCGTCAGTGCTGTGATATCCAATGATATAGAGAAATTGGATGATATAATCAATATCAATGCAAGGCTGGTTAATGATATTTGTAATCGTTTCAAAAGTTCAAAAATTATTTATTTTTCGAGTGTTGCTGTTTATGATGCGATTGATGGTTTAAATATTGATGAAAAAACGCTTCCTTGTCCAGAGTCAGTTTATGGAATTTCAAAGCTATTAGGAGAAAAAATTGTAGAAAAATCTAAAAACTACACCATACTAAGAATTTCCTCTATGTATGGAACAAGGATGAAACAATCTACTTTTTTGCCTAAAATCATAAAAGATGCTTTGAATTCTAAGAAAATCAAACTTCTTGGTCACGGACAAAGAATCCAGAACTACATTCATACAAGAGATGTAGCCACTTTGGCAAAAACAGCTGCATTATCAAAACAAAATGGGATATTATTAGCCATTTCAAAAGAAAACTACACTAATAAACAAATTGCAGAAATCATACAGACCGTAACAGGCTGTAGCATAGAATATTCTGGCGATGACCACACAAGGTCTGTTTCTTACACACAAGAAATCATACCTTACAATGAGTACAATAACACTTCGATAGAAAACGGAATAAAAGAATTAATAGAATGGATAAAAAAACAGTCTTAGTAACAGGTATAGGAGGAAATGTAGGACAGGGAATTTTGAGAAATATTCTAAAAACAAAGTTTCCTATCAGAATCGTGGGCTGTAATGTCGCAGACTTTTCAGCAGGAAATCATCTTTGTGATTCTTTCTACAAAGTTCCTTTTGCTAATGACGAAAACTATATTAACTCTATCAATGCCATTATTGAAAAAGAAAATATAGACCTCATTATCCCTTCTACTGATTATGAAATTTACTACTTAGCACTGAATAAAAATCAGCTAAAAACAAAAGTCGTTACCAGCGAATTAGAAACTTCCAAAAGATATTTAGACAAATATCTTTCCTATGTATTTCATAAAGAAAACCATCTTCCTTTTGCAGAAGCCTATCTTCCTAAGGACTATATTGCTGGAATTTTTGAAGATTATATCGTAAAGCCAAGGGAAGGAAGAGGTTCTAGAGGACTTCATATAAATCCAAAAAACATACAAGACTTTGATGATTCCTTCATGGTTCAAAAACTGATTAAAGGAAAAGAAATCACCACTGCTTTTTATGTTAATAAAAATAATGAACTCCATGGATTCATCAACTTAGAGCGAAAGCTGGAAAATGGAGCTACAAATGAATGTTTCGTAAATAGACAATACAATAAGGAGCTAAAAAATATCCTTGAAAAAATGATACAGGTCAATCATTTCGTAGGAAGTGCCAATTTACAATCCATAGTAACAGAGGCAGGAGAAATCATTCCTTTTGAGGTGAATTGTAGAATTTCAGGGACTAACTCCATACGGTCTAATTTCGGTTTTGAGGATGTGAAATACACATTAGAAGAACATTTGTATAACATCTCTCCAAGTGAACCAAATATCATCGAAGGGACTGCTATAAGAGTTTTGATGGATGTCATCTATCCTCACCAAAAACCAGAAAATATCAAAGACAATAAATCCGAACACTATATTTTTTAACTATGAAATATCTTCTATTTGATGCTGCTAATACTCTCATATACAAGCCTAATCTATGGGAAAGAATCCTAAAAGTCCTACAAGATAATGGTTATAAAATCAATGAAACTGAACTAAAACTAAGACATAAGTTACTTTCTGAGATTATCAATTTTCCAGATACCACATCAAGAGATTTTTATGAAGAGTTTAATTCAGAATTGTTAATGGCATTGGGCATTATTCCTGATAAGAACCTACTGAAAGAACTTTTCGAAGCGTGTTCCTATCTGCCATGGAAGGCTTTTGACGACTGTGAAGAAATCAAAAAATTAAATATAAAAAAAGCCGTAGTTTCTAATTTTAATAGCAGTTTACAAGAAAAACTAGAAGGATTGATTGGAGAAAATATTTTTGATGAATACATTGTCTCTGAAAAAGAGAACCTAAGAAAGCCTTCTTTGGAATTTTATGCAAGGGCTCTCGAAAAACTAAATGCTGAGGCTGGTGAAATCATCTACATTGGTGATTCATTAAAACTTGATGTTATTCCTGCTAGAAAACTAGGAATCAAAGCATTACTAATTGACAGAGATAATATATATCCATCCGCTAAGGATAGAATAACGAATTTCAGCGAAATAAAAAATTATCTATGAAACGAATAGCAATAATAGGTTCTGCACACTTAGGACAGCAGATAGCCCATCATATACACACGGATACAGAGGATAAAGTAGTTGCTTTTTTTGATGATTTCCAGCCAAAAGGGACTATCATTGACTCTATTCCTGTTATTGGTGGGACTAATGATATTTTAGACGAATATTCGAAAAATAGTTTTGATGAATTGCTGATAGGTGTGGGATATAACCACATGAATACCAGAAAGATGCTATTTGAAAAATATCATAATGATATTCCTTTCTATAAGTTCATTCATTCCTCGTGTTATGTAGATCCTTCCGCTGAAATAGGAGCTGGAACGGTCATCTATCCAAGATGCGTAATTGACCAAAATGTAAAAATAGGAAATAATGTTTTGATTAACATTTCCAGCAGTATTGCTCATGACACCACAGTGGGTACTCATACCTTTATCTCTCCATGCGTATCTATGGCGGGATTTGTGAACATAAAAGAACAATGTATAATAGGCATAAATTCTATAATAATAGACAATATATCTATCACTAAAGGAACAAGAACAGGAGGCGGGACAGTTGTAATAAAAAATATCGAAGAAAAAGGACTATATGTAGGAAATCCTGCAAGATTTGTAAAATAATTTATCATGATACCATTTAACAAACCTTACCTTACTGGTAAAGAAATGCAATATATAGAAGATGCCGTAAAATCAGGGAAAATCTCTGGAAATGGACTCTTCACAAAAAAATGTCAAGATTTTTTTGAAAAAGAATTTGGCTTCAAAAAAACTCTGCTTACCACTTCCTGCACAGATGCATTGGAAATGGCTGCTATTTTAGCGGATATCAAGGAAGGTGATGAGGTCATTGTTCCTAGTTTTACATTTGTATCCACAGCGCTGGCATTTGTAAGACAAGGTGCTGATATCGTTTTTGCAGATTCTTATTCTGACAATCCAAATATAGATGCTGATCAGATAGAAGCTTTAATCACAGAAAAAACCAAGGCAATCGTAGTGGTTCATTACGCTGGTGTAGCGTGTGATATGGATAAAATAATGTCCATTGCTAACAAACACGGAATCATCGTAATAGAAGATGCTGCACAAGCCATTGACAGCTACTATATTTCCAAAGATGGAACAAAAAAAGCGTTGGGAAGCATTGGGCATCTTTCTGCTTTCTCGTTTCATGAAACCAAAAATATTATCTCAGGTGAAGGCGGTATGCTCTGTATCAACGATGACCGCTTTATTCAAAGAGCCGAAATCATTTGGGAAAAAGGAACAAACCGTTCGCAGTTTTTCAGAGGCGAAGTAGATAAATACAGCTGGGTAGACACAGGCTCTTCTTTCCTGCCAAGCGAAATTATCTCTGCTTTTCTTTGGGCTCAGATAGAAAACATGAGAGATATTCAGGACAAAAGAATCAAAATTTGGAATCGTTATTATGAAGGGCTTTCTAGCTTTGAACCTGTTTCTATTAAAAAACCTAAACTTCCTCTTGTTCCAGAATATGCGACCAACAACGCCCATATGTTTTATCTCGTTTGTGATAATGTAGATGACAGAACCAAATTCATCCAACATCTGAAAGACAAAGGAATTCTATCCGTTTTCCACTATCTTTCACTGCACAAGAGTTCTTATTATGAAAAATATTCTACCCGAAAAAGTGAGCTCCCGAACTCAGACATGTTTTCTGACTGTCTTGTGAGGCTACCTCTGTTCTACGAGCTTACCGATGAACAGGTGGAATACATCATCAACACAATAAAAGAATTATGAAAATAGAAAAAACTATTTTTTTATTAACTGCATTATTTTTTATCTTATTACAAGGGGCATTTGTCTTACTTGGGGATAATGCTATACTATCTGATGACCTAAATCATTTAGAAATATTATACCAATATCAGGAAGGAAAATACAGTATATCAGAAGTTTATAATCTATACACCTCCGACCCTAACAGACATACACGCCCAATTTCTCCTATTGTGATAACATTCGCAACTTATTTAGGGGGATTTTGGACACCTTTGTTTTTCATTCACAATTTTCTATTTCCCATCGCTGCATGGCTATTAAAATTAATTTTAGATAAGTTTTTTAGTGAATATAGCACTTTTACACTATTAGCATGTATATTGGTCACTGTATTTCCTTTATCTTCATCTAATTTATTCTCTTTTGTGATGTGTGGGGCTTATTTGATATACATATGGTATTTCCAAAGTATATTATGCCTATCATCAAAAGATAATTTGATTTATTATTTGATGTCTGGAATATTATTGGGAATTTCACTGCTATTCCAAGAGTTACATTTATTTTTAATCCCTTTATCTATATTTATTTTAGTAATTACAAACAGAGAAAAAATCCTGCTAAAACTATGTCTTTCCATAGGTTTGGGATTATTCATCGCTGTGTTTTACAAATATTTTTTAGTAAAAATTATCTATCCTGAACATTTTGATTATGCATCTTCTAAGGTTAGTTTCAGCATTTCGCATAGTTTGGTTTTAATTTTTTCTTTCTTTAAATTATTCATCCTTGACTTTGCATACATTGCTAAACAAAGCATTTTCGCCATTGCTGATTATTCTGGATTTGATTATATTTTATTAGCACTCGGCTTGGTTATTTCGGGAATGGTTTCTATTTTCTGTAAATTTGACAAAACCATACCAAAGCGCTATTTCATAGTATTTCTCGGCATTTTTTTGATGACCATTGCTGTTTTCTTTATCTCCCGATACCCTCCTATTGCATTCGGTTTTGAGAACAGAATTTTACTTTGGGTCAAAATTTCTTCTTCTTTGCTTTTAGGATATTTAATTTACAATGGTTTGGCTTCTGCAAAAAAGAAAAGTTATCAAAACCTGCTGAAAACCTTATTATTTTTATTTTTATCCATCAACTTTATTTGTGTAATATCCGAAAAAAACTCTTGGATATACGCCAGCAATTATAATAAAAACCTTATCAAAAATCTGGCTTCTCAGCTTCCTAAGGATATAAAAGATGAAAAAATAATTATCATAAAAAATAATGAGGAAAATAACAAATTCATCACTGATGAAACCACATTAGAAGCCTCTTATGAAGTGACATCTGCACTGAATATGTATGCACCCGATGCGGGCATAAACCCTGCAAACATACATCTCATCAGCACCAAAGACACCTATTTGTATTCTATTTTCGGGAAAAAACTGAACAATAGACCTCGTACAGAAATCAAAGAAACCGAAACAGGCTTTATTTTAGATAAGGACAAAATAAATTTTCCTTTTTATGTCTTTGATTATGCCAACAATTCTTTACATTTGGTGAAAAATAAAAATGATTATAATAAGTTTTTAAAATAATAAAACTACACAATGAAAGGAATAATTCTCGCGGGAGGTTCTGGGACAAGGCTCTACCCGCTCACCATCGCAGTAAGTAAGCAGTTAATGCCCGTATATGACAAACCTATGATTTATTTCCCTATTTCTACCCTTCTATTGGCGGGGATTCGGGAGATACTCATCATCACTACGCCGCACGACCAAGAGGCTTTCAAAAAACTATTGGGAGACGGCTCGCAAATCGGGTGTAAGTTTGAATACAAAGTTCAGCCTTCTCCAGATGGGCTGGCTCAGGCATTTATTTTAGGAGAGGAGTTCATCGGAACAGACTCTGTGGCGCTGGTTTTAGGCGATAATATTTTCTACGGCTCTGGTCTTCCTCAGCTATTGGAAAGCAAAACCCAAGTGAAAGGCGGCTGTGTATTTGCCTACCCTGTTTCCGACCCTGAAAGATATGGTGTAGTAGAGTTTGATGAACACCAAAAAGCTGTTTCCATAGAAGAAAAACCTGCCGTACCGAAGTCCAACTACGCCGTGCCTGGTCTTTATTTCTACGACAATTCTGTGGTGGAATATGCTAAAAACCTAAAACCTTCGGCGAGAGGAGAATTAGAAATTACCGATATCAATAAAATTTATCTTGAAAAAGGTCAATTAGAAGTAGGTGTGATGAGCCGAGGAACAGCTTGGCTGGATACAGGGACTTTTGATTCCCTTCACGAGGCATCTGAATTCGTGAAAGTTCTTGAAAAAAGACAAGGCGTGAAAATCTCCTGCATTGAAGAGATTGCCTACAAAAAAGGATTTATCAACAAAGAACAGCTCCTGAAATCTGCCGAAAAATACGGAAAAAGCGGTTATGGCGATTATCTTAAAAAGCTTATAAAATAATATAAAACCTCAACAAAAAACCCCTCCTAAATGAGGGATTTTTATTTTTTACTTATTTATAAATTACTCTAACCTTTGATATGTGTAATATTCATAATAACTCTTTGTCCATGTAAAATATAACAAAAGAAATACCGCTCCTCTTCGTGATGTAGATTCTACAATACCCAAACCATTATCCTGATTTTTATACAAATGAAGTTTTTTAACATTAAAAACTCCTAATACATAAGGAATAAGATCTGGTTTTACATTTTGGTTTTTTAGAAGATATATATTATTCTTTTTTCTATACTTATACTGTCTTGTAATTTTAGAATTATCATTTCGTATAATCTCTATCTGCAGATTCTTATCATCTTTCACCAAAATAGAAAATTTATCATACCCTTCCATTTTATCAAGTGTAAGAGTATCTTTTAATAATTTTCTATCTAAAAGTTTAAGAATATTGTCTTTTTGTTCTGTATTTTCATAAATTCCACTAATATCAGAATTTTCTGTATTTATATCTTTTACCTTCAGTTTGTTTATTCCTCCACATGAAGAAAGAATAAGCATTACAAAGAAAATTATACTTTTTTTCATAATTTCATTTACATTCTATCCACTACGCCTATTCCGAGCAGATGTAAAGACTTTCTAATCACCACGCCTGTAAGTTGGGACAGATATAGTCGGAATTTCTTCACATCTTCGTTTTCGTTGTTCAAGATTGGATTATTTTGGTAAAAAGCATTGTAGAGTTTTACCACTTCATAAACATAATTAGCCAAATGAGCAGGGCTGAGCGCCGCCGCCGCTTTGCTTACAGTTTCCTTGTATTCGCTAAGGGCTATGATGAGTTCTTTCTCGTTCTCACTAAGGGCGATGTTTTCAGAGAAATTGAAATCCGTTCCTTCGGCTCTTTTCAGCAAAGACTGAATTCTAGCATAAGCATACTGAATGAAAGGCCCTGTATTCCCATTGAAATCCACACTTTCCTCTGGATTGAAAAGCATTTTTTTCTTCGGATCTACTTTCAGCATAAAATATTTCAACGCTCCAAGACCTACGATTTCATAAGATTTTTCTTTTTCCTCTTCGGTCAGTGCTTCCAGTTTTCCTAGTTCCTGCGCTTTTTCTTTCGCCGTAAGATACATTTCCTGCATCAGGTCATCGGCATCTACCACCGTTCCTTCACGAGATTTCATCTTCCCGTTAGGAAGTTCCACCATTCCGTAGGATAGATGGTAAAGGTGCTCCGCCCAGCTGTAACCGAGTTTTTTAAGGATTTTAAACAAAACCTGAAAATGATAATCCTGCTCATTTCCCACCGTGTAGATAAGTCTCTGTATATCATTATCCGCGAAACGCCCCACGGCAGTTCCCAAATCCTGCGTTATATAGACAGAAGTGCCATCCCCACGAAGGAGAAGTTTTTCATCCAAACCTTCATCGGTAAGGTCGCACCATACAGAGCCATCTTCTTTGGTGAAGAAAACGCCTTTGTCCAGCCCTTCTTTTATCAAATCTTTACCCAAAAGGTAAGTTTGGCTTTCGTATTGAACTTGGTCAAAATCTACTCCAAGGCGCTTATAAGTTTCCGCAAATCCTGCATAAACCCAAGCGTTCATTTTCTCCCAAAGGTTTCTTACTTTTTCATCGCCATTTTCCCAGTCCAAAAGCATTTTTTGAGCCTCTAAAATAGACGGCGCTTGTTTTTTAGCCGTTTCTTCGTCCATGCCTTGTTCTTTCAGCTGGGCTATTTCTGCTTTGTAATGCTTGTCAAATTCCACATAGTAGTTTCCTACCAGCTTGTCGCCTTTGGTTTGGGTAGATTCTGGTGTTGCTCCATTCCCAAATTTTTCCCACGCCAGCATAGATTTACAAATGTGGATTCCTCTATCGTTGATGATTTGGGTTTTAATGACATTGTAGCCCTCTTCTTTCAAAATATTAGCAATAGAAAAACCTAAAAGATTATTTCTAATATGTCCCAAATGCAGAGGCTTGTTGGTATTTGGTGAAGAATATTCCACCATAATAGTTTCATTCTTAGGCGTGATTTTCTCTAAATTTTCTGAAAGATTTTTAAAACTTTGCAGGAAAACATTGTCCTTTAATTTTAGGTTAAGAAAACCTTTCACAATGTTATAATTTTCCACAAAATCCACCTCCGAAAGTATCTTATCTCCAAGCTCTGTCGCGATGATATCTGGGCTTTTCTTCAAAACTTTAACCAAAGGAAAAGTGACGACAGTAAAATCTCCTTCAAAATCAGGTTTTGTCTGCTGAATTTCAGGAACGAAATCCGCCAAACCAAAACTCTCTGCTAAAACTTTCTGTATTTTTTCAAGTAAAATCTCTCTAACCATAATGAATAAAATAATCGCAAAGATAAAAAATATAAAAGAAATCCCTGAAAAAGAGATTCCCTTTATAAAAAATTAGTTAAAAAATGAAGAGGTTATTAGTTATCCCACCAAACTCTATTGCTCAACCCTGTGTATGGAATCGGAATTCCTGGGCCTGCTACTAAGTTGGCACGGTTTGAATTGATTTCCACATCTGGATATGGCAGGTTTCTCGGGATTACATTAGATGTAGTGTTATTCGCTGCTGGTGTGAGAGCAGGATAGCCTGTTCTTCTCCAATCTACCCAAGACTCATAAGATGCCTGGAACATGGTAATCCATTTTTGCTCCATGATTCTCTGTAAAGTCCCATTATAAGCCACATTCACATTTGCTAAATATGCTGCTGCAGAAGAAGATAAACCTAATGCCGCGAAATCCTGTGTAATCGCTGCTTGATACGCCGCTTGTGCTCTTGAATCAGATGCTCTGTAATACACTTCTGCTTTGATGAAATTAACCTCTGCTGCACTCATCAAAACCACAGGAGCTTTTATAGATGCATAAGCGCTTCCTACGCGGGAATATCTATTCTTTTTAGAGTCTTCCTCATCATTTCCTGGTGCATTACCCAAATACTGTCCTTTTAATCCTAAAACATTATTAGCAACAGGCTCAAAATAAACACCTACCCTAGGGTCTGACAAGGCTTTCATCTTATCTACAATAGTACTGGATACTGCTTGGTCACTTCTTCCAGAAAGCACATCAAACTGATAGATAGGATTGGCATTAGCAGCTACAGAGCCAAAAACAACCTTTGCATCATCCACACTAGTTTCTATAAGACTCGGATTAGAAGCCAAGAAATTCGCTGCTGCATTGGGTTGTCTGCTGCTTAAATGATTTAATAATCGCAGTTTTAGTGAATTTCCATATTTTTTCCATTTTGCCACATCTCCTCCATAGACTACATCTCCGGAAATAGTTTCTGTTCCTGCCGAGAGAGCTGCTAGCCCCTCATCTATCATGGTAATAAGTGCCGGATAGATATTTTCCTGTTTATCATAAGCTGGAGTAATATTAGTCCTTCCCTGTAAAGCCTCAGAAAAAGGAATATCTCCAAACATATCTGTAACAACACTGAATGCATGAGCCTGAAGAAGCTTAGAAACTCCTACATATGCCTGACTTCCAGAAGCTGCAGCTTTATTTTCCAATTCCTTCATATCCATTAGTGTATTGTAAAGAGCTGTCCATGTTCCATCTGTAGCTGATGAGGTTATTCTATATTGTGCATAGTCAAGAGGCTGCGCTCTATGTCCTGCATAATGCTGAACGATACTTGCTGGCATTCTAGTTCCCTCACCACCAAGAGCAAAGGCAAAACCAACCTGTGAGCCGCTAAGAAGTCCTGACAAAGAAGCTTGTGAAGGATTATTAGGATCAACATTAATATCCAACTCCTGTCTACAAGAGGTAATTACTAAAGGCGTTGCTGTCAAAGCTAAAAGAACAGCATATTTAGATATATTATTTCTAATTTTTTTCATTTTTCTTAGTTTTTAGAATTGAACTTTTAAATTAACACCAAAGCTTCTCGTCGAAGGGAATGCAAAACGAGAAACCCCTTGTGCATTTCCTGTCCCGAAAGAACTTGATTCTGGGTCTATGTGAGGTACCTTTGTCCATAAGAAAAGATTTCTACCAAATACACCCACATCTATACTTCTTATGAAATCAAATCCTACTGGACGGAAACTATACCCTAAGCTAATTTCACGAAGTTTTACCCAGTCATTTTTATACACATAAGCTTCTGTTGGAAGTGAACCATAATAATTTCGATCTATCGCAATAGCTGTTGTATTTGGTGTTCCTGCAGATGTTACCCCAGGGAAAACTATCGTTCCTTTTTCTCTTTCTAATGTCTTAGCAGATACACCATAGAAATCCAACAATTCTTCTGTTCCATTAAACAAATACCCCCCTTGTCTAATGTCCAGTTGCGCGGTAAGGTACACTCCCTTATACTTAAAGGATGTTCCTACACTTCCTGTCCAGTCTGGTTCTACATGCCCTAGGACTTGACCACTCTGGATCATTGGCTTACCATTACTTCCCACCAAAATATTTCCATTCGCATCTCTCATGTAAGCGCTACCAACGATAGAACCATATCTTTCACCTTTTACAGCATAGATAGCAGGGTTTCCAGAGAAACCTCCCATATATATTCTATCTGTCTTAGGGTGTGTTTCTTCCACCAATGAGCGGATTCTACTGAAATTAAAATTAACTTCCCAGTTGAAATCCTTCGTTTTGATTGGCGTTACTTTCAGTCCTGCTTCTATACCTTTAGAGGAAGTTTTCCCTGTATTTTCTATAGATACAACAGCTCCTGATGCAGGAGAAATCCTAAGATGGATAATTCCATCTGTATTCTTGTTTTCAAAATATGTGAACTCTAAACCAATTCTATTCTTCAAGAAACGAAGCTCTGTTCCTACCTCGTATTCCGTTGTAAATTCTGGTTTTAAGTCTGGATTATTCCAAGTGTTTGCTACTGTATATCCTACAAAAGTTGCTAAATCATTATTATATGGAAATTTAAACCCTGGTACAAATCCATCACCATACTCTGCTTTTCTATATGCTTGAAAAACTAAATAAGGATCCGCATCTCTTGCCGTTCTGGAAATCCCCGCACGCACTTTACCATAACTTAATATATCCTTATTAATCTTAAATGCATCCGAGAAAATGAATGAACCACTTACCCCAGGATAAAAATAACTTCTATTGTTTTCTGGTAAAGTAGATGCCATTTCATATCTTCCTACTAGGTTTAGGAACAAATAATTTTTGTAGCTTAAAGAAACATCCCCAAAGAACCCAAACAATGTTCTTTTGGTTTCATGATTGTATAGTGGATCAGAAGTAGCAATATTATTAGTATTTACCAACCCTGTAGCGGCCAATTCTGTTCCTGTAATGATATTATTTCTCTGAGTTCTCTTATTATAATCTTGCCCTAAAATCACTATTAATGCCAAGTTATCATTAATATTAGTATTGATATTTGCCATCAATGTTGATGTAAGCTCATTTCTCTTTATATCATCATAAGATAAGTATCCTTTAGGTTTTGAACCAGAATATATATCCCTGAATATCACCCTATTATCTACAAAATAATCATTTCCTAATCTATATGTCAGTTTCAACCATTTTGTTAAATCATATCCTAAGTTCAAACTCGCAATGAAACGGTCACTGGAAGTTTTAGCAAAGTTTTTATAAACAGACCAATATGGGTTGTCAAAACTTCCCCCTCGGAAATTGATTTGTTCGCCCGTAGTAGGATTAACATAGCCATACCCCTTCAAATCCCAGCTTACAGGCGTATGGAACAAGGCGAAAATAGGGTTGTTCCCATCCTGTCCAGAAAATGGAACATTTCCTTTCGTAGTGTTATAGGAGACATTTATTCCCGCATTGAATTTTTCTGTAACCTGTGTATTTCCATTAAATCTAAAATTGGTTTTTTCATATTCTTGATTTGGAACTATGGATGTCTGCAAGGAATGTCCTGCTGACAAGAATATATTAGATTTATTAAATGAATGTGACAAAGACACATTATTATTTCTTGTCACTCCTGTATGTAAAAACTGCTTTCTCGGGTCATAGACAGAGAGCGTAACATTTTTACCTGCCGCTTCACTATATACAGTCTGCCCTTGTATTTTTGGTCCCCATGAATAAGATGTTCCTTCTCCATACACACCTCTACTCCCCTGTGCATAGACTGTCTGATAATCAGGAAGAACCAAAGCATTATCTACCGCAACCTGCGTAGAAAGGGTAATTTGTGGCTTTCCTGCTCTTGCTTTTCCTGATTTCGTTGTAATGAGTATAACTCCATTAGAACCTCTATTTCCATAAAGAACAGCTCCAGCAGCTCCTTTTAGGATATTGATACTCTCAATATCATCAGGATTGATATCCGCCGCTCTGTTTGGAGAAGAAATTCCTGTAACGGTGTTTGAGTTCCCATCATTCGCATTGGTGATAGGCACTCCATCAATTACATACAGAGGCTCGTTAGAATTAGTAAGAGATTTCGCACCTCCCCTTATTACCAATCTACTCCCAGAACCTGGCGCCCCGCCAGAAGAGATTACCTGAAGCCCTGCTGCTTTCCCCGAAAGCGAGTTGACTAAGTTTTGATTCCCAACTTTTGACAAGTCATCTCCGCCTACTTTCGTAGTTGAATACCCAAGAGATTTATTGTCTCTCTTAATTCCTAAAGCGGTGATTACCACCTCGCCGATTTCCTTGACTTTCACAGAGTCTTTTGGTTTTTCCTGTGCGTTTCCGATCACAAAGGAAGAAGAAAGAACAACTGCCAAGACATTTGATGTTAGTTTCTTCATAATTAAAAGTTATTTTGGTTTTTCTTTGACAATTTTATAACATTTTTTTTAATAAAAACAATATATTTGTAAAAAAAATATTAAATTTGTGCTAAATTTTATTTAAAACTTAATTTTCATTGCGTATTTATGAATTTAAAACATTTTTGGTCTGAAATTTGTATTGAGGCTGGTTGTGATGAGGTAGGAAGAGGCTGTCTGGCAGGCCCTGTAGTCGCTGCGGCTGTGATTATTGATGAAAAATTTGACCACGACCTCATCAATGACTCTAAAAAACTAACCGCAAAAGTTCGTTTAGAATTAGACCAATACATAAGGGAAAATGCTGTGGATTTTGCGATTGCAGAAATTCCACCATCTTTCATTGACCAGCATAATATACTGAATGCCAGCATCCATGCGATGCACTTGGCATTAGACCAGCTAAAAACCCGCCCAGAACTGATTTTAGTGGATGGGAATAGGTTTCATCCGTATAATTTTATTCCACATGAGTGCATTGTGAAGGGCGACAGCAAGGTGCTTTCCATTGCGGCAGCTTCTATTTTAGCTAAAAACTACCGAGACCAGCTCATGCTGAAACTCCACGAAGAATTCCCTGAATACGCTTGGGACAAGAATGTAGGCTATCCCACCAAAGCCCATAGAGAAGCCATTAAGAAACACGGCGCTACGCCTTATCACAGGATGAGTTTTAAACTTCTAAGTGACTCTGATAAATCATCTGAATAATTTAATAATTTGCTTAAAAGGCACTTCTATTTCCTTTTTTTAGTTTATTCATTATATTTGCAACAAACAAAAAGTAGTAATGAATTCATTTATATTTAGATTATTTCCTTTATTGATAATGACTTTTGGAGCTATTGTCTATGGAATAAACTTTTTCACACCTCTTTCTAAGGAAGTTCTATCTGGGACGCATTTTGTCATCGGTGGAACTTTTTTATTTTATGCCATTTTGAAAAAAGACCTTACGACTTGGATACTTACCAGTATGATTTTAGGCGTGGTGATAGGCGTAGAGTTCCCTGGTGTAGCGATGGCTCTACAGCCTCTGAGCAGCGGGTTTATCAAATTAGTAAAAACCATTGTAGGCCCTATTCTATTTGCAACTCTGGTTTATGGAATTGCTGGACACTCTGACCTAAAACAAGTAGGAAGAATGGCGTGGAAGTCTTTACTCTATTTCAATGTAGCGACCACTCTTGCTATCCTAATAGGCTTGGTATCCATCAATATATCCAATGCTGGTGTAGGGATAGATTTGAGCCAATTTCCTCAGCACGACCTGCCTACAAGTTCTGGAGTTAAGGAAAATGATTTAAAGGCTTTGAAACAAATTCCTGAGGCTGACCAATGGATATACAAAACCACAGCTTTTTTCCGTGACATTTTCCCTGAAAACATTATAAAATCTATTTATGAAAATCAGGTGCTACAAATTGTAGTTTTCTCTGTGGTTTTTGGTATCGGGTTGGCTATGCTGGATGAGAAAAAGAAAAAGCCAATGATAGATTTTGTAGAAAGTCTAGCGGAAGTGATGTTTAAATATACTAAAATAGTGATGTATTTTGCTCCTGTGGGAGTAGGTGCAGCGATGGCATACACGGTAGGACATATGGGAATAGACATTTTAAAATATTTGTTCTTACTCCTGCTGACTCTTTATGCCGCGATATTTGCATTTGTTATGCTGGTATTACTGCCTTTGGCTATGTATCTGAAAATCCCAATCAAGAACTTCATTTCTGCCATCAAAGAGCCTGTTTCTATCGCTTTTGCTACGACAAGCTCTGATGCTGCATTGCCTAAAGTAATGAGCAATATGGAAGCCTTTGGCGTGCCTCGTAGAATTGTTTCCTTCGTGGTGCCTACAGGATATAGCTTTAACCTTGATGGAACTGCACTTTATCTATCATTAGCATCTATATTCGTGGCTCAAGCCGCTGGGATAGAGATGAGTTTTGGGCAGCAGCTGCTGATGTGTCTTACATTGATGATTACAAGTAAGGGAGTGGCAGCCATACCAAGAGCTTCTCTGATTGTCCTTATCGCTACAGCCGAGCAATTTGGACTTCCGCTGATTATAATCTCAGCTATTTTAGGAATTGATGAACTGATGGACATGGGAAGAACCTCTCTGAATGTGATTGGGAACTGTGTAGCTTCTGTCTTCATCGCAAAATGGGAAGGAGAATTTGACCAAGAAAAAGCCGAAAATTATGGAAAATAGAAAAAATTATTTGAGAAATATTTTTAGTATTTTGCTCGTATCTTTCTCTGTAGGATTGTATGCACAAGATGATTTTTCTTTTAAAAGAAATATTCTTGACAAAACAGCCATTAGTCTGGATTACAATTATATTGGAAGAAATACACTCGCTGTAGGTATAGACTACAATGCAGGAAGACAGGACAAATCCATTACAATAGGTGCTTTTGGGCGTTATTTCAGAGGAAAAGACAGCAAAGACCATTTTATCCCAGAGCTAAAAGTGGGATACTACGATGGTGGCGGATATGCTGGTTTGGTGGTTTCTACTAAACATTTCAGCCCTATCGTAGGTTTTTCTTTTTTGAAATTCATGAATGTTTATGGTGGATATTCTATTCCTTTTGATTCTGAAAAGAACCTAAATGGCTTTTCTATAGGAGTAAGTATCAATATCGGTCTGACGCAAATAAGTAAATATTACGATAAATTTACTTTTAAACTCATGTAATAAAAAACTCCACTGAATGTGGAGTTTTTATTTTAGTCTACATCTTTATTTAAGAATTTATTTCGTCTTACTTCCATTTTTCCTTTGTCATTTTCGGAAATAAAACTAGATATTTTTTGTTCCCTATCTAATGGATTTTCAAAATCAACATCTATATTTCTTCTTCTAAAAGCAGGAATCATTTCATAGATATCTATCTTTTTCTCATCATTTCCTTGAAATCTGGAAGAATTAAACTCTTTTAATTTATTTCTTCTCTCCTGTATTTTACTATCCTCTTCTGTGCTTCTTTTTTCAATAATGGTAAACTCCTCTTTCTGCTCTACATTAGGAAAATCATTTTTAGGAGTTTGTGACTGAGGCTGATTATTAGTTACAGAAACTTTCGGTTCTTCTTTTTGAGGAGCAGTTTCCTCTCTCATTTCCACTCTGAAATTAACAGGTGCTTCTTTCACTTGAAAAGAAAAATCTTCTTCTTTTGGTTTATCTTCCTCTAAATCAAATGTAAAAGAAACTGGCTCCAGCTCAGCATAAGAAAATAGATCATATTCTTTCACTGGCTCTTCTTCTGCTTCGAAAAAAGAAGATTCTTCTTCCTCTCTGAACTTAAAACCTGTCGCGAAATCATCCTCTCTTCTCTCCTCTAGCACAGTTGTCTGGTGAAAATCAAACTTTTCTTCCGCTTTTTCTACTGAAAAACTATTGGTAGGAAAATTAGAATTAGAATTAGAATTGGTGTTAGAGTTAGAATTATTATCTAAACGAAAAAACTGTCGTTTCTGTTCTTCTCTAACTTCTTGTCTATTACTTGGTCTGCGAACATCATTCGCAGGAGTTTCTTTAACGGGTTGAGATTCTACAACTGGTATATCTGGTTTTTTAATACCTCCACTCAAATCATGAATAATACGCTCTGCTGGGATAACTGTATTCTTCTCATGTTCAGGAGCAAATCCTGTCGCTACTACCAATACTTTAATAGACTCTCCTAATCCATCCTCTGTTCCTACCCCGAAAATTACATCCGCCTTGTTTCCTCCTCCCGCTTCATTCTGGATATAACTACTAATGAATTTGATTTCATTCATTTTCGCTTTATGCTCTTCTCCACTTAGAATAAGAAGCATTACTTTTTTCGCTCCTGTAATCTTATTGTCATTTAATAGTGGAGAATCCAGCGCTCTCTTCACTGCATCTTCTGCTCTATTCTCACCTGATGCTATCCCTATGGACATCAATGCCGTTCCTGAATTTTCAAGGACAGTTTTAGCATCACGGAAGTCAATATTAACTTTAAATGGTGCGGTAATAACCTCTGCCATACCTTTCGCTGCGTTAGTCAGCACTTCATTTGCTTGAGAAAACGCTTCTTCGTAGTCTAAATCAGGATATTGTTCTGCTAGTCTATCATTATTGATAATAATCAAAGAATCTACATTTTCTCTTAGTTTTTCTAATCCAGAATGAGCTTGTTCTAATCTTCTTTTTCCTTCAAAATCAAAAGGCAAAGTTACAATAGCTACCGTAAGAATACCCAACTCTTTAGCAACCTGAGCTACCACTGGCGCAGCACCTGTACCTGTACCACCACCCATACCTGCGGTGATGAATACCATTTTGGTATTATGACCAAGTGCTTCTCGGATATCATCCATACTTTCAATAGCAGCCTTTTCTCCTACTTCTGGATCTGCTCCCGCACCAAGTCCTTCTGTGGTTCGTGTCCCAAGCTGAACTTTATTAGAAACAGAATGCTCGTCCAATGCCTGTGCATCTGTATTTAGTACGATGAAATCAACTCCATGGATACCTCTTTCGTACATGTGTTGTAGTGCATTGTTTCCTCCACCACCTACACCAATTACTTTAATGATAGATGATCTGTCTTTAGGTGCTTTGAAGTCTATTTCTATATCTTGATTAAAACCTCCCATAGTTTATGTTATCTTTTTATATCCTTGTTTTTATTGTTTTCTTTTAATTAATTTTCTTCTTCCTCAAAAAAATTCTTAAACTTTTTCATGAAACGCACACTCCATGCTTCTTTTTTAGGCTCTTCCTGAACCTCTTTTGTTGATACAATTTCAGGCTGCTTCTCCACAGGTTTTGGAGCTACCTCTTCTACTGGTTTAGAAATCTCCTCTTTTTTGTGTTGTATCTCTAGATTTTCTTGTTTTTCATTGATTCTGAGACTCTCCATCAGTAACCCAATAGCTGTGGAATACTCTGGACTTCTCAAAAGTTGGTTTTTATCATTAATGATATACTCATTAGCATAGCCTATTCTACAGTCAAATCCTGTCACATAATTTGCCAACTGACGAAGGTTTCTCAGGTTAGAACCTCCTCCTGTAAGCACCATCCCTGCGATAAGTTTTCTTTTCTGCTCATTAACTCCATAGGACTTCATTTCATAAGCTCCATAGGATTTTAATTCATTATTTACCATCTCTAGGATTTCCTCCACTCTTGCACTGATAATACTTGCAAGGGATTTCAAAGAAATTTCCTTTTCTTCTCTTCCATGAAGTCCTGGTATGGTAACATAAGCATTTTCTTTTTCTAATTCAGGAACTGCTGAACCAAAATTTATCTTTAACTGCTCTGCATGTTTTTCTATAATAGAACAACCTTCCTTGATATCTTCTGTAATAATTCCTCCTCCATAAGGGATAACGCAAGTATGGCGGATAATATTATCCTTAAAAACAGCTACATCAGTAGTTCCTCCTCCTATATCTACAATCGCCACTCCTGCTTCTTTCTCCTCTTGAGTAAGAACAGCCTCAGCAGATGCCAGTGGCTCCAAAGTCAAAGCTTCCAGCTCTAAACCTGCTTCTTTGACACATCGAACCACATTTTTGATGGACGCCATCTGTCCCACTACCACATGAAACTTCGCTTCTAGACGAGTTCCATGCATACCTATTGGCTCTATAATTTCTTCTTCAGAATCTACTTTATACTCTTGTGGAAGGACATGGATAATCTCTTCACCTGGGTGCACAGCTATTTTCTTAACCTGCTCTTTTAGTTTTGATATATCCACTTCAGTGATATAGGACTCTGGATCTTGTCTCCCTATATAATCTGTATGCTGTAAGGAACGGATATGTTTCCCTGCAATACCTACAGTTACTTTTTTAATAGGAACTTTTGCCGACTTTTCTGCCTCACTGATAGCGGCTTTAATGGAACTAATGGTATGAGCGATGTTATGCACTATACCTTTTCGTACACCGAGACTTTTGCTCTTTCCTACTCCCATCACCTCTATCTTCCCATGAGCACCTCTACGCCCTACTATGGCTACTATCTTTGTCGTCCCTATATCTAGTCCTACTGAATATTCATTTGCTTCCATCTAATATTCGTGTTTTTACTATTTCTTTTTATCTTTGTTTTCCTCTGATTTCTCAGATTTTGGTTTTGGTTCTTCTTTTTTGCTTTCAGTGTCAGAATCTTTCTTTACTTCCTCTTTACTTTTTTCATCGGGTTTATAGACTCTTTCTTTAGATTCTTTATCTTCATTTCCCTTTCGTAGAGTAGTCACTATTTGATTATCATATTTTACTGAAATCTTTGAATATTTCATTTGGTCTTGATAAATCAAATATTTTTCTACAAAAGTCTTAAATCCTTTTATCTTAAACCCTAAATTTTCCAGTCTTCCCAGTTCTACAACATAGTTCCCGTCATTGGTCATCAGATAATAATCATTTCCCTTTTTACTAATCCCGACAAAGAAATTTTTGCTAAAATCATCCCTATTTATGATTTTCACAAGGTCCACCAGCATGGGATATTCCTCTGAACCCACCTTTCCAGAAACCAGCATGCACTGATAGGAATAATTGTTAGATGCAGGGAATTCCACCCCCTTTTCATCCACATAAAAAGATTGGTCTTTTTTTGAAAGCCGAAAAATAGGAATTCTCTGGCTAATATCCAAATTTAATTGACCATTTAGTTTCAAGTAAACATTCGCACTATCCACCATGGGCATTGCTCTTATCGTCCTTTCCAAGGACAAAATATTCAAATCTCCTATCCTATTTGTCGGATTTTCCCTTCTTATGATTTCTCTGACAATTTTATCATTGATAAAAGACACAGGTTCTTTTTGCAGCATTTTCACCACGATATCCTCCACAGGTCTATTATTAAACCTTTGTAAAGAAAATCTGAGCAGAAATATCCAAATCCCCGCCACGAAAATGATTTTCAAAAACCTATATTTCTTTTTCATCTTATCTATTCTCCAACCACTCCACTATGCCGTCATAGAGGGTATCTATATTTCCTGCACCTACCGTGAGCAGAACATCAAAATCCTTACTTTTGATTTTATCAAATGCAGCCGCAAGGGTAGAAACTTCTTTATTTTGCAAATTTACTTTTTCTAACAACCACTCGGAAGTAATTTCGGAAAAATTTTCTTGTAATTCTCTCGCTGGGTAAATATCTAGAAGTAACAATTCATCTGCTTTGGACAGACTTTCTGCGAAACCATCAGCAAAATCCTTCGTTCTGCTGAAAAGATGCGGCTGAAAAACCACCAAAAGTTTTTTATCAGGATTAAATTCTCGGATAGAATTTATCACTGCATTCAGCTCTGTCGGGTGGTGGGCGTAGTCATCCACATAGATTTTTCCATCGGCAAATTTATGTCTGGTGTAACGCCGTTTTATCCCTTTGAAACCAGCTATTGCTTTCTTCAAAACCTCAAAATCCACTCCAAGATGATGAAGCAGAGCCAATGCTCCTGTGGCGTTTTCTACATTGTGTATCCCTGGGATTTCCCACTCAAACTGGTGGGTTTCCCCATCTTTTGTATGGAAATCAAAACTGATTTTTTCGCCTTTCATTTGTAGGTTGTCAGAATAATAATCCGCCTTCTCATTCACCGCATAAGTCTGGGCATTTCTGGTAATTTTTATTCCTTTTCTCACAAAAAGCTGGCGGTCATCAGGAACCAAATTCGCGAAATCCTCAAAACCCTGCTCTATAGTTTCTTTGTCACCATATATATCGAGATGGTCGGCATCCGTAGAAGTTATTATCGCCCAGTCTGGTGACAGATTGAGGAAACTTCGGTCGTATTCATCGGCTTCCAAAACGGAATATTGATTGCCATTAAACATAAAATTAGACCCAAAATTCTCCGAAATCCCGCCTAAAAAAGCCGAAAACAGAAGTCCAGCCTCCTTACAGAGATGAGCCACAAGACAGGAAGTAGTCGTTTTCCCGTGAGTTCCCGCCACTGCGATGCATTCGGTATTTTCGGTAACCATTCCCAATACTTTTGCTCGTTTCAAAACTGAAAATCCCTGCTGATTGAAATAATCCAAAATCTGCAGTTCCTTAATCGCTGGCGTAAAAATCACAAGCGTTTCAGCCTTATCTAAAGCACTGATTTCCTGAACGATTTCATCTTTAAACTGGATAGCTATTCCTTCTTCTTGCAGTTTTTTAGTCAGTTTGGTCTCGGTTTTATCATATCCTAAAACATTCTTTCCCAGGCTTTTAAAATACCTTGCAAGAGCGGACATTCCTATCCCTCCAATTCCTATGAAATAAAAGTTTTTATATTGTTTCATTTCTGATATTCTATTCAAATTTTCGCTATTTTTTCTTCCACTTCTTTTATTTTACTGATCCAAAAATCAATGGCATCTTCATTTTTCACAAAACCATTTTTAGATTTTAGTTTTGAAGGAATTCGACAGATGTAATAAAAATTTTTGTCATTATCCCTTTGTATTTCAGCTTTACTTGCTGGTTCTGTTCTACTTCTAAAAAACTTAAGTTGCTCTTCATAACCTCCCCTAATTCCTTTAAAATAGACAAGAAGCGCATCTCTGTCCCGCGGGATATAGCCAGGCCCCGAACAACCACAGGAATGAAAGGTAATCCCTACTTGATAGAGTTTTTGGAGATGCTCCCATGCTTTTTTATCATTTTTAGATGGCGAGGCAAAATCTAATCCCATATCCGCCATAGGCTTTCCACACTGAGGGCATTTGGCTATATCATTCTGCTCTCCTTTTCTGATATCATAAAAAAGCCTTCTCTTAAAGGTTTTCCTACAATTAAAACATGCATAATGCGGTTTGTAAGAAACCATCGCATATCTACACATTTTATTTAGTTTTTCAATATTTTAAAAATTCCATCTACAATTTCCTTTGCTGCATTTGGTTTTGCAAAGAATTTTAGATTGCTGGACATTTCTTTTCTTAAATTTTCATTTTCACAGATTTCCATTAAAGTATTCCAAAATTTCTCCTCCATTTCGGAATCTTTGACCATTTTGGCTGCATTTTTTTCCACCAAAGCCATTGCATTTTTGGTCTGATGGTCTTCCGCTGCATAAGGAAACGGCACCAAAAGAATAGGCTTTCCTACCACTGCCAGCTCGGAAATCGCGATAGCTCCCGCTCTTGACACAATCACATCCGCTGCCGAGTACGCCAATGCCATATCTGAGATAAACTCCTTGATTTGAATTCCTTGCTCATCACCTCCACATTGAGATATAATGTTTTGATATTCAAGCTTTCCTGTCTGCCATACCAACTGGATATTTTTTTCCTTTAATTTAGGTAAAAGCTCTTTCCAAGCATTATTTAGGGTTTTTGAGCCTAATGAACCTCCCACAGAAAGAATGGTAAGTTTATTTGGGTCTAAGCCCATTTTTTCCTTTGCTTCTTTGGTATTTATAATATCTGTGACGATGTTTTCTCGGATAGGGTTTCCTGTAAATACCGCAGGAAGAAAGCTGCTCATATTGGGATAGCCCATGAAAACTGCCTTGGCTCTTCTTCCGAGAAACTGATTGGTTTTCCCTAAAATGGAGTTTTGTTCCTGCACAAAAATCGGAACGCCAAGGGATGATGCCACATACAGAGCAGGACCAGAAGCAAAACCACCTGTCCCAACAGCAAAATCTGGTTTAAAGTTTTTAATAATCTTTCTTGCTTTCCATAAACTGGAAATAATTTTAAAAGGAAGACCGATGTTTTTAAGCAAATTTCCTCTATCAAACCCAGCGATATTCAGCCCTTCTATTTTGAAGCCAGCCTGAGGGACTTTCTCCATTTCCATTTTTCCATTCGCTCCCACGAACAAAAACTCAGCATTAGGAAATCTGCTTTTAATCTCGTTGGCTATCGCCACAGCAGGGAAAATATGTCCTCCTGTGCCGCCGCCACTCATTAAAACTCTTATTTTTCGTTGTTCATTAGTTTTATCTTGATGCTCCATTTCTTTTTATTTTTCAAAAATGATACTAATCTATGCAATATCACTCATTTCTTTGGCTATCTGTTTTTCTCCCAGACCTTCCTCTCCTAAAACCTGTATCCTTGAACTGATATTTAGAACTATTCCGAGTTGTATATAGGTCACCAGCATAGAGGTTCCCCCATAACTTATCAAAGGTAGCGGCTGTCCTGTAACTGGGATAATGTTCACCGCAACGGCAATGTTCACTGCCAGCTGCAGAAATATCATCATCCCTATTGATAAAACCAATAAAGATCCATAAAATGTCGGTATTTTAGTAGCGATAATGACTATCCGCATCAGTATAATAAAGTAGGCGCCCATCAACATAGCTGCCCCCAAAAGTCCATATTCTTCAACAATGATAGCAAAAATAAAATCCGATGCAGACTGAGGAAGCGACTGCTTCAATGCGCTTTTCCCTGGCCCCACTCCTAAAAGTCCTCCATGCACTATCGCTGCCTTTGCTTGATTGATTTGGTAATTTTTAGCTTTTAATGCTTCATTTTCGGATTCATTAAGTTTATCTGAACTGACAAAGGTTTCCACTCTACTAATCCAAGTATGAACACGGGTATTCTTGAAAATATTCGTATTCAATGCTACAAATAAAAACATCGTAATCCCAACAATAGCAACTACCCCTATTCTTATAATATATTTCAACGGATACTGTCCCACAACCAATACTACTATGGACATTATCAAAATCATAAGTGCTGTAGAACCATTATCCTTCGCAATCAAACCAAATATCACCAAAATAGGCACAATAATCAAAGCATGATTCAAATAGGAAATTTCTTCCTTATTTTTAGGCATATTTTTCGCCAAATGACGGCAGAGATACACTATCAGCACCAAATAAGCAAATGTAGACGGCTGAAATCTTACTGGCCCAAGTGAAACCCACCGACCTGCACTTGCTCCGCCAATATTACTCCCAAAATAACTCGCTAATAATAAAACGGGCACCATTATAATTAGAACCAATCCGCTCAATTTTCCAATCCATTCATATTTTATAAAATGAGTAACACCAGCCATTATACCAAGTCCAAACAGAATAAACCCTGCGTGTTTTCCTAAATGACGAATCGTTGTTCCTTCCCCTACGATATATTGTAAATTCGTACTTGCAGAATATACAGGGAAAAAAGAGAAAATAGATATTGCGATGATAATATACCACAATACCTTATCTCCTTTAAAAAAATTTCTGCTTTGTGTTTTATTTTGAGTCATTTATAAGTTTCTTTTTTACTTAAAAACTTCTGTTTTAAATTTTCTTCCCCTATCCTCGTAGTTATCAAACAAGTCAAAACTTGCACAACACGGAGAAAGCAGCACGGTATCTCCATTTTGAGATAATTTCTTGGCTGTACGGACAGCCTCTTCCATGCTCGATGTATCATAAATATTTTCTTTCATCCCTTGGAAAAAGCTGATAATCTTAGAATTATCTAATCCCATGCAGATAACAGCCTTTACTTTTTTCTTCACCAAATCTGCTATTTCGGAATAGTCATTTCCTTTATCCACTCCTCCCACTATCCAAATCACTGGTCGCTTCATGCTTTCCAACGCGTAGTATGTAGCATTTACATTGGTAGCCTTACTGTCATTGATATATTTCACTCCGTCTCTCACCGCCACTTCTTCTAATCTATGCTCCACAGCCTGAAAAGTCATCAATGAATTTCTAATACTTTCATTACTGATATTCAACAATTTACCCGCAATACTCGCAGCGAGACTATTCGCTACATTGTGTTTTCCTACGAGAGCCAAATCTTCTATTTTCATAGAAAATTCTTCACGAAGTTTAACCACCAGATTCTCATCCACAGAATAACCTCCCTCTCCAAGTTTTTCCTTCATCGAAAACGGAATTTTTTTCACCCTCAGATTCAGTTCTTGAAGGAGTTTCATGCTCATTTCATCATCTTTATTGTAAATGAAATAGTTGTCATTCTCCTGATTTTCAGCAATTCGGAATTTTGCTAATGCATATTCTTCGTAATTATAATTATACTGGTCCAAATGGTCTGGCGACAAGTTTAAAAGCAAACTAATATATGGCCTAAAATGCTGAACATCATCCAGCTGGAAACTACTGATTTCCAATACATAATATTCAAAATTTTCTGTCGCCACCTGCATCGCAAAACTTTTACCGATGTTTCCGCCAAGTCCTACATTTAGTCCGCTGTTTTTCAGAATGTGATAAATCAGCGATGTGGTGGTCGTTTTACCATTGCTTCCCGTTACGGCAACGATTTTGGCATCAGTAAACTCTGCGGCAAATTCTATCTCTGATGACAGGCGGATTCCTTTTTCTTTAATTTTTTGAATTAAAGGTGCTTTCTTTGGTATCCCAGGCGATTTAATAACCCAGTCCGCGGCTAAAATCCGCTCCTCGCTATGCTTCCCTTCTTCAAAATCTATCCCTTCCTCATGCAACAGCTGTTTATAATGCTCCTTAATAACGCCACGATCCGAAAGGAAAACTTCCAGCCCTTTTTTCTTCGCTAAAACAGCTGCTCCTACGCCACTCTCGCCGCCACCTAATATTATTATTTTCATTTTTTTCTATATTAACAAATCATGAACATTTCATTTATCTTTTTGCTCTCTGTTTCCAGAAATTCCGTTTTACTGGCTTCAATAGGGAAAATCACATAGCTGTCACTGTCTATATACATCTGCATGAGATAAACTCCATACCCATGCCAAGCAGTATTGATAGCGCTTATCCACCCATAGACATCATGTTTGTCTTCAGCCAATGGAGGAAGTTCCAGAGCGTAAGCCTTAAATGATTTTAACTCTGTCAGCAAAAACTCAAAACTCTCCAATTCGCATTTCCAGTCAAACTCCTCTGCATAACCATTACTAATCAAAATATCCGCAAAACCCATCCAAATGAGCCTTGATTTTTTCCATTTATCTAAGTCTATTCCTCTATTTTCATAAAATTCTTTATTTTTTGAAATAAACCTATCTGTATTAGTGATCAACTCTTTAACCTCTGACAAAACTTTTTTATCATCAAGGCTAATCAGTTTGGCAAACTCCAAATAAATATTGAAATCTATTTCATCCTCGCTTTTGCCTCCAAACAATTTTGAAAAGAATCCCATTTTAATTAAATTTTATCTTATTTTCAAGGTTATTAAACAAATTACCGCCAAAATTACACCTATGATAATCATTCTATTCACGATTTTACTCTCGTGGTAACCACATTTCTGATAATGGTGATGAAGAGGCGACATTTTAAACAATCGGTTGTTCTGCGCATATTCCAGCCCGTATTTTTTCTTTCTGTATTTGAAAACCAACACCTGCAAAACCACCGAAAGATTTTCCACCAAAAAGATTCCACAAAGCACAGGAATCAATAGTTCTTTTCTAAGGATAATTGCCAAAACCGCGATTACTCCACCCAGCATCAGACTTCCTGTATCTCCCATAAACACTTGCGCTGGATAGGTATTATACCAGAAAAATCCGATAACTGCTCCTACAAGTGCAATCGTGAAAATGGTCGTTTCGCCCGTGTCTGGGATAAACATTATATTGAGATAATCCGCAAAAATGATATTTCCTGAAACATACGCAAAAAACGCCAAAGTAAGCAATATCACTGCACTTGTTCCTGCTGCGAGACCATCTATCCCATCGGTGATATTCGCTCCATTAGAAACTGCTGTCACAATGAAAATAACCACAGGAATGAATACTATCCAAGACCATTTCTGAGCATCCTGCTCATCCATCCAGAAAAGAACCTTACTGTAATCAAACTCATTATTTTTAACAAAAGGAACTGTAGAAATTATCGCTTTCTCTTCAGAAGAGAATTTTTCTACCACGCTGTGCTGTGTTGCCTGTGGCAGGTCTGGAACTTCTCGTTTAATAACCACTCCTTCATGGAAATACATCGTTACTCCTACGATAAGACCTAAGCCCACCTGACCAATCACTTTGAATTTACCACTCAGACCATCTTTGTTCTTTTTGATTTTCTTGAGATAATCATCAATGAAACCTATCGCCCCCATCCAAAGCACCGAAACCACAAGGAGAACAATATAAACATTATTCAGTTTCGTGAACAGCAAAACTGGAATCAGTGTAGAAATAACGATAATCAGACCGCCCATCGTCGGCGTTCCTTCTTTTTGTTTCTGTCCTTCTAATCCAAGGTCTCTCACGAGTTCTCCCATCTGTCTTCTTCGGAGGAAGTTAATGATTTTCTTCCCGTAAACAAGGGCTATCCACAAGGACAAAAGCACAGACATCCCTGCACGAAATGAAATATATCGCAACAAATTCAACCCTGGGATATGGATTCCTTGACTCGTTAAATATTCGTATAAGTAGTATAGCATTTTATTCGTCTGTTTTTATTGGTTACTTTCCCATAAGGGTTAATAATTCTTTTATCACTTCTTTATCATCAAAATGATGCCTCACACCATTGATTTCTTGGTAAGTTTCATGTCCTTTTCCTGCAACGAGGACAATATCCTTTGGCTCAGCAAATTTTATCGCCATTTTTATCGCCTCTTTTCGGTCTGGAATAGAAGTATATTTACTGAAATTCTGCGGTTCTACGCCTGCTTCTATCTCTTTAATTATCTCCAAAGGCTCTTCTGTTCTCGGATTATCAGAAGTGATAATCGCCAGTGTGGATTTCGCGGAAGCTACATTTCCCATTTTAGGGCGTTTTTCCTTATCTCTATCTCCTCCACAGCCGAAAACGGTAATCAACCTTTCGTTCTTTGTCCGAATTTCATTGATACTGTCCAAGACATTTTCCAAAGCATCGGGCGTGTGGGCATAATCTACAATGAAGAAAATACCACTGTCGGATTTCATCGTTTCAAATCTTCCGTTCACTCTTCGCAGTTTAGAAATCGCCTGTAAAATTTCATTTCCTTCAAATCCTAATTCCGAAGCAATGGCGAAAACCAAAAGCAAATTATAAACATTAAATTTCCCTGTCAAAGTTGTCCAAAACTCCTTCCCATTGAAATTCAGCAACATCCCATCAAAATCAACTTCCAAGATTTTCGCCTGATAATCCGCCATAGTTTTCAAGGCATAGGTTTTCTTTTTTGCCTTGGTGCTTTGGAGTATTACATTTCCGTTTTTATCATCGACATTGGTGATGGCAACGGCAGTTTCTGGCAGTTCATCAAAAAATCTTTTCTTCACATTCAGATATTCCAAAAAGGTTTTGTGATAATCCAAATGGTCGTGCGTGATGTTCGTAAAACCAGCGATTTTAAAATTCAGCCCTTCTATTCTATCCTGATGAATTCCATGCGAACTAACCTCCATGAAAGCGTATTCACAACCCTTTTCTACTGCTTTTGCCAGCATCTGATTGAGCCTTACGACATCTGGCGTGGTGTGGGTAGATGGGATAATCTCTTCACCTATTCTATATTCCACCGTAGAAATCAGCGCCGAAGAAAACCCTAAATTCTGGAAAACATCAAACAGCAGAGTCGCAGTAGATGTTTTACCATTGGTTCCTGTAATCCCTATGAGATTAAGCTTTTCCGATGGATTTCCATAGAAATTACTTGATATTTTTCCCAAAGTTTTGGAGGCGTTTTTTACTTTGATATAAGTAACGGCTTCATTTATTTTCTCAGGAAAATCTTCACAAACAATCACACTCGCTCCGTTTTCTATCGCAGAATCTATATACAGATGCCCATCCGAAACGCTGCCTTTCTGTGCTGCATAAAGAGCATTTTTCACAACTTTTCTGCTGTCAAAAACTATCTCAGAAACCTCCTTTTCCAAACTTCCGAGGTTTTCCAAAATAGATACTCTACTCAATATTTGACTTAAAATCATTCTTTTTATTTCTTTTATATTCTGCCCATTCTTTTCGGGCTATATTTAATAATTCTTCTTGGTTTATTTTTAAATTTTCAGTGTGTATCATCACTGGCGTTCCATATTGTCTAAGATTAAAATTCAACCATTTTTGTTTAAAAAAATTAAACTTTTCTATGTATTTTTCTGGGTTTTCTAATAATATCAAAATATAATCTTGCTTTTGAACCCTTACTTTTCTAAAACCTGCCACATCCTCCCATTCTATCATCCCAAAAAATACATTGTCACAAATTCCTTTTTCAGAAATACTTATCACTGGCTTGGTGTTTAGTATCATCTTCAAATAAATCAATGCTGTGAATCCAAAAAATATAATCACTACAATAAAAATCACATCATGAAACACAGGCACATATTTCCTATACTCTCTAAGCCCCACCCCTAAAAACGGAAGAACTCCCAACACTACAAAAAGCATAGAAAGGCAAAACATCAAAAAACTTCTTCTCTTATTCGCCTTTATTTCATATTTCATTTAATTCTGCATTCTTAGATAAATTTTCTGGTCTTTCTTCATCACCGTTCCTGCTTCTGGAAACTGTTCTAATATCCTTCCAACTCCTTTATAACTAACACGATACCCCTGATTTTCCAACTGTGGAATCACATTTTTCCCTGCTAATCCTTTCAGACTTGGCATTTTTCTGCCTACTATGTTTATTTTAGGATTTGGTACGATTAGTTTTTTTAGATTTACTTTTTTATCATCCAACATTTCTTCGCCTATATTCAGTGGCGTTTTTAGGAATGTTTTCCCTGCAATCTCCTTAAACACAGGCGCTGCCACTACTCCTCCATAATAATTCCCTTGTGGCTGGTTAATCATCACGATGCAAGTATATTTAGGATCATCTGCTGGATAAAACCCTGCGAATGAAGCTTGATATTTTCCGCCTCCCTTCCAATATTCAAAACGAGTAGTCCCTGTTTTCCCTGCCATCTTCAGATTCGGCGTAAAGATACTCTTGGCTGTTCCTTTTTCTACGGCTTTGGTGAGGGCTTCTGTCATCATCTGGATAGCCTTAGGAGATGCCATTCTTTCTACCATGACCTGCGGAGTCGCAGTATGTGTCACCTTGCCATCTTTCATGATTTTATCAATGAAAAGCGGTTTCACCATTTTGCCATCATTGGCTATTCCATTATAAAAAGTAGCAAGTTGCAACAGGCTGAATGCCGAAGCATATCCATAAGACATTGATGCAAGTGTCGCCTTATTCCACCTTTTGCTCTCTGGCGTTACAATCATAGGTTTAGCTGCACCTGGGAGTTCTATATCCAGTTTATCAAACATTTTCCACCTTCTAAGATGATTGATAAATATCTGTGGATTAGACGAATATGATTTCACTATAAGTTTAGCTGAACCTACATTACTTGACAATGCTAATATTTGACTAATGTCATAAGTTCCTCCCATGTGGCTGTCAGTTATCCGCTGCCCATTATACTCCCAAATACCGCCGCCTGTATTTACAGTTGTATTTTTGTCTATAAAGCCGTCATCCATCGCCGCCAAAAGAGAAACCACCTTAAAAGTAGACCCTGGTTCTGTAGCATCCCTTAGGGCATAATTATATGCATCTACATACCTACCTTGCTCATTTTTACGAAGATTCACCATCGCTCGGATTTTCCCAGTCGCAGTCTCCATGACCAAAACACTTCCATGATGAGCGCTAAATGCATAAAGCTGTTTTTCCAAAGCAGAATGGGCAATATCCTGTATCCTCAAATCTAGTGTAGTATAAACATCCTGCCCATCGATTGGCTCTCTTATTTCCCAGAAATCAATAGGCTTCCACTGTTTAGAATTTACCCTCTGCACCCACCTTCTACCATCTTTCCCCGAAAGATACTGACTGAAAGCCCCTTCAAATCCTGATTTTCCTCGTTCATCATCAATCCCGATGGTTCCCGCTCCGATTTGGTTAGTCGCCAAAATCCTTTTGTATTTTGGTTCTATTATCAGGCATCTTTCTTTTTTATAAGTCTTTGTTTTCGCATTGTATTTTCCGAATATAGGAAATCTTTTAAGCCTATTAACTTGCTCAAAATCAACATTTAACGCTAATGTATAGTATTGGTTTTGTCTTCTTTTTTGTTGTTTCAAAGAACTTCTAAACTCTTGTTTGGTTTTCCCAAACATCTTATGTAGAGAATCTGACAAAATTCCCACCTTCTTATCAAAAACAGAATCTTTTATAATTTTAAAATCAACAAAAACATTATATTTTATAACTGTGGTTGCTAGAATAGAGCCATCGGCAGCATATAGATTTCCTCTCGCTGCTTTAATGGTATCTGCTCTATAATTCGCCTGAATGGTTCTCTGTATGTCATCCACATTCGAATTATTTTGCAAATAGACAATTCTAACCCCAAAAATTATAAACAGAATCGCTGCTACTATTACAAAAAGGTAGCCCCACTGAAGTGTTTTCGCTCGTTTTTTATCATTTGATTCTGCCATAGTCCAAACTATCCATTTTTACTAATATCTTCAAAGGGTGAGATTCCAATGCCTGCAAAGAATCCCTCAAAACCTCCTTGCTGAGTTCTGACTCCAGTTTTATTTTTATCAATTTGCTCTGTGTATAGGCGTTCTGAGACTTGTATTCTTCCACCTGACTTTTCAGAGCATTCACTTCCCCTATTTTTCTATTCACCAAATCATTGGTAAAAATCATAATCATCAAAAGTGTGAAGCAAAACAAAATATATTTATAATGCTGCTTCACCTCTTCCTTATTCAGAAAGTTTCCTTTCAGAAGATCCATCACAGTGAATTTCTTTGAGGAACGATGATGAGGATGATGTTTTCTTTTTGTCATTTCTTTACTTAAAGTTTTATCCCAACACGCATTTTTGCACTCCTTGCTCGTGAGTTATCTTCTATTTCTTCTTCCGTAGGAACTATCGCTTTTCTATATGGAAGCTCAAAAACTTTTTGATAATTTCCATAAACATCTCTCTCTGGCTCCCCTTCGAACATTCCGTTTTTCAAAAATTTCTTAACCAATCTATCTTCTAAAGAATGGTATGAAATAATCACCAATCGCCCATCTTTTTTCAATACATTAGAGGACTGCACCAGCATTTCTTTCAGAGCGTCCAGCTCTTGATTGACTTCTATTCTTATCGCTTGGAAAACCTGCGCAAAAAACTTATTGCTCTTATGTGCAGGAACATACGAAAATACTTTTTTCAAATCTTCCGTTGTCTTTATATCTGCAGATTTCCTTTTATTGACAATTTCCCTCGCTAGTTTCCTCGCTTCCCTCAGCTCTCCATAGTAGTAGAAAATATCCGCCAAAGCTTCCTCATCATATTCATTCACCACCTTATAAGCGTCTATGTCCTGCATTTTGTTCATTCGCATATCCAGAGGCGCATCACTCCTGATGGAAAACCCTCTTTCCGCTTTATCAAACTGATGAGAAGAAACTCCCAAATCCCCCAAAACTCCATCCACCTGAGCCACGCCATACATCAGCAATGAGTTTTCTAAAAACCTGAAATTTTGGTTAATCAAAGTAAATCTAGAGTCTTCTATCGCATTATTTAACGCATCTGAATCTTGGTCAAAACTAAATAACCTGCCCTTTTCGGAAAGTCTGGACAAAATCTCACGAGAATGTCCTCCTCCACCGAAGGTAACATCTACATACACACCATCAGGATTATTTACCAAGGCATCTACACTTTCTGCGAGTAAAACAGGTTTATGATACATTTCTAACTTACTTTGATATACTATAAGTTTACAAAATTATATATATTTTTTTAAACCAAATCTAATTTTATCTTTCATGTGGATAAGTTATATCTTATGATAAAATGATTTCAGTAGTAAATATTCATTTTTTTTGAGATAAAACCTATTTTTTACATTTTTATTTAATATCTTTGCGATTACTTTTGTGAGTATTGGTATGATTTTTAAGACAAAAAAAGATAAAAAGTATCACTTCATAGAGAAAGGAGAAGGTCATCCTATGGTTCTTCTGCATGGGCTTATGGGAGGACTCAGCAATTTCGAGGAAATGGCTGAATTCTTCGCTGAAAAGGGTTTCAAAGTATTTGTTCCACAGTTGCCTATCTATGACTTACCTGTGCTAAATACCAACCTCACAGCGATTTCAAAATTTGTAGGAAAATTCATCAAACAAGAGATAGGAAAACCTGTCACTGTGGTGGGAAACTCCATGGGAGGACACATAGGACTTATACTTACTTTGGCTCGTCCAGAATATGTTCATTCTCTTGTTCTTACGGGAAGTTCGGGACTTTATGAGCGTTCTTTCGGGGATAGTTTCCCAAGAAAAAGCGACAAAGAATACATCAAAAGAAAAACCCAAGAAGTTTTCTACAACCCTGATGTAGCTACAGATGAGCTTGTGGATGAAGTTTTCAGCATCGTAAATGACCGAATGAAAGGCATAAAAACAGTGATGCTGGCAAGAAGCGCCATCAAACACAATATGCAGAATGAGTTGCCTAACATTAAATGTCCTACTTGCATCATCTGGGGAAAACAGGACAATGTGACTCCACCAGATGTAGCCATAGAAATGAACAGACTGATACCTAATTCTGAGCTGTTTTGGATAGACCAATGTGGACACGCCGCAATGATGGAAAAACCAGAAGAATTTAATGGAATTCTACACAACTGGTTAAAGGATAAAGTTTAACAAATGGAAGTTAGTTACTAGCTTCCATTTTTCAAATACAAAATTTAGAAATGAAAATAAAATCTGTTTCTTTCGTAAAAAGCAGCCAAAAATGGCAGGACTGCCCAGAGCCCAATCTTCCAGAATACGCTTTCATCGGGCGAAGTAATGTAGGAAAATCCTCTCTGATCAATGCCCTGATGAACCAAAAAGACTTAGCGAAAACCTCGCAGACACCAGGGAAAACTCAGCTTATCAATCATTTTTTGGTCAATGAAGAATGGTACCTTACCGACCTGCCTGGCTACGGCTACGCAAGAGTTTCTAAATCGCAGAGAAAAGATTTTGAAAAGCTGATTACCAACTATATTCTCAACAGAGAAAACCTCGTTCATTTGTTTGTTTTGGTGGACATCCGCCACCTGCCGCAGAAGATAGATTTGGAATTCATAGAATGGTGCGGAGAAAACCAAATCTCTTTTTCCATCATCTTCACCAAATCAGACAAGATGAAAACCCAAGCTGCTGCAGAAAAAAGTGTCGCGGAATACAAGAAAATTCTTTTAGAAACTTGGGAAGAATTACCCAATATTTTTATCACCTCAGCAGAGAAAAAACTGGGTGGAGAGCAGATTTTGGATTTCATAGAAGAAACCAACAAAATCATTTTTGCTAAATGAAATTCATAGATTTTTTTTATTGGTTGTTGATTGTTCTATGCCCAATAATAGCGAGTAGTATTATCAGTTTCTTCGTGTGGAACTTATCCAAGTCTTTATTATGGTGCATCATTACGGAAGGATGTGGGATTTTAGCAGGAATATATTTAGCAGAATACATTAGAAAAAAATATGGCTGTTCTAATTTCTACTCCAAACTAATGAACACCTCAGATTTAGATGAAAAACAAAAAATTATTACTTCTATCTTTTGGTATAAGTCTAATATATGTACTACTAGGAACTATGGTAATGCTTGTAAGTTTCCCTAAATTCCAAACATTTGGCTTCAGCCATGAACACCCTCTCTGGCTGGATTTGGTTATTTTTACCTTACCTGTGAATATACTTTTATTTGGTTTAGCAATGGTAGATTTATCTTTTTCTTCTATTTTTATACTACAAACCATTGTATTTCTGATTTGCTGGGGAGTAATTCATCTAATGATAAAAACATTATTAAGTGCTAGAAAAAAAGAAACAAAACATAGATGTTTTTTATATTCCCTACTTCTTTTCAAAGACATGAAAATCTCTCGTAAGCTGCAGATATTCGCCCGAATAACATCGTGGTGAAACCTCTAAAATAAGTTCTTCCTCCTGAAGCGCTCCCTCACAAAACGAAAACTCCAGCACGCAGCGTTTCACTTCGGCTTGTGGTGTTCCACGCAAAATCACTCTTCGCCTAAGTTTCAGCGCAAAATCTGCACATTTTTCTATAAAAAAAGCCTCGGATGATTTTGGGATAATCACCGAAAACAATCCATTTTCAGCAAGCAGCACCGAAGAATTCTGTATCAATTGCTCAAAATTAAGTTTCACCTGCTGCCGGGCCAAAACATCTTTTTGAGAGGAATCCATCTGCTCAAAATAAGGCGGATTAGAGAGAATTAAATCAAATTTTTCTTTGGAAATATAATTTTTAAAGTCAAAAAGTTCGGCTCTCAGCCTATCCCTAAACGGCGAATTACTAAAATTCTGTCCTGCTAGCTCCACCGCTTTTTCATTGATATCAAGCGCTAAAATCTCGGCTCTAGGATTTCGCTGGGCTGTCATCAGAGAAATTAGTCCCGTGCCCGTGCCTACTTCCAGCACCTTAGAAGCCACCTCACAGGACGCCAATGCTCCAAGCAAAACGCCATCTGTTCCCACTCGAAACACATCTTTGTCCTGCAAAATGCTGAATTTTTTAAAATGGAAAGGTTTCATCCTTTGAACCATTTAGAATATTTCATAAAACCATTCATCGCCCATAGACAGGTGTAATACAAGGATTTCACCACCGAAAATCCCATAAACTCCCTATACACCAAATATTGGTCTTTTATAATGTCTTTTTTCTTTCGGGAAACACTGCCTTCGCGCATTCTATATTTGGCCAAAGTTTTTTCCACAGGATACCCTTTAGGAATTACTTTTAATAAATTTAGCCACATCACATGGTCTTCTCTCTTGCTTTTTATAGGAAATAAAAATTTGCCCACTCTCTTTGTGTCATAAATGGTAGAAACAGGAGCTAGTCTACAGGTTCTCAATAAATTAGAAAAAGTAACTATTGTATCTGCTTTGAAATCCTTTAGAATTGGTTCCATTGTATGTTCATCACATCTTGAATAGCTACAATAAGCTAATTCAACTTTTTTTTCTTCCATAAAACCTATCATAATTTCCAGATACTCTGGATACCAAAGATCATCAGAATCAAGAAATGCAATATACCTTCCTGAAGCCCTTTCAAGGCTTTTGTTCCGTGCGTTTCCTGCGCCGCCATTTTGTTCAAGGACTTGCAGTTTTATTCTTGGGTCGTTATATTTTTTGATGATTTCAGCAGTGTTGTCGCTTGATTTATCATCAGTAATCAGCCACTCCCAATCCTGAAAAGTCTGAGCAAGAACGGACTTTATGGTTTCTTCTATAAACTCAGAAGAGTTGTAGCACGGAGTAATGATGGAAACTTTCGGTATCATTTATTTTTCAAACATTTGTCTTGTGATAAAATCTTTTTCTAAACTCCAGTTCCTCGCTGGAGAATATTCCCTTCCGTAGGAAATAATCTGCAAATGTAGTTTATTCCAATCTTTCTGAGGGAAAAGTTTTTTGGCATCGGCCTCGGTTTGGACTACATTTTTGCCTTCTGTCAATTTCCAAAGTTTCATCAGCCGATGAATATGCGTATCCACAGGAAAAGCTGGGAAACCAAACCACTGGCTCATCACCACAGAGGCGGTTTTGTGTCCTACACCTGGGAGTTTTTCTAATTCCTCAAAAGTCTGCGGCACCACGCCTTCATAATCCCTAAGCAGCATTTCTGCCATACCTTTCAGGTTTTTGGCTTTGGTGTTTGAGAGGCCGATTTCTTTTATCAAATCCTTTATTTCTGCTACTTCCAGCCTTGCCATGGCTTGGGGCGTTCCTGCAACTCGGAAAAGCTCAGGCGTGATTTCGTTCACTTTTTTATCCGTAGTCTGCGCCGAAAGAGCCACCGCTACCAACAGCGTATAGGCATCCGTATGGTGCAGGAAGATGGGAACTGTGGGATAGAGTTTGTCCAGCTCTTTTCTCACAAAATCGGCTCTTTGTTTTTTGGTCATTATCAAAATGATTTGTGGCAAAAATAATGAATTAATAATATTTTTTTTGATAAAAATAACATTTCTATTATATAAAATCACTATATTTGTTATAGTTTTTTTAAATACTATTTAGATATGGGCATCGTTCGTTTTGGAGTTTCTTTAGAAGAAGACCTTTTGGAGGCATTAGATAAATATGCAGAAGAGAATTTGTTTAAAAATCGTTCTCAAGCTATCAGATATCTGATTAACAAGAGTTTAGTCTCAGAAAAATGGGACAATGATGCCATAGTGGCGGGCTCTATCACTTTGGTGTTTGACCACCATAGAAGGGAATTGGTGAATAAACTGACCAACATCCAGCATAGATATCATGACAATATTTTGTCTTCTCTGCACTTCCATTTGGAGCATGATTTGTGCATGGAGATTATCGCTGTGAAAGGAAAATCTTCTACTTTGATAGAACTTGCCAACAGTCTAATTTCTGTGAAAGGAATAGAGCATGGAAAACTTACAGCTACAAAAGCTGATTAGTAAAATATTTTAAACATAAAAAAGCAGAAACATAAATTTCTGCTTTTTCGTTTTTAATTTCCTTTTATTTCTGGCTGTTCCATAGGTGGCGGAGGCGGCATTCTCCTTTCATCCTTTCTCTTTGGGTGGCTGGACTGCCATTTTTCATACTGTTCAGGCGTCAGGATCTTTTTGAGTTTTCGCTGATGCTTCTCATGAAGTTTTTCCTTTTCTGCTTTATGCTCTTTGTGGAGTTCTTCCAGCTGTTTTGTTTGTTTTTCAGAAAGATTGAGTTCTTCTAATCTTTTTCCCTTGTCGCCTTTTTCTCTTTCCATTTTTTTATGTTCTGAGTGGCGGCAGTGATGTTCCTTCGGAGCTTCTTGCGCTGATGCAAAACCAAATGCTCCTACTAACACTAAACTTAAAACTAACTTTTTCATAATGTTCAAATTTTTACGATTTTCTATTTGTTGGATTCATTTTTTTTGTCAAAGTTAAGTTTCTAAAAGTTAAACTTCTGTTAAATTTTATTAAATTTCTTCTAAAGAATCATTATCTTTGGGCAACTTTCTAAAATTTATCTAAAATGAAGATTTTATATCAAAAACTAATCTCTTGTGTGGTTTTTAGTGTCTTTACGCTGAACTCCGCTCAGGAAATCACTTTAAACAAAATACACTCAGGGTATTACAGAACCAAGTTTATCTATGGGATAAACTCCATGAACGATGGAGAACACTACACCGTTATGGAAAAAGATGGAATCGTAAAATATTCCTACAAAACAGGAAAAAAAATAGAAACCATATTAGAGGCTAAGATACAGGACTATACATTTTCTCACGATGAGAGTAAAGTGCTGGTTCTGAACGAACAGCAGCCCATCTACCGCCATTCTTTCTTAGGAAAATACCATGTGGTAAATCTCAGTAAAAACGGAAAAATAACTGCCCTAAACAACGGAAACTGGGTTCAGGAGCCTAAATTCTCTCCCGATGGAAGGTTCATGGCTTTTATCTCTGGGAATAATCTTTATTACCAAGACCTCAGCTCTGAAAAAATCACCCAAATCACTTTCGATGGCGAGAAAAATAAAATCATCAACGGACTGGCAGACTGGGTGTATGAGGAGGAATTCGGGCATGCAGATATGTACCAATGGACAAAAAACAGCGAAAGTCTGGTTTTTGTGAAATTTGATGAAAGCCAAGTCAAAGAAATGAACATGCAGGTTTTCAATGGAAATCTGTATCCGCAGGATTTTCGTTTCAAATATCCGAAAGCAGGAGAAGAAAACTCAAAAGTTTCGGTATACGCCTATGATTTAAAACTAAATAAATCCACGCAAATCAATCTTGCTAACTTTGAAACTTACTATATCCCACAAGTTTTCCAGACTGCACAGTCTAACGAAATTGCGATAGCGACTTCCAACAGGCATCAGAACAAGTTGGAAATCATCAAGATAAATACTAAAAACCTTTCTACCAAGAAAATCCTAACCGAAACGGATGCCGCTTGGATAGAAACGGACAATCTTTCTTTGGAATTCTTGGAGGACAATTCTTTCCTTTGGGCTTCGGAAAGAGATGGTTTCAGACATTTTTATTGGTACACACCTGATGGAAAACTGAAAAAACAAATCACCAAAGGCAACTGGGAAATCACTGACTACTATGGTTTTAGCCCAAAAAATTCTGAAATCTTGGTGCAGACTACTGAAAAAGGCAGCACCAATAGAGTGGTGAGCAAAATAAACATCAAAACAGGGAAGAAGCAGATAGTTTCTGAATTAAATGGAACCAATAGCGCAGATTTCAGCAAGTCTTTCCAATATTTCATCAACACGCATTCTTCTGCAGAACAGCCGAATATTTACACTTTGAGGGATTTTAACGGAAAAACTCTGCGAGAATTACAGAATAATAATTCGGCGCTGAAAAAACTGCAGTCAGATGGTTTCGTAACCAAAGAATTTTTCCAAATTCCAAACAAAAACGGTGACCAAATGAACGCTTGGATGATAAAACCCAAAGACTTCTCGCCTAACAAAAAATATCCTGTGCTGATGTACCAGTATTCTGGGCCTGGTTCCCAGCAGGTAAGCAATGTTTGGGATGGCAGAAACGCAATTTGGTTTAACCTTTTGGCTCAAAAAGGATACATCGTGCTCTGCGTGGATGGGCGTGGAACGGGCTATCGTGGAACGAAGTATAAAAAAGCAACTTACAAGAATTTAGGAAAATACGAGATAGAAGACCAAATCACTGCTGCACAGTGGATCGGTTCACAGAGCTTTGTAGATGCTGGGCGAATTGGGATATTCGGATGGAGTTTTGGTGGATATATGGCAAGTCTAGCGATGACCAAAGGAGCAGATGTTTTCAAGGTAGGAATCGCTGTGGCACCAGTAACCACTTGGCGCTATTATGATACTATCTACACTGAAAGATATCTACAAACGCCACAAGAAAACCCACAAGGATACGATGAAAATTCGCCTATCAATTTTGCTGGTCTAATGAAAGGCAAATACCTACTAATTCACGGAACTGCAGATGACAATGTCCATTACCAAAATGCTGTAGAAATGGCGGAGGCCCTTATTCAGAAAAACAAAGAATTTGAGTTCATGACCTATCCAGACAAAAACCATGGAATATATGGTGGAAACACAAGACTACATCTACACCAAAAGATGACAGATTTTATTCTAAATAATCTATAATTATGAAAAACAAACATCCAAAAGGTTTGCCTTATCTCTTCTTTACAGAAATGTGGGAAAGGTTCGGCTATTATTTAATTTTAGGAATCTTCGTGTTGTATATGATTGATGCTGACAAGGGTGGTTTGGCCTTTGATAGCAAACATGCTGATGACATCTTCGGGACATTCATTGCCCTTACCTACCTTACGCCTTTTCTTGGCGGGTTTCTTGCAGACAGACTGCTGGGATACATCAAGGCGATTTACATCGGTGGAGCGCTTATGGGGCTGGGATACATTGGTTTAGGACTTTTCAAAGATGTGTCCATGTTCTATGTGTCAATGGGACTAATAATCATAGGTAACGGATTCTTTAAACCGAGTATTTCTACACTTTTAGGAAATCTCTATTCTGATGACAAGTATAAAGCCAATAAAGACGCAGGATACAACATCTTCTACATGGGGATAAATATCGGGGCTTTTGTATGTAACATCATTGCAGCTTATATGAGAAATAAATACGGCTGGGGCGAGGCTTTCGTGACGGCTGGTGTAGGAATGTTTTTAGGACTGATTATTTTCTCTATTGGTAAAAAACATGTCATTCATGCCAATGTAATGAAACCTGTCCAAGAGGGCGATACCACTATAAGTTCCATCTTGGTAAAAGTGTTCCTTCCTGCTATCATCGCGGGAGCTATCGGCTGGGTAATTCCTGGGAATATCTTTGGGTCGGATTCTACGGATGCCTTTATATTTGCGTGTATTCCTGTTATTTTGTTTTATATTTTTATTTACATCAGTGCAAATGCAGAGGACAAGAAACCTATCGGAGCCTTGTTGGCGATATTCGCTGTGAGTATGATGTTTTGGGCTGTATTTAAACAAAACGGAACTGCCCTTACCCGCTGGGCAAATTACTACACAGACAGAAGTGTTCCTACTGCTTTAGAAAAACCGCTGGAAAGCATCTATTTGGTTGATACAAAGGATTACAATACAAAGGAAGTTGCAGTTCATGACAATCAGTTCCAAACTGTAAAAGATGAAGATGGAAAACCTAAAAAAGAACAAGGAAAAGATATTTATTTCAAAAATATAAGTAAGGAACAAAGAGCCGAGCTGGAAGCTAATCCAGACAAGAAAGTATATCTCTACAATACCGAGCTATTCCAGTCTATCAACCCTTTCTGGGTTATCGCCCTTACACCAGTGGTGGTAGGCTTCTTTATGATGCTTCGTAGAAAAGACAAAGAGCCTTCTACTCCTACAAAGATAGTTTTGGGATTATTCCTATCGGCTCTCAGCTGTCTCGTGATGGTAGCTGCTGTATATGCAGGAGACAACGGTGCTTACAAAGTATCACCACTTTGGTTGTTTGCTGCTTATGGAATCATCACAGTAGGCGAACTCTGTCTGTCTCCTATGGGACTTTCTTTGGTGTCTAAACTTTCTCCGCCGAGAATTACAGCGCTGATGATGGGAGGATTTTTCCTTTCTACATCGATAGGGAACAAACTCTCTGGTATACTAGCAAGTATGTGGTACAGCTACGAAGACAAAGCTAATTTCTTCTGGGTAAATTTCGCCCTGCTGCTCATCGCTACCCTACTGGGAGTAGCCATCCTAAAACCACTAAATAAAGCCATGAAAGAAAAAGGCGTGAAATAAAACAAAAATACCACTTATTGAGTGGTATTTTTTTTATTTTCTCTATCCGAAATATATGCTACAATAAACACCGTGGATAATATAAAAGCAAACCCTATCGCATCCAAAAAGGAAAAAGGATTTCCTAAAAATACTACAGAGCATATCGTAGCTACCACAGGTTCTATACAGGCTATCATACTTGCTTTCGTAGGCCCTATAATTCCTACGCCTGACAGATAAAACAGAAACGCAAAGATACTTCCCAAAAGGACAATCAGTAATAAAAATACGATTACTACAATATCTACCTTCACGGGCTGTTCCCATGGTTTCGCTGTTATAGAAAGAGCGATTCCACCGATGAACATTCCCCATGCGATGACCACTGCCGTTCCATATTTCTTTAAAATCTCTGCTGGCTGCACTGTGTATATAACCAAAGTAATCGCCGAGAGCATTCCCCAAAACAGAGCCACAGAAGAAACCTTCAATGTGTTCATATCTCCATGAGTAGCCAAAATAAACACACCCAAAAGAGATAAAAACAAAACAACCACCTCATAGGGCTTTGGTTTTCTTTTTTCTTTAAAACAAACATAAAGCAAGATAAGTGTAGGTCCAAAATACTGAAGCACCGTGGCAATACCTGCATTAGAATGCTGTATCGTAGTGAAATAGGTATACTGTGTCCCCAGCATACCAAAAACCCCGAAGACAAAAACCCTTATCAAATCTTTAGTATTTCTAAAAATATCAAAGATTTTATTTTTATCCTTGGCATAAAGATAAACCAGCAAAAAAACACCCGCCAGCAAAAGCCTGTAAGGTGTCAGCCAGTCAGAAGTTACTCCTTTCTGCAAAAACAAAAACTCCGCAAAAGCCCCATTTATACCCCACAGTGTAGCACCAATAGTAGTATAGATAAACCCTTTTTTCGATTGATTCATTTTTTTATTATCCCTAAAATTATTTTATCTAAATATGGTCAAAATAAAAATTCATCTAATCCAAAAATCTATATGCCACGATTTTAAAATCAAAACTCACAGGTCTGAGACTCGCCAGATAATCTACTCTTAGATATTTCTGAGATGAATACTCCTCCACCAGTTCGCCATTTTCATTATAATTAAAATTATTATTGGGAAGTTTGACAGAAGCTATCATTTCTCCTTTATGCATTCCTTCTACCCAGCCTTTTTCATCGTCTAATTCTATTTCGGACAGCAGGTCAGTTATGCCTTGTTTAGTATTGTATTCTATGTATTCTTTCATTTTAATTTAGCTTTTGAACCAGTTTTGTAAATTCTTCTTCGCAGTTTTTCTCTTCGTAAAGGATTTTATAAATATGCTGCACGATAGGAGCATCTATCTTATTGTTTTTAATAATCTGATAGATTCCATTAGTAGCGTAGTAGCCCTCCGCCACCATACTCATGGACTGGATAGCCGATTTCACCGTGTAGCCCTTCCCGATGTAGTTCCCAAACATTCTGTTTCTACTGAACAACGAGTAAGCCGTAACAAGCAAATCCCCAATATATGAACTTTCATTGACATCTCTTGGCTCTGGATATACCGCATCTAAAATTCTTTCCAGCTCCCGAACGGCATTAGAAATATATACCGCTTGGAAGTTGTCCCCATAGCCCAGCCCATTGGCCATTCCTGCGCCTATCGCATAGATATTTTTGAGGACTGCGCTGTACTCATTACCCAGAATATCATTACTTTGGTTAATTCTGATATATCGTGAAGACAATAAATCGCTCAGCATCTGAGTGGTTTCCTTGCTGGCAGCCGCCACAGTAAGGAAAGACAATCGCTCCATGGCAACTTCTTCCGCATGGCACGGCCCTGCAAGAACTGCTTGGCTTCTGTATCCTATATTAAAAGTGTCACGGAGATAATTCGCTACAATATCATTATGTTTTGGAACAATTCCTTTAATCACCGAAGCAAATATCTTCCCTGAATAATCACAAGTCATCTTCTCTATAGTATCCGCCAAATAGATAGACGGCGTCGCTAGAATAATCACATCGCAGGCTGTCACCAGCTCATTGATATCCATTGTCAAAACCAATCGGTCTGGGTTAAATTTCACTGCGGTAAGATAGTGCGGATTGCTCCCTTGTGAAATCAGAGCCTCCCTTGTGCCATCATTACGAAGCAGCCAATGCACTTTTTCGCAGTTTTCCATCAGCATTTTTACTACTGCAGTGGCGAAACTACCACTTCCGATAACTCCAACTTTTGGTAAATTTTTGTTCTCAGTCATATCGTTTTTCATTTAAACCACAAAGGTAAAGAAAAAAATCAAGCCTTTGAGACTTGATTTTTAAAACTATTGTTTGATATTTTATAACTTTTCAAGTTGTCCTACTTTTTGCCAGTTTTTATCAACTTTCAGTGATACTGCTATATAAACTTCCTTTTTAGAAGATTTAAAAACTGTTCCCTGTTGAAGCTGAGCATTTATTTCATTTGGAGTTAGTTTGTAAATTGCACCTGTAATAGGGTCAACAACTAAACCAATAATTCCACCAAAAACAATGTTTCCTATATACCAAGCATTAAACTGCTTAGTCAGTTTAGTTTTGTATGGTTCATATCCTTCTAATCTTATCTCCACTTCATACTCTCTTTTTCTTTCTAATTTTGTTTCAAATGGAGTTTTTCCCACTTCTGTTTCATCAATGAAAACAGTGGCATTTGTAGGTGTACTATCAAATTTGACAGTTTGTCTACTTCCTGAAACGATAGTTGCGCAGCTGCTTAAAAAAAAGAGAGAGGCAACTCCCAATAACATAATTGTCTTTTTCATAAATCTTTATTTTATTATTTTAAGTTTGTATTGTTTTAGTTCTTCTACATTACCATCATAAAAATAAAAGTCTAATTCCATTCTATGGCATGAGCTCCATAAATCAGGATAAGTAACTTTGGTTATTTTAACTATATTAGCTCCGTTTTCTCGTGCCATTTTTCTAGCTTTTATCAAATTAGAATCATAGTCACAATCTACTGAAAAACCAGTATCTCCATATCTTGCTGTTCCTATTTTAGTTGCTCCTGCAGGAACATCATGCTGTATTAATAGAAAAGCCACTTTATCATTAGATGTCAAAGCCTCTCTTCTATTATTAAAATTACTTTTAACTCTTGCTCCACAGCTCAATAATGTTCCCAATAACATTATTAATAAAATTTTTATCCTCATATCAAAATATTTTATATCCGTAAAAATTAGACTACAACCTTTACAATGTTTAAAGGCTGTTTATTGCCAATAAATTTTCGTACAAAAATACCTTTTTGGTTTCAAAAAACAATAAAAATCCTTCAAAATTGAAGGATTTTATTTTTGGATTTACATCTAAATTTTAAAATAACCATTTAGACCCGCCATAAGGATTATATGAAAAAGATCAATAACAAGGTTAGATTATTCAGCAGGTCTAAATGGTCTTTATAACATTATAACAATTACTCTGCAGGTCTGAAAACCAGCTTGTTATCAAAACAATCTACAGTCACTCTCTCGCCTTCTTTTATATTTCCAGCCAAAATCTCTTTTGAGAGTTTATTCAGAACTTCCTGCTGCACTACTCGTTTCAGTGGTCTAGCTCCAAATGCTGGATCGTAGCCTTTTTTCAGAATGAAATCTATCGCTTCCTGTGTTGCTGTCAAGATGATATTTCTGCTTTCCAGCATTTTGTTGATTCCTCTTAGCTGGAACTGAACGATTTTTCCGATTTCATTGTAGTTCAATGGTTGGAACAGCACCGTTTCATCTATTCTGTTGAGGAACTCTGGTCGTAGAGTTTGTTTCAACAGGTCAAATACTTCTTCTTTGGTTTTTTCAACAATTTCAGTTAAATTACTTTCATTAATTTTCTCAAAATTATCCTGAATAATATGAGAACCAAGGTTAGAAGTCATGATGATAATGGTATTTTTAAAATTCACCACGCGTCCTTTGTTGTCGGTCAATCGCCCATCATCCAGCACCTGAAGCAAGGTATTAAACACATCTGGATGCGCTTTTTCCACCTCATCCAGAAGCACCACAGAATATGGTCTTCTTCTCACTGCTTCGGTCAGCTGTCCACCCTCATCATAGCCCACATATCCCGGAGGCGCTCCTACCAATCTAGAAACAGAGTGTTTCTCCTGATATTCAGACATATCGATACGGGTCATATTATTTTCATCATCAAATAAGAACTCCGCCAAGGCTTTCGCTAACTCGGTTTTACCAACTCCCGTAGTTCCGAGGAAAAGGAAAGATCCGATAGGTTTTTTCTCATCATTCAGTCCCGCTCTATTTCTTCGGATAGCATCAGCTACGGATTGTATCGCTTCCTCTTGCCCTACCACTCTTTTATGGAGTTCATCTTCCAAATGAAGCAGTTTTTCTCTTTCGGACTGAAGCAGCTTAGTCACTGGAATTCCTGTCCATTTCGCTACCACTTCAGAGATGTTTTCTGCGGTAACTTCCTCTTTTACAAGCTCATTCTGCTGATTCTGCATCGCCAATTCCAGTTTTTGTAGCTCGTTTTCCTTTTCGCGGAGTTTTCCATATTGTATCTCCGAAACTTTTGCATAATCGCCCATACGCTGAGCTCTTTCGGCTTCCAATTTCAGGCTCTCGATATCTTTTTTAATCTGAGTCAAGTCCTCGGATTTCTGCTTTTCACTGAGCCATTTTGCGTTGATTTGGTTTCGCTCTTCAGTGATTTTTGCAATATCTTCCTTCAGATGGTCTATTTTAGTCTGGTTGCCCTCTCTGGAAATCGCCGCCAGCTCTATCTCCATCTGCATAAGTTTTCTGTCTAAAACATCCAATTCCTCTGGTTTAGAATTGATTTCCATTCTTAATTTTGCAGAAGCTTCATCGATTAAGTCAATGGCTTTGTCTGGTAAAAATCTATCCGAAATATATCGCTGGGACATTTCTACCGCGGCTATGATGGCTTCATCTTTGATTCTAATCTTGTGGTGGAATTCATATTTGTCTTTGATTCCACGAAGAATAGAAATCGCTGATTCTGTGTCTGGCTCTTCCACCATTACTTTTTGGAAACGGCGTTCCAGAGCTTTATCTTTTTCAAAGTATTTTTGATATTCGTTAAGCGTTGTCGCACCGATGGAACGAAGCTCTCCTCTCGCCAAAGCTGGTTTTAGAATATTCGCAGCATCCATCGCTCCCTCGCCGCCGCCTGCACCTACAAGGGTGTGAATTTCATCGATGAAAAGGATAATCTGCCCATCAGATTTCACCACTTCATTTACTACGGATTTTAGTCTTTCTTCGAACTCTCCTTTGTATTTAGCACCTGCAATCAATGCTCCCATGTCAAGTGAATAGAGCGTTTTGTCCATCAAGTTTTCTGGAACATCTCCACTGATGATTCTATGGGCTATTCCCTCTGCGATGGCGGTCTTACCCACTCCTGGTTCACCGATGAGAATAGGGTTGTTCTTGGTTCTTCGCGAAAGAATCTGCAGTACTCTTCGGATTTCTTCATCTCGCCCGATTACTGGGTCTAATTTCCCTTCTGCTGCCAGTTCATTGAAGTTTTTTGCATATTTATTAAGTGATTGGTAAGTCTCTTCGGAACTCGCAGAAGTTGCCTTTGAACCTTTTCTAAGTTCTTTGATTCCTCCTTCCAAAAGGGATTTGGTCACGCCCATATCTTTCAACATCTGTGAAACGGAAGAACTCACCTCTAATAATGCCAACCAAATATGCTCCAAAGTCACATACTCATCGCCCATTCTTTTAGCGATATTAGGCGCTTCCAAAAGGACTTTGCTGGCGCTTTGAGAAAGGTAAATATTCCCGCCTTCTACTTTTGGGAGGCTTTCCAAAGATTCTCTGTTTCTTTGTCTTATCAAGTTAAGGTCGGCTTCTGCTTTTTTCATCAGAAAAGCTGAGATATTCTCATCCACTTGGAAAATTCCTTCCAATAGATGCTGAGGTTCTATACTCTGGTTGCCAAAATCCAAAGCAATCTGTTGTGCTTTTTGGATGGCTTCTTGTGATTTTACGGTATATTGATTTAGATTCATAATTCTTTATTTTAAAAGTTATCTGAAATCTAAATTGCAAAAATCATTCTATCACATAAAATGAGACAAAATTTCCGAAAATGATTTAAAAACGATATTTTTAATCTGACAAAATTTCCTAATTTCGCTTTTACGAGCAAAAATCAGGAAATTTATTCATTCTTTTTTAGCTATTGAAATGCTCCCAAACTGCTTTTGCTTTGGATTTTCCTAAAATCTCTTCCAGCGTTTCCAGAGAGGCTTCTTTTATTCTTTTTACAGATTTTAATTTAGATAAAAGCTGCTGGATGGTTTTCTCGCCTACACCAGGGATTTCCTCCAATTCTGATTTTATTGTAGAATTTTTTCTTCTCGTGCGGTGATGCTTTACACCAAAACGGTGCGACTCGTCCCGAACCCGCTGGAGAACCTTCAAGGTTTCCGATTTTTTATCTAAATACAATGGAACTGGATCTTCAGGAAAGAAGATTTCTTCCAATCTTTTCGCTATTCCGATGATGGAAATTTTCCCATACAGCCCGAGGAGTTTCAGGCTTTTCACTGCGGAACTGAGCTGACCTTTTCCGCCGTCTATCAAAATGAGCTGCGGCAGTGGTTCGCCCTCATCCAAAAGCCTGCTATATCGGCGATAGATGACTTCTTCCATCGTAGCAAAATCATTCGGCCCTTCCACGGTTTTCACATGAAAAATCCGATAATCCGCCTTGCTGGGTTTCCCATCTTTGAAAACCACACACGCCGAAACGGGATTTGTCCCTTGAATATTAGAATTGTCAAAACCTTCTATATGGCGTGGCTCTTCGGGAAGTCTGAGGAGCTTTTTCATCTCCGCCATGATGCGGTTGGTATGTCTTTCTGGATCTACTATCTGCACCTGCTTGAGTTTTTCCACGCGGTATTCCATTGCGTTTTTCTCGGAAAGTTCTACGATACGCTTTTTGTCGCCCAGTTTAGGGACAATCAGCTTCACATGTGGAATTTCTATATTGAGATGAAATGGAAGAAAAATTTCCGTAGAAGTAGAATTAAATTTATTCCTAATCTCTATCAGGGCTTCTTCCAATATTTCTTCATCAGTTTCGTCCAGCATTTTTTTGATTTCTGTGGTGTAGGACTGAATAATAGAACCGTTTTTAATTTTGAAATAATTGACATAAGCCGCCGCTTCATCACTGATAATACCAAAGACATCCACATCGTTTATGTTGGAACTCACGATAGTGGTATGGGTCTGGTAATTTTCTAAAATCTGTAATTTTTCCTTACTCTGCTGGGCGTTTTCAAATTCCAGTTTTGCAGCGTAGTTGTACATTTCAGCTTCTAAATATTCCCGCGCTGCCTTGAATTCGCCTTTGATAATCCCACGAATGGCGTTTAGCTTTTGGGCATATTCTTCTTCGGTTTCTAGTCCTTCACAAGGGCCAGCACAGTTTTTAATGTGATATTCCAGACAGACTTTATATTTCCCTTCTTTTATCTTTTCGGGAGAGAGATTCAGGCTGCATGTTCTGAGTTTATAGATGTTCTTGATAACTTCTATCAGCGTTTTTGCTTGTTTTACTTTCGCATAAGGGCCGTAGTATTCCGAGCCGTCTTTGATGACATTTCTCGTTAAAAATATCCGAGGGAAAGGCTCTTTTTTGATGCAAATCCAAGGATAGGATTTGTCATCTTTCAGTAGAATATTGTAGAAAGGCTGATATTCTTTTATGAGGTTGTTTTCCAGAAGAAGTGCATCGTATTCGCTATTAACCACAGTGGTTTCCAGCCTTACAATTTTAGAAACCATCATTCGGGTTTTGTATCCGATCTGACTTTTATTAAAATAAGACAGGACCCTGTTTTTCAAGTTTTTAGCCTTTCCTACATACAAAATTTCGCCCTTTTTATCGTAATAACGATAAACACCAGGCCCTGAAGGCAATGTTTTTAGCTGAAGTTCTAATTCTGAATGCACATAGCAAAAGTAAAGAAAAATTTAGTTATTTCGTGCTTGTCAGGAACTGATTTATAAGTTTAGACATTTTCTCGGCTCCTATTTCCGAAAGGTGGTCAGCATCGCTAAAATCTTTTTCAGTGAAAAGATTTCCATCGTTTTTTAGCAAATTGATGTACTGGCAGTTGCTGTTTTTTCGGCAGATATCTTCTATAATTTTATGAGTATTATCCCATTGGTCAGCGTTTATTCTGCTATAATAGGTTTTATAAGTTGGTGTTGTGACAAATACCACTTTTACATTTTTCTGTTTTGACCAATCTACGATTTTACCCAAAACATTAGTCAGCTCATCATGTATTTCTACCCTGCTCCTTTCGGTTATGTCGTGAGTGTGTCTTTCCGCAGCAGCCACTCCTGTTTCTTCTAAATCATCTGTGGTTTTTGCTGGTTTTAGGGAAATCCATCCGTCATACATTTTAGTTGTAAATGTGCTGTCTATGAAGGCTTTATCATTTTTTATTTTTTTAGTGTAATATGATTTCATTCGGCTATAGTTTATATCCAGCTTATTGGTCAGAACCTCAAAATTATTTGTAGCTTTAGATGTCGGTATATCGTAATATATGTTATAATTCTTTGCTCTCCATGGCTCTGGCCCAGTTTCTAATGTCGCATACAATGAAAAATAGGAAATATCAACAATAATGGTTTTCAGATTTTTAAACCTATTATGATACTTTTCTAAAATTTTATAATCCAAATCCAATGACTGGGAAACATACGCCATATTATAGGTTTTTTGGCTGAAATATTTAGGATTTATGCCATACAAACTATGCGAACTTCCCAAAACCAAAACCTCTATTTCATCCGAGTGGCTGTCCATATAATTTCTTTTCTGCTTGTAGTCATTAGGAATAGCTCTCAAAGCAACTTCCATTATCACCGCCAAGACCAATATTGGTAATAGAAAAAAGATGGTTTTTAATATGAATTTTTTCATAGAACTAAAATGGATACAAAATTATGCAAAAACAGAAGATTTTTTTTACATATTTTATCTCAGAAAAGCCATTAAATTAATCGTTGAATGAAAAAGCAATCCCCAGACAAAACCTAATTTCAGCCTCTGCACAGAACAAACATACCCTGAAATCATTTGCGGAAGAGCATACACAGGATAGAGCAGCGCCAGTTCCCAATGCAGATTTTCTATATTAACAATATGCAACAACCCAAAAAGGACAACAGACACTATCGTGATTATTTTCTGTCTTTTCGCTATGGCTGTTTCTATTTCAGGGTTTCGTTTCAGCAATTTAAAAACAAGAAAAGACAGCAATCCCGACACTACCAAAGACACCAGCAAAAGCCAATCTATTTTGATAATATAATAAGTTTTATTCAATACCAAAAACGAAAAAACAAAAGTAAATATCGCGATATTTCTGCGCTTAGGAACTAAAATCAACCTAAAAATAAGCTCTTCCACCAGAGGCCCTAAAATCACAACCATGAAAATACTATAATACCCTTTTATTTTCTTTTGGCTTTCTATCATTAATTTAAAAACGGAAGGAAAACCCATTTTCTTTATTAAAAATTCATCCACCAAAAACATTAGCAATAAAGCACAAATCTGCAAAACAAAATACAATAATATGCCCTTTGCAAAATATTTTATTTTCTCGATTAAAGGATATTTGTGTCTATAATTTATCTCTGATAGTGAGTAAAACTTAAGCAGGTCTTTCATATTTCATTCAAATAGCAGCGCGAATTTAATTATTTGTCGTTTTAAAGACAATTTTAATAATAGAAATTCGTATTTTTATGGCTTTAATTTTAATGATTTCTAAAAATGAGCATAGTTTTCAACTCTATATTAGACAATGATTTTTACAAATTCACCATGCAATGCGCTGTGGTAAAGCTCTTTCCAGATGCAAGAGTGAAATATGTATTCATCAACCGAGGGAAACATTCCTTCCCAGAAGGCTTTGATAATGTCCTCAGAAAAGCCATCAACGAAATGGCAAAACTCCAGCTGACCAAAGCAGAAAAAGAATTTTTAAAGAAAAATTGTCCATACCTAAATCTTCCTTATTTAGACTTTTTGGAAGGATACCACTATGACCCTTCCGAAGTGAAAATCAATCAGATAGGAAATGATTTAGAGGTTACCGTAGAAGGTCTTTGGTACAGAACCATACTTTGGGAAGTGCCACTGCTATCGCTCATCAGTGAGCTTTATTACAAAATGAACGATATGGAGCGCCAAAGTGATGATGAAATCACTCGAAAAACCTTAGAAAAAGCCAAAAATCTCATAGAACTAAAAGTAAATTTCGCGGAATTTGGGACACGAAGAAGACACTCCTACAAGGTTCATGATGTAGTGATGAAAGCCCTTACCCAAGACTCCAACAGCTATTTCATCGGTTCTTCCAATGTTCATTTTGCGATGAAATACGGCGTGAAACCTATCGGAACCCACGCCCATGAATGGTTTATGTTCCATGGCGCGCAGTATGGCTTTAAAATGGCGAATGCGCTTTCTCTAGAGCATTGGGTGGATGTTTACCGTGGCGATTTGGGAGTTGCGCTTTCAGACACTTATACTACTGATGTGTTTTTCAAGCAGTTTGATAAAAAATTTGCTAAACTTTTTGATGGCGTAAGGCACGACAGCGGTGACCCGATAGCTTTCGCCGAGAAAACCATCAAACACTACGAAAAACACGGCATCAATCCTTTGTTTAAATACATTATTTTTTCGGATAATCTTAATTTAGAAAAAATCTCTGAAATTACACAAGCTTGCCGAGGAAAAGTCGGACTTTCGTTTGGAATTGGGACAAATCTAACTAACGATGTAGGACTCACTCCAATGAACATCGTAATGAAACTTACAGGAGTTCTGGGAGCAAATGATGAATGGATACCAACCGTGAAATTTTCCGACGAAAAAGGAAAACAGACAGGTGACCCAAAAATGATAGAACTAGTGAAAGAGTCTCTAAGAATAAAATAAACCACACTTTATGTGGTTTTTATTTTTTTCAAATAAATGTGTAACAAATCCTAAATTTTAATACTAATTAACTAAAAAATCAATCAATGTCTTCATTAGAGCAGGAATTTTTGGAGAGAGTAGAAAAGCATAAAGGCGTGCTTTTCAAAATTTCCAAGATGTATATGGACGAGCCTGAAGACCAGAATAATTTGTTTCAGGAAATCACTTATCAGCTGTGGAAAGCCTACCCAAGTTTTGAAGAAAAAAGCAAATTTTCTACTTGGATGTATCGTGTAGCTCTGAATACAGCGATAGTTTTCTTGAAATCGGAAAAGAAAAGAGGGTTCATCTCTCGGGAAGAGGAAATTCAGAATTTTGACATCAAAAATGAAGAAACCGCCGAAGAAGAGTATAAAGTAAAGATAATGTATGATGCCATCCACCTGCTGAGCCCGATAGACAAAGCGCTGATATTCTATTATTTAGAGGATTATTCTGGGAAGGAAATGGCGGAACAACTGGGAATAACGGAAGGAAACTGCCGTGTAAAACTAAACCGTGCCAAACAGAAACTGAGCGACTTAGTAAACGAATTGATAAACAAAGAATTATAAAATATTTTAATAAAAAATTCTAATGGATTTAGAAAACTTAAAACAAGTATGGAACGAGGAAAAAATAGAATCCGTTCCCGAGATTTCGTTGGAAAAACAAAAAGAAATTCATACGCCTCTGGAAATAATTCGGATGAATATGCGGACAGAATTTTGGATAAGTATTGTTTCTTTTCCTTTGTGGGCTGCACTGCTTCTTCTGACAGGAAAGGATACTATGCAGATATATCTACTTATTATGCTGATATTTATAGCACTTATAATCATGGGATATTATTATCTGAAATTCTATACTTTTTATAAAAAACTGAATACCAAAAGTCTTAATACATATCATAATATTTTGGATTTAAGGTATGAATTGGTTTTAAATTCAGAGCTTTATAAATCTTTTAATATCGTATTTGTTCCCATTATGTTAGGTTTATATTCTACTTTATATTTACATAACAAAGAATCTAATATTATTTTTTTTATTATACTATTTTTAACATTCTGCGTGATTCTATATTTTATAGGAAAATACTGGATGTATGAAAGTTATGGAAAACACATCATGAAGATTTCTAAAATTGTAGCCGAAATCAAAGATGAAGAAGATGGTTTTGAATATGATAGAAGTTTCCTAAAAATCCAAAAAGAACTTGACTTCCTACAAAAAGTAAGTGATTTTTGCAATGAAAAATTTAAAAAGTATGGTCAAACAGCCTATATTATATTTCTTATAATTTCACTATTGTTAATCTCACTTTTAATAGGAGCTTGTATTGGGATTTTATATATTATATCTAAACATTACAACCACTAAATCAGCGCATTAATAACCATAAGAAAAAAAATCTAATCTTTTCTGTAACAATTTCTAATTAAAAGACACTAATTGTAAAAATCCATTCATATATTATAACCTGTCAAAGTCTCTAAACCATAGTTTTAGGGATTTTGTTTTTTCTCCCAAAAATCAGCATTTTTAATATTGAGTTTTTTAGCATCAAAAGTTGGTTTTTGTATTCCATTTTTCTTTTGTGTTTTATAGTCTTTCCATACTTTCAGTGCGGTGTTTCCCAGCAATAAAATTGCTATAATGTTCACCCATGCCATCATTCCAGATCCTACATCTGCTATTATCCACGCCATTTTAGCCTCTCGCACACTTCCCATATACACCCCTATGAGAAAAACAATTCTCAAGACAAAAATAGCCAAATGATGATATTTAGAACAGACAATAAAGGTGAGATTGGTCTCTGCATAGTAATAATAAGCCATTATGGTAGTAAAAGCGAAGAAAAACAGCGCTACCGCTACAAACTCATTCCCAAACGAAGGAAAATGAGAAGAAATCGCAGCCTGCGTAAAACCTGTATAGTCTACATCTTTTATATGTTCTACCACCATCATTTTAGTCTGCTCATCCATCACATGATACTGATTGGTAAACAAAATCATAAATGCCGTAGTAGTACAAACAAAAAGAGTATCTATATACACAGAAAACGCCTGTACCAGCCCTTGCTCCGCTGGATGGATCACCTCTGATGCCGCCGCTGCGTGAGGCCCTGTTCCCTGTCCTGCTTCATTGGAATAAATTCCCCTTTTCACTCCCCAAGCAATGGCACTTCCTAAAATCCCACCGAAAACAGCATCCTGCCCAAAAGCCGAAGAAATAATCGTAGAAAATACTTCTGGAATTCTATGAAAATTAAGAATAATAATTATCAGCCCCACCAAAATATAAGCTCCCGCCATTATAGGAACTATCGTTTCTGAAGCATGCCCCAGTCTTTTGACTCCTCCAAATATTATCACCACTAAAAGCCCTACAACTACTACCCCAAAAATATTCATAGGAATAAAATAATCCGTCTGAGTAACTATCCCAAAGGCATTATTCATGGATTGTGCTATACTATTACTCTGTACCCCTGGCAAAAGAAATCCACAGCACACCACTGCAATCACAGCGAAAAGAATAGCATACCACCTTATTCCCAGCCCTTTTTCTATGTAATAGGCGGGCCCTCCACGGTATTCGCCGTCTATTTCTCTTTTATAAACCTGTCCCAATGTAGATTCTACAAATGCCGATGCAGAACCCAAAATCGCTATCAGCCACATCCAAAATATAGACCCTGGTCCTCCCATAGCTATCGCCGTGGCAACCCCCACAATATTCCCCGTTCCTACACGCCCTGAAATAGCCAAAGAAAACGCCTGAAAAGAAGACAACCCCTTCTCTGATTCTTTCTCCTGAAAAAGTAACCTCAGCATTTCCCTTACTTGGGTAAACTGAGGAAAACCGAGTCTAATGGAGAAATAAATTCCCGTGAAAACACATAATAAAATAAAGACATCAGACCAAATAAGCCCAGCTATCTTTTCTACCAATTGTTCCATAGTTGTATTAATTTTATCTTGCTAATATCGTAATAATTTCGTTAAAAAACCAATAAAAACACGATTTTTTAACGAAATTATTGAAATTTACACAACTATTCTCAAACAATATTCTATTTTCCTCCTTGGTAAAGAACTTTATTTAATCTAATGATAAAATCCACATTTCTAACCCCAGGTGAAACATCCGCAAAATTCACTTCATAAATCTGATTATTCTTCACCGCGTTGATATCTTTCAATATTGGATGGTTTTTGATGAAATTCGCTTTTTCTTCGGGAGTCATGTTTCTGGACTGCGTGTCCGTGATGAAAATCACATCTGGATTTCTATGCACCACACTCTCAAAAGACACAAACTCATACGCTGTTCCTGCATCTTCATAAATATTGACACCACCTGCCTGACGAACCAAATCCGCCGCCAAAGAAGAGAAAACCCAAATCCCATTGTTAATAGAAGAAAGTATCATTACTTTTTTCTTTTCGTTTTCAGGTTTAACTACGAATGTTTTTTTAGCCTCGGCAAGTTTGGATTTCATTCCCTCTACTACTTCCTTCGCTTTGTCATTTACATTAAAGATTTTTCCCAGCATATAGAAATCTTCATACACAGTTTCTATCGTAGCATTTGGAGTCTGGATGGTTTTTGGCGTAAATGGCGCTATTCCCTGAGCCAAAAGTTCCTCTGGCGAACCTGTGGATTCTGAGCTAAGGTCTCCATCACTAGACACAAAATCCGGCTCTCTAAGCAGGAATGCCTCTTTGGTCATTTTGAAACTATGTCCTATGAATTTATATTCATCTGGAACTTTCTCATATTCCTTTTCAAACTGCTTGGAAACAGGTCCTTCCGTAGTTCCCACCACTATTCTATCGCCTAGACCTAATGCTAATAGCATCTCCGTCATATGCGGTGTAAAAAGAGCCGCACGCTGTGGCGGTGTAGTGATGGTTACTTTTAAATCCCTAGTCCCATCGTGATAGATATATTCTACTTTCTCCATTTTAGGAGCGTTAGTTTGCGCCTTATTATCTCGTGTTTCTTTCTTCCCCGAGCAAGACAAAACAAGCGCTCCTAGTGCAACTGAACAAAATATTTTATGCATAATTTAAATTTAATTCTATATTTATTTAACGGCTATAATTCTAAACATCGGTGCATAAGCATTGATTTCCTGATGTTCCTTATCATAGACCTCATCATTGATATTATAATCAAAAGCCATTTTAGAAAACCCTAAATCCAAAAGACAATTAACATCCCATGCAGGTCTTCTCTCCTTGGAAAGAGGAAGCGTTTTTGCGATGTTCTCCATTCGTGCTTCCATTCCTTCTGGCAGGACTTCTTGAAGTTTCTTGTCTGGGTGTTCATCATGGTATTTATGAAGATTTTCATCAAAAAGATAAGAATACCAATTGGAATCAAAGTTTATCATTTTTCCTCCTTTTTTCAGTACTCTTTTCCATTCTTTATAAGCATCTTTTGGGTGAGGAAGATTCCAAGTCACATTTCTAGTGACTATTACATCAAATGTATCATCCTCAAAAGGCAGTTGCTGTGCATCTAGCAACTGGAAATTTACCTTCGCGCCGAATTTCTGTGCATTCTGCGTCGCCTGCTCTATCATCCCTTTGCTGGAATCTACTGCGGATACTTCAAAATTGGGATTTCTTCCCAGCAGCACCGCGAACATCCCAGGCCCTGTTCCGATGTCTAATATTTTCAAATTCTGGTTTTTATCAATATCTCCATAGAGAATATTTTCCCAGTTCTGGGCATTGTCTCCATAAAGCTCCTGCAATGTAGAATCGCTATATGTTTTGGAGCGCTCTGTCCAGTAATCTCTTATCATTTCGCTTATTTCACTCATATTCTTTTATTTAGTGTTAAAAAAGTATAATTTGTTAGCAAAATTAACGATAAAAATTATACAATGATGATTTCAAATGCTGATATTTATCACAAAGTTTTATAAAAATACATGTTCATAAAATAAAAATTCCTCTCAGCTTTTCAGCTAAGAGGAATAGGGTAAAATTTATAATTTTAATTAAAGAGAAACTCTTACGAATCTTACTACTTCAAGGTCTGGGCTTACAGATTTCACATATTGAGAAACCTTCATATCTCCATCTTTGATGTAGTTTTGGTCAAGCAATGCTTTCTCTTGGTCTAGAGAAGTGTTATCACTGATGAATCTCTGAACTTTACCAGGTAAGATTTTATCCCAGATTTGTTCTGGCTTACCTTCAGCTTTCAATTCAGCTTTTGCATCTTCTTCTGCTTGTTTTAGAACTTGCTCTGTCAATTGTGCATAAGAAACATATTTAGGAACATTTTTCAATGGTTTTCCAAGTCTTACAAGCTCCTCGTTATCTTTCTCGATTGCTGCAATTCTTGCGTCTGTTTCTGCTGCTATAAACTCAGGAGAAAAATCTTTGTAAGAAAGAACTTCTGGGCTCATAGATGCTACCTGCATACTGATGTTTCTTGCTGCTTCTGCTGCTCCATCTACTTTAGCAGACAATGCTGTGATAGCTGCGATTTTGTTTCCTGCGTGGATATAAGCCGCCAAGAAAGGTCCTTCGATTCTTTCAAATGCACCGATTTCTATTTTCTCTCCGATAACTCCTGTCTGCTCGATAAGTTTTTCAGCAACTGTGATTCCGTGGAAATCAGAAGCCAAGAACTCTTCTTTAGAAGCATAGTTCATTGCTTGTTCTGCTAATTCGTAAGCCAATTCTACGAAAGCATCGTTTTTAGCAACGAAGTCAGTTTCGCAGTTTAGAGAGATTACAGCACCTAGCGTGTTATCCTCGTTTACTCTTGCGATTACAGCACCTTCAGTAGATTCTCTATCTGCTCTATTTGCTGCGATTTTTTGTCCTTTTTTTCTAAGGATTTCGATGGCTTTTTCAAAATCTCCTTCAGCTTCTACCAAAGCTTTTTTGCAGTCCATCATTCCTGCACCTGTTGTGTTTCTTAGTTTAGCTACATCTGCTGCTACTGGTGTATACATAATTATAATATTTTTTATATTTTTGTAGATAATTAGTTGGCAAAGATACAAATTTTTATAAAGATGAAAAAAACGATTTTACTTCTTTTAGGATTTATGTCTGCTGGTATATTCGCTCAGTCGCAACATACCATAGAAATGACAGAAAAATCCAATGACCCTAAGGTAGTTGCAAATTTCATAGTAAACTATCCTAACCACCCTAAAACTCCTGAATTTAGAAGAAAGCTAGCCCGTTTAGGAAGCAGTAGTTCTTCAGCACAGACCTCAACTTCTCATCAATCCAACAATCACAGAAGTCACCAAGAGACCGCTGAGGAAGCTACTAGAATCCTTAATGGAAGCAGTAAAGGAAACAGCGCATATGTAACTGTGAAGAATCTGTCAAAATGCCCTATTGTAGTAAATTTCGCAGGGAAAAGCAGCTATAATATCAGTGTCCCTGCAAACTCTACAGGAAGAATATCTTTAAACAAAGGTTCATATACTATTTCTTCCGTAATATGTGGAGGAAAATACCAACAATCAAGAACCATCAATGCTGATTATCAACTAACATTAGGCGTAAGATAAAAATAAAAAGCTGGAAAATTTTCCAGCTTTTTATTTAATTATCCTTTGTATTGTCCCATTGCTACAAATTTTTCTTGTCTTTGTGTAGCAAGTTCATCTTCAGTAAAGCCTTTATATGCTTTTATATTTTTTAAAATCGTATCTTTTACATTAGCAAATGCTTCTGCTGGATCATAGTGTGCTCCTCCAAGCGGTTCAGTAATGATGCCATCTATCAACTTTTCTTTCAGCATATCTTGCGCTGTAAGTTTCAGTGTATCGGCAGCAGTTTCTTTGTACTCCCAGCTTCTCCAAAGAATAGAAGAACATGATTCTGGCGAAATCACTGAATACCAAGTGTTTTCCATCATGTAGACCTTGTTCCCTACACCTATTCCCAGAGCTCCTCCACTAGCTCCCTCACCGATAACAATAGCGATTACAGGAACTTTCAGAAGGCTCATCTCAAAAATATTTCTTGCAATAGCCTCACCTTGCCCTCTTTCCTCTGCTTCAAGACCTGGATAAGCACCAGGAGTGTCTATCAAAGTCACGATAGGCATATTAAATTTCTCCGCCAACTTCATCAATCTCAACGCCTTACGATATCCATCAGGATTAGACATCCCGAATCTTCTGTATTGTCTTTCCTTCGTAGTTCTTCCCTTTTGTGTCCCGATAACCATCACGCTTTGACCATTTATTTTTATCATCGCTCCTATCATCGCTGGGTCGTCCGCGAAACATCTATCGCCATGAAGCTCAACAACGCTGCCCTCATCCGCTATTCCGTGGATATAGTCCAATGTATAGGGTCTGTCTGGGTGGCGGGAAAGCTGTACTCTCTGCCATGGCGTAAGGTTGCCATAGATTTTCTTTTTAGTCTTGATGATTTTTTCTTCTATCTGTTTGCAAGTTGCTGAAACATCCACTCCACTTTCTTCGCCTACAATGGCGCATTTTTCATATTGTTCCATCAACTCTTTTATCGGTTGTTCAAAATCCAAGTATTCCATATTTCTAATTTTGAATAATATTTGAGTTTTCAAAAATACTAATAAATTTAAAAATCAAATATGAATTTATTTTTTTTGAGTTTCTATCAATTTCTCGATTCGTTCTATAGTTTTTTCTTTTCCTATAATATTCATGATATCAGGAACATCTGGACCTTTCAGTTCTCCCACCAAAGCCAAACGCAGCGGCATCATCACTTTACCCATTCCTAATTCTTTTTCGGCAGCGAAATCATGAATAAGATTTTTGAGAATTTCTGATTGAAAATCCACCTTTTCTAATTTCTGAGCAAACTCTGCAAGAAGTTCTCCTGTGGTATCTGCCCACGCCTTTTTGATGGCTTTTTCATCATAATCTGCTGGTGCAGAGAAGAAAAACTGTCCCTGCTCATAGATATCTTTCACGAAAACCGCTCTCTCTTTCATCAGCCCAATAATCGTAATCAGCTTATCATCGCTGACTCCAGAGTTTTTCACCGCTTCTATCTCTTTAAGTAAAACTAACAGCTCATCATCTGTTTTCATTTTAAGATATTGACTGTTAAACCATTCTGCTTTTTCTTTGCTAAATCTTGCTCCAGATTTATGAACTTTGTGCAGATTAAATTCTTGAACCATTTCTTCTAATGACAAGATTTCTTTATTATCAGATGGCGACCAGCCCAAAAGTGCCAAGAAATTAACAAACGCTTCTGGGAAATACCCTTCCTCACGATATCCTTTGGATACAGCTCCTGTTTCTTTATCAGTAAAATTCAATGGAAATACAGGAAACCCGAATTTATCGCCGTCTCTTTTGCTGAGTTTTCCTTTTCCTTCTGGTTTTAGTATCAGTGGCAAATGCGCAAATTCTGGCGCTTTCCAACCCATGGCTTCGTATAACAATACATGCAGAGCCATTGATGGTAGCCATTCCTCTCCACGGATTACATTGGTAATCTGCATCTCGTGGTCATCGATGATATTTGCGAAATGATAAGTCGGCATTCCATCTTGTTTTACCAAAACCTTATCATCCAGAGTATCCGTATTTACGCTGAAATTCCCACGGATAATATCGCTAAGCTCCATCACTCGGTTTTCTGGCATTTTAAACCGAACCACGAAAGGAACTTTTTCAGCCAAAAGTTTTTCTACCTCATCTTTTGAAAGTACAAGGCTGTTTTTCAGGCTGTTTCTGGTAACATTATTATAAGAAAAAACTTCTCCTTTGGCTTCGTATTCTAATCTGATTTTATCAAGCTCTTCTGGAGTATCAAACGCCAAGTAGGCATAATCTGTTTTTAGAATCTGCTCAGTATATCTATCATAGATTTCTCTCCTTTCAGACTGTCTGTACGGCGCATATGGCCCTCCTTTTTTAGGACTTTCCACAGGCTGTATTCCCAGCCAGTCCAGCGCCTCCATGATGTAGTCTTCTGCTCCATCCACATAGCGGGCAGTATCTGTATCTTCTATTCTTAAAATAAAATCTCCTCCTTGGCTTTTAGCAAAAAGGTAATTGTATAATACTGTTCTCACTCCACCAAGATGCAGAGGGCCCGTAGGACTCGGTGCAAAACGAACGCGAATTTTACTCATCTTTTAAAACTTTGGGCGCAAAGATAAGAATTTACCCATAAAAAATAGCCACTTCTTTTTCAGAAGTGGCTATCTATGATAAACAATAAAATCTATTTCTGTGGATTTACAGGATGTTCCTCCTTTTTATCCTCTGATTCCTTTTGTTTTGGTTGCTCTTTATCCACTGAAGGATGACTTACATTTTCAGGAACAGCAGGAACAGCGTGTTCTGCTTCACCAGGCTGAGCTGATTTTTTAGGCGATTGTTTAGCCGCTTTCTTAGAAGGCTCTGCTTTCTTTTTTGATGGAGTAGACTGTGCATTTACTGCGAATGTTCCTAACGCAAGGAATAAACTTGCAAAAACTAACTTTTTCATGATACTTAAAAATTTAATTGGTTACTAATATCAAGAACGAGCATTTATTAATGATATTGTATCAAATTTGTATTTTAACTAAATTTTTATACAATTTAACACCATTTAACTAATTAAATTTGATTTTTATTGAAGAAAGTTGAATTTAAAGTTTTTATTCAAAAAGTATACTTGTATCCTGCAAAACAGATACTGTCCCATCTTCACAACGGATAGCCTGCCCTGGGAAATTCTGTATCAAATGATAATCATGTGTCGCCATCAGCACTGCACAATTTCTCTCCTCAGACACTTGTCTTAGCAAAGTCATAATATCATTAGAAGTCTCTGGGTCTAGGTTTCCCGTAGGCTCGTCCGCCAAGATAAGCTCGGGGTGATTCAGCAAAGCTCTTGCTATAGCTACACGCTGCTGCTCTCCACCAGACAATTCGTGAGGCATTTTGTGTTTTTTGGTTTTCATTCCTACACTGCTGAGAACATCATCTATTCTCTCCTCCATTAGACTTCTATCTTTCCAGCCTGTGGCTTCTAAAACGAAAAGAAGATTTTTTTCTACCGTTCTATCCATAAGCAACTGAAAATCCTGAAAAATAATTCCTAGTTTTCTTCTCAAATCAGGAATGCGGGATACTTTCAGTTTTGTCAAATCAAAACCTACCACCTCTCCTTCTCCCTCGCGGAGTGGAAGATGCCCATAAAGAACCTTGAGAAGGCTACTTTTTCCAGAACCTGTTTTCCCAATGAGATAATTAAACTTACCTTTTTTTATGGTTAGATTAACATTAGAAAGAACTGTAAAATTCTTCTGAACTATTTTCACATCTCTCAGAGAGATGACATTGTCGCCGTATGTGCTTTTTTGTGACATAATATTTTAAGAAAATTCAATCCACTAAAATAAAAAAACTTCCTCCTTTGTAATGACAATAGAGGTTAAACTTTTGTTAAAAATTCCTCAAAAGAACTAGAAACCACTACATTCCCTTCCTTTGAAATTTTTTCTAATTTCACTCTTTCTACTTTATTCACGGACTTTTCGTCATATGGTTTTTGAACTCTGACATAGTTATCCGTAAAGCCAAACATCATTCCGTTTTTCTCTTCATGCTCCCAAAGAACAGGCAGAACTTTGCCTAATTGTGTTTGGTAGAAAGCCATTTTTTTCTTCTCAGAAAGAATTCTGAGCATTTTATTCCTTCTCTTTCTCTCCGAAATAGGAACCACACCCTCCATGCTAACCGCCTCCGTATTGTCCCTTTCAGAATATGTAAATACATGTAAGTAGCTGATTGGCAACTCCGCTAAAAAGTTATAAGTTTCCAAGAACTTCTCCTCAGTCTCACCTGGGAAACCTACGATTACATCCACACCGATAGCTGCATCAGGCAGGATTTCCCTTATCTTATTCACTCGGCTGGTATAGAGAGCCGTGAGATAGCGGCGTTTCATTTTTTTCAAAATCTCATCTGAGCCCGACTGCAACGGAATATGAAAATGCGGCACAAAACTCTTGCTCTTTGCCACAAGTTCTATGGTTTCATCTTTCAACAAATTAGGCTCTATGGAAGAAATTCGGATTCGTTCGATGCCATCCACTTCATTTAGTGCTGTCACTAAATCCAAAAATGTATGTTCATGTTTTTTATTCCCAAATTCGCCCTTTCCATAATCACCAATATTCACTCCCGTGAGGACTATTTCCTTAATATCCTGCTGGGCGATCTGCTGGGCATTTTTGACAATATTTTCTATCGTATCAGAGCGAGAAATCCCTCTCGCCATAGGAATTGTACAATAGGTACATTTGTAATCACATCCATCCTGAACTTTCAGAAAGGCACGAGTCCTGTCTCCAATAGAATAAGAACCTATAAAGAAATCTGCATCTTCTATTTCACAAGAGTGAACCTGCGCAGAGCTTTCGGACTTCCTTAAATCATCAAGGAAATTAAGCAAATTAAATTTCTCCTTCGCTCCTAAGACTAAATCCACACCTTCTATAGCAGAAATTTCCTCTGGTTTCAGCTGTGCATAGCATCCCAAAACCACCACCAATCCATCAGGATTGGCCTTCACTGCTCGTTTCACATGAAACTTGCACTCTTTATCGGCATTATCCGTTACCGAGCATGTATTGATTACATAGACTTGTGCAGGGTCATCGAACTCCACTTTCTCATATCCCGCCCCTATAAGCTGACGCGCAATAGTAGATGTTTCTGCAAAATTAAGTTTACACCCGAGTGTATGAAATGCTACTGTTTTCGGACTTGTATTTGTCATAAATAATCTGAAAACCGCAAAGGTATGAAATTTATCTAATATTGTAGGAGAGCTTCATAGTGATGTTAGCCGTCTTCTTTTTAGAAGATGTATTGAACGAGCCTCCCCAAGAATAGTCCTCTGAAGAATTCTGTGCAATAATCTGGAAAACTCCCATTTCAGATTTTTTCAAATCACCAAGTTTTGCTCCTGCGTTTTCTGCAATTTTTTCAGCACGAAGTTTCGCATCTTTGGTTGCTTCAGCTATCATTTTTAGTTTTAGCTCGGCTAATTTAGTATAGTAATATTCTGGCTGCTCAGAGTACAGCTCCACACCAGAATTGATAAGCTCGGTAACTTGGCGTGAGATATTCTCTATTTTTTCCACTTCTTTGCTCTCCACCTGCACATTCTGTTTCAGTGTGTATCCTGTAAATACTTCTGAACGAACATTCTGATACTCATCATAAGTTCTATCAAAATCTTTAGAAATTCCTACCGAAGAAAACACGATTTCTTTTTCTTTCACGCCTTTAGACAATAGATAATTTTTGAGAGCATCCCTGTCTTTTTCTAATGAAGCATAGGCAGTTTTCAAATCCGCACTTTTCTTTGTAAAAGAACTATTCCATACAATAAGGTCGGACTCAAAGTCCTTACTACCAAGCCCTGTAACATTGATAGTGTCATTATTTGAGTTTCTATTTTTAAAAGCATTAGCAGCCAAAAAAGTAGAAAAAACTATTGCAGCTGAAATGACAATCAGCCCGATGTGATTTTTTATTTTGTCCATAACTATAAAATTTATTTTTTACATTTTATAAAGTTATAAATATTATTTTGATACAAAATATTTTTCTATCTAAAAAATATGTATATCTTTGTCCCTGTTTTAAAAATTTAAATTTTATTTTTTATGAAAAAGATTTTAGCATGTGCGTCTTTATTTTTTGCTGTTGCTACAGCATCTGCACAAGGAACTTTGGAACAAAATAATGTACAAATTAATGCTGGAATAGGGATTTCTAGCTGGGGGATTCCTGTAATAGTAGGTGTAGACTATGGAATTGCAAGAGACTTTACTATTGGAGCGGAAGCTTCTTATCGTTCTAAAAAAGAAACTTGGTATATCTATGAATGGAAACACTCTGTTTTTAGTATTTCCGCTAATGGTAACTACCACTTCAACAGAATATTAAGACTTCCTTCTGAGTTTGATCTTTATGCAGGTCTTTCTGTAGGATACTATCACTGGACTCACAAATATAATGGTGATGGAGATTTCGTTTATAATGGAAATTACGCTTCTGGTTTAGGAATTGCTGCGCAGATTGGTGGTCGTTACTTCTTTACTAAAAACTTCGGTATCAACCTAGAAGGTGGTGGTGGTAATGTATCTGGTGGTAAAATTGGTATCACTTACAAATTCTAAGAAAATAATAAACCAACATAAAGGAGATAGAAATTTCTATCTCCTTTTTTAGTTATTTTATAAATTCTTTTTTATTTTTAGACCCTAAAATCATAAATAATGTCAAAAAAGGAAAAATTTATAGCAGAAACTACGCCTCGCTACACTGCAAAAGGGGATTTCTTTACTCTAGGAAAGGGGATTTTGGATGGAGAAGTCATCCCTGAAGTAGATGTAAATATCCCTCTGCGAACCATCAACAGACATGGTCTCATCGCTGGAGCAACAGGAACAGGAAAAACCAAAACACTACAAGCCTTCGTAGAGCAGCTCTCACATCATGGCATATCTTCTTTGGTAATGGATATCAAGGGAGACCTTTCTGGAATAGCAGCCACAGGAGAAATGAACAGCCGTATCCAAGAAAGATATGATAAAACCAAACTACCATACCAGCCACAGGCTTTCCCTGTGGAGCTAATGTCTCTCTCTGCCGAGAAAGGAGTAAAACTTAGAGCTACTGTTACTGAATTTGGACCTGTGCTTTTGAGTAAAATTCTAGGGCTAAACGATACACAGACCAGCATCATGTCTATTGTTTTCAAATATTGTGATGACAAAGGTCTTCCTCTGATAGACTTAGAGGACTTAAAAAAAGTATTACAATATGTAACTGATAATGAACAAGGTAAAAAAGAACTTGCCAACGGCTATGGCTCTATCGCTCCTGCATCATTAGGCGCTATCCTGAGAAGCATCGTAGCACTGGAACAACAAGGCGCTACACAAATCTTCGGAGAACCTAGCTTTGATGTTTTAGACTTGCTAAAAACCAGAAATGAAAAGGGCGTAGTAAATATCCTTCGTGTAGTAGATATACAAAACAAGCCTGCCCTGTTCTCTACTTTTATTTTGTCGCTTTTTGCTGAGATATATTTGACACTTCCAGAAGCAGGTGACCTAGATAAACCTAAATTGGCTGTTTTCATAGACGAAGCTCATTTAATCTTTAAAGATGCGCCAAAAGTGCTTTTAGAACAGATAGAAACAATGGTAAAACTTATCCGTTCTAAAGGGGTGGGAATTTATTTCATCACGCAGGTGCCTGGCGATATTCCAGAATCTGTTTTGAGTCAGCTGGGACTAAAAATACAGCACGCCCTAAGAGGATTTACTGCAAAAGACAAAAAAGAAATCTCCAAAGCTGTGGAAAACTACCCTATGAGTGAGTTTTATAAAGCGAGTGAACTTATCCAGTCCCTAGGAATCGGAGAGGCTTTCGTAACGGCATTAGACGAAAAAGGAATCCCTACGCCGCTGGTTCACACTTATCTAATTTCACCAGAAAGTAGAATGGACATCTTGTCTCCAGAGGAGATTGACAATCTTGTAAACCAGTCTGAATTGGTAAGAAAATACAACCAAACTGTTGATAAAGAATCTGCTTACGAAATTTTATTACAAAGAATGAATGAAGAGCAGGGAGATTCCGTGAATACAGAAACCAACAAACCTCAGCAGAGCAAACCTGCCAAGGAAGAGCCGTCTATGTTTGAAAGTATCTTAGGAAGCCCCATGATACAGACTTTCGGAAAAACCCTAATGAGAGAGGGCGCAAAAGCCATCATGGGAATGATAGGACTGAAAAAGACCACCAAAGGTTCAAAAAAATAATTTTTTATTTAAAATTCCCTTCATTTCGGAGGGAATTTATTTTTAATAAATAAAAAGAACCTGCCAAAATAAAGCTGGGACACTTACCAAACATTGACCATTTATCATTAAAACTTTATCTTTGCAGCTTTGATTGATGGTAAAATGTATTCGGTAATAGATATAGAAAGTAACGGCGCAGGTTTCAGAGAAGAATGCATCATAGAACTCGCTATTTTTGTTTATGATGGGCATGAGGTGGTAGACCAGTTCATCACGCTCGTTAATCCCGAAGCCGAAATTACCCAATATGTTCAAAAACTCACTGGGATAACGCCTAAAATGGTCAAAAGAGCACCAAAATTCCATGAGATAGCGAAACGAGTAATAGAAATGACCGAAAACACCACGCTCGTGGGACACAATGTAGAGTTTGACTACCGTATGCTGCGCCAGTCTTTCCGAAGATTGGGATTTAATTTTAAAATTAATACCATAGACACCCTTCCATTAGCCAAAAAACTGATTCCCGATGTAGAAAGTTATTCGCTTGGGAAACTTTGTAAATCTGTGGGCATCCCGCTTTCAGATGCTCATCGTGCTGGCGGTGATGCCAGAGCGACATTGGATTTATTTAAACTTCTAATCTCCAAAGACGCTGAAAACCAGATTATTCAACAGCATCAAGAAGAAACACAATCCAAACTCTATATCAATAAAATCAACGAACTTACTGAAAATCTGCCTTCTGAAAAAGGGATTTTCTACCTACAAGATAAAGCAGGAAAAATCATTTTCTGTGATTTCAGCGACAATATTTACAAGTCTGCAAAGGGAATTTTAAACTCTAAATCCAAAAGAAACATTCAGTTTCAGAAAAATGTAGAGCAAATCTACTACAAGTTCACTGGCACGGACATCATCGCCCAGCTGATGCTGAAAGAAAAAAAAGTAAAAAGAAATACTTCTAAACCTTTCGCTATAAGATACAGCCCGCAGACAGGCTCTTTCTTCGTTTCTTCATCTAAAAAGAATGAAAACGAAACGGATTTATTTAATTTCAAATATCCTTCTCAAGCCGAAAAATTATTGTCAATTCTACAAAAAGAAAATTTAGATTATAAAGCCTTGAAAAAGAAAATTTCGTTCGCTGGAAGGAACGAACTGTGGATAGGACAAGGAAGAAAACTCAGCGAGCATTCTTTTCTGGCTTTCAAAGGCGGGAAATTCATCGGCTATGGTTTCTATGAACTCTACCACCAGACGCTCTCTTGGGAAAAAATCCTAAAACTTACCATTCCTGTTACCACACTTCCCAAAGAAATAAAAAACGAGATGCAGATAGCCTATCTCAAAGGAGAATTTAAGATTATCAAAATCAATTCGTAGGCTTACGAAGAATATCCAAAAACTCTATTTTAGGGATTTCCCTCGCTCCAAGGCTTTCCAAATGCTCCGTATAAACTTGACAATCTATGAGTTTGTATCGGTCAGCATTTTTTTCTACAAACTGAATAAATCCTGCTTTGCTGGCATTACTCACCTTGCTAAACATGCTTTCTCCACAGAAAACATGCCCCATTTCCACACCATAAAAACCTCCTACCAATTCCCCATTTTCCCAGACTTCTATACTTTTGGCTTTTCCCTGCTGATTTAGTTCTGTATACGCCTTTATCATTTCCTCCGAAATCCAAGTTCCATCCTGCCCTCTTCGTGAAATATTTGCACAGTTTCTCATCACTTCTTCGAAACATTTATTTTCTGTGAAAAAAAATTTGCCGTTTCTCAGGATTTTTCGCATCGATTTAGAAATTTTTATCTCTTCTGGAAAAAGCACAAATCTAGGGTCAGGACTCCACCAAAAAATTTCATCACCTTCATTGAACCACGGAAAAATCCCCAAAGAATAAGCCAAAATCAACCGCCGAGCAGACAAATCTCCTCCTACAGCTACAATCTCTCTTTCGGGATGATATTTATACGGGTCTGGAAACCAAATTTCTGAATCTAATTGATACATTTATTAAAATTTAAAAAATCCCACTAAACAGCAGGATTTATTTTATAATAAGATTTTATTTAGAATGGTAAATCATCATCTGATTCTTCATCAAACGGATTGTCATTCACCGCAGAAGACTGTGATGCTGCAGGCGCCGTGTATGTAGGCTCATCAAAACTGCCTCCATCTGTTTTTTCCAATCTCCATGCTGTGATAGAATTAAAATACTTTACCTGTCCCTCTGGATTAGTCCATTCTCTTCCTCTGATATTGATTCCTATCTTTACTTTATCTCCTTCTGACACTTGGTCCAAAAGTGATATTTTTTCAGATAAAAACTCTATACTGATAGGCTGTGGATATTGCTCCTCTGTAAGCAGCACCATCTCTCTTTTCTGAAAACCGCTTGGAAAAGTTTGAGTTTCAAATACTTTCTTCACTGTTCCTTGTAATTCCATAGAAATATAAATTTTAGCTGGTAAAGTTAAAAAACTCTTTTAAAAGGAAAAAATAAAAAAATATATATTTATACTTGCAGATTAAAAATAAGTTTGTATATTTGCAATCACAAAAGAACAAAGTAGTTCATTTTTTCCGCGGATGTGGTGTAATTGGTAGCCACGCCAGACTTAGGATCTGGTGCCGAGAGGCGTGGGGGTTCGAGTCCCTTCATCCGCACAGTTGCGAAAATAGCTCAGTTGGTAGAGCACAACCTTGCCAAGGTTGGGGTCGCGGGTTCGAATCCCGTTTTTCGCTCCATTCCATGCCCTGGTGGTGGAACTGGTAGACACGCAGGACTTAAAATCCTGTGCCTCCTTTGGCGTGCGGGTTCAAGTCCCGCCTGGGGTACTCTAAAACCTTGATAATCCACTGATTGCCAAGGTTTTTTATTTTTATAACATTTACATTTTATTAAATTTTATATCCATTTAAAATAGTTTTAAAAATAATTTTCTCATAAAAATAAATAAAGCCAATCTTTGTAATTAAAGATTGGCTTTATTCTTTTTCTAAAAAGTATCTTTTTAGCAGAACTCTTCATAAGCTGCTTGCAAATTAGCAGCGATAGCTCCTGCTGGATGCCCTTCTATATGGTGTCTTTCTATCATATGAACAAGCTCACCATCTTTGAACAAAGCAATAGATGGAGAAGACGGCGGGAATGGTGCCATGTGCTTTCTCGCTTCTGCTACAGCTTCCGTATCAAATCCTGCAAAAGCAGTCACTAAATGATCTGGTTTCTTATCTCCTGTAAGGGAATAAAGCACTCCTGGTCTCGCTGCTCCAGCAGAGCAACCACACACAGAGTTGATAACCAATAGCGTTGTCCCTTTCTGCCCAAGTGCTTCTACAACCTGCTCTGGCGTTGTAAGGTCTTTGAAACCATTTTCTGTAAGTTCTTCCTTCATAGGAATTACTAATTCTTCTGGATACATAATTTTATTTTATCAATTTTAGATTAAACAATATTTTAAATAGTTGAAAGTCTCAGTGTATTGGTTTTTCCGCTTTCATACACTGGCATCGCATTTAGATTTACCACAAAATCTCCCTGCTTCACAAAACCATAATTGCTTGCCAGCATATTCACCTGAATAACCGTTTCATCGGTAGATTTCTGCATATCATAATAAAACGCTCTAACTCCCCAAAGAAGATTAAGCTTCGCTAAAACCCTTCTGTCAGAACAGAATACAATGATGTGAGCATGAGGTCTATGAGCCGAAATCTGGAACGCTGTATAACCCGAATTGGTAAGCGTGATGATGCCTTTTGCATTGGCTTTTTTAGCGATTCTCACCGCTGAATAGCAGACCATATCTGTGATGTAGCGGTCTTCATCCTCAGTTTGGATTTTTTCAATAGGCTTGTTACTGCTCATATAGAGTTTGTCTTTCTCGATATTGCTCACGATTTTAGCCATGTTTTTAATCACATCCACAGGATATTTTCCCACAGAAGTTTCACCAGAAAGCATCACAGCATCTGCACCATCCAGCACGGAGTTGGCCACATCATTCACCTCGGCACGAGTCGGCGTCAGGCTGTTGATCATGGTTTCCATCATCTGTGTAGCGATGATTACAGGTCTGGCGTGATTTCTTGCTGCTTCTACTAGCTTTTTCTGAACCACAGGAACTTCCTCCATTGGGATTTCTACTCCTAAATCTCCTCTGGCTACCATGATTCCATCACATTCTCTCAGGATTTCATCCATGTTTTCCACGCCTTCGGGTTTTTCTATTTTAGCAATAATAGGAGCATTAAGCTTTCCATTGGTATGATTTTGAATCAAATCTTTCAAATCTTTGATATCTTGTGCGTGTCTCACAAAAGAAAGTGCAATCCAGTCAAACTCATTATCCAGCATAAATTTAGCATCCTCTATATCCTTTTCTGTAAGGGCAGGAAGCGAAATCGCTGTATTAGGAAGGTTTACGCCTTTTTTAGAGCTGAGCGGGCCACCTTGTATCGCTTTTGCTTTTACAATATCTTTTTGATTGGTTTCTATAACTTCAAAAACCAATTTACCATCATCTATCAAAATTCTCTCACCTACTTTTACATCTTTCGCAAATCTTTCGTAGGTCATATACACTCTGGATGCATCGCCTTCTACATTCTCATTGGTAAAAGTAAGAATGTCCCCAGGGTTGATAAAAGAACCTTCTTTCACAACACCAACACGGAGTTTAGGTCCTTGTAAATCCCCTAGAATAGCCGTATTAAAGCCGTATTCTTTATTAATAGAACGGATAAGTTCCACATTTTTCTTCACCAAATCATAGTCGGCGTGAGAAAAATTGATTCTAAACACATCCACTCCTTCTTTTATCATTTCTATCATGGTCTCTCTGCTAGAAGACGCAGGTCCCAATGTCGCTATTATCTTGGTTTTTTTCATGTCTTTATTTATCATAAAATATTATTTGGTATAATTCCTGTTCTGAAGAGAGTAGATGTTCCTCTACGGAATCCACCCAATCCTTAGGAAAATTTATATTAGAAAAATCTTCCCAACCATCTTTTGAAAAGATTATATAATCTACTTCTTTATCAATAAAATATTTTTCTTCGTCTCCTTGCTGAAAAAGCTCATTTGGACTCGTTTGTTTTGTTTCGGACCAAAAAGACTTGTTAGCAAAGATAGTAAATTTAGCTTGTGTAATTTCATCATAAGTTTCAAACTTTGGAAACTTATAATGTCTAAAATAATCCTCCACCATCAAGTCATTGGCTCTATAAAAATTAAACAAATTGAGTTGATTTACCTTGAAAAACAGCTCGTGATGAGATATTTGTTGTTTCAATTTTATCAACCCTATTACAATTTCTTCTTCTTCAAAATCAAGGAATATTTTGTTATTTTTCAAGGATATTTTCTCTTTTATTTAATGCATAAAACGCTCTTTTAGCCGCTTTTTCTTCTGCTTTTTTCTTTGAAGACTCAGAGGCACAGCCTATTTTTTCTTCATTAAGCAAGACCGAACATTTGAAACAAATACTCTTGTTAGGCAAGAGCTCCTCGGCAGTTTCATACTGGATCTTCACTTTCTTTTTCTGTCCCCATTCCAGAAGAAGACTCTTATAGCTTACTATTTTGTTTTCTATTCTGGTAATCTCACTTGGGTTAAGAAGCCATCTTTCGACAACAGACTGGCACATTTCATAATTAGCATCCAAATACACCGCTCCCACCAAAGCTTCCAACAAATTCCCCGAAATATTTTCTCCTAAAACTTGTAATTTAGAATTCTGAATATAACTGGTCAAACACAACTGTTCGCCCAAGCGATTAAGATTTTGTCTATTGACAATCTTGGATTTCATCTGCGTGAGATAACCTTCATTGTGATTAGGATAGTTCTCATACAGATAATAAGAAATGATGCTTCCTATCATAGCATCTCCCAAAAACTCAAGTCTCTCATAGTTTTTGGAACAGCCACCATCTTTAGAATTTTTTTTTAAGGAAAAAGCCTCTCTGTATAGCTCTATATCTTGGATTTTAAATCCAACGAGTTTACTAATCTCGGCAATAAATTTCAGATCCCTATCGGGGTATTTTGTATCTCTTCTTTTCTTTAATAGAAAGTCTGAAATATACCTCCTAATCTTATTCATTAGATTTTCTTAAATAGAACACAGGCATTATGTCCTCCGAAACCGAAAGTATTACTCATTGCTACTTTCACATCTCTCTGAACAGCTTTATTGAATGTAAAATTAAGACGAGAGTCTATCTGTTCATCATCAGTGAAATGGTTGATCGTAGGTGGTACCACACCATGAATGATAGTCCCTAACGCTGCTATAGATTCTATAACTCCTGCTGCACCTAGAAGATGCCCTGTCATAGACTTTGTAGAGTTTATTTGAATATTATAAGCATGTTCTCCGAACAATTTAGCGATAGCGCTAGACTCTGCTATATCCCCAAGAGGTGTAGATGTACCATGCATATTGATATGATCTACCTCATTAGGCTGAACGCCAGCATCTTCTAAACAGTTTTTCATCACAAGATACGCACCCAATCCTTCTGGATGTGGAGCTGTCATGTGGTAAGCATCGGCACTTAGACCTGCTCCTTTTAGTTCTGCATAGATAGTAGCTCCTCGCTTTACAGCATGCTCATATTCCTCAAGAATAACACACCCTGCCCCTTCCCCAAGGACAAAACCATCACGGTCTTTGTCAAATGGTCTAGATGCTGTTTTTGGGTCATCATTTCTTGTAGAAAGCGCCATCAAGGCATTAAAGCCTCCTACACCGCTGGCTGTAACAGCAGCTTCTGACCCCCCACATACGATGACATCTGCTTTACCTAACTGGATAAGCATTTTAGCATCTATCAGAGCATTGGTCGATGATGCACACGCAGAAACAGTAGTATAATTCGGCCCATGGAATCCATATTCTATAGAAATATTCCCTGGCGTGATATCTGCTATCATTTTAGGAATAAAGAACGGATTAAACCTTGGAACATCTGTATTTGCCCAGCCTAAAACTTCGGCTTCAAAAGTTCCTAACCCTCCAATTCCAGAACCCCAAACTACACCTATTCTATCCTTGTTTACCTCATCTTCTATTATTCTACTATGCGTCACAGCTTCTCTTGCCGCAACAAGTCCCAACTGCGTGTTTCTGTCCATTTTCTTCGCCTCTTTCTTATCAAAATGAGCAAGAGGGTCAAAATCTTTGACTTCACAAGCGAATTGAGTTTTAAAATTAGTAGAATCAAAAAGAGTAATAGGTGCAGCACCACTTACGCCTTTAGTGAGATTTTCCCAATATTCCTGCGCATTACTGCCCAGTGGCGTAATGGCTCCAAAACCTGTAACTACTACTCTCTTTAATTCCATAATTTTTTTAGTTTTTCAGTAAAACAATTATTTAATCACTTCCTCGATGTAAGCGATTGCATGACCTACAGTCTGAATTTTTTCAGCTTGGTCATCTGGGATTTGAATGTTAAATTCTTTTTCAAATTCCATGATCAATTCTACTGTATCCAAAGAATCAGCTCCTAAATCGTTAGTGAAGCTAGCTTCTGGAGTTACTTCTGTTTCTTCAACATCAAGCTTATCAGCAATGATAGCTTTTACTCTAGATGTAATGTCTGACATAACAATATAATTTTAAATTTATTTTTGTGCAAATATATGAATTTTGAATACAATTCAACTTTTTTATAGGTTAAAATTAAAATTATTTTTTCATTCTCGCAAATCTAATACTCCATTTCCCTTAGTTTTGGAGAGGTAAGTCTCACCACCACAGCGATAAGCATCGTGATAGATCCGCCTATAACCACGGCATTTACCGCCCCGAAAAGCCTTGCCGCCACTCCACTCTCAAACTGCCCCAGCTCATTGCTGGACATCACGAACATGCTGTTGATGCTCATCACTCTTCCCCTCATATGGTCAGGCGTTTTCAGCTGGACGATAGTCCCTCTAATCACTCCACTCACGCCATCCAAAATACCACTCATCAGCAATGCTAAAAATGATAAAATAAAATATTCTGAAATCCCAAAGAGCAAAATGCATGCCCCAAATCCAAAAACACTGAAAAGCAGAAGCTTACCTTGATTTCTTCTCAAAGGGAAGAAAGTCAGTGTGAAAATAGAAATCCCCGCCCCAATGTCCGAAGCCGCATTCAGAAAGCCGTAACCTACCGCGCCCAGCTGTAAAATATCCTTTGCAAAAACAGGAATAAGAGCCACCGCGCCGCCAAAAAGCACAGCGAACAAATCCAATGTCAAAGCGCCCACGATTTCTTTTGTCTTAAAGATATAATGCAAGCCTTCCTTTATACTCTCATAAACATTGACTTCTTGGTCTTTAAATTCCGAATGCTGTGGTTTTGTTTTAAAATAGAAGAAAAAAGCGACAAACAAGGAAGAAACTATCACTACTAATGTTCCCTTAATCTGTAACAGCGAAACCAAAAATCCACACATCGCATGCCCCATGACCGATGCCGCCAAAAATGTAGTCTGATTGATAGTAATGGCTCTTGGGAGAAGCTCTTTGCTCACGATTTTAGGTATCATTGCAGGTACAATAGGCCCAAGGAAAGACCGAGCAATCCCTGTAAGAAAAACTACAAAATAAATAAAATAAGTAACTCCCTCATTACTAATTCCTAAACTTGCCTGTGACCATGCAGGGATAAGCAACGACCCAAGAAGAACAACATATGCAAAATTACAAATAAGCAAAAGCCTTCTCTTTTCGTTCATATCAATGAAATGCCCAGCATACAAGGCGCATCCCACCGCAGGAATCACCTCAGACAAACCAATCAACCCAATAGAAAACGGATCTCCTGTCAGCTCATAAACCCACCAACCCAAAAGCGTGGAGGTCATCTTAAAAGCAAGAATAATGAAAAACCGCCCTGTAATAAGGTCTCTAAACTCCTGATTCTTCAAGACTTTTAGAGCATCAAGTGATATTTTTAGGTTCATTATTTATTTTCTTAATGTATTTATCAATTCCAAAATTTCCTCTTCTTCTATATTTGTCGGTAAAACCTTTACCATATTATCAAAATCTTTTTTCAAGAAATCTATGTTTTCTAAACTAAGTTTAGGGCAGATATTCATCAAAATCCAATATTTCCAAATCCTATCATCTGTTTGGAAAATTTTGGAAATTTCACCAATGAACAAATCTTGCCTTGCTACAATAATTTCTACAATTTTAGAAAATATAGGCCAATTAGCATCTTGTGTCCAAGTTAGCAATTCAGTTGTAATTTGAGACAAATCAGAGTCATTTAACAATTTTATTTTCTCTAAATTACTATCATCTAATTTGTCTTTGGGCAATAAGGTTTTTATATTTTTCATCGTTTGATTACGCCAATTCCTTGAACTTTTCCAAAATCTCGGCTATTTTCCTATCGTTGGCAAGTCGTGGGATTTTGTTTTGTCCGCCCAGTTTTCCTTCTGCTTTGGCATATTCTTGAAAAGCGTTTTTTGCCAAACAACTGATTTTCAATGATTGAAGAACGTTCCCTGAAATCAAATCATCGTAATAAACATTTCGCTCCCTCATCTCCAAATCCAGTGTTTTCCTAAATTCCTCCAAATCCTCTGGCTGTTTCTCAAATTCTATAAACCACTCGTGATAAGGAAGTTCCTTGTTTTCAGGTGTTACCTGCGGCGCAAGGTGAAACTCAGTGATTTGCGCTGGGTGCTTTGCCACAGTGGCTTTCATGGCTTCTTCCACCTCAAAAGCAATCACATGCTCTCCAAAAGCAGAGGTAAAATGTTTCGTTCTCCCACTTACCAAAACTCGGTGAGGATTTTTAGAAATAAAACGAACCACATCGCCTATAGAATACGCCCAAAGCCCAGAATTTGTGCTGATAACCAAAGCGTAATCTTTATTTAGTTCAATTTCTGATAGGGTCAATCTCCTTGCATTAGGTTTTCCAAACTCTTCTAATGGAACGAATTCATAGAAAATCCCATGATTAGTCAAAAGCAAAAGTCCTTCCTGTGTGTAGTCATCTTGAAAAGCGAAAAACCCCTCACTCGCTGCGAAAGTCTGGATAATATCCACCTCACCGCCTAAAAGATGTTCCATTTTTTCTCGGTAAGGTTCATAGTTTACTCCGCCTGTGATGATGAGCTGAAGATTAGGGAAAATTTCCTTTATTTTTTTACCTTTCTTATCAATCAGTTTTTCAAAATACATAATGAGCCACGGCGGAATACCAGAAATCAAAGTCATATTCTGATTTTCAGTCTCTTCCACAATTTTATCCACCTTGGTTTCCCAGTCTTCTATGCAGTTGGTTTCATAAGAAGGTAGTCTGTTTTTTTGAAGATAATTTGGGATGTGATGCGCCACAATTCCTGACAGTCTGCCTGTTTTGATGCCATTGATTTCTTCCAGCTCTGGAGAACCTTGTAGGAAAATCATTTTCCCTGCCACAAAATCCGCATTGTCTTTTTGGGCAATGTAGTGGAATATCGCCGATTGTGCAGCGGCTATTTGGTAAGGCATTCCCTCCTTTGAAATGGGAATGTACTTCGCGCCTGATGTCGTCCCAGATGTTTTAGCGAAATATTCTGGCTGGGAAGTCCATAGAATATCTTTTTCTCCGTTTTTTATGCGCTCTATATAGGGTTTTAAATCCTCATAATCACTGATAGGAACTTTTTCCTGAAAATCCTTGACAGACTGGATTTCTCCAAAATGACGCTCTTTTCCAAAAAACGTATTTTCGGCTGTTTTTAACAAAGAAAACAAAAGTTTTTCTTGGTCAGCCGCCGCATTTTGTTTATAAATTTCAGCATTTTTGGTATGTTTTTTTGCCCAAAGTAAGGCAATTTTAGTTTTTAAAAAATTTATCATAAGGCAAAAATAAAGATTTTAATGAAAACTACTTTTTACAATGGGAAATTTAATTATATTTGGGAAAAATCTTTAGTTATGATTAACAAAACATTATGCTGCGCAGTGGGTTTAGCTGCCATTTCATTTATGAACGCTCAACACAATTATCCTAAAACAGAGAAAATAAGCCACACCGATGAGTATTTTGGTACGAAGGTGGAAGACCCTTACCGCTGGCTGGAAGATGACATGTCCCAAAACACCAAAAACTGGGTAAAAAGCGAGGTAGATTTTACTAATAATTATTTGGCTAAAATCCCTTTCAGAAAGGACATTGCAAAACAACTGAAAGACATTTGGAATTATGAAAAAATTTCTGCTCCATTCAAAGAGGGAGATTACACTTATTTCTATAAAAACGATGGACTTCAGGCGCAGTATGTTCTATACAGAAAGGACAAAAACGGAAAAACAGAAGTGTTCCTTGACCCTAATAAATTCTCGGCTGACGGGACTACTTCCTTGGCGGGAATCAGCTTTAATAAAAAAGGAAACCTTGTCGCTTACAAAATCTCCGAAGGAGGTAGCGACTGGAATAAAATCATCATCCTAGATGCCATTACCAAAAAGCAAATCGATGAAACCCTTGTAGATGTGAAATTCAGCGGAATTGCATGGCTTGGCGATGAAGGTTTCTACTATTCCAGCTACGACAGGCCTGATGGAAGCGTACTTTCTGCAAAGACAGACACGCACAAAATCTATTTCCACAAACTAGGAACTAAGCAGTCCGAAGACCAGCTCATCATCGGTGGAGAGAACTTTAAACGAAGATATCTTTCTGCCAGCGTTTCTGATGACCAGAGATTTCTAATCATTTCTGCGGCGAATGCTACGAACGGGAACGAGCTTTACATCAAAGATTTAAAGAAAAAAACAGACTTCGTCCCTGTGCAGACTGGGTATGATTTTAATACAAATGTAATCGACACCAAAGGCGATTTCATCTATGCTATCACGGACAGAAATGCTCCAAACAAAAAGATAGTGAAATTTAATATCAATAATCCTAACAGCTGGACAGAAGTAGTCCCAGAAAAAGAAAATGTGCTGTCTATCTCTACTGGTGGCGGATACCTATTTGCTAAATATATGAAAGATGCTATTTCTTTCGTGCAGCAGCTGGACTACAACGGAAAACTTATCCGCGATATCAAACTCCCTGGCGCTGGGAAGGCAGATGGTTTCGAAGGGAAAACAGGAGAAAAAGAGCTGTATTTTTCATTTACAAATTACATCACGCCTAGCACGATTTATAAATATAATTTGACCACAGGAAAATACCAAATTCACCAAAAACCTAAAGTGAAGTTTAATCCTGATAACTATGTATCTGAACAAGTATTTTATACCTCAGCAGATGGGACTAAAATACCGATGATGATCAACTACAAAAAAGGATTAAAAAGAGATGGTAAAAACCCAACTATTCTGTATTCTTATGGAGGGTTTAATATAAGTCTTACACCTTCTTTCTCGCCTGTAAATGCTATCTGGATGGAAAACGGAGGAATCTACGCTGTTCCGAACATCCGTGGTGGCGGCGAATATGGTAAAAAATGGCACGATGCAGGAACCAAAATGCAGAAGAAAAATGTATTCAATGACTTCATCGCAGCAGGAGAATACCTACAAAAGAACGGATACACTTCTCCGAAATACATGGCTCTTTCTGGGCGTTCTAATGGCGGACTTCTCGTAGGTGCTACCATGACTATGAGACCAGACCTTGCCAAAGTGGCTTTCCCTGGTGTGGGTGTATTGGACATGCTTCGTTATAATAAGTTTACTGCTGGTGCTGGCTGGGCTTATGACTACGGAACAGCAGAGGACAGCAAAGAGATGTTTGAATACCTGAAATCCTACTCGCCAGTTCATAATGTGAAAAAAGGCGTGTGCTATCCTTCTACGATGATCATCACGAGCGACCATGATGACCGTGTAGTTCCTGCACACTCCTTTAAATTTGGAGCTGAACTACAAGAGAAACAAAGCTGTCCAAATCCTATTCTTATCCGAATAGAGATGAATGCTGGACATGGTGCTGGGCGTTCTACAGACCAAGTTATCAATGAAAACGCTGATTTGCTAAGTTTCGGGTTCTATGAAATGGGTATCCGACAACTGAAATAAAATCAGTTTTTTTCGCTAAATATTCCATCCCGTTCATTCTGAAATGAGCGGGATTTTGTTTAATTTTATATTAGAAAATACGGTTCAGTATTTAAAAACGACCGCTCAGTTTATTTTTTTAGTTTTCATCAGAAATCTGTTATACCTTTGAACTATCAAAAGATAAAAACCATGAAAAAGTTTTTCTTCATCTGTCTTTTTATTTCCTTTGGTGTTGCTGCTTTTTTAGGAATGTTTTGGGTGCAGAATCCCACTTTGGAAAAATTCTTTTTGGATTTCTGTATTTCAGCCCTTTACATTTATACCATCGGGTTCAGCCAGATGCTGCTCAATAATTTTCTCAGCCAAAGATGGGACTGGATATCACAGACCTATGAGCGTGTGACTTTTGGAATTATTTTCACTATTTTAGTAAGTGTGGCGAGTGTGCTTTTGTGCAACTACATCAATTTCATTTTGATACAAAAAATGCCCGTTGAGGTTTTTTGGACAGAGAAAATGAGGTGGATTCATATTTTTAATATCCTTATTTCCCTGGGAGTTTCTGCTTTTCTCCACGCGAGAAGTTTCATGATAGAGTGGAAAAAATCCGCAATGACGCAGGTGGTGGAGCAGAAAATCATTGCAACTTCTGCTAATGTCCGTTTTGAAAGCCTCAAAAACCAGCTCGACCCACATTTTCTTTTCAATTCGCTGAATGTGCTGAGCTCCCTCATTGATGAAAACCCGCACAAAGCGCAGGAATTCACCGCATCAATGTCCAAAATCTACCGATATATTTTGGATAAAAAAGACAAAGAATTAGTAAGTGTAGAGGAAGAATTAGACTTTGCGGAGACCTATTGTGAGATGCTTACCGCTCGTTTTGAAGATAGCGTTTCTTTTCATTTTGAAATAGAACCAGAGGTCAAAAAAAACTTCATCGTGCCACTTTCGTTACAGCTTCTTTTGGAAAACTGCATCAAACATAATTTCGCTACAGAACAAAAGCCTCTGAAAATCAGAGTGTATTCCGAAAACCAATATTTAATCGTAGAAAACAATCTGCAACCACGAAATTCCATTCACCAGCCTTCTGGAATTGGCTTAAACAATATTTTGGCTCGGTATAATTTAATTATAAACAAAAAAGTATTTATAGAAAAAACAGAAAATCATTTCAGTGTAAAAATCCCTATTTTATTAACTTCAAAAATCAAAATTATGCAAACAACTAACGAAAATCCTGCTTATGACAGAGCTTACAAAAGAATGAAAGAAATAAAATCTTTCTACATGCACCTCATCACTTACTTGGTTATGAACACTTTCTTTATCTGTCTTAATTTGTATCACAATCCTAACCATCTTTGGTTCTGGTGGCCGCTTGGATGCTGGGGCTTCGGAGTGGTGATGAACGGACTGAGCGTATTCTCTCCTTTTGGGAATTCTTGGGAAAAGAGAAAAGTTCGTGAAATCATGGACAAAGAAGAAAAAGAAATTTAACAATGATTGTTTTCCAAATGAATGCTTATTCGTTTCAAACGAGTGGGCATTCGTTTTGGATTAAAAAATATTTACCTTTAAAAACAAAAACATGAAAGTCATCATTATAGAAGATGAAAAACCAGCTGCGAGACAGCTCCAAAGAATGCTTTCGCAGTTTCCTGATTTAGAAATCGCAGCGGTTATTCACTCGGTGGAGGAAGGCATAGAATGGTTCAAAACGCATGAGCATCCACAGCTTATTTTCTCTGATATCGTCCTTGGCGATGGGCTTTCTTTTGATATTTTTGAACAGGTTCCCACTCAAAGTTTCATCATTTACACCACAGCTTTTGACCAATATACGCTGCGGGCTTTCAAACTTAATTCTATTGATTACTTATTGAAACCCTTTTCTTTAGAAGATTTAACTAAAGCAATTAATAAATTTAAAAATTTCCTTCCAAAGGAGCAGTTTTATAACAACTTGAATTTCAAGGAACTTATCCAAAAAGAAAAACCTTCTCTGAAACGAGTTTTAGTCAAAATCGGGTATAATTTAAAAATAATCCCAGTGGAAGAAATTTCCTGCTTCTACACCGAAAACAAAATTGTCTACGCTCAGACCTCTGAAAGAACTTTCCCTACGGATTTCAATTTAGAAGAGCTGGAAAGTATTTTAGATTCATCATCGTTTTTCCGCGCAAATAGGCAGTTCATTATTAACATTGATTACATCAAAAATATCCACACTTCACCGCATTATAAAGTAGAACTCCGCTTCCAGCCAACGGAAGAAATCAGCATCAGCCGAGAGCGAGTAAAAGAATTTAAAAACTGGTTGAATTAAACAACATTAAACTCTATAAATCAATTTTTTACCGTTTTGATTTAGTCGCTATTACATTTTAATTTTAATTTTTTATATGTATTTTTGAGTCAAAAAATAAACCCTATGAACAAGAGAACACTTCACGCCCTAGCCTTCCTTGTGTCTTTGCAAGGCTTTTGTCAAGAAAACACCGTGAAAGACAGCATTTCTAATGTCAAAGAAATCCAAGAAGTCATCATAAAATCTCAGAAAAGAAAAGTATTTTCTGACCATGTTTCTTATTCTTTTGATGAAAAAGCAATAGAGTCTGCACGGTACGCAAAAGACTTGGTGGTGAGTGTTCCTCAGCTACAATTAGACCCTGTTTCTAATAATGTGAGCAGTATCCGCGGCGGGAAAATCCTCATACTTATCAATGGGAGAGAATCTACCAATCTGCAGCTTCAAGGGATAAAACCCGAAACCGTTGTCAGAATTGATTATTACGATGTTCCGCCTACAAGATGGGCAAACAAGGCAGATTTGGTGGTTAATGTAATTACAAGAAATCCAGAAAACGGCTACACAGGAGGAGCCAGCGTACAAAACGCCACTTTTACAGGATTTGTGAACGGTTCAGCGTATTTCACCCACACGAGAAGCAGAAATACTTTTGGGCTGGATTACAATCTGGGCTTCAGAGACTATGATAACCGAAACTATCACAGCACTTACGAATATCTTTTGAATGGTCAGAAATATCGTTCTGATGAATTTAGAAAGGAACATTTTGGATATACAATCCAAGAAATTTCTGCAACATATTCAAATTCAAAGGAAGACAGCTATTCATTTCAAGCTAAATTAAACTTGAATATGAACCATTATTTTTCGAGGGCAAATGGAGAAAGTGAATTTATCCAAGGAGCGCTCACCTCACAGAACTCGTTACTAAACTCTGATAATGAGAAGTATATCAACCCTATTTTAGACCTTTACTTTAATAAAAAACTTGGTCAAAAAGATGAAATTGCTCTAAATGCAGTCGGTTCTTTTTTCCGAACCCAAAATTCCAAATTGGCTAAAGAATGGGTAACAAATACTGGCGCCAGTGTTTTTGAAAACGATATGAGCCTCAGCAACAGGCAATTTAACTCCGTTGTAGAACTTGCTCATATTCACACCTTTAAGATAGGTAAATTAAACTCTGGGTATAGATTTAGCAATGAGAATATTTCTAATAACTTGACCAACCTTGCAGGACATTCTGAATATCAGGTAAATTATTTCAAGCAATATTTCTACACCGAATTTTCTGGAAAAATAAAAAAACTGATGTATCGTCTGGGCGCTGGGATTACCAATATTAACAATAAATCCCAATACGAAAGAACAAACGAATGGTCTTTCACTCCCAATCTGATTTTAGGATATCAATTATCAAAAAACCAGTCTTTACAATTGATAAGCTCTTATAAGCCCAACACTCCCAGCGGCGAGCAGCTGAGCAGCAATATCGTACAGCTAGTTCCCAATATAGTAAAGCAGGGAAATCCATACCTAAAACCAGAATACCTGTGGAAAAACCAACTGAAATATTCATTTAACAATAAGTATTTTGACTTTAATATCATCGCTCTCTATAACAACACCCAAAGCGCAATCACGGAGTATTACTCATTTGACCACTCTGCCAACCGATATGTCCTAAACTACGAAAACGCAGACCACTACACCAAGGGAGGTGCCCAGTTTGTGGGAATTATCAAACCTTTTGGGAACAATTATCTGAGAATAACCACGCTGCTGGCTCCTATTTGGGAAAAAATAAAAATAAAAGATATAGAAATTAAGAATTCGTACCTGAGCAACAGACTTACGCTGGTTTCTCAATACAAGAATTTCACGCTTCAATATCAGTTTAATGTCCCTGTGTTTTCGCTGGATGGTGCATTTTTGTATACTAATGAAAATCAGAACCATCTGTTTTTACAATACAGAAAAAATGGCTGGACTTTCACATCGGGAATGTATTGGATAGGTGTCCCTTCTGAATACAAGTCAAAAAGTTATAGTAAAAGTTTAGTTGAATTTACAAATCATACTAAAATTCAGAACAATAAGAACATGCTCGTTTTTGGAGTTGCTTACGATTTCTCCAAAGGAAAAAATAATGAAATTGATAAAAAATTAGAGAATAGCGGAGGCAGCGCAGTTAATTTTTAAACCTCATCAATAAAAAAAAGACACCGAAAATGGTGTCTTTTTTATTTTTGTTTTAAACTATATTTTTGATTTTACTCTTCCGATGAGTGAATCTTTATTTTCATTCACCTCTAAAATTACCGTATCTCCTTCCTGCATTTCCTTATTCACCAGCATCTCGGCAAGGATATCCTCTATGTATTTTTGGATAGCTCTTTTCAGTGGTCTCGCACCGAAATCTTTATCCCAGCCTTTCTCTACAATGAATTCTTTGGCTTCATCTGTCAGCTCCACTTTATAGTTCAGTTTTTCTAAACGAGAATATAGTTTGCCAAGCTCCAAATCTATTATTCTATGGATATCTTCTTTTTGTAAAGCATTAAAGAAAATAATATCATCTATTCTATTAAGAAACTCTGGTGCAAAGGCTCTTTTTAGGGCGTTTTCTATCGTACTTCTTGCTCTGGCATCAGAAGTGGATTTTTTCGCTGCTGTTCCAAAACCTACCCCATCTCCGAAATCCTTCAAGTCTCTTGAACCAATATTAGAAGTCAAGATAATAACTGTATTTCGGAAATCTACTTTTCTACCCAAAGAATCCGTCACAAAACCTTCATCCAAAATTTGCAATAAAATATTGAATACATCTGGGTGTGCTTTTTCTATTTCATCCAAAAGAACCACTGCATAAGGCTTTCTTCTGACTGCTTCCGTAAGCTGTCCGCCTTCTTCATAGCCCACATACCCTGGAGGCGCACCTACCAGCCTAGACACCGCGAATTTCTCCATATATTCACTCATATCTATTCGGATAAGGGCATCATCAGAGTCAAACAGCTCACGAGCCATCACTTTTGCTAATTCGGTTTTTCCTACTCCTGTGCTTCCCAAGAAAATAAATGTTCCTATTGGTTTTTTAGGGTCTTTCAGACCTGCTCTGTTTCTTTGGATAGCCCGAACAACTTTTTTAACGGCTTCTTCCTGCCCGATAACTTTTCCATTGAGCACATTGTCCATTTGTGCCAATTTGTCCAGTTCGTTTTTACCCACTTTTGTTACAGGAACTCCACTCATCATAGAAACCACCTCGGCTACATTTTCTTCCGTAACGATTTGTTTTCGCTCCTTGATTTCGTTATCCCATTCCTGCTGTGCAAGGTTCAGCTCTATCATCAGGCGTTCTTCCTCTTCTTTGTATTTTCTCGCTTCCAAATAGTCTTGGGCTTTTACGGCTTTTTGTTTAAGTTCCTTAACTTCCTCTATTTGTTGTTCATACGAAGTGATTGCCGAAGGAACTTTCATGTTTTTGATATAAACACGAGAGCCCGCCTCATCCATCGCATCGAGAGCTTTATCTGGAAGGAATCTGTCCGTGATATACCTTGTAGTAAGGTTTACACAAGCTCTGATCGCCTCATCTGTATAGGTTACATTATGATGCTCTTCGTATTTTTCTTTTACTTGGTTTAATATCTGAATAGTCTCTTCCACGCTGGTAGGCTCTACCATCACTTTTTGGAAACGACGCTCTAGTGCTCCGTCTTTCTCTATATACTGGCGGTATTCATCCAAAGTCGTTGCCCCAATGCATTGGATTTCCCCTCGCGCCAAAGCAGGTTTGAAAATATTAGAAGCATCCAGACTTCCTGTGGAACTTCCCGCTCCTACGATAGTGTGTAATTCATCTATAAATAAAATGACATCTCTATTTTTTTCCAGCTCAGTCATTATGGCTTTCATTCGCTCCTCAAACTGCCCACGATATTTAGTTCCCGCAACCAAACTCGCCAAATCAAGCGTTATCACTCGTTTGTTATAAAGAACTCGCGAAACTTTTTTCTGATGAATTCTCAGCGCCAAACCTTCTGCGATTGCAGATTTACCAACCCCAGGCTCACCGATGAGCAGTGGATTGTTTTTCTTTCTTCGACTGAGAATCTGGGACACCCTTTCGATTTCGTTTTCACGACCAATCACAGGATCTAATTTCCCTTCTTTTGCCATCGTTGTCAAATCCCTTCCGAAATTATCCAGCGTAGGTGTTTTGCTTTTTCCTGTCCCGATATTTCCCGTTGGTTTATTGGTTTGTGGAAATGCAGCGTCCTCAGCATCGTCTTCCTCATCATCAAAAGAAGCTTTTGGCAACTGTCCGCTATTTTTGAGCATTGCTCTATATTCAGCTGCTACACTTTCATAATCAATATCATACGCCTCCAAAATATGCGTAGTAGGGTCATCTATTTTATATAAAATTCCCAGCAAAAGATGAATCGTATTGACCTCATCCGAACGATACTGCTTACTCTCCAAAGATGCTCTTTTCAAAGAATATTCTGCCATTTTAGTAAACATAACATTCCTATCAGGATTTGAGCTAAAATTATTATTGATGCTGATATTTTCTATCTTTCTACGAATTTGAACCAAATCTGCTTTCAATGCTTCCAAAATATTTCTTGCAGAATTCTCCGTGCCGATGATTCCCAGCAAGAAATGTTCTGTATTCAGAAACTCGCTTTTCAGCCTGTTTGCTTCTAGTCTACTATGGCGAAGCACCCTGTCCATTCCCTCCGAAAACTTATTTTCCATAATCATCATAAATTATATTACTAAATTAGTAATTATTCAACAAACAATATCAAATATTTTACCATTTTTTTCGTCTGACTTTATGTCATATTTTATTTTTAAAGTTGTTTAAAAATTTTTCTGCCCTGAAATCTGTTATATTTTTTATTTTTGCAAAAATCGTATGATGAGTATCAAGGAAAAACAACAGGAACTAATAGATGATTTTGCCTTTCTCTCGGACTGGGAGCAGAAGTATGAATATATCATAGATTTGGGCAAAGAACTAAAAGGTCTTCCAGAGGAAAAAAAGAAAGAAGATATTTTAATAAAAGGCTGTCAGTCTCAGGTTTGGCTGGATGCTGAACTGCGCGATGGCAAGATTTTTTTCCTTGCAGATTCTGACGGAATTTTGCCAAAAGGAATTATTTCTCTTCTAGTGGGAGTATACAGCGGACATACTGCCGAAGAAATTCTGGCGGCTGATTTTGATTTTATTTCCAAAATCGGACTTCAGGAATTCCTCTCTCCTTCCAGAGCAAATGGACTTGCCTCTATGATAAAACAAATAAAATTCTACGCTGTAGCTTATCAACTAAAATCGTGACCAAAATACTCGCTTACCGTTTTTCCGCATTTGGCGACATCGCCATGCTGGTGTCCGTTCTCAAAGAGTTTCTTGATGAAAATCCTGATACAGAAATCCTGATGGTTTCCAGAAAAAATTTCAAAGATTTATTTGATGGAATTCCAAGGCTCAAATTTAAAGGAGTGGATTTAAAGGAATATGAAGGTTTTTTTGGACTAAAAAAACTGTCCACCGAAATCCTATCTGAATTTCAGCCGGATATGGTTGCTGACTTTCATAATGTCCTCAGATCCAATATTCTCAATTTTTTCTTTTGGCTAAAAAGACTTCCTATTTATAAAATAGACAAAGGGCGAAAAGAGAAAAAACAACTAATTGACACCAAAAACCTTAATAAAACCCAACTCAAAAAAAACACCGAAAGATATGCCGATGTTTTGAGAAAAATGGGATTTTCATTAACGCTTTCACATCAGCTCAAACCTCAGCTAGGAATAAAAAACGGCGTAGGATTTGCGCCTTTTGCACAGCACTTCGGGAAAATGCTTCCGTTGGAAAAATCTTTTGAATTAGCTAAGGAAATCGCCAAAGAAAAACCATTGTTCTTCTTCGGTGGCGGAAAAAAGGAAGTAGAAATCCTCAATGAATGGGAAAAACAAATCCCTAATTCAGAATCCCTCGCAGGGAAACTTTCTTTAAAACAAGAATTAGAAAAAATCTCACAATTAGAACTGATGATTTCTATGGACTCGGCTAATATGCACTTGGCCAGTCTGGTAGGAACCCGCTGTATATCTGTCTGGGGACAGACGCATCCTTATGCTGGTTTTCTCGGCTATGGACAAAGCGAGGAAGATATCGTCCAAGTGAGCGACCTTTCCTGCCGACCGTGTTCAGTTTTTGGGAATAAAGAATGCTATCGCGGCGACTGGGCTTGCCTGCATAACATTGATATTAAAAATATTTTAAGAAAAATGGAGATTAGTTACTAATCTCCATTTTTTATTCGTAATCAAATCCCAAAACTAGAAGAATTTACCTCTGTGTCTCATATTAGGATTATGCATATGTTTCTGCATGTTTGGCTTTTTCATTTGCTCTTTCATTGTTCTGATGTGCTCTGTAAGCATTCCTGCTGTGTCTAGTTTTTGTGCATCATTCAGCAATCTCTGAGCATCTGTTTTGTTCCCTCTAGCAAGAGCCGCTATCGCCAGATTAAACTTCGCCAAAGCTCTATCATGCTTCATACTCATTCCATACTCAAGAGCTGTTTTCATCAGTCCTTCTGCTTTCAGTGGATTTTCAGCATATGTAAGCCCCAGCATATAGTGATAATATCCATATTGGCTTCTGTGCAGCTGAGTTTTATAATCTGTAATATTAGAAAGCAGCTTAGCAACTTCGTCTATTTTCTGATCTCTCATCTTCCAAAGAGATAAAAGAATATATTCATTCTTAAAAAACAATATAATAGGAACTATTGATAGAACTACACATACTATCCCCCAGCCCACTTGTCTGTTGAACATCAGGAATATTCCTCCTGCTACCATTAGCCCCGCAATCACTAACTTTATATATTTATTCATAATCTATTTTTGAGTTGCAAATTTAATGATTATTTTACATTTATTATCAATCTATAATAGAAAAACCCTCCAATTACATTAGAGGGTTTTGTGGTTTCTCCAGGAATCGAACCAGGGACACACGGATTTTCAGTCCGTTGCTCTACCAACTGAGCTAAGAAACCTTTCGTGGTGCAAAGATAGGGATTTTTTTAGAACTTCCAACTAAAAATTCTATTTTTTAGAAAAAAATAATGATTTTCATTTTTATAATTAAACTAAAAATTGTATTTTTAGGAAATCTTAAAATTTTAGATAAATGTTTGATTTTTTAGAAAATTTAGATGTTCTACATCGTTATTTTTGGTATGTAGCATTGTTCAGCAGTTTAGTGTTTGTGGCTCAGGCAGTACTCACTTTCATTGGAAGTGACAGTACGGATGGCACAGAGCCTGATTTTGACGGAGATTTTGATGGTGCAGATGCTCCTTTTCAGCTTTTCTCATTGAGAAATCTCACCAATTTTCTACTCGGTTTTGGTTGGGCAGGTGTTGCTTTTTACCCAATGATAGAAAACAAATTTTTACTTACCATTCTTGCAGCAGTCGTGGGAGCTGGTTTTGTATTGATTTTCTTTTTGATTATTAAACAACTACTTAAACTATCAGAAGACAATACTTTTAAAATCAACGATTTAAAAAATAAAACAGGAGAAGTCTATATCAAAATTCCTGCTCAGAGCCTTGGAAAAGGGAAAGTTCTTATTTCGCTGAAGGGAACCAATCATGAACTCTATGCGATAACTAACTCTGGGACAGACATTTTGTCTGGCGAACTTATAAAAGTAGTTGATATAAAAGATGAAATTTTAATTGTAGAAAAAATTTAAAGTAAAATTATATGAGCCCGTTTATTATTATTGTAGCATTAGTTTTTGTGCTTTTTGTGACTCTTGTTTCTCTTATTTCGCGTTACAAGAGATGTCCTTCGGACAAAATTTTGGTAATTTATGGAAAAACAGGCGGAAGTTCCGCGAGATGCATCCATGGTGGAGGCGCATTCGTATGGCCTGTAATTCAAGACTTTGCATACCTTGACTTAAAGCCAATTTCCATCGAAGCCAATCTTACCAATGCCCTTTCGCGCCAGAATATTCGTGTGGATGTGCCGTGCCGATTTACCATCGCTATTTCCACTGAAACAGACACGATGGGAAATGCCGCTGAAAGACTTTTAGGGCTTTCGCCAGAGCAGATTCAGGAGCTTTCTAAGGATATTCTTTTTGGGCAACTTCGTTTGGTAATTGCTACGATGACCATTGAGGAAATCAACTCTGACAGAGACAAATTCCTTGAAAATATTTCTAAAAATGTAGATACTGAACTTAAAAAAATAGGTCTAAAACTCATCAATGTCAATGTAACCGATATCAAAGATGAGTCTGGCTACATCGAAGCTTTAGGAAAAGAAGCAGCTGCGAAAGCGATTAACGAAGCGAAAATTTCCGTTGCAGAACAAGAAAAAATCGGGGAAACAGGTAAAGCAGAAGCTGACAGAGAAAAAGATGTACAAATCGCGGAAACCAACAGAGACAGAGATGTAAAAATTGCGATTACTCAAAAAGACAGAGAAATCAGCATCGCATCCGCTGTGAAAGATGAGTCCATCGGTAAAGCCGAAGCTGAAAAGGAATCAAGAATTGCAACTTCACTTGCAAATTCCCTTGCCGTAAAAGGGGAAAACGAAGCCAAAATAACCATCGCTAATTCCGATGCACAGAGAAGAGAAAAAGAAGCCGAAGCCCTCAAAATAGCAATCACAGCAGAGAAAGTTCAGGCAGCAAAAGCCCTTGAGGAATCTTATTTGGCTGAACAAAAAGCGGAAGCTGCGAGAGCTGAAAGAGAGCGTTCTACACAAAATGCCAACATCGTAGTTCCTGCGGAAATCTCCAGACAAAAAGCCATCATCGATGCAGAAGCGGAAGCTGAAAAAATCAGACTGAAAGCCAAAGGGGAAGCCGATGCTATCTACCTGAAAATGGAAGCCGAAGCGAAAGGTCTCCTTGAAATCCTTACAAAACAGGCTGAAGGTTATGACCAAGTGGTAAAAGCTGCTGGTGGAGATACCAACTCTGCGTTCCAATTACTGCTTATTGAAAAACTTCCTGAATTGGTTAAAACTCAGGTGGAAGCCGTTAAAAATATTAAAATTGATAAAGTTACAGTTTGGGACAGCGGGAACAATCCTGACGGAAATACTTCCACGGCTAATTTCGTTTCAGGAATGATGAAAACCGTGCCACCTCTGAATGATTTATTTAATATGGCTGGGCTTAATCTTCCTGAATATCTAAAAGGAAAAAGCGAAATTCCTCATCAAGAGCCAAAGGCAAAAAATGAGGAAATCATCATTGAAAACAATGAACCTGAAGAGGAACTTTAAAAAAATCAGAAAAATCCAGTATGCGTTACTGGATTTTTTTATGTAATTTTATTAACATTCTTAAAACTCGTAATTGACTGATTTATAATTATTTGTTATAATTTATAGTTACTTTTCAACATTACGTAGAATTTTGAGAGTTTAATCTTTATCTTTGTCCCATGGTACAAAAAGAAACATTATCATCTCTCACGCATGGAAATTTTGCAAAGGAACTGTCTATTTCTCAAGGGAAAGTTCCGCCTAATGCAGTGGATTTTGAAAAACTCGTAATCGGGACTTTTTTGATTGACAAGAAAGGTCTGGACCACTCCATAGACTTGCTAAAACCAGAGGTTTTCTACGACCCAAGACATCAGGAAATTTTCAGAGCGATTCTAAAACTCTATGAAAACAACCACCCTGTGGATATGGTGACCGTGATTCAGGAACTGAAACGCGCCGAAAAGCTGAGTTTGGCGGGGGGTGACCACTACATCATAGACCTTACCACTGTGGTGAGTTCTTCTGCGCATATAGAATACCATGTGAGAATCATTTTGGAGAAATACATCCTCCGCTCACTTATCAATGTTTCTGCCAATGTTATTGACAGTTCTTACAAAGAATCTACCGATGTTTTTGAGCTTTTGGACAAAGCCGAGCAGGGTTTCTTTGAAATCACAAACGGAACCATAAAAAAAGGTTTCGATACAGCCAACTCTTTGGTAAAGGAAGCCATCGATAAAATCAAAGCTCTAAAAGACAAAGAAGGGCTCTCTGGTATTCCTTCGGGCTTTAGAGATGTTGATAAAGAAACTGGCGGCTGGCAGAATTCTGACCTCATCATCATCGCTGCTCGTCCTGCGATGGGTAAAACGGCTTTCCTGCTTTCTATGGCAAGAAATATCACCGTTGAGCATCAAATCCCAATGGCGCTTTTCTCGTTAGAGATGGCCTCTGTACAGCTCATCACAAGGATGATAGCCTCCGAAACGGGTATTTCATCAGAAAAACTGAGAAAAGGACAAATGAGTGATGAGGAATGGCAAAGACTTTTTAATAATGTATCCGAGCTGGAAAATGCTCCGCTTTATATAGATGAAACTCCAGCGCTTTCTGTATTTGATTTTAGAGCTAAATGCCGAAGACTCGTAATGCAGCACGGCGTGAAAATCATCATGGTGGACTATCTCCAGCTGATGACCGCAAACAACGGTGGAAAAGGCTCAGGAAACCGAGAGCAGGAAATTGCGACTATTTCGCGTTCCCTAAAAGCCATTGCAAAAGAACTTAATGTCCCTGTGATTGCTCTTTCTCAGCTATCCAGAAGTGTGGAAGGAAGACCAAATAAACGCCCTCAGCTTTCGGATTTGAGGGAATCAGGAGCGATTGAGCAGGATGCCGATATCGTTTCTTTCCTCTTCCGTCCTGAATATTACAAAATAGAAACTTGGGAAGATGGAAGCTCATCTGCTGGGCAGGCGGAACTCATTATCGGAAAGCACAGGAATGGTGCCGTTACAGATGTAAGACTTTCGTTCCAATCAAGTTTAGCAAAGTTCTCGGATTTGGATTTATTTGGAACTAATGAACAGCCTTCTTACGCTCAGCCAAATCAGAATGCTTTTGATAACATCCGAGTAAGCATAGACCCTTCGGCGGCATTTGATTTACCTAAGAATAATCTTTCCGCTTCATCTATGAATGATGAAGATGACATGCCTTTCTAAAAATATGAGGATAGAAATCTATACCGATGGTGCGTGCAGCGGCAACCCTGGGAAAGGCGGCTATGGTATCATCATGCGGGCACCAGAGAAAAACTATGAGAAATGTTTTTCGGAAGGGTATCGGCTGACGACCAACAACCGTATGGAACTTCTCGCGGTAATCACAGCTCTGGAAAACCTCAAAGAAGAAGGGCATGATATTCATATCTTTACTGATAGTAAATATGTAGCCGATGCGGTAAATAAAAACTGGATTTTCGGCTGGATAAAAAAAGGCTTTAAAAATGTAAAAAATCCTGACCTATGGCGAAGATTTATCCCGCTTTTCAGCAAGTATAAACCTACTTTCCATTGGATAAAAGGCCACGCAGGACATCCGCAAAATGAAAGAGCCGACCAGCTCGCTGTAGCGGCATCGCAAAAGGAAAATCTACTGATAGACACTTTCTTCGAAAAGGAAGAAGAAAATCTTTTTTCGGAATAAAAAAAACACCCAGAATATAATCTGAGTGCTTAATTTTTATTTAAACTCTATAACTCCGCCTACTACTTTTTTTACATCTCTTTGTTTTGGGTTTCCATGGATTTCTATTCTTCCGCCTGCTCTCACAGTGGCATTTACGGATTTGGAAGCATAGACTTCTGCTTTTCCGCCTGCATTTACAGTTACGGAAACATTTTCGCCCTCGTTGTCATCGCCTTTGTATTTTGCACCAGAGTTCATCACGATTTCTTGAACATCTGCATTTCCTGAAAGTTCTACTTCACCACCTGAATTTCCTCTTACATTCAGCTGTTTTACATATACTTTTATTTGGATTTTAGAACCTTCATTAGAAGTGATTTTTAGTAGATTAGCTTTCAACACATCATTAGAAGTGATTTCTGAACCTTGGCTCGCCTGAATATCACTAAGGTCATTGTAATAAACTTTTACTTTAACATCATTTCCTTGCAGGAGTTTCAGGGTTTTGGTACGGATTTTTAGTTCGCCGTTTTTATTGATTACTTGGATTTTAGAACTGCCATCGCCTATGATTTCCACTTTGTTTTTTCTGGATTCTATAAGCTCTACAGAAATCCTGTCATAGACTTTTAGAGAAGTAAAATCGCCAACTTCTCTATCATTTTGTGCAAAAATAAATACCACACCGAAAAGGAATAGAATTCCTGATAATAAATTTTTCATTATGTTTGATTTTTTAGTTAGAACGAAAAAAATGAACTTTCATTATGTTTTAAATAAAAAAAGACTTTCATGAAGAAAGTCTTTTGTAATATTTTAAGTAAGCATACCGCCATCTACATTGATAACCTGTCCTGTAACATAGGAAGATAAGTCACTCGCCAAGAATAGGCATGTATTGGCTACATCGGTAGTCTGCCCTCCTCTCTTTAACGGGATAGCATCTCTCCAGCCTTGTACCACTTCTGGACTTAGTTTAGCTGTCATTTCTGTTTCTATGAAACCTGGCGCCACGGCGTTGCAACGGATGTTTCTAGAACCAAGCTCCAAAGCAACAGATTTAGAAAATCCGATAACACCAGCTTTAGACGCTGCATAGTTTGCCTGTCCTGCATTCCCTTTAACACCTACCACGGAAGCCATGTTGATAATAGACCCTGTTCTTGCTTTCATCATAGGTTTGATAGCTGCTTTTGTAAGGTTGAAAACAGAATCCAAATTCACTTTCATGATGATGTCCCACTCCTCTTTGCTCATTCTAAGGAGAAGATTGTCTCGGGTAATTCCTGCATTGTTCACAAGGATATCTATCTGCCCGAAATCTGCGATAACATCGTCTATCAGTTTCTGAGCCTCATCAAAATCGGCAGCGTTAGAGTGGTATTCTTTAGCTGTGGTGATTTTATTCAGGTCTGCTTCTACTTGTTTTGCTAAGTCATCTGGACCGATGTGGGAGAATGCTATTTTAGCTCCCTGCTCTGCAAAAACTTCTGCTATTCTTTTTCCGATACCTGTAGCTGCACCTGTGATGAGAGCTACTTTTCCTTCTAATAATTTCATATTCTTATTATTTTGGTTCAAAATTAAGGATTATTTTTAAAACCTAAAAGATTAGGGATTTATCTTTTGGATTTATTTTGGATGATTTTAAGGTTTTGTTGTTATTTTTTAATAATGAAGATAACTTAATTTAGAGGATTACCAAATCTTTTTTACTTCTTCTTTGATGGCGAGTGTATCTACTTTAAATGGAATGTCTCTTAAATTCCAACCATTTTTTGGTAGTGTATAAGTAGAATCTGTTACATTTACTTTCTCAAAAAGTATAGAAGATTTGGGAAAAGTAGAATCATAAACTATAAGATAACTTTCACCTTTTTTAAAATAGCCTTTGGGATTTGTTCCTTCATATTTTTTACCATTAATAGTATATGTATAGTCATATCCTGAGCCTTTTCCTGTTTTTCTATGATGAAAATCCGAAGAAATAGTAGCAATAGTATATTTTGGATACTTTCTGAATGATTTTCCTCTATAATAAGCATATACCACCAACCTTAGTAGCATTAATATAATGGCTATTCCAGCAATTATTCTTATCTTTTTTTCATTTTTATCTAGCCATTTTTCTGTATTATTCATAATTTAGTCATAACTGTTTTTTTAGAATAAAAGATATAACTATTTTAGGTTTCCCATTTTAATCACATAAAGGGAAAAGTATCGGATAGAAATTTTCTTTGTTCTTTATGAGAAATTTCTTTTTATCAATAGTAACAGTTTTTTTTATTATAGAAAGATACTTTTGTAAAGCCTAAATAAAATCTTGTCAATGAGAGTTTAGTTAGAGTTGTATTTCCTTTAACTATAGTGTTCTTTTTATCACAACAGTCACATTCTGGAATTTTAAAATTATTTTTTTTCCAAATATCATTGATGTAAAAACCTAATCCCCATACTATCATCAAAATATAAAAAGGCTTTGTTATCATTCAGTAATTTCTCAATATTACTACTTCTATTATATTCTTGGGAGCTGGTTATTATTTTACCAGCTTTTCCTTTTACAGAGATTATTATAGGGTCTGATATTTTAATTGTGTCTTTTGTTAAATAAAAACCGTTTGCTTCTTGAGAATAAAGCTTGCTGCTAACTAAACATAGAAAGAATACTATTTTATTTATTTTCTGTAATATTTTCATTTCACACATTTGTTTTTGATTATCTAATCTTTTACTTTAAATAAATCTCCTACGGATACTCAAAACCAAAATAAATTTTACTCAGTTTATCTTGGTCAAAGGTATATTCTGCAAAATAAATTGGCAAATTATACTTTTCTAAAAAAACGAGACTTTTCATAATCCGAGATTTCATACCGAAGAACATGATTAGTTTCTACAAAATTATTTCCTTTTATCTTTATCAAATCTTTTTTAGAAATACCTAATTTTATTCCGCTTTCCGTGGAAAAGTTTTTATATTTAGTAGGGTTTGGGACAGTTTTCTTATCATATGGACTTATTTCTACTTGATAAAATTCGTTTCTTTTCGTTCCATAGAAAAAGATAAAGTTTCAGTATTTCAGTTTTATTTTCATTAGTAAAAATAGCATAGGGCAATACTTCCTTATCCTCTATAATATTGTATTTCAAATCACTATATCCCAAAACTACAGCAGCAGTATCTGATAATTTTATATCATTGACACTTATATCTGGTACAATGTTTTCCTTATATGTTTCATTTTTTGCACAACCTAACACTGACACCAATATAATTAACAATTTTATTATCAATAAAATACTTATTTTTCTACCGCTATGTTTTTCTAATTTTAATTGGTTCATTTGATATTTTTCTCAATTTTTAAAAAATTTAAAATCCATCAAATCTGGTTATTAACCACCAAAACCATTTCGCCTTTTAGGGTTTTACTTTTGGAAAATTCTATGAGTTCTTCTATAGTTCCGCGTTTGGTTTCCTCAAATTTTTTGGAAATTTCTCGGCTGAGGCTGATTTTTGTTCCCTCGCCGAAAAACTCCTTTATCTGCTCCAGTGTGGTGTTTATCTTGTGTGGGCTTTCGTAGAGGACTATCGTTTTTTTCTCCTCCGCCAGCTGTTTCAGTTTTGTCTGTCTTCCCTTTTTCTGCGGCAGAAATCCCACGAACAAAAACTCATTATTAGGCAGTCCAGAAACCACCAGCGCTGGCACGAAAGCCGTAGCACCAGGCAGACACTGCATTTTCACCTCGTTATCTGCACATGCCTTTGCCAGCAGATATCCAGGGTCAGAAATTCCAGGCGTTCCCGCATCGGTAATGATGGCGATATTCTGACCGTTTTTCAGGTCCTCTATCACTTTAAGTGTCGCTTGATGTTCATTGTGTAAGTGATATGATTTCAATGGTTTAGAAATTTCAAAATGTTTGAGTAAAATTCCCGAAGTCCGTGTATCTTCACAAAGAATATAGTCCACTTCTTTCAAAATTTTTACTGCCCGAAAAGTCATATCTTCCAAATTGCCAATAGGCGTAGGAACAAAATAAAGTATACCGCTCATAAATTCTTTTATTAAAATTGTTTAAATTTGGAATTTAATTTTGAATTTTTCACATCAAAATCAAAAGGCTAATTTACAATGTTTTTAGAAAATACAATCAATCACGCCAAACAAAGCGGCTGGATGGAGGTTATCTGTGGTTCTATGTTTTCTGGAAAAACCGAAGAACTCATCAGAAGGCTCCGCCGTGCAGAGATGGCTGGACAGCAGGTAGAAATCTTCAAACCCAAGCTGGACAACCGCTATGCCGATGAAGAGGTGGTCTCCCACAACCAAAATAAAATAAAAAGCACTCCCGTAGAAACTCCCGATGAGATTCTACTCCTTGGGTCTAACTGTGATGTGGTGGGCATAGATGAGGCGCAATTTTTCGATGAAAGCATTGTAGAAATAGCCAATCAGCTGGCGAACAACGGCGTTCGTGTGGTGATTGCTGGGCTGGATATGGACTACATGGGAAGGCCTTTCGGGCCGATGCCCAACCTGATGGCTACAGCAGAATATGTAACGAAAGTCCATGCCATCTGCAAGAAAACAGGAAATTTGGCGAATTATTCCATGAGAACCTCAGGGAGTGATGATTTGGTACAATTAGGAGAAACTGACAGCTACGAGGCTGTGAGCAGAAAAGTTTTTACGGAAGAAGTTTTGAATAAAAAATAATGATATACAGCACATTACAAATTTCGCAACTTACAAATTCTAAACTGATTGGGAATCCAGATATTCTCATCAGCAATATCTCTTTTGACAGCCGAAATCTTTATTCTATTTCGGATACAGCGTTTATTGCCATTAATACCAAAAATAATTCTGGCGAAAAATACATTTCTTCCGTAGTAGAAAAAGGTGTGAAAGTCATTATTTCTGAAAACTACTATCCTGAATACGAAGACATTACATGGATTATTACTAAAAATTCCATCGAGTTTTTACAAATTTTAGCCAAAAATCATTTAGAAAATTCCCATTTAGAAAACACCATTGGCATTACAGGAAGCAACGGCAAAACCATTGTAAAAGAATGGCTTTATCAATGTCTTTGGAATGAATATTTCACGGTGAAATCTCCCAAAAGTTTCAACTCGCAGATTGGGCTTCCTATCTCGTTGCTGCAAATCAATGAGGAACACCAGCTGGGAATCTTTGAAGTTGGAATTTCTAAACCGAGCGAAATGGCAAAATTGGAAAATATTTTCACTCCGAAAATCGGCGTTTTGACACACATCGGTTCTGCTCATTCTTCTAATTTTAGAAATGAAGAAGAACTGATAAACGAAAAAATCATTCTTTTCAAAGAAAGTGAAACTATTATTTATAACGGAGATAATGAATTGGTTTATAATTTAGTAAATCAACTTTATTCAAGTAAAAATTTAATTAGTTTCGGACTAAATCAAAGAAATGATGTCCATATTTCTTCCGATTATAAAAATCCTAATGAACGCATCGGGATAAATTATTTTGATGAAGAAATCAGTATTTCTCTCCAAAAACGAGATGAGGCTACACTTTCCAATATTCTGGCGATTGTAGCGGTTTTAAAATCACTGAAAATCTCCAACGAAAAAATCGTGACCAAAATCCAAGACCTGCATTCCGTGGAAATGCGTCTGGAAAGCGTGAACGGCATTAGGAATAATCTGATTATCAATGATTCTTTTAATCTGGATTTGGATTCGTTAATCATTGCGTATCAGTTTATTAACCAATATCAAAAGCAGAAAAAATCGCTCATCCTTACGGATATTTTGGACACGATAGAAGAGGACAAAATTCTGTATAAAAAAGTAGCGGAACTTACCAACGAACAGGATTTTGAAAATATCATTCTCATCGGCGAACACATCACGAAGTATAAAGATTTGTTTTCAGGGAAAGTTAAAATCTTTGACAACACTCAGGAACTTATAGACAGCCAGTATCTCAATACAATTGAAAATCAGCTCATTTTATTAAAAGGAGCAAGAGTTTTTGAAATTGAAAAAATCAAAAAACTTTTAGAACTACAAAAGCACGATACTACGCTTGAAGTAAATCTTAATGCCATCGTGCATAATATAAACATTCACAAGAGTTTGCTGAAACCAGAAACAAAAGTCTGTGCGATGGTAAAAGCTTTTTCCTATGGACTGGGCGGCTACGAAATTGCTGAATTTTTACAGCACCACCACATTGATTATCTGGGAGTTGCCTATGCAGATGAGGGAGTGGATTTACGGAAAAACGGCGTGACTACACCTATCCTTGTGATGAATCCTGAGCAGAGCAGCTATGACACCATCATAGATTATCATCTAGAGCCAGAGATATACAGTTTGAGGGTTTTGGATTTATTTGGGAAACAGCTCCAAGCGAAAGGAATCCAAGAGACCTACCCTATCCATATCAAGATAGAAACAGGAATGCATCGCCTTGGTTTTAAAGAAGATGAAATAGATGATTTGATTAAAAACTTGAAAAAATACAATGTCAAAATAGCGAGTATTTTCAGCCATTTATCTTGTGCGGATGTTCCCGAAGAAAAGGAATATACACTACACCAGCTGGAAACCTTTGAGCGAGTTTCAAATAAAATCATCCAAAATATTGATTATAAACCTATTAGGCATATTCTCAATACAGCTGGAATTATCAATTTTACTGATTATCAATACGATATGGTAAGAATTGGTATCGGGATGATAGGCATTTCCTGCGTTCCTCAAATAGAAAAACAGCTCCAAAATGTGGCTACATTTAAAACTGTCATTTCTCAGATTTCCAAAGTGGAAAAAGGAGATTCCATAGGATACAGCAGAAAATATATCGCAGAAAAAGATACCAGAATCGCAACCATTCCGATAGGTTATGCAGACGGAATTCCTCGACTGATAGGAAATAAAAAGGGATTTGTCATCATCAAAGGACAGAAAGTTCCTATCGTGGGAAATGTGTGCATGGATATGCTGATGGCAGATTTGGGCGAAATTCCTACAAAGGAAGGTGATGAGGTCATTATTTTCAATTCCTGCAAGACTTTGGAAGAATTTGCAGAATACTGCCAGACCATACCTTACGAGGTTCTTACTTCCATTTCACGAAGAGTCAAAAGAATTTATGTAAAAGATTGATTATGAAAAATTTACTTCAAATATTTATAATAATGTTTTCTTTGAGTTTGTATAAAGCTCAGGTAAAAGAAAACATGAAAATTCCGAAAAACCCAAAAATAGGTCTGTCTCTGGCGGGTGGCGGCGCGAAAGGTTTTGCCCATGTAGGCGTGTTGAAAGTGATAGACTCACTGGGAGTAAAAATAGACTACATCTCTGGAACCAGCATGGGAGCAATAGTTGGCGGGCTTTATGCATCAGGATACTCAGCAAAGGAAATAGAAAAAATCATTAAAGAAACAGATTTTTATGAAATTCTTGCCAATGAAAAAGACCGAAAAGAAACTTCGTTTTTTGATAAAAATAATGACAAATACCTGCTGAATATTCCTTTTGAAAAAGGTAAATTCAATGTCCTGCCAAAAGCCATTTCACAAGGACAAAAAAATCTTTTCCTCCTAAAGGATTTATTTAATAATGTTTCTAATGTCACAGATTTCTCAAAGCTGAATATTCCTTTCATGTGTGTGGCAACCAATCTGGAAAATGGAAAAGTAAAAATTTTTGAAAAAGGAGATTTGGTGAATTCTATCATGGCGAGTTCTGCCTATCCTTCGCTGATAAATCCTGTGAAAGTAAATGACAGTCTGTACATAGATGGTGCGATGACGGTGAATTTTCCATCAAAACCTCTTAAAGATAAAGGTATGGACATCGTCATCGGAGTGGATTTAAGCCTTCCTTTGGCGAATAAAGATGAACTAAATTCAGCTATAAAGATTTTAGACCAAGTGATAGATTTCACTATACAAAACGAAAATAAAACTCAGTATAAAAATACAGATATAAGAATTCATCCTAATCTGAAAGGATATTCTTCCACAAGCTACGGCGACAAAGAAAAAATCCTAAACCTAGGATATATAGAAGCTAAAAAATACATAGACATACTCAATAAATTACCAAAAAGAGATTCTCTACCGAAAATGATGAACAAACCTGTCTATGCTAATGTTTATAAAGTAGACAGCCTTGTTTTGGTGAATAGCAGAATTTTTAATGAATCTTATGTAAAAGGGAAAATGAACCTTAAAATCCCTTCCTTACAGACTTATGCTGGAATTAACCAAATGATTGATAAATTATACGCTACCAATAATTATAAACTTATCAATTATGACCTGATGCAGTATCAAGGGAAAAATATTTTAAAGCTGGAATTAGAAGAAGATGATGCCCGATTTATGCTAAAATTTGGGCTGCATTATGATGAAGTTTTCAAAACAGGACTGCTCATCAATACAACCATCAAAAGGTTTTTATTCCAAAACTCTATCCTTTCTCTCGATGCTATCGTGGGAGGAAACAGACCGAGATATTATTTTAATTATTTTGTGGATAATGGCTACTTCCCTGGGTTTGGGATTTATTCTTCTGGTATGAGCCTACAGCTTAATGATGATAATAGAAATGAAATAGGAAAATGGAAATGGTTTAGAAATGAAATTTATCTTCAGTCTATTTGGAAAGATAGATATGCCATCGGTGGAGGGATGAGCCATGATTATTTTGAGTCTAAAATAGGAACTACCCGCTATGATAATGAAAAGAACTTTCTCAATCCTTATGTTTTCATTAAAAGTGATACGAGGAATGACAAGGATTTCTCATCAAGAGGGTTCTACCTTAATATAGAAGGGAAATTATTAGATATTTTTAATAAAAAAATTAAAAAAATTGAAAAACAGATTTTCCAAACCAAAGCTGACATCCGAATGAGTTTTCCTATTTCCAGCCGTGTAACTTATAGGCTGAATCTTTTCGGAGGATTAACTTTTGGGAAAGATGTTCCATACTATTATCATTTCTACCCAAGTGGAATTTTTGAGCAGAATTTAGTAAATTTTGTAAGTTTCCAAGGTTATCAGTTTGGGAATTTTGCTACGGATAATATCATCGTTGCTGGGAATGATTTTCAGTTTAGAATTAAGAAAAATTATTTCATCACAGGGCATATTAATATTATTAATACCTTTGATGAACATAAAATAAATCATATTCTAAAAGTAGGTAATGTTTCTGGTGGAATTACCGCTGGATACAAATCTCCTTTTGGGCAGATAAAACTAAATTACAGCAAGGCTGTGAATAAAGGAAAAGGAATTTTTAGTGTAATTTTAGGACATTGGTTCTAATTTTTTAGAGATAAATAAAGCAGAATGATACAGTATTTTTTTGAAAATGTAGAGGAAATTACCCTTCCTGAAAATTGTTCGGAATGGGTTGAAAAACTTATTTCAAACGAAGAAAAAAAAGTAGGAAATATCAATTATATTTTTTGTGATGATGAATACCTTCTAAAAGTAAATCAGGATTTTCTTAATCATGATTATTATACGGATATCATCACTTTTGATTATGTAAAAGGCAAAACCATAAGCGGAGATATTTTTATATCTTTGCCGCGCATTTCGGAAAACGCCTCTACCCTATCCAGTAGTTTTGAAAAGGAATTACTAAGGGTTCTGGCTCACGGCGTTCTTCACCTTTGCGGATATAAAGACAAATCCGATGAAGAAGAAAAAGAAATGAGAGCGAAAGAAGATTTTTATATCAATTTATTTTAATGTTTCACGGGAAACATTTTTATTATTTTTAAACTTATTTACAATATATGATAAACGAAATATACGATGTAATCGTAGTAGGTGGAGGACACGCAGGCTGTGAAGCAGCAGCAGCAGCAGCCAATCTCGGCTCTAAAACTATGCTAGTTACTATGAACATGCAGACTATCGGACAGATGAGCTGTAATCCTGCGATGGGCGGAATAGCGAAAGGACAAATCGTTCGTGAAATAGATGCACTCGGTGGATATTCTGGAATTATAGCCGATAAATCTGCTATCCAGTTCAAAATGCTTAACCTATCAAAAGGACCTGCTATGTGGTCGCCACGAACTCAAAACGACAGAATGCTCTTTGCGGAAGAATGGCGATTAGCTTTAGAAAACACTCCTAATCTTGATTTTTTTCAAGACATGGTAAAAAATATCATTATAGAAAATGGTAAAGTTGCAGGAGTAATTACCAACATTGGTGTGGAAATTCGTGGTAAAGCAGTAGTTCTTACCAATGGAACTTTCCTAAATGGACTGATACATATCGGAGAAAAACAATTCGGCGGCGGAAGAATGGGCGAGCCAAAAGCCTTTGGAATTACTGAGCAATTAGTAAGTTTAGGCTTTGAGGCAGGAAGAATGAAAACAGGAACACCTGTAAGAATAGATGGAAGAAGTCTGGATTATTCCAAAATGGAAGAACAAAAAGGCGATGAAAATCCACAAAAATTCTCTTACCTCGATACTCCTAAACTCAAAGAACAAAGAAGCTGCTATATCACTTACACAAACGAAACTGTGCATGATATTCTCCGCTCTGGATTTGATAGAAGTCCAATGTTCAACGGAACTATACAAAGTATAGGACCAAGATACTGCCCAAGTATAGAGGATAAAATCAATCGTTTCGCTGAACGAAACAGACATCAGCTTTTCGTAGAACCAGAAGGATGGAAAACTGTTGAAATCTATGTAAATGGTTTCAGCTCTTCACTTCCAGAAGATATTCAGGCCAAAGCACTAAGACATGTACCAGGTTTTGAAAATGCTAAAATATTTCGCCCAGGTTATGCCATAGAGTACGACTACTTCCCTCCTACTCAACTGAAACATACTTTGGAAACCAAACTGATTGAAAATTTATTTTTCGCTGGACAAATCAACGGAACTACTGGCTACGAAGAAGCAGCAGGACAAGGTCTGATTGCAGGAATCAATGCACATAATAAAGTTCACAACAAAGATGAATTTACCCTCAGCAGAGATGAAGCCTATATAGGTGTACTAATAGATGACCTCATCACGAAAGGAACAGAAGAACCGTATCGTATGTTCACATCAAGAGCAGAATACAGACTACTTCTAAGACAAGACAATGCTGATATCCGTCTGACTGAAAAATCCTATAACATAGGTTTAGCATCAGAAGAAAGACTCAGAAAAGTAGAAGAAAAAATTAAAAAGTCTGGAGAGCTGGAAGAATTTCTTAAAGAATTATCATTAAAACCAAATGTTATAAATCCTATTCTTGAAGAAAATGAAAGCAACCCTGTAGACCAAGCATACAGAGCATCTCAAATATTAACTCGTCCTAATATAAATTTAGAAAAACTTTCTAAAATAGAAATCATAGGAAATAAAACGAGAGAATATTCTGAAGAAATACAAGAACAAGCAGAAATCAATATAAAATACAAAGGCTACATAGAAAAAGAAAAAGAAAATGTAGCAAAACTTCAAAGAATGGAAAATATAAAAATTCCAGATAATTTTGATTTTAGCAAAGTAGCTTCACTTTCTTCGGAAGCTCTACAAAAGATGAATAATATTCGTCCAAAAAATATCGCACAGGCTTCCAGAATATCAGGAGTATCACCAGCGGATATTAATGTTTTATTAATTTATTTAGGAAAATAAAATCACAATGTTTCATGTGAAACATTGTGATTGTTTTATAAAAAATTAAAATGAAAATAAAAGACCACTTTCTCTCACAGGAAGAATTTGAAATTATAGAAACAGAAATCCAAGGGATTTATAAAACTTCTCCCCTGCCCGATGATTTAGGTAAATATTATGAAAGCAAAAATTATATTTCGCATCATCAGGATTCGGGAAGTTTGAAAGAAAAAGTATATAAATTTTTACAGAAGTTTAATCTTAATTACAAAAAAAATATAATCAAGAATGAAATAGGAACTCATCTGAAAATATTAGACTACGGATGCGGCGCGGGAGAGTTTGTGAAATTTATAGAAAACGAATACACCACTTTCGGATTTGAACCAAATGAAAATGCAAGAAATTTTGCAAAACAAAAATCCGAAAAAACAGTTTTCATTTCCAATCCAGAACTCACAGAAATAGAAAACAAAAGTCTGGATGCTATCACCCTATGGCATGTTTTCGAGCATATAGAGGAAAGAGAAAAATACCTGAAAATTTTTCATGAGAAATTAAAACCAAATGGACTTCTCATCATTGCCGTTCCGAACCATACTTCCTATGACGGAAAAAAATACAAAGAATTTTGGGCTGCCTATGATGTACCAAGACACATTTGGCATTTCTCAAAATCAGGAATGGAAAAATTGATGAATAATGAAAATTGGAAAATCAGAAAAATAAAACCTCTCCTGCTCGATTCTTATTATATCTCTATGCTAAGTGAAAAATATAAGAAAAATCCTCTTTTTTGGCTTTTTGGAGCAATTCATGGAGCGATTTCTAATTTTAAAGCATCAAAAACGGGCGAATTTTCAAGTTTGATATATATTATCGAAAAAACTTAAAAAATAAATTTTTAATAGGTTTATTAAAGCCAATTTTTTACTCAAAAATAACTTTTTGAAAAAATTTTTAATTTAAAAATAAAATATCATGTTTGAATTTTTTAGCAACATATCAAAAATTAAATTTGTAGGAGAGCTGACTGTGGATGTTGTTTTTCTACGACTTCTACTGGCTGTCATTTTTGGAGGACTTGTCGGCATCGAAAGAGAAAGAAAACATAAACCTGCTGGATTCAGAACTTACATTCTTGTGTGCTTCGGTGCAGCGATAGTTTCGATGGTGCAAGATCAACTAAGATTGAATATCTACGGCTTTGAAAAAGATTTCAAAGGTCTTGCTGCAATTATGAAAACAGACTTAGGGCGTCTTGGGGCACAGGTTATCAGTGGAATAGGTTTCCTAGGTGCTGGGAGCATCATCAAAGAAAAAGGCGAAGTGGGCGGACTGACCACCGCGGCTGGAATCTGGGCAACTGGTTGCGTAGGCTTAGGAATCGGCTGGGGATTTTATAACATTGCACTCATTGCCATTATTTTTATGCTCATCATCATGATAGCACTGAAAAAGGTAGAAACTGTTTTCATGAAAAAATCTTCTAACCTTATTTTTGAAATTGAAATTGATGAAAATACTGAAGTTTCAGAAATAATTTCTGAATGCTATGAAGTTTTTCTACAAAAAGAAATAATCATCAATAAAGTTGATAAAAACCTGAAAAACAATATTATAACATTCAATGCGACCACCGAAGAAAATAATAACAACATAGTTGAAATCGTAATTATTCTTTCTTCAAAAAATAATATAAAATCAGTAAAAGATATGAGTTTTTAATATTTTTTAAATTTGTCTATCAAAAACATAATAAAAATGATTCCTACACAAGAACAAATTGAGCAATTAGTTGCTGACCTTAATGCTGCTACACAGCGGGAGATGATTCGTATCAAACTATTCTTATCTGATAGTTTAGCACTTACCGATAGTAAATTCGGTGGTATGCCCTATGTCCCAAAAGGAGGCTCATTACCTACAAGTGCTGAAGGCAAACCACTCTTTATGCTGGCACAAATTAACTGTGAACAACTACCCGAAAACAATATCTATCCTAAAAAAGGTCTATTACAGTTCTGGATAGCAGATACTGAAGATTATCTATTTGGGCTAGACTTTGACAATCCTTGCAGTAATGATTTTAAGCGAGTACTCTACTATCCTACTATTAGTGAAGCTTTGTCCACTGATGATTTTATAGAGGACTATGTTTTTGATAATGACAATCTGCCTTTTGATGCTGATTTGCAGTTTGCTTTACATTTTACCAAAGAAATTGAAACTTTTTCATTGGACGAATATTCCACACAAAAACTTTTTATAGAAAAGTGGAATGAAACCTTTTCAGACAAAATAGAGTATCTATATCAGTTACCTGATGAAGCTAACTTTATTCGTGATTTAGATAGCACAGGGCACAAGATTGGTGGTTATCCTTATTTCACCCAAGATGATCCTCGTAAAAAAAATGACCCTCATACCCTACTTCTTCTTCAAATAGATTCTGATGAAATAGAAGATGTAGAGATTATATGGGGCGATTGTGGCGTGGCTAACTTCTTTATAAACCCAGAAGATTTGGCAAAATGCCAGTTTGATGATGTAATGTACAATTGGGATTGTACTTAATAAATTTTCATATATATAAAATATTTTACTTAAAAATATTCATAAAAAAGCGAACCCTAAAATTTAGAGTTCGCTTCTTTTTATAATTACAATTATTTGTTAATAGCTGATACTCCTGGAAGCTCCAGTCCCTCAAGGCTTTCCAGCATCGCTCCACCCCCTGTAGATACATAAGAAACCTTATCTGCGTAGCCAAACTGCTTCACGAATGCCACGCTGTCCCCTCCCCCTACGAGAGAAAACGCACCAGACTTAGTAGCCTCTGCTATGCTGTCTCCCAGAGCCTTAGTTCCTTCAGCAAAATTAGACATTTCAAAAACTCCCAAAGGACCATTCCAAAGAATAGTTTTGGAACTCATAATCACATCTTTATTTATCTTTTGTGACTCGCTTCCTACATCCAGTCCCATCCAGCCGTCTGGAATTTCATTTGCTGCCACTTCTTTTCTTTCGGCATCATTGTTAAACTCTTTCGCTGCGATAACATCCACAGGAATATATACTTTAACATTCTGATTTTTAGCTTTTTCTAAAATTTCTAAAGCCAAATCCAGCTTGTCATCTTCCACCAAAGAATTTCCTACATTTCCGCCCTGCGCTTTGATAAAAGTGAAAGCCATTCCTCCACCAATAATCAGATTATCCACCACTGGCAAAATGTTTTCTATAATCGTAATTTTAGTGGAAACTTTAGAACCTCCAAGTATCGCTGTGATAGGCTTTTCTCCAGAGTGAAGGACTTTATCTATCGCTTCCAATTCTTTCGCCATAAGCAGCCCGAAAAATTTAGTTTGAGGGAAAAACTCAGCGATAACAGCCGTAGAAGCATGTGCCCTATGAGCCGTACCGAAGGCATCATTCACATACGCATCGCCTAACTTGGCTAACTTTTCTGCAAATGCTTTGTCTCCTTTTTCTTCCTCGTTATAGAATCTAAGGTTTTCTAATAAAAGGATTTCTCCACTTTTCAGCTCAGAAGCCAGTTTTACAGCCTCTTCTCCGATGCAGTCCTCAGCGAACTTCACCGATTTACCCAAAATATTTTCTATCTCAGGAAGAATATGTTTTAGTGAGTATTTATCATTTTTCTCTCCTTTTGGTCGTCCAAGGTGGGTCATCAGGATAACCGAACCGCCATCGGAAAGAATTTTTTCAATAGTAGGTTTCACAGCCGTGATTCTGGTATTATCCGTTACCTTTAGGTTTTCATCCTGAGGGACATTGAAGTCTACTCTTACCAAGGCTTTTTTACCAGAAAAATCAAATTGTTTAATCGTTTTCATATGTATATATTTTTATTTGATTACTTTCTGCAAAGTTAAATTTTTAATCTGTCCAATAAAAATTTTAGCCAACAAAAAATTCCCCAATCAACACACTATCACAATATTCATTTTTTCTATTTAATTTAAAAAAGATATATGATGTATATTGTTATAGAGCTGGGTTTAGTGGATAAATTTTTTATGAAAGTTTAGCACAAATATTTTAGCTGAAATTCATAGATAATTCACATCATAAAGCATTGATTATAAATTTATAAAACAGCTTATCAACATTCGTGAATAAGTCTGAAATAAAGACAATGTGACCAAGTGTAATGTGAATAAGCCTATTAAAAAACAAATGTTTTTATTTGAAAATAATTCTTGACTTGTGGGAAAATTTTTCTCATTAGAATTTTATTTCGGATTTCAAAATGTTTTTTCTTGGAAGTTTTCCACATGGAATAAAGATAGTTTTTCCTCATTAGCCACAGACATTGTTAATAAAAAAATAAGATTCAGTTTTTGAAGCTGAACCTGATGAAAAGTACCTATTTAGCTTGGTTTTTATTTCGTAGTAATTGTTATAAAAGAATCATTGTTCTTGAATTTAAATCCTTTTTTCCTTACATCATCTATATTAAACTTTATTTCTACCATGTTGTTATTTACTTTTCTTACCAAATCATGTTTTCCTTCTATTTTCTTTATTTCCGAATTGAAATGGAAAGTTACCCGATAGTCTTTAGTAAATATCATCCAATCTAAATCAGATTCTTGATCTTTATTTTTTTTGATGAGTATATCATTTAATACAGAAGTGTTTATTTTCAGGGTTTTCCCGTCCCATTCATTTTTGGAGAACAAATCAAGAATTGGTAAGGATTTTTCCTCTTTTTTATTGAACATAATGGACAATTCTTTATTAGTCAGTTTATCAGTTTTAAAGGAAATATCTGTCAGATCATCCTTATCATAGCTGCCTTTTACATATATTTTTTTCATTACTGCTATGGTGTCTGGAGCGGTGATTCTTTCTTTTTTATCCTTTTTTAGGTTCATCTCATACAAGCTGGTCCATTCTTTTGGGAGGTCATCTTTATCTTTCTTACCCTTCTTATTCTCATCTTTAAAGATTTTCGCTGCTTCTTTCCCATCGATGTCCATCACTATACTCTGTGTTTTGTCTTTGTGCAGGGTAATATCAGCGGTTACATTACACGAAACCAAGGTCATCACTAGACCTATCATCCAAAAATAAATCTTATTTTTCATTACAATAAATTTTTGTTTAAATTTAATAAAAAAATTGGAACAAATTCATATAAAATTCATCCCAATTTTTACTTTTTTATTTGTTGTAAAGTTCCTCTACTTTGTCCCAGTTAATCACTTCAAAAAATGCACTGATGTAGTCTGGTCTTCTGTTTTGGTAATTTAGATAATATGCATGTTCCCAGACATCTATTCCTAGAATAGGCGTTCCCGAGCAGCCAGCATTCGGCATCAGTGGGTTGTCCTGATTCGGAGTGGAACAGATTTCTACTTCGCCGTTTGCTTTCTTACACAGCCAAGCCCATCCAGAACCGAATCTTGTCTTAGCAGCCTCTGAAAAATCAGCTTTGAATTTCTCAAAACCTCCGTAGTTTTCTATCACTTTTTTCACATTTCCCACAGGTTCTTTAGCTCCATTGGGAGTTAGAATTTCCCAGAAAAGAGAGTGATTGTAGTGCCCTCCTCCATTGTTTCTCAGCGCAGGTGCTTCTGCTGCTTTACAGATTTCTTCTATGCTTTTCCCTTCTAGGTTGGTTCCCTCTATGGCTTTATTAAGATTATCTATATACGCCTGATGATGCTTGGTATGGTGGATTTCCATAGTTTTGGCATCTATTATAGGTTCTAGTGCATCGTATGCATAATCTAGTTTAGGTAAGTTAAATGACATAATATATTCTATTTAAAAATTCCGCCAAAAGTAAATAAAAATCAAATATTATAATCAATTTTCCCAAGAGATTTTATCAATGATTGAAATATATCCACTAACTTTGAGATAAATTTTAAGTAGAATTTTTTAATTATATTTATATGAAAAATTAGTCAAATGAAAAAAACAGCAATAGGAATTATGGCAGTGGTGGCTTCTATGATGCACGCCCAGTCCAAAGAGTATTCTCTGAATTTTGATTCAGAAAAATACACTGTAGAAACGGCTCAGGTCGCAGGAAAAGAAATTTCTTTCAGAGCTTACGAAGATGTAGTCTATGTCAGCCATCCTGTGGATGTACGATATCAGAGTATGAACATTTATATCCCTGTGGAATACTACGAGGGAAAAAACATCAGAAAGTATAATGCTGATACAGCGCCTATTTTCCTCCCAAATGATGTAGGTAGATATATGTCCTCACAAGCAGGAGAGCCAATAAAAGACCGAAGAACAGGCAAGGACAATGCTATCCTTGTCGCCCTGTCCAAAGGCTATGTAGTGGCATCTCCAGGAGCAAGAGGGCGTAAACTTACTAATGATAAAGCACAATACATTGGCAAAGCTCCTGCTGCGATAGTAGATTTAAAGGCGGCGGTGAGGTATCTTAGATTTAATGATAAAATAATGCCGGGTAATGCCGAAAAAATCATTTCTAACGGGACAAGCGCAGGCGGAGCCCTTTCAGCGCTTTTGGGAGCGAGTGGAAATCAGAAAATTTATCATTCTTACTTGAATGAATTAGGCGCTGCTGCTGCGAGAGATGATATTTTTGCGGTCTCTGCCTATTGCCCAATTACCAATCTTGACAATGCTGATGCAGCCTACGAATGGCAGTATGGACATGTGAAGGATTATAAGGTAATAAATCTTGTCCATCCTGGTTATATTGAGATATTCACAGAAACCTTGACTGAGGAACAAATCGCTGTTCAGCCCAAATTAGCTTCCATGTTTCCCAAATATGTCAATTCCTTAAAACTAAAAGATGAAAACGGAAAAACATTGATGCTCAATGATAAAGGAGAAGGAACATTCAAAGAATATGTGAAAAAATTTGTGATAAATTCAGCAAATAAAGCCATCTCGGAAGGAAATGATTTGAGTAAATATTCTTGGCTTGAGTTTAAAAATAAAAAAGTAGTAGGGCTGGATTTTAAAACTTATTCCAAAGAATATCTTTCTAGAAGTAAATCCGCTCCTGCGTTTGATGCCTTGGATTTATCTGCTGGAGAAAACAATTTGTTTGGAGATTTAACGGTTGATAATAAGCACTTTACAAAATTTTCTTTCGATAATAATACAGCCAAGTTTTTCATAACGGAATATCCTGTCGAAGGTGGAGCCAGAACATATGAATATACAAAAGCCCAAATGGCGGATGCGGATATCGTAAAAATGATGAATCCGATGAATTTCATTAAAAACACCTCCACTCAAAACTGGAGAATAAGACACGGCGCCAAAGATGCGGATACTTCCCTTGCGATTTCTACAATTCTAGCGACTACTCTTAGAAATCATAAAAAAACTGTAGATTTTGCTATGCCTTGGGACATAGTACACAGAGGCGACTATGATTTGGAAGAACTTTTCGAATGGATGGACAAAATCTCAACAAAATAAAACTTCTAAAAACGAAAAACCTCGGAATTTCCGAGGTTTTTTTATTTGTTCATAGACATTAGGAATTCTTCGTTGTTCAGAGTTGCTTTCATTTGTTTTTCTACAAATTCCATAGCTTCTACAGGATTCATATCAGAAAGATATTTTCTCAGAATCCACATTCTCTGCTGAGTAGTTTCATCATGAAGCAGGTCGTCTCTTCTCGTGCTGGAAGCCACCAAATCCACTGCAGGGAAAACCCTTTTATTGGCAATTTTTCTATCCAGCAGGAGTTCCATGTTTCCTGTTCCTTTGAATTCTTCAAAAATCACCTCATCCATTTTAGAACCTGTATCTATCAGAGCTGTAGCGATGATGGTCAAAGAACCGCCGCCTTCTATTTTCCTAGCCGCTCCGAAAAATCTTTTTGGTTTGTGCAGTGCATTGGCATCTACCCCACCAGAGAGGATTTTCCCAGAGGCAGGTGTTACCGTGTTATAGGCTCTTGCCAGACGAGTGATAGAATCTAGTAAAATTACCACATCATGTCCGCACTCTACCATTCTTTGGGCTTTTGACAGAACCAGATTGGCCACTTTTACATGTTTTTCTGCCGCTTCATCAAAGGTAGAAGCGATTACTTCTGCATTCACACTTCGCTGCATATCAGTTACTTCCTCTGGTCTTTCATCTATCAGAAGAATCATCATATAGGCTTCTGGGTGATTTGCCGAAATGGAATTGGCAATGTCTTTCAGGAGCATAGTTTTCCCTGTTTTAGGCTGGGCTACTATCATTGCTCTTTGTCCTTTTCCTATTGGAGCGAATAGATCTACTATTCTGGTAGAAAGGGTGGAATTTTTTCCAGCTAAATTAAATTTCTCTTGTGGGAATAGCGGAGTAAGATATTCAAAAGCTACTCTGTCTTTGATGAAATGCAGGTCTCTGCCATTTACTTCTAATGCTTTTTGGAGCGAAAAATATTTTTCTCCTTCTTTTGGAAGTCGGACGATACCTTTCACGGTATCACCAGTTTTTAGACCATAGTTTCTGATTTGATTGGTGGAGACAAATACATCATCTGGGGAAGAAATATAATTAAAATCCGAAGAACGGAGGAATCCATAGTTATCAGGAAGAATCTCTAAAACACCCTCTACGATTACAATATTGTCAAAATTAAATTCCTTTTTAGGAGGATTTTGCTCTTCGTTTTCGGGTTCTTTGTTTTCTGGTTGTTTTGAGTTTTCTTTTTGTTTGTTTTTCTTTTTTAGAAGTTTTTCTCCTTCATTGTTTTTCTCTTCCGAAATATTTTCCTCTACTGCCGAAGCTGGAGCATTAGCTTCTTTTTCTTTTGTATTTTTAGGAGATTTTTTGGCTTTTGGAGTAGTTTTTTTCTCCTCTTTTGCAGGTTTTTCGGTTTTTGATTCTGTTTCTTCTTTTTTGTCCGAAATATTTTCTTCTTCTGGTTTTTCTACTCTTTTTCTTTTAGTAGTTTTTTTCTCTGGAGTTTGGTTTTCAGTGGTGTTCTCAGATTTTTCTTCAGTTGCATTATAGTACTCCTTTGCTACTTTGGGATTTGCAGCTTGAAAGTCAAGAATAGCGAAAACCTTATCATTTTCTGTGCTGTTTCTTGCTACTTTAATGCCTAAATCTTTACAAATTTTAGTCAATTCTGTTGTAGATTTTGACTGTAGGCTTTCAATGTTAAACATATAAATATTTAGTAAATATAATTAAAATCAATGTAAAATTAAGATGTAAATAGGAACAAATGATAGAAGTCCACTGCTCCTCTAATCGAAAAATATGGTGCAAATCTACACTATTTTTGATAAATACAAAAAATTATTTTACTTTTGCAACATGTTACAAAGAATACAGACTATATTTATCCTTGTCGCAGTGCTTGCCACTGGAGGACTTTTTTTGACATCAAAAGATGTTGAAATTCCAGGGTTTTTGGGCGGAGCAGGATTTTTGGGAGTGCTGGAATTCATCTGTATTTTTATGTACAAAAATAGAAGAAGACAAATACTGCTGAATAATTTCAGTATTGTTATAAACGCTTTGTTGATAGGGTTATTGGTTTATTGGTTACTAAATTTACCTGGAGGAATGGATTTTCCTGAGAAAGGTATTGAGCCGATATTTCCACTGATTTCTATTGTGTTTTTATTTCTTGCAAATAAAAATATCCATAGAGATGAGAGGCTTGTAAAATCTGTAGACAGACTCCGATAGCTATACAACGATTTATTTTGAGTGAAAAACCAGTCTTTTTTTGGCTGGTTTTTTGTATAAGAAAAAAATTGTAATTTGGTCAGTTGAAATTTATGTTTAATGAATCCTTATAGAAGAATTTTGGCATTTGCCAACCCTCATAAAAAATATATTTTCGGGAGTTTATTTTTTAATATTCTTTATTCCGTTTTCCAGATAGCATCTGCGGGTACGATACTTCCTGTTTTGGGGATGCTTTTTGGAACTATTAATAACAAAAAACCAACCGTAGAGCCCGTATATAGCGGGAATATGTCAGATTATTTTTCCTACTTGAAGGACTATGCATATTATCTGGTAGAGGTAAATGCGAAAGAACATGGAGCTTTGACCGTTTTGGCGTGGTTATGCGTTATCACGGCGTTTGCGTTTTTTGCAAGAAATATTTTCCGTTACATAGGTTCTTTGATGCTTATTTATTATCGTGTAGGTGTTGCCAAAGACCTTCGTACTTCTATGTATCAAAAGATTTTGACACTTCCTGTTTCGTTTTTTACAGAACAAAAAAAAGGAGATATGATGTCTAGAATGTCTAATGATGTGGGAGATGTGGAAGGAAGTATTTTAGGTAGTTTAGTAGAGTTGGTTAATTCGCCTTTTATGCTGATAAGCACGCTGATTACTTTGTTTTATCTAAGTCCAGAACTTACATTCTTTACATTATTAGTTTTGCCAGTGATGGGAACTCTGATAGCGTTGATAGGAAAAAGCCTAAAAAAACAAGCCCACGAAGCCCAAACCGAAATGGGAAATATTTTTTCTATCGTAGATGAAACTCTTAAATCTGCCAAGGTTATTAAAATTTTTAATGCAGATAAATTACTAAATAATCGTTTCACGACTTCTATCAATAAGTGGCTGAATGCCGCAGTAGGCGTAGGTAAAAAAAGAGAACTTGCCTCTCCGATGAGTGAGTTTTTGGGTTCTATTACTTTTCTGATAATCACATGGTATGGAGGGAAACAAATCATTGAAAACCAAAGTCTTTCGCCTGAGGAGTTTTTGGTTTTTTTAGCGATGTTTTTCCAAATCCTGCCTCCAGCTAAGAGTTTAGCCAATTCCATTTCTACCATACAAAAGGGAGGGCCAGCGCTGGAGCGTGTGATAGAGATTCTGGATGCTGATATCAAGATAGACGAAAAAGAAAATCCTATTCCTATCCAGACATTAGAAAACAGCATAGAGTTTAAAAATGTAGGATTTTATTATAATGAAGATAGAACCATACTGAAAAACTTTAATTTAACTATTCCAAGAGGGAAAACAGTTGCGCTGGTGGGACAAAGTGGAAGTGGAAAAACCACGATTGCCAATCTTTTAGCCAGATTTTATGATGCCACAGAGGGACAAATCCTGATAGATGGGAATAATATAAAAGACCTAAAAGTAAGGGATTATAGAAAAATGATAGGAATGGTTACTCAGGAGTCTGTATTGTTCAATGACAGTGTTTATAACAATATTCTCATGGGTAAGCCAGATGCGGATAGAGAAGAAGTAGAAGCAGCCGCAAAAATCGCCAACGCCCATGATTTCATTCTCAATCTTTCGGATGGGTATGATACCAATATAGGCGATGATGGGAATAAACTCTCTGGCGGACAAAAACAAAGAGTTTCCATCGCCCGCGCCGTGCTGAAAAATCCTCCAATTATGATTCTGGATGAGGCAACTTCGGCGCTGGATACTGAGAGCGAGAGATTCGTGCAGGAAGCATTAGAAAAAATGATGGAGAACAGAACCTCACTGGTTATCGCCCACCGTCTTTCTACAATCCAAAAAGCAGACTGGATAGTAGTGATGGAACGAGGAATGATACTAGAACAGGGAACTCACAAAGAGCTTATGGACAAAAACGGAGCTTATAAAAAGCTCGTGGAATTACAAGATTTTGAATAAAAAATATTAACAGAAGAAATAATACAAAATGCAAAGCATAAAAAAGCTTTTACTTGTTCTTTTTAGTGTTATCATAACAGGAGTTTATGCTCAGATAAAAGACCCAGTAAAATTTAAACTAGAAGTCAATAAATTAGGCGAAAATGAATACGAAGCCATCCTCATAGCAAAATTAGAAAACGGATGGCATATCTACTCTAAAGATATTCCTGAAGACAGCGGTATTCCCACAGAGATGAAACTTTTAGGGAAAAATATAGAACCCATAGGAAAGGTAACCGAGGTAGGAAAAAAAATAGATGAGTTTTCGGAGGCGTTTGGTGCTAGAATAGTCTATTATTCTAATACAGTGTCTTTTAAACAAAAATTCAAACTAAAAGATGCTAAAAAATCTACCAATGTTTCAGCAGAAATTACTTATCAAACCTGTGATGACAGAGTTTGTCTTGCGCCCAATACCATTGAGCTTCAGCATCAAATAAAGATAGAGGGAAGTGATATAAAGGACGAAGAAATTTTAGACAAAAAAGAAAATTCCGAAACTCCGAAAGATACATCCACAGATGAAACACAGGCTTCGCAGACATTGGCTGAAAACCAAAAATTAGACACGAAAAACCTAAAAATACAAGGGTTTGATTATAAAAATCCTCTTGTTCAGTGTGGTACAGAGCAGACTGCGAATACGGATGAGAGCTATTGGACTTATCTATTTTTAGGATTTATTGGAGGGATTATTGCTTTGCTTACGCCATGCGTTTTCCCTATGGTGCCTTTGACGGTTTCTTTTTTTACCAAAGGAGCAAAAGACAAAGCGAAGGGCAGAAGAGATGCTGTTCTCTATGGTTTCTTCATTCTGTTGATTTTTACTTTGCTTAGTTTGCCATTTCACCTAATAAGCGGCGTTGCAGGAAATATTTTTAATGAAATATCTACCAGCGTATGGCTTAATTTGGCATTTTTTATCGTGTTTGTTTTCTTTGCGGGAAGTTTTTTTGGATATTATGATATAGCGTTGCCAAGTTCCATAGCCAATAAATCTTCAAAAGCCGAAGAGGCAGGAGGAATCGTAGGAATATTCTTCATGGCGCTTACCTTGGTGATTGTTTCGTTTTCATGTACAGGGCCTATTCTAGGGTCATTGCTGGGAAGTGCTGTTACGGGGTCGTCTAATGTTCCTATGCTGCTGACTTTTGCTTTGGCAGGTTTTGGTTTTGCTTGGGCGATTGTTTTCGGATTGTTGGCGCTGTTTCCACAGGCATTACAGTCTTTGCCGAAGTCAGGAGGCTGGATGAATACGCTGAAAGTAGTGCTGGGATTCATAGAACTGGGATTGGCGCTGAAATTCCTTTCTAAAGCCGATTTGGTAGCAAAAACAGCATTTATAAAACGAGAGCTGTTCATTGCCATTTGGGTGGTTCTTACCATTGGTTTGGTATTGTATTTATTTGGATTGATAAGATTTCCACATGATGATAAAAAACCAAAAATTTCACTTACGAGAAAATTATTTGGAGCGGCTGGAATAGGCTTTTTGGTGTATTTAGTTCAAGGATTGATACCGAGCGACAGACCGAAACTTTCTATGCTGAGTGGAATTTTGCCGCCGCTCAATGTGAGCTATTTTCATAATGAAAAAGATGGGATTTTGGGAATACACCCTATTCATGACTATTTCGAAGCGATAGAATTAGCAAAAAAAGAAAACAAACCTATCCTGATAGACTTCACGGGTCACGGCTGCGAAAACTGCCGAAAAATGGAGGAATTCGTTTGGTCACAGCCAGATATTTTACCAATTCTTCAGAACGAGGTGGTTTTGGCTTCTCTTTATATAGATGATAAAGATGAACTTCCACAAGACCAGCAGATGAAAATAGACATGGGAAATGGACAGATGAAGAAGATAAAAACAATAGGCGATAGATGGAGTATGTTTCAGCAGATAAATTTTGAGAACAATTCCCAGCCGCACTATGTTCTGGTAACTCCTGATAATAAGGTGATTAACACGCCTGTTTCTGGATACATGGACAAAGAAGATTTCAAGAAATTCTTAGAATGCGGACTGAAACATTACAAAAATCATAAAAAATAATTTGTCTTAAACCTTGCTAAAATAATATTTTTGCAAAAAGAAAAATAGAATAGATATGATAAACATAGCAATAGCATCTGACCACGCAGGTCATGAAATGAAAGATTTTCTAAAAAGAAAACTAAAAGCAGATTATAACATGGTGGATTTTGGGACATTTTTTAAGGAAAGTGTAGATTATCCAGATTTTGCTCATCCTGCCGCTACTTCTATCGAAAAGGGGGACTGTGTTTTGGGAATTTTAATATGCGGAACAGGAAATGGTATGCAGCTGGCAGCCAATAAACATGAAGGTATCCGAGCTGGACTGGCTTGGAACCCAGAAGTTGCAGCTTTGACAAGACAGCACAATGATGCTAATATGGTGGCAATTCCAGCAAGATTCGTGAGCAATGAAGAGGCTTTGGAAATTGCAAAAGCATTCCTTACCGCAGAATTTGAAGGAGGTAGACACCAGCTGAGAGTGGATAAAATAAAACCATAGGAAAATAACGATTTTTGTTTTTTGTAATTCAATCCCCCTTCTTATAAAAAGATGAAGGGGGATTTTTGGTTAAAAAAGCATAAATAATGTTATATTTGAAGAACAAAATTTTTAAGAAAAACATCTATGAAGAAGAAAAATAAATCACAAAAACAACAATACAAATTGGAGAGTATCGGAAGACTCATTCTCCGATTTATGAATAAGAAAAATTCAAAAATATACAATTACAAACAGATAGCAGACGGCATAGATTACAAAAACCCGCGTCAGAGAGAGCTGGTCATCCAGACTCTGCACAAACTGAGAGCCCAAGATAAAATAAAAGAAGTAGAAAAGGGCAAATATATGGTGAACCTGCAGATAAAAGAAACGCTGACAGGGACAATAGATTTTGCGCTGAATGGAAATGCCTATGTAAGCGTGGAAGGACTAGATGAAGATATTTTCATCCATCAGAAAAATGTAAAAGATGCTTTGCAGGGGGATAAGGTCTTAATCATCACTTACAATTTCAAAGGGCGGAAGCTGGAAGGTTCTGTATTGGAGGTCTTGGAGAGAGCCAAAGACTCTTTCGTGGGGACATTTGAGTATGTGAAATATAAGGATTTCGGGTTTGTGGTTTGTGACAAAAAGGTCATTAATACCGATATTTTCATTCCAAAATCTAAAATCCATGGAGCCAAAGACGGCGATAAAGTAGTCGTGAAAATGCTCCAATGGGACATTAACTCTAAAAACCCAGAAGGCGAAATCATCAAAGTATTAGGAAAACCAGGCGAACACGAAACGGAAATACATTCTATCCTTGCCGAGTATGAGCTGCCTTACCATTTCCCTGAGGAAGTAGAGGATTTCGCCAATAAAATCAGCCGAGAAATCACTCCCGAAGAGCTGAAAAAAAGAAGAGACATGCGGGAGGCGCTTACTTTTACCATAGATCCGAAAGATGCCAAGGACTTTGATGATGCGCTATCGCTGAAAAAATTAGACAACGGAAACTGGGAAATAGGCGTACACATCGCCGATGTATCCCACTATGTGCAGCCAGGAACGCTCCTCGATGAGGAAGCATACAGCCGTGCGACTTCCGTTTATCTCGTGGACAGGGTAGTTCCCATGCTTCCAGAGATTCTCAGTAATGACCTCTGTTCGCTAAAGCCAAATGTGGATAGATACGCTTTTTCGGCGGTTTTTGAGATGAATGACAATGCAGAGATAGTGAAGCAGTGGTTTGGGCGTACAGTCATCCATTCCGATAGAAGATTCTCCTACGAAGAAGCCCAAGAGCGTATAGAAACAGGAAAAGGAGATTTGGCTGAGGAAATACTGGCATTAGACCACTTGGCGAAGATTCTCAGAAAAGAGAGATTAAAGAAAGGAGCTATCGCCTTTGACCGCAGTGAGGTGAGATTTAATCTTGATGAAAACAATAATCCTATCGGGGTTTATTTTAAAATCAGTAAAGATTCTAACCACCTCATAGAGGAGTTTATGCTGCTGGCAAACAGAAAAGTTTCCGAGTATGTATCTCTTTCCAGAAAGGGAGAACCGACCCACAATACCTTTATTTATCGTATCCACGATGACCCAGACCCAGCCAAACTGGAAGCACTGAGGGATTTCGTGCAGACACTCGGCTACAAAATGAATATTTCCAATTCTCAAAAAATAGCCGAAAGTATGAACAAGCTCCTAAAAGATGTGGCAGGAAAAGGCGAAGAAAACATGGTAGAAACCCTAGCGATGAGGAGTATGAGCAAGGCAGTCTATTCTACCGAGAATATAGGACACTACGGACTGGCATTCCCATATTATTCGCATTTTACTTCGCCTATTCGCCGTTATCCAGACCTTATGGCGCATAGACTGCTCCAGCATTATCTAGATGGTGGAAAATTGCCAAATAGAGAGGAATACGAAGAATACTGCAAACACTGCAGCGATAGGGAAAGACTGGCAGCCAATGCAGAGCGGGACTCTATAAAATACATGCAGGTGAAATTCATGGAAGACAAAGTAGGTCAGGATTTCACGGGGGTAATCTCAGGTGTGGCAGACTATGGCTTTTGGGTAGAAATCCCTGAAAACGGTGCCGAAGGCATGATAAAACTGAGAGACCTGATGGATGATTCCTACTTCCATGATCCGAAGGCGCATTCTATTGTAGGTACCAAGTCAGGCAAAACCTACCGCCTCGGTGATGAGATAAAAATACAAGTAGTAAAAGCCAACCTCATCCAGAAACAATTGGATTTTAAAATAGTAGAATAACAGCAATAAAAAAACTCCCTAAAAAAGGGAGTTTTTGGATAGAATTATATTAATATTTTATTGTTGTGTAGCCTTCATCATCTACAAAAATACCTCCTTTTGAAGGATCTTTGTGAGATTCCTGCTGCTTCACAGGGTAATTGTTGGCATTTGTTGTATATCTATACTTAAATTCATTTGTTGTATTTAATGGATATCTATTTCCTCCAGAGATTGTGATATTTGTTGCATTTATTTTATGTTCAGAAATATTCTTGTTATATAATTCATCCATATCTGTTAACATAAAATGTGAATGGTATAATTTATCTATTCCTTTAATATCTTTCAATAGGTTTTGATGGGAAGTGTATACGAATATTTCAGTACTTGTATATTCAGAAGTTTTATTATTTGAGTTATCAAAAGTATCTTCCTGTTCTACTATTTTTGTAGGTCTTTTCTGTGCATCTAATGTGTAAGTAATAAAAGCAGTTTTTTTATGTTGAACTATTCCAATGTAATTGTAATTTGTTTCAACTACTTGTGCTGTTACTTGAGAACCATTGTAATTATAAGCATAATCCATTTGATTTTTTATAGTACCATTGGGATAAAATACTTTTTTTATTTCCGAAGTAAGAATACCATTAGTATATCTAAGGTCAGAAGTTTCTCCATCCTCATTTTTTACAAAAGTAATTAAATCTCCTGTGTATGTGATTTCTATTTTACCACCGTCACTAAACACTATTTCTTTCAATTTATCCCCATTGTAATTAAGGGAAGACACTTTATCAGGATGATTAGGTATAGAATGGATAAGTTTTTTAGGCAGGATAATGTTTTGGCTTGGTTTCTGAGGCGTTGTAGGATTTGTGTTGTCATTATCTCTGCTGCACGAAATAATCATCGCTCCCACGAGAGCTGAAAATAAAAGTTTTTTCATTTTTTATTGAATATAAAATTAGTTGGACAAAGATAAGGATAATCTTTTTATGCTAAAAGAAAAAAACTCCCTAAAAAAGGGAGTTTTTGTGTTATTTGTTGTATTCTATTGTCCGATAAGAACCGCTTTTTTGAAATTGTCCTGTAGTAGAATTTTTCTCAAGATTTTCCTTTTTGATAGGATAGTTATTGGAGTTTACAGTGTGTTCGTATTTTAATTCATTTACAAATCCTCCAGAAGCAGGAGTGGGAACGCCACCTGAATAGTTCGTATGGGTTACTTCCTCCTTTAGGTAAGAAATAATATCAAAAGGAAGCTCATCATCTAATATAAAATCAGAATAAACTAATTTATCAAAACCTACAATATTTTTCACTATATTATTATAGTTAGCATATTGATAAGTACTGAGCATTTTTTTTTCAAAAGTGAGAATATTTGCAGGAGAATATCTTTTATACTCTGTTTTAGTGGTTAAAGGTCTTTTTTGTGCATCCAAAGTATAATTAATAGTGCTAGTTTTTGTCTCATTTAGTGTTCCGTTTGTAAGATATAATTTATTTATTTTTTGTCCAGTTATATTAGAACCATTTAGATTATATGTGAATTCAATTTCTTCATTTTTAGTAGTATTATCATCATAATAAATTATAAGTTTTTCAGAGATAAGATTACCATTAGAATCATAATTAAACTCATAAAGGTTTCCATCACTTTTAATAGATTTTATTAGGTTTCCATTATAAGTAACATTCCAAATAATCCCGTCATCAATTATTTTTGCCAACTTATTTCCATTATAAGTCATGGTTGCTATTTTCCCATTAGAAGATGTAAATTTCACAGGAAGAATTCCTATTTCACTGGTTGCAGGTGTCTGAGGTGTTGTAGGGTTTGTGTTGTCATTATCCCTACTGCACGAAATAATCAATGCTCCCATAAGAGCTGAAAATAAAAGTTTTTTCATTTTATATTGAATTTAAAATTAATTGAGCAAATATAAGAATAATATCTTTTACACTAAAAAGAGAAAACTCCCTAAAAAAGGGAGTTTTTATGTTATTTGTTGTATTCTATTGTGTAATAACCATTATCTTCATATAGTCCTAGTGTGACAGTATCTCTAGTTTTGTATGCTATTTTCGTAGGATAACCATTAGTGTTTAAAGTATATGCTGCTTTAGTTTGATATGTATAACCTTCAACGGAAGGATAATGACCGATAGGTTGATCATATAAATATGTAATTAATTCACCTCTTGTATAAGAAAAAGGAAATACCAAGCCATTAATTTTTTCTTTTTTAATTGTAAGAGATGAATAGTAAAGTTTATCCATTCCTTTTATGTTTTTTAAAAAACTATGATGATCTGCATATTGGTAAATAAAGGTATTATCATCTTTCTGAGTGATGTTTCCCCACACATCTTTTTGTTCAGAAACTTCTACTATTTTTATTGGTCTTTTCTGTGCATCTAGTGTGTAGGTAATTGTAGATACAAATGTATTCCTTTCAGTACCCAGGATTCCAGATGTTTGTTCTGCTGTTATAGTAGAGCCATTGATGGTATATGTTGTATTTTTTTCAGTAGTTTCAGCACCTTGTTTATAAAGTTCTTCATATTCAGATATGAGATTTCCATTAGCATCGTAACCAAACTTAATGTAATAATCCTCAGACCTTACAGAAGTAATTAAATCACCTGTATAAGTGAAAATTACATCTTTGTTATTGTGGGTAAGTTTTACCAGCTTATTTTCATCATAACTAAAAGTAATTACTTCATCTGCTTTACCAGTTTCAGAATAGGTGATTTTGGTTGGAAGAATACTTGGATCATCGATTGTAGGTGCAGGACTTACATTATCATTATCCCTGTTACATGAAATAATTATCGCTCCCATAAGAGCCGAAAATAAAAGTTTTTTCATTTTATATCGATTTTAAAATTAACTATACGAAGATAAGAAAATATCTTTAAAACAAAAAGAGAAAACTCCCTTTTTTAGGGAGTTTTTGTGTTATTTATTGTATTCTATGGTGTCATAAGCGCCACTCTCTTCATATTGTCCTGTGATATGGTCTGGAGTTTTGTATATTATTTTTGTAGGATAGTTGTTGGTGTTTAAGGTATATTCAGCCTTAGTCTCATATGTATAATTTTCATTCGAAGTAGAACCATCAGAATGATAAAAAGTTACATTCACTTCTCCTTTTATATAAGAATAAGGAAATACCATGCTAATAATTTTTTCTTCTCCAATTTTAAGAGATGAATAGTAAAGTTTATCCAATCCTTTTATGTTTTTTAAGAAACTATGATGATTTGCATATTGGTAAGTAAATGTATTATTGTCTTTTCGTCTAATATTTCCCGATGTGTCTGTTTCTTCATAAGCCTCTACTATTTTTATTGGTTTTTTCTGTGTATCTAATGTGTAGGTGATTGTAGATACAGATGTATGAACTAACCATAAACCTGAAGAGCCATAATTTTTAGCTGTTTGTTCTGCTGTTATAGTAGAGCCATTGATGGTATATGTTGTATTTTTTTCATTAATTTTAGCACCGTGGTTATAAAGTTCTTCATATTCAGATATGAGATTACCATTAGCATCATAACCAAACTCAAGGTATTTATCCTCAGACCTTACAGAAGTAATTAAATCTCCTATATAAGTGAAAATTACATCTTTATTATTCTGGGTAAGTTTTACCAGCTTATTTTCATCATAACTAAAAGTAATTACTTCCTCATCATCACCAGGTATAAAATAGGTGAATTTGGTTGGAAGAATACTTGTGTCATCAATTGCAGGTGCAGGATTTACATTATCATTATCCCTGTTACACGAAATAATCATCGCTCCCACAAGAGCTGAAAATAGAAGTTTTTTCATTTTATATTGATTTTTAAGATTAACTATACGAAGATAAGAAAATATCTTTAAACCAAAAAGAGAAAACTCCTTAAAAAAAGGAGTTTTTGTGTTATTTGTTGTATTCTATTGTGAAATAACTATTGTTTATAGTTTCAAATTGTCTATTGATGTGGTTTTTAGCTTTAGGTTGTATTTTAATAGGATAGTTGTTAGCATTTACAGAATATTCTACTTTAACCTCGTTAATATAACTTTCATTATGAGGGCTGCCACCAAAATGATAATAGGTTCTATTGATATCCTCTTTCATATAAGAAACGATATTATGAGGAAAATCCTCATTATTAGAAAGAAAATCAGAATAGGTCAATTTATCAAAACCAACTATGTTTTCTATTAAACTATGATGATTTGCATATTGGTAAGTAGTAGTATTATTATTCGTCTTTTCAATAAGATTTCCTATTGAGTCTCTCTCTTCAGAAACTTCCACACTTTTTATTGGTCTTTTCTTTGCATCTAATGTGTAAGTGATGGTAGAAGTGGATATAGAAGATAGAGTTCCAGTTATATCATCATAATTTTTAGATATCTTTTGTGCTGTTACAGTAGAACCATTGATGGTGTATGTTGTATTTTCTTCTAAAACTTTAATAGTACCACTATAAGATTCTTCTTTTTCAGAGATAAGGTTTCCATTAGAATCATAATTAAATACATGAGAACTTCCATCAGGATTATTTATAGAAGTAATTAAATCTCTTGTATAAGTGTAAATTACATCTTTGTTGTCACGAGTAACTTTCATGAGCTTATTTCCATTATAACTAAAAGTAATCACTTCATCTGCTTTACCAGTTTGAGAATAGGTAAGTTTGGTTGGAAGAATTACTGTCTGGCTGATTGCAGGCGCCTGAGGTGTTGTAGGGTTTGTGTTGTCATTATCCCTGCTGCATGAAATAATCATTGCTCCCACGAGAGCCGAAAATAAAAGTTTTTTCATTTTTTATTGAATTTAAAATTAATTGGACAAATATAATGATTTTCATCTAAAAATAAATTCCGTATTTTTGGAGTTTCAATTAAGAATTCGCATTCTATGATAGAGCTTATTTTTTCTGCTGTCGGTTTGGGTTTTATGCTTAGTTTGGTATTCATCGGACCTGTTTTCTTCCTTTTGGTGGAGACCAGCCTTTCGCGAGGGCCTCGGCATGCATTGGCGCTGGATTTGGGCGTGGTTTTTGCGGATATAGTGTGCATTGTGGCGGCGTATTTCAGCAGTCAGGACATTATCCATATCATAGACCAGTATCCGAGTTTTTATAGGATTTCGGCGCTTATTATCTTTGTTTATGGGATTTATATGATGGTTTCCAAAACCAGAATGCACATCGCAGGCGAGGAAAGGCTCATCAACCAAAACTATCTGAAAACTTTTCTCAATGGTTTCCTGCTCAATATTCTGAACATCGGTGTGGTACTTTTTTGGCTGGTAACCGTCATTTTCATTAGAAAAAACTATCCTGATACGGGCAGGTTTTTGCTTTACATCGGTTTGGTTATCGGGACATATCTTTTGATAGACTTGGCAAAAATCTACTTGGCGAAACAATTTCACAATAAACTCAACCAGCAGGTGGCTAATAAAATCCGAAAAGGCGTAGGCTTTATTCTGCTGGTTCTGAGCGTGTTTATTTTCCTTCAAAGTTTTAAATCCTTTAACCAATTGGACAAAAGATTAGAAGAAAAAGGCATCAAACGAGAAGAAATAAAGTAAAAAGATACTCAATAACAGACACTTATGGCGGTTATATTCCCAAAAACCCTTAAAAAAGGCGATAAAATAGCAGTCGTTTCTCCTGCTGGTTCGGTAGAAGAAGAGCAGATTTTATCCACGCTGGAACTCATCAAATCCAAAGGCTATGAGCCTGTTCTCAGTCCTCATTGCTTGGGCAGATTTTCCTTTGGGTACAGCTATTCTGGAACGGAAAAACAGCGGATTTCTGACCTGAACTGGGCGTTGAACAGTGATGAGGTTTCTGCCATCTGGGCTACGCGCGGCGGCTATGGCTGTCAGCATCTTTTGGGACATCTAAAACTAAAACATTTCAAAGAAAATCCCAAATGGTATATCGGCTATTCGGACAATACCGTTATCCAAAGTTTCCTCTTGAAAAAGGGCTTTGCAAGTATCCACGGACAAACGCTGAAGACCTCATCTTTTGGAGTTTCTACAGAAAGTTACGAGGAGATTTTCAATATTTTCAGCGGGAAAAAACCTAAATATCAGGTCGCTCCACATCCGCAGAATAACCACGGAAGAGCAGAGGGAATTTTAGTTGGTGGAAATCTGGCGTTGGTCTATGCGCTTTTGGGAAGCTCGTATTCGGTAGATTTCAGGGACAAAATTTTGTTTATAGAAGACATCGGCGAGAATTTTTATTCGCTGGACAGAATGCTCATTTCTCTCGATTTGGCTGGTGTTTTTAGGAAAATAAAGGGTATCATCATCGGAGGGATGATTAACATGGGAAACGAAGCAGAAAATCCTGATTATGAGTATAGTTATGATGCTATGGCTTATGAAATCATCGCCGAAAGGCTCAAGAAATATTCTTTCCCAAAGCTGTTCGCTTTTCCTAACGGGCATATTTTTGATAATGTGCCGCTGATTTTAGGCTCTGAAATAAAACTAAATGTTTCCGAAACAGAAGCAAAAGTAGAATTCTTATAAATCCATCAATGGCTGAGCATAATGACTTTGGGAAGGAATCCGAAAATCTGGCTGTAGAGTTTTTGGAGAAGAAAGGCTATAAAATTTTAGTCAAAAACTACCGCTATCTAAAAGCTGAAATAGACATCATTGCAGAATCTGAAAATCAGATTGTTATAATAGAAGTAAAAGCCAGAAGCACAGATACTTTCCTGAGTCCAGAAGAGGCGGTGAATAAGAAGAAAATCAGGCTGCTCATCTCTGCTGCGAGCCATTTTTTGGAAGAAAATGAAATAGACAAGGAAGCGAGGTTTGATATAATTGCCATTCTTCCAAATGAGGAAAATCAATTCCAAATCAAACATATAGAAAACGCTTTTGAAATCATAGATATTTGAGGATTTTAAATAAAAAAATTAATTTTGCTGAATGAAAATTCTACACATAGAGACTTCGTCTAAAAACTGCTCTGTTGCCATTTCGTCTGATGAAAAATTGCTTTGTCTTTGTGAGAAAGTATCGCAGGATTATAAACAATCCGAAAACCTCCACACTTATATAGAATGGGCTCTGGAAGGAGCTGAAATAGGTCTGAAGGATTTGGATGCTGTTTCGTTAGGAAAAGGGCCAGGGTCTTACACTGGGCTTCGGATAGGGGCGGCCTCGGCGAAGGGCTTTTGTTTTGGGCTTGGTATTCCTTTGGTAACGGTAAATTCTCTGGAAACTATGGTAGAGCCATTTTTGGGCAATTATGATTTGATAATTCCGCTCATAGATGCTCGTAGAATGGAGGTCTATACGGCTGTTTTTGATGGAAAATCAGGGCAGATGCTGGTAGAGACAAACGCGAAGATTTTGGATGAAGAATCTTTTCAGGAATATGAGGGCAAAAAAATACTTTTCGTAGGAGATGGCTCTCTGAAAGCACAGCAGGTACTAAAACTTTCGCAGGCGGAATACAACGAAAATATCTATCCATCAGCGAAATACTTGATAAAAAAAGCCGTGAAAAAATACAAGCAAAAAGACTTTGAAGATATTGTCTATTTTGAGCCGTTTTACTTGAAAGATTTTCACGGAGTGAAGAAAAAGTAATTTTCTTATAACATAAATTTTAATGTAAAATATATAAAAAAAAACCAGCATCAGATGTTTCTCTGATGCTGGTTTTATTATTAATCTAAATACTGTTTTTCCCAGCTTTGGACTGGTCGTTCTAGTTTTGTAGGTTTTTGTTTCTTTTGTTCCTCTTTTGGAGTTTCTTTTGGTTTTTCTTGCGGTATTTCCTCTATTTTGACTGAAGTTTCAGATTCATTAGTAGGGATGATATCCGTTTCGTTTTCAACAATTTCTGGTTCAGAGTTTTGCTCTTTGTTTTCTGTGTCCTTGTTTTTCATCTCATCAGCCTCTTTTTTCTTAGATGGAACTAAGAAATCTAATATCTCTTTAGCCTTTTTCCCTTCATTGGTTCTTTCATAGTTTAGGACAATCTGCTGTAGAGAAGAAATCATTTTTTCCTTGCTCTCACTTCTTCCGATGATGAACGCATTTAGCAGCTCAAATTTAGGAATGAGAGCATCTTTCGGATATTTCTCAACGGCTTGATTTACAATGTTCTGCGCTTCTTTGTATTTTTCTTCATTATACAGAGCATAGGCCTCTTGATAGACTTTTTTTACCTTTTCTTCAGATTCTGTGAAATTGGTATTTCTAGGATTTTTCACAAAAATGGCATAAGGTGTATCTGGGAATTCCTGAATGATGATATTTTTTGCTCTTTCTGCCTGATTAGGAGTTTTCTCATGATTCATGGAGAAGATGAGGTATAGAGCCTGTAGTTTTATCTCTTTTTCAGGCTGATTGTCTACCAAATCGTATAATGTTTTGGTAGCGAGAGGTGTATTTTGGAAATAAGTTTCATACATTCTGCCCAATTCCAGGCTTGCGCTATCTCGCTCCTTTTTCAGCGCTAAAATCGCTTTTTTCTCTTTTGGGATTTTTTCTGTATAGAAAGCAATTTCGAATCTCCTTGCATCAGCAGGAGTTCTGCCCAAAGCCTCATTTTCTAAATCATTTAAAGAGCTGCTCAGCTTATTATCCTCGCCATATCTCCAGTTGTCGCTCAGCGTTCTGTTTTGCCATATTTTTCTAAATTCATTGCTTCCCTTGGCAACAGTAATTTCGTTAGCAAAATAAAATTTATTTCCTTTTTGGCTGCTGAAATTATCTTCAAATCCTTTGAAATCAGAGCTGTTGTCAAAAGAAAAATATTTTTCTAGTTCCTTATTTTTCTTTTCCTTTCTTTTTGCCAGTTCTATTTTTTCTTCTTTTTCTTTCAGTTCATTGATGTGTTTTTGAAAGAAGTCATTCAGCTCATTTTCAGACATTTTGGTAAGAGCTAAAATGCTGTCATTTTTCTTGATAAGGTAGTAGTTTTTAGAAATGTTTTTGATGTTGGTGGAGAGTTCTTTTATTCTATCTTTTGTAGGAGTGTGCTCTATGACGCTCACAGCACTGTCATAGTAAGCACCAGCCTTTATATAATCGCTTTTTTTGAAATGCGAATTTCCGATTTCGTAATAAGCCAGCCCACGGACATGCGGGTCGGATATTTGCTCTCTGACGGATTTTTGGAAAAACTCATTGGCCTCGCTTTCTTTTCCTGTTTTGGCAGCCAATAGCCCTAGAGCGTAGTAAAATTCATTTTTTCTGGAAGCATAAGTTCCTTTTTTACTTATATTTTCGAGATATTTTTTAGCCTCTTCATAGTCTTTGTCATTGTTAAAAGTCTTGGCGATTTCTATTTGTGATTTTACTTCTAATTCAAAATCATTAGAATATTTATACGCCGTTACGAAGCTTTCTCTGGCTTCCTCCATATTTCCCAATTCCGCCAAAATCTGCCCTCTTAGATAGGCGATTCTGCTTTTCGTTTGTCGGGATTTATTGAGGACAAAAGCCTTTTCTAAATGGTCTATGGCTTCTTTTTTTCTGTTGCTATGCAGCAGATTTTCAGCCTGATAGACACTCATAACCGCTTTTTGCTGTTTGGTAAGAGTATAGTTTTTATCTAAATCATAGAAAATTTCTTCTGCGCGGATGTTGTTTTTCATCTTAGAGTAAATCAGTCCCTCGTATATTTTCGCTAGAGGAAGTCTTTTGTCTTTCGGCATAGTCTGATAAACTTGGCTGATAGCCTCTAAGGCAGAGCTTAATTTCCCTTGATAGATGCGAGATTCTATCAGGAGAAGATAAGCATTAAAAATCTCTTTATTCTTCTGCTGTCCCCCGAAAACCATAGAGTGTTTCTCTATCGCTTTTAGGGCTTTTTCCTCTGCTTTTTGGAAATTACCAATGTTATTTTTTTGGATGGGAGAAGAGATCACATCACCAAAGAAATTAGCATCAATATCTTCCTCTTCGCTGGTGGGAATCAAAGAATTTTGGCTAAAAACCTCTATGTACCCTTCTTGGAAATTGTCTCTGTGGCTTTCTTTCTGTGATTTTAGTTCGGCTTTCAGGGCTTCTTTTCCATGGAAAAGAGTATTATAATAAGCTGTAAAATTATGATAAGCTCTATTGACAAACTTGTTCTTTCTTGTGGAACAGCCCACAGCCAAGACAAAAACGGACAATAAGAATATGTTTTTTTTCATCGTTTATTTTAAACTCTATTATTTCGTCTTTTATTGTATAATTATTCAGTTTCAGCCTTTTTTAATAAGGAATACACTACCGCCGTAGGAAGTCCCATGATGGTGTAGAAATTCCCATTTATTTTATCAATTTTTGCCATTCCCAGCCATTCCTGTATTCCGTAGCTTCCTGCTTTGTCCATCGGCTGGAATTTATCAACATAAAAATCTATCTCCTTCTCTGAAATATCTAAAAAACACACATCCGCTACATCGGTCTGTGTCAGGATTTTGTCGTGAGTTTTGATGCTTACGGCAGTGTATACTTGGTGTGTTTTCCCAGAAAGTTTTCCCAGCATTTCTTTGGCTTCCTCGCTGGATTTTGGTTTTCCTAAAATTTTATTTTCAAAAACTACCACGGTATCAGCAGTCAGAAGAATTTCAGATTTATCCAAACTTCGGAAAGCTTTGGCTTTCAGCTCCGAAAGAAAAGCAGCAACATCACTTGCAGGGAGATTTTCGAGATAAATCTCATCGCATTCTATATTAATTACTTCAAAATCAAATCCCAAAGAACCGAGTAATTCTCTGCGGCGTGGCGACTGCGAACCTAAGTATAACTTCATATTTTTTTGATTTATACAGAAGCGGTATCGTCCTCCTCTGTCCATTTTCCCTGCACTTTCATCACTTGTTCTATCACATCTCGCACACAGCCTTTTCCGCCGTGGATGGGCGAAATGTAATCGGCAATTTTCTTGATTTCTGGAACAGCATTGATAGGACAAGCACCGATAGCTGATAGCCTAAGCATATCATAATCAGGAATATCATCTCCCATTGACAAAACCTCATCGTTTTTCAAATCGTATTTGTCTTTAAAATCTTCAAAATTCTGAAGTTTGTAGCTAGATTTTGGGTAATAATCCGTTATCCCTAAATAATTAAGCCTATGCTTTACCATCGGGTCGCTTCCTCCTGTGATACAGGCAATTCTGTAGCCTGCTTTTATGGCTTTGGTCACAGCATAGCCGTCCAAGACATTCATCGTGCGGCTCATGCTGCCATCTGGTATCAGAACGATGCTTCCGTCCGTGAAAACGCCATCTACATCAAATACGAAGGCTTTTATATCTTTTAATTTTGATTTATAACTCATACATTTTTTTTATCGATTGGTTCATTATTTTATAAATTTCTCTCTGTTCATCGTTTTCTAAGAGAGTTTCGTGCATTTGCAATATTTTTTGGTCGTTCCTTCTGGCAGGCCCTGTCTGGGCATCTTTTGGGTTGATTAAATGGATTTTATCAACGGTTTCTTCTATCAGTGGAAGAAAAAACTTAAAAGGAATGTTTTGGCTGTCAGAAATTTCTTTTGCTCTGGCAAAAAGATGATTGACAAAATTACAAGAAAAAACGGCGGTGAGGTGGATGTATTTTCTTTTTTCATCATCTACGAGCATGGTTTTTGAGGAAATTTTTTTGGCTAAATTCATCAAAATTTCCTTGTCGTTTTCATTTTCAGCATCGATGAAAAAAGGAATTTTAGAATAGTCCAGTTTTTTCTCCTTTGAAAAAGTCTGCAAAGGATAGAAACTCGCCTTTCGGTATTCTCCAGCCAGAATTTCCATTCGGGTAGAGCCAGAAGTGTGGGCTACGAGGCTGTTTTTGTCCGTGATGATTTTGGAAACCTCACCGATGGCATCATCTTTCACCGCGATGATGTATAAATCAGCAGGTTCTAAATGCTCCGTAGAATACGAAATCCCAAGCTCGGAGGATATTTTCTCCAAACTTGCCTCATTCCTGCTGAAAAGTTGTTTTACAGGAATTTGGTTTTCCGTAAAAGCTTTCGCCAAATGATAGGCAACATTCCCAGAACCGATAATAACTATTTGCATTCCACAAAAATAAGAGAAAATTTTGTGAAAAGATTGTTTTTAAGAAATATCTTTGTAAGGTTGAATAAAATAAGTGAAAAAACAATGAAAACCCAAGCAAAAAATACTTTAGCCTTTATCAATATAGCATTATTGCTATTGTTTTTCTTCGGTATCAGTTCCTGTTCAGCTTTACGAACAGGCAAGGATATAAAAACCCTGCTGTTCCGAGAAAATGGAAATGTTTTTTACATTTCTTCTACTTATGCAAAGAGAGAAATTGTTTGGAGTTATACAAATGATAAAATAATTATTTACGAAACAACCATAAAAGGTAAAATTTTGAAGAAAAGAAGTGAATTTTCCCAGCAAAAATCTTTCTTGTTTGATAACTCTGCAAATATCGAAGCAGATGAGTGTATAGAGCTTGATGGCGACTATATTGGTTACAGAATACAAACTCCAAACGGACAATTATTTAGTAAAGAACACCTTTTAAATATAGAATGTTTCCTCAAAACGCCTCAAAATATAACCTTCCTTAATTCATTAAAAAATGAGATGATAAAACATAAGATAATGCTCTATAAAATAGAATAACTAAGTAACAAATACCACCTCCACCGAAGCAGACTGATGCTTGAAGAATTCATTTTCCTCAAACTCTATCCCTGTGTAACCTCGCAGCACTTCATAGACCAGTTTTTGCAGGACGCCTTCGCCGAGTCCGTGGATGACTTCCAGCCGTTTTATTTTATTCGCTTTGCAGAAGTCTAAAACCTCCATTAGTCGCTCTTTTTGGATGAAGAGCCGTTCCCAAGAGTCATATTCATTAGGGTTTTTCACTAATTGATCAAAGTGAAGGTCTATTTTCATCGCGTTTTTTTGGTGCTTTTGAGAAATATTCTTTTTCGTTTCTTCTTTTTTGGTCAAAGGAACTTCATCATAAATCAAATTTCTGCGTAAAACAAGCTGAGCCAAAGGATATTCGTGCCGAAAACCATGCGAATCCTCAAAAACCGCCGTTTTATCCTTTACTGAGACTAGAGTTCCCTCCAAATCCTCATCAATCACCGAAACTTTATCGCCTATTTTCATAATTTTATCTTGTGCCGAGTTCTATTACTTCCAAATCTTTTATCTCCTGCCCATCTATCACGAATCTCATCATCGTTCTTACCTTGTGCCAGCCCACATTTCCACACGCGCCAGGGTTGAGGTGCAGCAGTCCCAAATCTTGGTCAAACATAACTTTCAAAATATGAGAATGCCCAGAGATAAAGAGTTTCGGCGGGCGCTGGAGCAGTTCCGCTTTGATGCTGGGAGCGTATTTTTTTGGATAGCCGCCGATGTGCGTCATCAAAACTTCCACTTCCTCGCAGGTAAATCTCAGTATTTCAGGAAATTGTTTCCGTATTCCTGTGTCATCTATGTTCCCGAAAACACCTTTCAGAGGCTTTACCGCGCTGAGGCTGTCTATTACTTCCTGATTTCCAAAATCTCCTGCATGCCAGACCTCATCCGCCTGTGAGGCGTATTCCAAAATGCGATTATCCATATAAGAATGCGTGTCCGAGAGAAGTAATATTTTTTTCATTGCTAAATGACCACCAAAACAAGGCAAATGTAATAGAAATTTACGATTTTTGCAGTCTTAAATTGCAAATTATGCGGTATTTTATAGAATTTTCCTACAATGGAGCTCATTTCTTTGGCTATCAGATACAGCCAAAACAGATTACCGTGCAGGAAGTCTTAGAAAAAGCCCTCTCTACCCTGCTGAGAGAAGACATAAAAACCACAGGAGCAGGTCGCACCGATACAGGAGTACACGCACGAAAGATATTTGCCCACTTTGATACAGAACAGTCCATCAGCGCGGATTTAGTGAAGAGGCTGAATGCTTTTCTCCCGCCGAGTATCGCCATTAAGAGAATTTTTCAGGTTGAAGAAGAAATGCACGCGAGATTTAGTGCAGTTTATAGAACTTATGAATATCATATTTCATTAGAAAAAAACCCTTTCACAGAGGCTTTTTCATGGCAGATGTGGAGACAAAAACTTGATGTAGAAAAAATGAACGAAGCCTGCAAAATCCTCTTTGAATATGAAGATTTTACCAGTTTTTCTAAATTACATACGGATGTAAAAACGAATAATTGTAAAATTTATCACGCCCAGTGGGAGCAAAAAGGTAACAACCTTGTTTTTACAATTTCGGCTAATCGTTTTTTAAGAAATATGGTCAGGGCTATCGTGGGAACATTGGTGGAAGTAGGTTTAGGAAAAATAAAACCAGAGGATCTGCATGACATCATCCAAGCCAAATACCGCAATAAAGCAGGCGCATCTGCTCCCGCACATGGACTCTATCTCGTAGATGTGGGCTATAAAGAAATGGATAAATAGGGCAGAAATTTTAAAATATTCTTACCTTTGTCACTATGGCATTTAATTCTATTTTAAATAAAATATTCAATCTTTTCATTCTCAGAAGGATGAAAGGAATCAACCAGTTTATCGAGCATCCTATCGAGACTCAGCAGAGAGTTTTGTTTTCCCTCCTTTCCCAAGCGAAAAATACGGAATATGGGAAACTTCATCATTTTGAAGAAATTAAAACTTATAAGGATTTCAATAAGCAGGTTCCCATCGTGTCATACGAGGATTTTGAACCTTTTATCGAGAAGGCAAGACAGGGAAATCCTGATGTTTTTTGGCCTGGGAAAATAAAACATTTCGCGAAATCATCTGGAACGACTAATGCGAAGAGTAAATTTATCCCAATTTCGGATGAAAGCCTCCAAAACTGCCACTATAAGGCAGGGAAAGACCTTTTGGCGATTTATATTAACAATCACAAAGACAGCAATTTATTTAAATTTAAAAATCTAAGATTAGGCGGAAGTGCCGAGCTTTATGAAAGTTTTGGAACGAAATTCGGCGATTTATCAGCGATTTTGATAGAAAATCTTCCTTTTTGGGTAGAGAGAACCACCACGCCGAGCAGAGAAGTTTCCCTCATGTCCGAATGGGAAACCAAACTAAAAGCCATAGTTTCAGAAGTAAAAAACAAAGATGTGGGAAGCCTCACGGGAGTTCCCAGTTGGATGATGGTACTTCTACAAAGGGTTCTGAAAGATACAGGAAAGAAATCTATTTCCGAAGTCTGGCCAAATCTGGAAGTGTTTTTCCATGGCGGAATTAGTTTTGTGCCGTATAGAGAGCAATATAAACAGCTGATAGGCAAGAATATCCGCTATTATGAAATTTATAATGCCTCGGAAGGGTTTTTCGGAATTCAAGACCGATTTGGCAGCGATGAAATGCTCCTCATGCTGGATTATGGAATTTTCTATGAATTTATCCCGATGGATACTTTTGGGACAGAAAACGCAAAAGCTGTTTCGCTGGAAAATGTAGAATTAGGGAAAAATTACGCAGTCGTTATCACCACTAATGGAGGACTTTGGCGCTATCTGATAGGCGATACGATAAGATTCACAGATTTGAAGCCGTTTAGATTTAAAATCTCGGGAAGAACAAAACATTATATCAATGCATTTGGTGAGGAACTGATGATAGACAATGTGGAAACAGCTCTCTCTAAGGCTTGCCAAGAAACTAATGCGAAAATCACAGATTACACAGGTGCGCCAGTCTATATGAAAGATGGCGAATCTGGCAGCCACGAATGGATGATAGAGTTTTCCACAGAGCCGAATGATTTTGGGCGTTTTTCTGAAATCTTTGATGAAACGCTGAAATCTTTAAACTCTGATTATGAGGCAAAAAGATACAATAACATGACTCTGAAACCGCCGATTATCCATAAAGCGAGAACTAATCTTTTCTATGACTGGATGGCATCTCGCGGGAAGCTGGGTGGACAGAATAAAGTCCCGCGCCTCAGCAATGACAGGCAGTATATAGAACCTCTTTTAGAAGAAAATAAACAATAAAAACTCCTTTTAAAAGGAGTTTTTGTTAATTTTTGAAGGCAATAAAATCCATCTTGTTTAAACTAATTGCACTGATGCTTTTAGAAAAATTTAGAATAAAATCTATGGTTTTCTTTTTGGGCATAAGTACAATTTTAGCAAAATTGTAGTTTTTTTTCATTAGTGAGATATATTTTTTATTTCTCGAACGAAAAAAAACTGTTAATTATTATGATGTTAAAACAATTTTATTTTCTGCAATTATTTTTCTAATGTTCATCAGGGCGTAGCGCATTCTGCCGAGAGTAGTATTGATGCTTGTATTTGTCAGCTCTGCTATCTCTTTGAATGTCAGTTCATCATAGAAACGCATTTTGATGATTTCCTGCTGGTTTTCAGGAAGAAATACGATGATGTTTTTCAAATCCTCATGTATTTGGCTGAGAATCAGCTGTTCCTCAACATTGAAATCAGTTTCTTTAATGGTATCAAAAATAGAAAATTCATCATCCATGTAAGATGTCTCAGACACGGTGATGTGTCTAGATTTTGCACGGAAATGGTCTATGATAAGATTGGAGGCTATTCTTTTAGCCCAGAGGATAAATTTGTCTTCCTCTGTGTATTTTCCTTCTTTTAGCTTGATGATGATTTTTATAAAAGTATCTTGGAAAAAATCATTTGCTAGATCTTCATCTTTCACTTTATAAAAAATGAAAGAAAATAAGTCCTGCTGGTGTTTCTGAATTAACTTTTCTAAAGCCTGTTCATCACCTTTTTGATATTGTGATATGAGGCAACTGTCAGATATTTTCATAACTCTACATTTTTTACAGAGAAGACAAATCCTCTCCCATTATATCAATTATTGAAAATGTAGAATTTTACCTCATGTATTTTAGAATTTTTAATAAACTATATTACAAAGTAAATAAAAATACACTAGAAAAGCAAATTTTTTACTAGAAAATTATCCTTTAGATTTGCTGTTTGAGTTCTTGAAAGGCTCTGTTGGGATATTAAAAGTAACTCCTAAACGAAATCCCTTTAATTCTTTTCCATGAAGTGTTTGGTTCGGATAAGAAAAAGCATATCCGCCAGTAATATCAAATAAACCGAGTAAACTTATCCCCAAATAAGGCGCAAAATACTTAGTAGTAGCCTCCACACCAGCCATGTAGTAATAGGCATGAGCGACATAGACCTCTTTTCTAGGATTGAATAAAATATCTCCTTGGACTTTTGGCATTATCGCAAATTTACCATTTGTCGCTCCCATCAGAGCAGATGCTCCGACACGAAATGCCACATTATCAGTATCCTTTTGGGTAAATAAAATTTTCCCGCCCACTTCTCCAAAACTTTGATTTTGGTAAGCATATCCCACACTAATCATTGTAAATGAAGTATTCTGAGCATGGGTAAGTGAGGAGCTGAATAAAAAAGCAAGGAGCAGACTCCATTTGCTTTTTGATATGGATTTAGTAGCTTTCATTTTCATTAGGGAAGTTTTGTTCTTTCACATCTTTTACAAATTGTCCCACAGCCGAGGTGATTTCGGAATAAAGGTCAAGATATTTTCTTAAAAATTTAGGTTTGAAACTTTCATTCATTCCCACCATATCTTGATAAACCAATACCTGCCCATCGCAGTGGACTCCCGCTCCAATACCGATAGTAGGAATGGAAATGCTTTCCGTAACTTGTTTTGCTAACTGGCTAGGGATTTTCTCTAATACTAAAGAAAAACAACCTAAACTTTCTAATAATTTAGCATCTTCGATTAGTTTTTGGGCTTCGGCATCTTCTTTAGCTCTGAGTTTGTAACTTCCGAACTGATTGATACTCTGCGGAGTAAGTCCAAGGTGACCCATCACAGGAATTCCTGCATTCACGATTTTTTTGATAGAGTCAGCTACCTCGTTTCCGCCTTCTAGTTTGATGGCGCTCGCTCCTGTTTCTTTCATGATTCTGATAGCGGAATCTAAGGCTTTATCAGGATTACATTGGTAAGAACCAAAAGGTAAATCTACCACCACCAAAGCTCTTTTTACTCCTCTCACTACACTCTGCGCATGATAAATCATGTGGTTTAGGGTAATAGGCAGGGTGGTCTCATATCCAGCCATTACATTGGCAGCAGAATCTCCCACCAAAATAGTATCTATCCCACCAGCATCCAGCATTCTGGCAGTGGTAAAATCATAAGCTGTGAGCATGGATATTTTCTCGCCATCCTGTTTCATTTTTCGGATGGTTTCTGTGGTTATTTTTTTTATTTCAGAATGTATAGACATAGTTTTTATTTTTTAAATGTAAAGACAAAAATACATAAAAAAATAGGCATTAGCCTATTTTATGAAAATTTTAATTGTAATCTACATGACCCAGTTTTCTTAATCTGTTATGGTCTAGTATTTTTATATTTCTTCCTTCAACCTCTATCAGCTGGTCAGTTTTAAACTCAGAGATAAGTCTGATTGCACTTTCTGTAGCGGTTCCTATAAGGTTAGATATTTCTTCTCTTGTTAAAGAAATTTTTATAAAACCTTCTGGATCAGTTCCTAGTTTAAGTTCTAATAAAAGAAGTATCTCAGCCAGTCTTTCTCGTACTGTTTTCTGTGCAAGGAGTGTGATCGTATTAGAATACTCTCCTAATTCACAAGAAATTTTCTGAAGCATGGCATAGGACAACTTCGGATTAGACATAAGTAACTTATGAAAAATTTCTCCAGAAACGAAAGTCACCTGCACAGGAGACATCGCTTCAGCAGAAGCACCAAATTCCTCTTCTGAAAGCAATGAACGATAACCGATGAGGTCACCTTCCTTCGCGAAGCGTAGAATCTGCTGTTTTTTATTAAACCCCATTTTATAGATCTTTATCGCGCCTTTTTGTATGAAAAAAACGCCTTTTGGCATCTCTCCTTCAGCGAAAACTAACTTACCTTTTGGAATAGAGATAACTTTTTTTTCATCTAAATATCTCTGAAAATCTTCCTCTGAGAGACATTCCTGGAAAGATTTTTCACAGAAAATATTCTGAAAATTATGTTCTATTTCAATGTGATGTTCTATCAGCATAATTATATGATATTTGTCAGCAAATATAACAATTTTTTTTAAACAGCTAAATTTATTTAATTATAGTTTAAAAAAGGTCTCCCTAATAGTAAATAAATGACTAAAATAAAGGAGATTTGTTTAATTGAAATTTAAAAATTACAATCTTTGTTTCAGCTGAGGTATTATTTGGTCTTTCCATTCGTAGAAATCTCCTGCAAGAATATGTTCTCTAGCGGTTCTTACCAAATCTAAATAAAATGCCAAGTTGTGAATGGAAGCAATCTGTTTTGCTAAATATTCTTTCGCTACGAAAAGATGCCTTACATAGGCCTTGCTATATTCTCTATCCACGAAACTTGTCCCAAATTCATCCAGCGGTGAAAAATCATCTTTCCATTTTTGGTTTTTCATGTTCATCACACCATTCCAAGTGAAAAGCATAGCGTTTCTGGCATTTCGTGTCGGCATTACACAGTCCATCATATCAATTCCCAGCCCGATGCTTTCCAAAATGTTCCAAGGCGTCCCAACACCCATTAGGTATCGTGGTTTTTCTTTTGGAAGAATGTCTGTAACGATGTCTGTGATTTCGTACATTATTTCCTCAGGTTCTCCTACAGAAAGCCCGCCTATGGCATTTCCTGCGGCTCCTGCTTCTGAGATGACTTCCGCAGAGATTTTTCTAAGGTCGTGATAGACAGAACCTTGAACAATCGGGAATAAATTCTGTTGATGTCCGTAGAGTTCTTTATTTGCTGCTGTCCAGTCAATACATCTTTTCAGCCAGCGGTGAGTAAGCTCCATGGATTCTTTGGCTTGGTTGTACTCGCATGGGTAAGGAGTACACTCATCAAAAGCCATGAAGATATCTGCTCCTATTTGTCGCTGGATTTCCATTGACTTTTCAGGAGAGATGAAATGATAACTTCCATCTATATGGGATTTGAATTTTACGCCTTCTTTGGTCATTTTTCTGCTTGCAGCCAAAGAAAATACCTGATAACCACCACTATCGGTAAGAATAGGTCTGTCCCAGTTCATAAACTGATGCAGTCCGCCTGCTTTCTGCATAATCTCCATTCCTGGGCGGAGATACAGATGGTAGGTGTTTCCTAAGATGATTTGTGCTTTTATGTCTTCTTTCAGCTCGTGCTGGTGAACGGTTTTTACACTTGCCACAGTTCCCACAGGCATGAAAATAGGAGTTTGTATTTCTCCGTGGTCTGTGGTTATTTTCCCTGCGCGGGCTTTTCCAGTGGTATTTTTTTCAACTTCAAAAAAATTCTTCATAGAGGAATATTTTATTGTTCAGGTTTATTTTCGAATTTATTTTTCTTTAAATATTCATTCATTTTCGGGTCTTTCTCCAAAATTATTTTTTTTGCATTGTCATATATTTCATTCAGATTTTTGGAGTCGTGGATATAATAATTATAACTATCCTTAAAATCACGAGCCGAGATATTATGCTTTTTCAAAACAAAAAGATTGGCATCTTCCAAGTTCATTTTGGGCTGAATCACATAGGCCTGCTCATAGATGGCAAAATCTGCTATAACTTCTGATAGTTTTTCCTTACTGATAAGATTTTTGGGTTTTTCGGCTGAATTATTACAAGAAAATAATGCCAGAAAAAGAACCATTACAAAGATTTTTTTCATAGTTATAAAGTTCCAAATAATGATTTTAATTTTAATTTAATAACACCAAAAATGGCTTCGGTGATGATGCCACCGTTCATCTTGGATTCTCCCTGCGTTCTGTCTGTAAAGATGATAGGGATTTCTACTAATTTTAGTCCTTTTTTGAATGCGCGATATTTCATCTCAACCTGAAAACCATAGCCTTTTAATCTGATTTTGTCTAAACCAATGTTTTCCAACGCTTTTCTCGAAAAACAAACAAAACCAGCCGTGGTGTCATGAATAGGAATTCCTAAAATAAATCTCACATATTTCGATGCGAAATAAGACAATAGCACCCTGCTCATGGGCCAGTTGACCACATTCACGCCCTTGCAGTATCTGGAACCGATGGACATATCGGCATTTTGGCAGGCTTCCAATAATTTTGGTAAGTCATTGGGATTGTGTGAGAAATCTGCATCCATCTCAAAAATATAATCATAATTATGACGAAGTGCCCAGCCAAAGCCGTGCAGATAAGCCTTTCCTAAACCATTTTTAGCTTTTCTAACACTCAAATGGAGATGTGCAGGAAACTCATTTTGAAGGGTTTTTACAATCTCCGCAGTGCCATCAGGAGAGGAATCATCCACGACTAAAATATGAAAATCTTGTCCCAAAGCAAATATAGCCGAAATAATATCTCGGATATTTTCTTTTTCGTTGTAAGTAGGGATAATAACTAACTTTTTCATTCAAAATAAGGTGCAAATATAATCTTTTTTAAATCTTCAGGTTTAAAAATGATATAAAACCTTATTTTTGTTGAAAATTTTTTTTGAGTGGTTAGAATTGTTGAAAACTATGATTGGGTTATTTTTACCCTTCTTGGGCTAGGAGTAGTATATTTGATTTTGTTTAACTGGGTACAGAAAGAGGTTTCCTTCAGGGAATATCTTTTGCAGTCTTATGGAGAGGCTCAGAATAATCTGCTCAGTTGGGTATTTGTCAGTTGTGTTTTTATTGTCAGTCAAGCTCTTTTGTTGGCTCAGTATATTCCCATTGTTCCTCGTTATATATCGGACAATGATATTTCGGGCTGGGTTCCTAATAAGATAGGATTTATGATAATAATCCTGAGTGCTTATTATTTACTAAAAGCGCTCATTACTTTATTGTTTTATAGAGCGGTTACCCGACCTAAAAAATGGATGGTTCTGGGATTCATTGCTCAGCGGTTTTATTTTGTGGAATCACTTATAATAATGCTGGCTGTCATTGTCCATTACTACTTAGGAGTTGATAAGCAGCGGGTTTACCTTGTGTATGTAATTACAGGATTGGTCTTTTTTGTCATAAAAAATATATGTTATTTTCTCCATAAAGAAAAGCCTTTGCCAGAGGAGTGGTATTATAAAATTTTGTATATTTGCACGCTCCAAATTTTGCCTATGCTGGCGGTTTGGAAGTTTGTATTTTTATGAACCTATAAGGATAAATGATGAAAGTAAGGTCAATATTGGTATCACAACCGGCACCAAGTGCAGAATCTTCTCCATATTTGGAGCTTTTAAAAAGGGAAAAAATAAAGGTGGATTTCCGTTCTTTTATACAAGTGGCGGGAGTAGATGCAAGGGAATTCAGACAGCAGAAAATAGATATTTCACAGTATACAGGGATAATATTCACGAGTAGAGGAGCTATAGACCACTATTTCAGATTGGCAGAAGAGCTTCGTTTCCAAGTGCCGGACAGCATGAGATACATCTGCCAGTCCGAAGCTGTTGCGAACTATTTGCAAAAACATATTGTTTACAGAAAGAGAAAGATAAGTTTTGGAGAGAAAACAGTGGCGGATATGCTGCCTTTGTTCAAAAAATTTCCAGATGAAAAATATCTCCTGCCATGTTCTGATGTGATGGGAGATGATATTCCTAAGGTTTTGGACAGCTCTGGAATAGACTGGACAAAAGCTGTGATGTACAAAACCGTAAGCAGTGACTTGTCTGATGTAAAGCTTAAGGACTATGACATGCTCGTGTTTTTCAGTCCGCAGGGAATAAAATCTTTATTCAAGAATTTTGAAGGTTTTAAACAAGGAGACAAAAAAATAGGTGTTTTTGGTGAGGGAACCAGACTGGCTGCGGAAGAAGCAGGACTGCGTGTGGATGTAATGGCGCCTACAAAGGAAACTCCTTCTATGGCTATGGCAATAGAAAAATATATTGCAAATAGTAAATAAAATATGACAACAATAAAGTTAAATGATATTCTGAATTTTAGTGAAGAAAAATTAAAAAACACTAAAATTAGATTTAATATAAATCTTGGAGGAAAAAACCCCATATCATTATTTAAGAATAATGATGAAGAGACAATTTTAATAGGACATTATTGGAATGGTAAAAAGAAAAACTTTAAAAATGGGGAAAATACCATTGGCTTTATTCGTATAAAAGAAGACCTATGGTTATTAACCCATATTGGAAAAATCACAAAAGATTTAAATATTATTGATGGAGTAGGTTATGAATATGAAGAACTTTCAGAATATAAAAAATATTTTGGAAGATTAATAATTAAGTATAAGAATTCTGCAACACAATTGATTCGTAACGCAATGTCTTTAATAGATGAATGTGAACTATATGAAATTCTTCCTGATATATTTGATAATGATATATTTCCAGGTTATGATAATGTGAATTTATCGTGGAATGAGCTTTCTCGTATAGTAGAAAAAGAATCATGGAAAACAGCATTGCAAAACCAAAAAGGAGTATATTTAATTACAGATACTTCTAATGGAAAAATGTATGTTGGTTCAGCTTATGGAGAGAATATGATTCTAGGAAGATGGAAAAACTATATAGAAAATGGACATGGTGGCAATGTAGAGCTAAAACAATTATCATTCGAACATATAAAACAAAATTTTAGATACTCTATTTTAGATACATTCAAGGCAACAATAGATGATAATATTATCATTAATAGAGAAAGTTGGTGGAAAGAAAGCCTATTGACTCGAAAATTTGGATATAATAAGAACTAATATACAAATACAAAAATTAACTAAAATCCTTCTCAATAATTGATAAAGGATTTTTTGTTAAAACTATTGAAAATTGAATGAAAACCTTTCACTATCTTTGTCGCCTTTAAAGGTTAAAACCTATGAAACAACCACAAGCTAAAAAGATAGAAAAGAAACTCACTATACACGGAGACCAGAGGGTGGATAACTACTACTGGCTCAATGAGAGAGAAAACCCAGAGGTCATCGCTTATTTAGAGGAGGAAAATGCCTACTGTAATTTCATCATGAAGGACACGGAACGGCTCCAAGAGGAACTCTTCCAAGAGATGAAAGCCCGCTATAAAGAAGATGACGAGAGTCTGCCCTATTTCTTTAATCAATACTGGTATATCACCCGCTATCACAAGGGTGGAGAATATCCTGTTTTTTACAGAAAGCACCAGACTTTAGAGAGCGAAGAAGAGCTTTTGCTTGATGTCAATATTTTAGCTCAAAACCACGATTTCTATGATGTAGGCGGAATTTCCGTTTCGCTGAATAATACACTTCTCGCCTATTCGGAAGATATTACAGGAAGGCGAATTTATACCATCCGAATAAAGGATTTAAAACAAGAAAAAAACTTCTCAGAAGCGATAGAAAACACCACAGGGAAAATCGTCTGGGCGAATGACAATGAGTATTTTTTCTACATCAGAAAAGATGAAAGCCTTCGTGCATTTCAGGTTTTTCGGCACAAGGTAGGAACGCCGCAGGAAGAAGATGTTTTGATTTTCCATGAAAAAGACGAGGCCTTTGATGTAGGTGTTTTTAAAACCAAATCTTTGGAGTATATTTTTATCGTGAGTTCTTCCACAATTTCGGATGAGCATAGATTTATCCCAGCTGATAATGTTTTTGCGGAATGGAAACTCTTCCAAAAAAGGGAAGAAAATTTGGAATATGCTGTAGAACATTACCAGAACGATTTTTATGTTTTGACCAATGAAGGAAAAGCCACCAATTTTAAACTGATGAAAACGTCACTTTCGCAGACGGAAAAAGAACATTGGCAGGAACTGATTCCTCACAGAAAAGAGGTGCTTTTGGAAGGGTTTGAGATATTCAAAAATTATTTGGTTCTCGAAGAAAGAGAAAGAGGACTACTTCAGATTAAAATCATTGACAACCAGTCGGGTAAATCATGGTATTTGCCTTTTAATGACCCTACTTATACCGCTTATATCGGATTAAATTTAGAGTTTGATACCGAAACTTTGCGCTATGGCTATGTTTCCATGACTACGCCTAACTCTACCTATGAGTATAATATGAAAGACCAAGCGACCAAACTGCTGAAACAGCAAGAAGTTTTGGGAGGAAAGTTCCATAGCGGAAACTACATTTCCGAAAGAATATGGGCGCCTTCGCGAGATGGGAAATCCAGCATTCCGATTTCTGTGGTCTATCACAAAGACACGAAAAAATCTGCTGAAACACCGCTTCTGCTCTATGGCTATGGCAGCTATGGGCATACTGTGGATGCTGCGTTTTCCAGCGTGAGGCTTTCACTTTTGGATAGGGGCTTTGTCTATACGATTGCCCACATCCGAGGTGGAGAATATTTAGGGCGAGAATGGTACGAAGACGGAAAAATGCTCCACAAGAAAAATACTTTTTATGATTTCATAGATGCAGCAAGATTTTTGGTTAAAGAAAATTATACTTCGCCAGAGCATCTCTACGCCATGGGCGGAAGTGCAGGAGGGCTTCTGATGGGAGCTGTGATGAATGAAGCGCCAGAGCTGTTCTGTGGCATCGTGGCGCAGGTGCCGTTTGTGGATGTGGTGACCACTATGCTGGACGAGACCATTCCGCTCACCACTGGGGAATATGATGAATGGGGAAATCCCAACGAAAAGGAATATTATGATTATATGAAATCTTATTCTCCTTATGACAATGTGGAGGTTAAGAATTACCCTAATATTCTCATTACCACGGGACTGCATGACAGTCAAGTGCAGTACTGGGAACCAGCCAAATGGACAGCCAAGTTGAGAGAACTGAAAACAGATAATAATTTTCTGCTTTTCAAAACGGACATGACCTCTGGGCACGGCGGCGCTTCGGGGCGTTTTGAGAGCTTGAAGGAAGATGCTTTGGAGTATGCGTTTTTATTGAAATTAGAAAAGAAAGTTTGATTTTCTTTAATGATAATTTGATTTTTAATTTCTCGAATAGCTCTGCAAATACATGACAGAAAAAATGTAACTTTACATAAAATTATAAAGAATGCGAAAGATTAAAAACATACTTTTTTACTCTATTTTAGTAAGTTTTTTGTATTCGTGCAAAGTTTCGGAAATGGTGAAAATTGATGATATCACCACTCTGAATGGTAGATATTATACAAAATCAATCCCTCACAAAGAGCAACAAGGGGAATATCAAAACCACTTGCTGAGGTTGTTAAATGTGATAGAGGACATTCGCCCTTCTTATTATATAGATTTTGAATTTGAGGATAATGAAAAACTGAAAATCTCTTATCCCATTTATAGAAATGACATGACTTTGGTAGAAACCAGATATCTTCATGGTAAAAAAAGGAGAAAATATTGGGAAGTTTATTTTGAGAATGAAAGTGTAAACATTCCGCTTATTTATGTGCGAGTCATAAAGGATAGGGTAAGAATAGGAAAGAACACTAAAAACCAGCTTTTGATGGAAAAATTCACCAATAATGAAGGTTGGGTACTCTTTTTAGGAGATGGTTATGAACTAAAATCTAAAAATGTTTTTTATCATTATGAAGACTATCCCAAAATGAAGCCTTTTGTGGAAAATGGGCTTTGGGGAGTTGTGTATAATGGAGAAACCATTGTGCAGCCTAAGTATGAGATAACAGAAGTCTTTGAGCAAAAATACATTAAAGCAAAAATTAACGGAAAATGGTCTCTTTTAGACAAAGAAGGAAAAGTGATTATCCCTCCGAAATATGATGATATTTCAGATATTGATAAAGAAACAAAATCTGTGTTTTATGTTGTAAAAGATGAAAAAGCAGGGCTAGTCAATATGCAAGGCGAAGAGATTATTCCCATAAGCTATGATGCGATAAGCGAAGGTGAAAAAGTAGTTTTTATACTGACACAGGGAAATTTCCGTGGAGTTCTTTTTAAGCAAAAAATATTGGTACCTCCTATTTATGAAAGTATCAATGGTTACGCAACAAAAATAGGACTATATAAAAACATGAAGCCAGACAGAATGTATTATGATGCGCAGAGAGATGGTAAAAAATATGTCCTAGATGACCAAGGGAATGAATACGAACTAGAAGAAACTGAAATTCAAAATATAGGCAAGGCATTAATATATGGCTGGTCTGGACCAAGATATTCCATTAAGCAGGAAACCAAAAGAAACGTTTCGCTAGATGAATGGAAAAAATAATTGTAGAAAGAAAAAATCATGAATGAAGCAGAAATTTGGAAGCAAGTAGAGGAATTTTTTGTGAAAAATTTTGATACAGAAAAAAATCCTCCGGTAGAGATATTATTGTTTTTAATAGGAATACGGGAACTGGGAAGCGGCTGGCAGAAATACTCAAAAGATGATAAAATCAATCTGATACACATTGCAGTGTGCAGGCTACTGGAGCCTTTTGGTTATTATAAATTTGAGGGTTATGATGAGGACGGCTGGCCTAAATACGAAATCCTAGAAAATCTACCAGAACTAAAGGCGAATGAACAGCAGATACTCATGAAGAAAGCCATAATTCAGTATTTCATAGATGAAGATTTATTAGAAAAAAAATAGATTTTATGAAAAATATTTTGTTAAATATTTCGTTTTTAACATATTATTTCTAATATTTGTGGTATAAAATTTGTTTATACATAATAAATTAGATATTTTAACAAAATATTGTAGATGAATAATCGTTTTATTCTAATATTGTCCTTTGCGATGACTATATCATTAGTCATCTTTATTTCCTTGCAGTTGTATTGGGTTAGAGGTTATTATCGTGCTTTGGAGCAGGATTTTTCTAATAAAGTGCACAGCGTACTAGAAACCACAACCAAAAAAATAGAAGGAATAGAGATAGAGCAGTATCTGAATGTGGAGTATCCTAATTTTGGGAAGACCGTAGTTTCTGTTAAGGAACAACCAGCTACAGAGACCTATATCCAGCAGGTAACAGATTCTGCCACAAAAAAACAAATACTCTTTTCTAAAAAAATCATAGAAAGCCAAAATATTCCTATATCCCAAAGCGGAGATAGTTTGGAATTGATGAAAATGTACACGGATGAAGGGCAGATCAATATCAGAAAAGACCCTGCAATCCCAGAAAAACTAACCACTGAAATCAACCAAACGGTAAGAAATAACACCTATCAGCTCAAAGAGTTTGCAAAACTAAATGCCAGTAATCTTCCTGTGGAGAGAAGGGTAAGTCTAAAAGTCCTAGACTCTGTGCTGACCAGAGAGCTTAATATGATGGGGATTAGCGGGGATTTTGGATTTGCTATTTTGGATAAAAATAACGAGAGAACATCCATAGCAAATGACATTTTCAAAGAAAAAGAAGAAGGAAAGGCGCAATATTCTTATCCTCTTTTTACAGATAATAAGGATAGAACAATATATACTTTGTCTCTAATTTTTCCACATAAAGACTATTCTTTAGCAAGAAATAATATTCCGATGCTGCTGGGAATGGCGCTATCGCTTTTTACGATTTTGGGGATTTATATCATTTCGGTTAACTATATGATGAGACAAAAGAAAATAGCTGATATCAAGACGGATTTTATCAATAACATGTCTCATGAGTTTAAGACGCCTTTGGCAACCATTTCAGTCGCTACGGATTCATTGAATAATGATAGAATAGCCACCAATCCAGAGAAAGTGAAATATTACTCACAGCTTATAAAGCAGGAAAACATTCGGATGAAAAAGCAGGTGGAAAGCGTTCTGAATATGTCCAAACTGGAGCGAAAAGAGATGCAGCTGTTCTTGAAACAGACTAATGTAAGAGAATTGATACAGAAACTCGCAGAGTCTTTTAGACTAATAGTGGAGGAGCGAGGAGGATCTCTTACAGAAGATTTTACAGCGGAGAAATTTACATTAAAAATAGATGAGTTTCACTTGTCCAATGCACTTATAAACCTTCTGGATAATGCTAATAAATATTCTCCTGAAAAACCAGAAATTAACATAAAAACCCGAAACGAAGGGAATAAATATGTAATAGAAATTTCTGATAAAGGGATGGGAATGGAACCATTTAATAAGAAAAAAATCTTTGAAAAATTCTTCCGTGAAGAAACAGGAAATGTACATAATGTGAAGGGACAGGGCTTAGGTTTATCCTATGTGAAACGCATTATAGAACTTCACGGAGGGCAGATTTTAGTAGAATCTACAAAAGGGCAGGGAAGCACATTTATAGTGAAGCTGCCGATGAGCTAAATAATTAACATTAAAAACAAGAAATATGAATAATAGAATTTTGTTGGTTGAAGATGATCAAAGTTTTGGGGCGGTGCTAAAAGACTATCTTATGATGAACAATTATGAGGTAACGCTTGCAACTGATGGAGAACAGGGACTAAAAGAATTCATGGAAAATGAATTTGATATTGGTATTTTTGATGTCATGATGCCTAAAAAGGATGGATTTTCACTCGCAGAAGATGTTAAGCGCATCAATAAAAATATGCCTATCATATTTCTGACAGCCAAGAACTTACGAGAAGACATTCTAAAAGGTTACCAAATAGGTGCGGATGACTACATTACTAAACCATTTGATACTGAACTTCTTTTGTATAAAATAAAAGCCATCCTACAAAGAAGTGCTGTGGTGGAAGAAGATGAGCAGGAACATTTTAAAATCAGTAATATAGAGTTTGATTCAGTTCTGAGGCAGCTGAAAGTCCATGATGCTGAATATAAGTTATCTCCAAAAGAAAATGAACTCCTCAAAATGCTTTGTATGCATAGAAATGATTTCATGCCGAGAGACCTAGCGCTTAGAAAGATTTGGAAGAAAGAGAACTATTTCACAGCGCGAAGTATGGATGTGTATATAGCGAAACTAAGAAAACTCCTCAAAGATGACGAAGGTCTGGAAATTATCAATGTTCATGGAGAAGGTTTCAGGCTTTTAGTAAAAAACTAGCACCAAATTTTATATAAATACAAAACTCCCTTGCAAATCTGCAAGGGAGTTTTGTATCGATTATATATTAAAATGTTATTTGGCTTCTACACAGAAAACTCGGTATTGTGTAGAGATGGCGCCTTTGAATTTGGCTTTCACTTTTTTTAAGTCCGCTGCGGCTGACTCTTTTGATAGGTAACTTCCTGCCAATACCTTGTAATTAGGTCTTAGAGAGGCATCTACTTCTACTTTTATAGCGGGGAAAGCTTGTCTAAATTCTGTTCTTAGATTGTTAGCTTCTTCAGAGCTTTTTACCACACCTACTTGAATTTTATACCCTAAAATTCTAGGATTTTTCTTACATATTTCTGCTTGAGAAAGTGGTTTGGAGCTGGTGTCATCATTTGTTCGGAGAGACTTTTTTTTGCAATCGTTTTCCATAGATGCTATCACATCATCTATTCTTTTATCCATTGTTATGGTAAATTCATTTCCGTTTATGCTGTCTCTTTTGGTTACAATCTGAGCATTTACTTTGGCAAAACCAGCAGGTAATAATATTAGCAAAACTACTTTTAATATATTTTTCATTATCTATAATTTTCAGCAAAAGTATAAATATAGTTTTTATTATTCAATATATTTCAATAATTTATTATTTTTGCATACATAATTTTTATGATATGAGAGGTTTATATTCTTACTTTCTTGTGATATTATTGGTTTTCACAAGTTGTAAAAAAGACACAGTAGATGGCTCATCTATGAAGACTTTTCAGGCTAGTATCAATGAAATGTCTACATCGCTGAGCACATTGGAACAAACTAAATTTAATGAAGCCTTGTACATCTTGAAAACCTTTGGTGTAGAAGGGAATACTGATATTCAAAAATTAGAAGCATTAGCAAAACTAATAAATGGCAAAAAAGTTCCCGAAATCTTTGCTATCGCAGATGGAGTGGCACAAAAAAATAATGTGGAATGGTCTAGCACTTCTCCGCCAGATTTGGGAAATATGAATATTTTCCAAAATATCACAGCGACAGAGGTAGATCCTAATGATATTAAAGCATCAGCTCTAAATATCCTCATAACGCCTATAGATGGGAGTGGAGCTTCAGGAGCAAGAGCATTGAGGGTTACGCCTAGACTAGTAGATGAGGCAGGAACTCCTATTGAGTTTTCTAATGCAGGATTAGAAACGATAATGGAAGTCTATAGCAATGGCGAAAAACTACTCACAGCTAAAAACCTGATGAGCAGTAATGAATTTAAAGGATTTTATCTAAAAGTAGATGTTTTGCCAGCAGACAAAATCGTTGATTCTAAAATAGATATAAAAGTCAGCGTAAAAACTACTAAGAAAATCCACCAGCTTCTGAAAGCAGGAGTTTTAGTAAATAAAGAAAGTCTAAAACCAGAAAAAGAAGAAACTTCCGAAGAAGAGAAAAAGGAAAAAGAAGAATCCAAAAACTCTACAGATTCAGAAACAGGAGAAACTACTGAAAATAAAGACCAAAATTCGACTTCTTCCGCTACATCATCAGCACCAAAAGTAAAGCCTGAAGCGGTAGTAGATAAATTCTTGAATAGAATTGGAAATCAGAGTCTTAGATCAGCTTACGAATTGGTGGACAACCCGAACTGGGGTTCTTATGATAAGTTCTCTAATCCTAATACTGGTTTTGGGGCAGTGAAGTCCGTTGAGGTTAAAAATATTTCCGTGAAATCATCTTCTGATAAGGCAGCGAGTGTAAATGCCGTTTATCAAATCATAGACAAAGAAGGAAAAAGCATCATGTTGAATGTATCCTATGGTCTGAAACAAGTAGATGACAGCTGGAAAATCTCAAGTTATAAAGTAAATTCATCAGAAAAGAAATAAAACCATGGCAAACCAAGAACTAATCACAAAATTAGAAAATACAATAACCAATATTCCTGACTTCCCGAAGGAAGGAATACAATTTAAAGACATTACGCCCATTTTCCTTAATCCTAAATTATACGAGGAGGCTGTTGATGAAATGGTAAAATTCAGCAAAGGCAAAGTGGATGTAGTCTGTGGAATAGAGAGCCGAGGTTATATTTTCGGTATCGCTATCGCTGTGAAACTCGGCGTTCCATTTGTTTTAATAAGAAAAAAAGGAAAACTGCCTCCACCATTCATTGCAGAAAAATATGATTTAGAATATGGCACAGCCGAAATAGAAATGAAAACCGACCAAATCCAAGAAGGGCAAAGAGTTCTAATCCATGATGACCTTCTGGCAACAGGCGGGACGGCAGCGGCAGCGGCAAGGCTTGTGCAGAGACAGGGAGGAAAGGTTGCGCAGTTTAGTTTTTTAATTGAGCTGAAAGACTTGAACGGAAGAGAAAAACTGGAACAGATAGAGGGCGCAGAGGTGTTTAAAATTTTAGAATATTGATTAAAATTTGCAAATTAGTCTGAAAATCTTAAATTTGCGAATTAAACTTAGTAGAAACTATGTCGAATAAAAAGGAAATAGAAGGAAAAGAAACGGTTGAAATTTTTCAGGAATTAGACCAAAATGTGGTTCGTTCAGAAAAATTCATTGAGAGAAATGCTAAAAAAATAGGATTAGCTTTTGGAGTTGTTGTTTTGGGAGTTTTGGGATACTTTGGGTATCAGCACTTTGTGGTTGATCCAAAGAACGAAGAAGCTACGAAGGCTTACCTTGCCGCTCAGAAAAATCTTGTGGAAGGAAAAGAGGATTTGGCTCTGGGAGGGAAAACTGCAAATCCAGGATTTAAAGGAACTGCAGAAAATTTTTCTGAAACTAATGCAGGAAAACTTTCAGCCTATAATGCAGGATTGATAGAGTTTAATAAGGGTAATTACCAAAAAGCGTATGACCTATTAGATGAGTTTTCTTCTAAAAACAAAACATTGGTAGCACTGAAGCACGGAGCAATGGGAGATTGTATGGTGAATCTGAATAAAAATGATGATGCACTTTCTCAGTTTGAAAAAGCTATTTCTGCTTCGGATGATGAATACACATCATACTACTTCACGAGAAAAGCTGGAATGCTAGCACTTTCATTAAAGAAAAATGATGTTGCTAAAAAATATTTCACTACGATAGAAGAGAAATATCAGGACTATGATGGTGGCGCTTCTGATGCGTACATAGAAATGGTAAAATATTTTTAAATAAAAAAGAATAAAATGGCGACAGTAAACCTTTCGGATTATAAGCCGCTCCAAATAACAGATGCCGATGATTTTACCATCGGCATTGTGGTTTCTGAGTGGAATGATTTTGTGACTTTTAATCTCCGAGATGGGGCAGAAGAAGTTCTGAAAAAAGAGGGCGTAAAGCCAGAAAACATAAAAATCTACTATGTTCCTGGTGCGTTTGAGCTAAGTTTCACTGCGATGCAGCTCTGCAAGAGCGGTCGGTTTGATGCTGTGATAGCTATCGGCTGTGTTATTCGCGGGGAGACATCGCATTTTGATTATGTTTGTTCAGGGGTGACGCAGGGAATTAAGGACTGTAACACGCAAACAGATGTTCCGGCTATTTTCTGTGTTTTGACAGATGATAATAAGGAGCAGTCCATCGCGAGAAGCGGCGGAAATCTTGGGAACAAAGGTGTCGAAGCAGGAGTGACCGCTTTGAAAATGATAGATTTTAAAAGAAAATTAAGCAACTCATAAAAAACATTTCATGAAACTGAAACCATTCGTTTATTTAGGAATAATTTACATCATCATCTCTTTTCTATTAAGATGCGTTTTTATCTTTCATCCGATAACCACTACGGAATTTGGTGTTTTGGATGTTGTTAAAATGTTTTCTTTGGGATTGCTTTCGGATATTTTTGTCTTCATTATAGCAAGTGCGATATTGTACATCTATCTGCTTTTCTTATCAAATCAGAAGTATGAAAGACCATGGGGGCAGATTATTTTATCCATATTTGTAGGATTGTTCTTGTATATATACTTGGTTCCCAATAATATAGCAAGACAGTACGGAGGTGTAGTTCCAGAGATAGTTTTATCATTTTTAGGATTAAAAACATTTCTCTTTGGGATGATGTTTTTCTTTCCGAAAAGAAGGGTTCAGTTTAGAAATATATTGTATTTCATTACGATTTTCCTTTATGTTTCGGTTATAGTTTTCAATGCGGTGAGCGAGTATTTCTTCTACAATGAATTTGGGGTGAGGTATAATTTTATCGCGGTAGATTATCTCATTTATACCAATGAAGTTATTGGGAATATTTTGGAAAGTTATCCTGTTCTTCCTTTGTTTTCTGGGGTTTTCATCGTTTCGCTGGCGCTTGCTATTTGGGTTTATCTCAAGACAAGAAAAGGGCTTTTGGATTTGCCAAATATCTTTATCAAAGGGCTTTCGCTTGTGGCTTATGGAATTTTGCTGGCTGCGAGTGTATTTGCTTTATCTAAAATAAAATTAAATTCTTCAAACATATTCCAAAACGAAATTTCTGCAAATGGATTAGTCAAATTCTATGATGCATTCAATAATAAAGTTTTGGATTTTGATGTCTTTTATCCTACGATGGATACACAAAAGGCGCTAAATGAAGAACTTAGCCGACTGCATACGGACAAACTGCCGAGGATGATAAAATCCGACAGCGCAGAAATTACGAAAAATGTGGTGCTTATTTCCGTTGAAAGTCTTTCTGCCGAATTCATGGCGATGTATGGGAACAAGGATAATGTCACGCCGTTTTTGGATAGTTTGTCACAGCACAGCCTCGTGTTTACTAATTTGTATGCCACAGGGAATAGAACAGTTCGTGGTTTGGAGGCGCTTACGCTTTGTATTCCGCCGACAGCAGGGGAAAGCATCGTAAAAAGAAAAGATAACAAAAACAAATTCACCACAGGAAGTGTCTTTAAATCAAAAGGTTATAATGTAAAGTATCTTTATGGTGGATACAGTTATTTTGATAATATGAAAGATTTTTTCGGTGGGAATGGCTATGAAATCGTAGATAGGGATAATTTCAAACCGGAAGAAATTGTTTTTGCAAATATTTGGGGAGTGAGTGATGAAGATATGGCAAGAAAAGCCATAGAAACGATGAATGAAGATGCTAAGAAGGGCAAACCGTTTTTCCATCATTGGATGACGGTGAGTAATCACAGGCCGTTCACCTATCCAGAAGGCAGAATAGATATCCCAGGGACAGCTAAATCCCGAGATGGAGGTGTGAAATACACAGACTATTCCATCAAAAAATTCTTCCAAATGGCAGAAAAACAGCCGTGGTATAAGAATACTGTCTTTGTGATTGTTTCAGACCACTGCGCATCGAGTGCTGGTAAAACAGAGCTACCTATGGATAAGTATAGAATTCCAGGGATGATTTTCTCGCCAGAGTTCGTTAAGCCACAGAAGTTCAATACCCTCATGTCACAGATAGATGTGATGCCTACGCTTTTCGGATTGCTGAATTTTACTTATCAAAGTAAATTCATAGGACAGGATGTGTTTTCAGAAAACTATGTTCCGAGGGCTTACATAGCGACTTATCAGGATTTAGGATATGTGAAAGATGATAAACTGACCATCATTTCACCAATTAAAAACATTAAACAATATCAGCTGAAAGAGACGCCAAACAAAGAGCAGAAGTCAGGAATAAATATTTTCTATGAAGAACATCTACTAAAAGATAAAGAAGTAGATAAAAACATAACCAGCCAAACGATATCGACTTACCAAGCAACATCTTATTGGTTGAAAATGAATCAGTTAAATATTAAATAGGTTTTTAATGCACTAGTTTACAATATGATAAAAATTGAAAATGTAAATTGGTTATCAAAAACAGCTCAAGAAGCAGAAGTTTGCTTGTCTGATGGAGATTTTCAGATAGTATGTTTTTCACAGCCATTTTATCATGAAGTAAAACTTCCTTTATATGCTATAAATACAAATAATATAGTGTGTTCTTCTGAAAGAAAATACTCAGTCGAGAAGAAAGGAAAAAGTTTTGAATATAAATTCTCAGGAAAAATTATTGATAAAGAACATATAAAAATAGGTCGGTTTATTATTCGATTGGATGTTCCTTTACCTAAAGACATAGAAGAAGGGTATATATCATTTGAATGTGAGCGGGTAGATATTTGGTGAAAGAAAACAGATTAATTAATGCGGTTGAGGTATAGGTTAGGATTATTCAGATAAAAACAGCTAACATTTTCATCTTATAAATCAGCGATTTAGTTAAATTATTGTAAAAAAGTTGA
>CAUQBH010000001.1:0-236356 GCA_963516675.1 uncultured Flavobacteriaceae bacterium | reverse complement strand
TTTTTGAACCTCTTTTTTTATCGTTTGATAGAAAAAGAGGTTTTTTCGTTTTTAAGGGTTTTGGGTTTTTAAATCTTTATTGAATTGCTTGTTATAGGAAAGTCATCAAATCTGACTTAATATTGATATTAACTCAGCTTTGGATAAATGTGTGTACTTTTGGTTTTTATTTAGATATTCTTTTATGTCAATATCAGAATTTGATATTCCTTCGAAACCATCTTTTAGAAGTTCATAATCAGTCTCAACCAAATTCCAAAAATCAAAGTCTATATCTAAGAGACTTTTACTGTTGTAAAAGAAAAAATTGTGTAAAGTTTCTTTTATCTTAATCTTGTTTTTGCTTCTATCGAAAAGGGAGATAATGATGCTATATTTTTTCTTTAATTCTCCATCTAAATATTCTGTGTAGCATATTTTAGATAGATTTTTTATAAATAGTTTTTTATCTTGATTTTTAGGATATAAAATATCGTAATAATCAATATATTCGAAGTATTTATCATCTTTCTGCTCTATGTAAGATATGATTTCTTCTTTTGTTAAGACACAAAGATAGAACATGTCATATAAAAGTTTGCTTTCCATGTTTTGAAGAACTTTAAAATTTATTTCATTTTTTGTGATGAGTTATTAAGCAGAATTTTGCATTTGTTTTATAGAGGAGTTTTTAGTTAGAATAATTTTAAAACTCACTTATACAAATTTATAAAATAAAACGATAGAGCATAGGTGATTTTATAATATAGAATGGAGTAAATACAGAATTTGTAAATAATTATTCTTATTTTTGCCTGAATTAAAATTTTTAAGCTTATGATGATAATTGACTTTATTTTCAAGAACTGGAAAGGTTTATTGATTACTATACTTGCTAGTTTAGCATGTAAAACTTGTGCTGGAGATTATATAGAAGGTTCAGATAAGGAAAAAGTTGCGGAATATGAGGCTTTGATAAAAGAAAACACTAAAACTACTGCTGTTTATGATAGTGTCTATACAGAGCATACAGTGAAAATTGCCAAAGTACCCATAAAAACATACAGTATTAAATATAAATATGAAGTAAATGGTGTAGAATATGAAGGCGAACAATCAACTTCAAAATTGCCAGAAAGCCCTGTGGTGGAAGTATATTATCTAAAAGACAATCCATCTGTCCATGATATAAATCCAGCATCATCATTGAAATACGAAAAAGAGAAGGAAACAAGTAATACTGACCTTTATTTCGCCATATTCTGGGGCGTGCTGGCATTAATCCTTGCTATCGGGCTGTGGGTCGAATTTCGTGATTTTAAAAAAGAATATAAAATATAATTAAATTTAAAAATAAAGAAAAATGGCAAACAAACCAATTACCGAATTTATTGAAAAATATTATCTGCATTTCAATGCAGCATCTTTGGTGGACGCTTCTAAAGGTTATGTAGCACATCTGAAAGATGGCGGGAAAATGTTAATCTCTTTGGCGGGAGCCATGTCTACTGCTGAGCTGGGTAAAATCTTGGCGGAGATGATTCGTCAGGACAAAGTGGCAATTATCTCTTGTACAGGAGCAAACTTGGAAGAAGATTTGATGAACCTTGTGGCGCACTCTCACTACAAGAGAGTTCCTAACTATAGAGACCTTACTCCGCAAGATGAGTGGGAACTTTTAGAAAAAGGACTAAACAGAGTAACTGACACTTGTATCCCAGAAGAAGAAGCTTTCAGAAAATTACAAAAGCATATTTTTGAAATTTGGAAAGATGCAGAAAGCAAGGGTGAAAGATACTTCCCGCACGAATATATGTACAAAATGATACTTTCAGGCGTTCTAGAACAGTATCACGAGATTCCGAGAGAAGATTCTTGGATGATTGCAGCAGCGGAGAAAAACCTTCCGATAGTAGTTCCTGGTTGGGAAGATTCTACAATGGGGAATATCTTTGCAAGCTACTGCATCAAAGGTGAATTAAAGCCTTCTACAATGAAATCAGGGATAGAATACATGACTTTCCTTGCTGATTGGTATAGAAACAACAGCGCTGGAAAAGGCATAGGATTCTTCCAAATAGGTGGTGGTATCGCTGGGGACTTCCCAATCTGCGTGGTGCCGATGCTTTACCAAGATTTGGAGATGCATGATGTTCCTTTCTGGTCTTATTTCTGCCAGATTTCTGATTCTACGACTTCTTATGGTTCGTATTCAGGAGCAGTTCCGAATGAGAAAATCACTTGGGGTAAATTAGACATCAATACACCAAAATACATCATAGAATCCGATGCTACCATCGTAGCGCCATTGGTATTCAGCTATGTTTTGGAGAATGCTTAATAAGAATAAAAACGAAAAACAGCTCAAAAATGAGCTGTTTTTTTGTGAAATTACTTCGCGATCTGATGGATATCACCAATCATAAAAGTATGCTTTCCTTTTTCGGCTATTTTCGTAATAGTTTCCAAGGTTTGGAAGAATCTGATGTTTTCATCATTTTTCATCAGTTCAGAAGCGTTTTTCAAGGCTCTGGCAGTAGCTACCGCCGTTCTGGCGTTTTCTAAATCAGCTTTTGCTCTGATTTTCGCTTCCAAATGTCTCGCAAATAATTCCTGAATACTCTTCGGAAAAGTAATATCCCGAATTTGGATATTTTCTATTTCCACACCGAATTCATTCGTTTTACTTTGAATTTCTTCAGGTTTTAAATCCGTCCATTCGGCTCTTTTTTCGTTCAAAGCTTCGCTCTCTATTTGGGAAATCATTTTTCTGAAATAAATTTGAACTAAGCTTTGAAGTTTATGCTCTGCATCACTCAGGATGTAGTATTCATTTATCATCGTGTTTTCTAGTAGTTTAAGACCATCAGTCACCTTATAGATAATATTAAAAGAAAATCTAAGGGCGATGTTATCCTTGGTCAAAATCTCTTGGTTAGTCACCGTGATTAGCTGCGAATTTTGAGGGATTTGATAGAGTTTGGTTCTATCTTTCCAATCATAAATTTCGTGAAAACCTGCATTTAACTGCTTTTTAAAAGTATTGTTTCTAAAAAGGAAGCCTAGGTAAAAAGGCATCACTTCGTAAGTTTTTGTAAATATTCCCATTTTTTCTAAATTTTTAAAGTTAAAAAGGAGCAGCTGACAAGAATAAAGGGAAAACAAATTGAGTATCAATATTGTACGGTATCCTTCGTTTTGCAGACTTTATCCCTGATGAACCGAAATTCCGCAGCTCCTTTTGTTGTTTTAGGCTGTGTAAAGCAGCTGATTAAGAGGGACTCGAACCCCCAAATCCAAGAAAATAACCCTGCATCAGATGCTCCGCAATTCCCTATTGGGCTATTTTCAATTTTTAATAGGTGGCGGTTATTTATAATTCTTTATTTTTCTTCTTTTTTCTCCAAGGAGCGTTTTTTTCTACATCTCCAGCCATGATACATCCGTAAGGGATGACCTCGTCTACTATCTCGCACAGGTTGTATTCTAGAATTTGTTTTCTCACATTTTGTGCGTTTTTGTAGGCGGATGGCAGTTCCGAAATATCTATTTCATTAGAGAAAAATCTAACATCCAGCCCAGCCGTTTCCTCCGCAAAAACTTCCTCATCTGTCTGGTGGGCTTTGTTTCTTTTATGCTCGTTTCTACTGAAATTTCTCCCTGCTCCATGTGGCGCAAATCCTATGTTTCGCTCGTTGGTAGTTCCTTTTACTATAAGGACAGGCTCTGCCATATTTAGCGGGATGAGCCTTAGTTCATTGTCCTCAGGAAGGAATTTAGCATCTAAAGGCGTAGCACCTTTGGCATGATAAAACAATTCTCCCTCTCGGAAAACGAAATTATGCTCGTTCCAATATCTATCCAGCATTTCTACTCCAAGTTTTTTCAAAGTCAAATTATGAATCGCTTCATGATTTTCTTTTGTCCATTGTCTTACGATTTGCAGGGCTTCCCAGTAGGCTTGTCCTTCTTCTGTATCAAAAGGAATCCATGCATTTTCCTCCAAAGTATCAGGCGAAATATCTCTACGGAAATAGTTGGCTGTTTTTAGTCCCATTTTGTAGAGTTCTGCGCCCACAGCTCTGGAACCGTGGTGGGTGACCATCATCGTATTTCCTGTCTTCATGGAAGTTCCGATGAATAAAAAGTGATTCCCATCTCCCTGCGTTCCCATACAATCTCTGGCTGTGCTGATGAGTTCAGGCTTTTTTAGGAATAAATTCTTTTCAAAAGCCTCTATAAGTTCTTTGCTCATCGCTATCTGCTGACCTCTTGGGCGACCTCCATATCCGAAATGAGTAGAATCGTGGGCGGCGTCCAGAACTAATTTAGGATCTATTTTCCCAAAATCAGTAAGCATCACAGAACAGCAGATATCCGCCGAATGAAATCCTGGGTGTATGGCGTTTTTAGCGACCACCACGCCTCCCACAGGGATGATTCCTTCCTTACCCGTAGGGCAGGCATCAGGCATCAAAGCTCCTTTTTCCAAAGTAGGCGTTTTCATCAGCTTCTTCATGGTAGCGATTACTTTGCTTACATTATCTTCTTCTAATTCATTCTCAGGATGAATATTAACCACAAAATCAGCAGGTGTTCTCTTCAGAGGAATAGGGTCTGGAAGTCTGAACTGCTCTAAATATTCCAAAATCTCAGCTTCTTCCCATTCGTTTTCATTGATGGTCTTCAAGGCTTCCCCGAACCATTTCCCTTGGCGGAATCCCCAGTTGATAATATTTTTTCCTGTAACTTTCATGATGTCTTATTTTGATGATGCAAAGTAAATACACAAAAGCGCAATCTTTTTGCGTAGTTAAAAAAGTTTGATAATTTTGTAAAAAAAATTAAAATGTCTTCAAATAAAAACGCCCTTATCCGTTACAAAACCATTGACAGATGCCTTAGAAATAAGTATAAAAAATATACGCTGGATGATTTGATAGAGGAATGTTCCGAGGCTCTTTTCGAATTTGAAGGGAAGGAAGCCTATGTCAGCAAAAGAACCATTCAGCTCGATATACAGAATATGCGCAGCGAGAAATTCGGCTACGAAGCACCGATAGAGGTCTATGACAGAAAATACTACCGATACAGCGATCCTGAATACAGCATTCATAATATTGCAGTAAACGAAAGCGACCTAAAAGCAATGAATAATGCTGTGCAGATTTTGAAGCAGTTTAAGGATTTTTCTATGTTTAAGGATCTGAATGGTGTTATTCAGAAATTGGAAAACACGGTGCATTCTGCGCAGCAGCAGTCCATTATTCATTTAGATAAAAATGAGCGGCTCAAAGGTTTGGAATATATTGATATTCTGTACAATGCGATTTTGAATAAGAAGACGCTGGGAGTGGTTTATAAAAGTTTTAAGGCAAGGGAAGAGAAAAAATACATCGTTTTTCCACAACTATTAAAGGAGTATAATAACCGCTGGTTCCTCATCTGCTGGTATGGAGATGCACTTCTGAACCTTGCACTTGATAGGATAATAAGCGTGCAGATAGAGGAAAATATTCCTTTTCGGGAACGGGAATTTAATGCTGATAGATATTTCTCTGAAGTGATCGGCGTAACGACATCACGCGAACAAAGAGGGCAGAATGTGATTTTCTCAATAAAAGGAATTCATGCAGAATATGTGAAAACCAAGCCGTTTCATCACACGCAGGAGATTTTGGAAGAAAAAGATGGCGAAACATATTTCAGGATAAGAGTTCAGCTAAATTTTGAGTTGGAAAGGGTTATTTTAGGCTTTGGTGATTATATCACAGTTCATAAACCAAACCGACTGAAAACGAGAATAAAAAACACGCTGGAACGAGCAATGAAAAATTATGAAGATTCGGAAATAAAATAACTCCCACAGGTTTAAAACCTATGAGAGTTTTTTAGATTTAAAATAAAGTTATTCTTCTTCCTGCCCAAAAGTCAGTTCTAAATCAAAGTATTCTATAACAACTTCGCAGACTTCGTTGTTTTCATCATATCCAAAATATACAGGATACTGCCCCTTGCCGAAGCCGCTTTGTATCATCGGTACGCTTAGGTCTGTATTTGGAATTTTGAAGTTAATCCATTCGCCTCCTTCTCTTTGAAAATGAGGATTTTCCTTGTGATTTTTTGCAAATTCTTCAGCAAAAAGTTCATCACAGATATTGGCATCATTAGGCTGCCCTTTATACCATTTTTCCTTGAAATCGCAGAAGGCATCACGGGTTTTTACATCCACTATAGTTGCCAGTCCTGAATCAGCAAAGAATCCGAAAAAACTTCCATCTTCCAAATCATCCAAGTTTTCATCTCCAACCAAAGCCTCTGTGTAGCTGACAGCCTTTTTGTCACTAAATTTCACTCGTGTAGAAACATAATAATAGAGACCTTCCTCCACTTCTACAACCAATGTATTAAGTGGAAATTTTCCTGTTGGAACTTTTTGAAAATAAGGAAGCTGGTCGCGATGAAGAAAATACAAAGGGTCTCTTACCAAAATTTCTCCCGTAGGAAAATGGACTTCGCCCATATTTAAGATAAAAAGTTTCTTCCCAAAAGCCTCTTTTTGTGAATAGATTTCTTCAAAAGAAAAAGGCGGAACGAGAATAGATTTTACTTTTTCGTACTTTTCCAGCCACTCTTGGGATGGGATTTGGTTTTCTGTGCTCATCATTTTTTGAGTTTAATTTTTTATAATCCTCCAAATTCTTTTTCTAAAATCGCAGAAATTTCCTTTGCTTTTGTCACAGGGCAGAGGTGCGTTCCTCCTTTAATGACATAGTTTGGGTTTGAGTTTTTGATAGGAAAAACGATGTCTTTATCCGCGGATATCTGTATGATTTCAGGGTTTTCTTTTGCGTCCCAGTCAAGAATTTTCTCTATGCTCCATTTGATATAATAAGGATTTCTGACCTTAAAATATTTTAAAACTTTTGGATTTTTTGGGTCAAAAAGATGCCTTACAAAAGAATAAAAACTATAGGATTTTTCATTAAATGCCGAAGTTGGGATTATTTTGTAAAGCTTAGAGCGTTTCCCTATTTCCATCAGTTTGGATTTTCCCGAAGGCGATTTTATACTGGCAAGGATGATGACTTTTTTTGCTGGAATTTTTTTGTGAATTTCTTGCACGATAATTCCACCGAAGGAGTAGCCGAGCAGACAAAAATCCTCATTAGGATTGATACTTTCGGCCATTCTATTTACATAATGGTCAAATTCCTCATCCTGCTCTGGGACAAGCCAATCTATGAAATGAAGTTCCATTTCTGATGGGAAATTAATGTATTCAAATACACTTTTGTCTGCGCCCAGCCCGCTGATGATGTATAGTTTCATTGCTGTTGATTTATATTTTTAGAAAAACTTCCAAAAATTATCATCATAAGGTTTGGTGAATTTTTTATAGCAAGATTTAGAAACCACAGTCACAGAAACCGTTACGATTTGGTTGTCCTTAGAATAGTTGAATTGTGGCGCTTTTTCTGTAGAATATTGTTTCTGTCCATTTTTATAAAGCACCTCCCAAGTATAGCTGAAATCTTTGCTAGAATTGCTGAAAAATCCTAATCTGTCATTAGAAATTTTTCTCGTTTCATAGTTTGTTACATCTATATCACAATCTCCTTTTTTAGGAGCTTCAGATGGCGTTTCCTCTAAATTTTCCTTAGCGAGGATGCTGATATCTTTGCCGCATTTTGTGATATTCCCGTTTTCAGAAATATACTGCACAGACAGTGTGGAATTTCCTGCATTTACAGGCATGATTTCCACAGAATCCAGTCTGTTATCGCTTTCCACCACGATACCGCCTTCAGATGTCCATCGGTAGCATTCTTTGCACTGCGCATCTTTTTTTATGTTGTAGCTGCTTTTTTCTCCTACTATTAGTGAAGATTTACCTGTGATTTCGCATTGAGAGAAACCTAAAGTTGAAATTAAAACTAAAAATAATTGACTAAACTTCTTCATAATTTAATAAAAATTTAATTTGAACAAGGAATGATGAAAAAATCATTCCAAAACCCAATTTTCCACGATTTCCCACAATTTTCTCACCTCCAATTTCTTTTCGAAAACAAAGGCTTCTTCAGCGAATTTTTGTTCAGAGAAATTGGCTTTGTCCCAGTATTTGTTACCATTATTATCCACTAAAATTCTGGCGTAATAGGTGGCAGGGTCAAGGCTCGTAAAACGGATTTCATTCTTATTCGTATATTCAGAGTATTTTACATTTCCTTCGCTATCAATTAGTTGTACCCAAAAATAAGACTTCGGCTGATTCGTTAGTTTTAGGGTTAAACTTCCGTAATTTTCGGCTTTATCAGCTTCAAAATTGAAAATATAAGCCTTCGGATTTTGGAAATAATATCCTTGAACGCTTCCTTTCGGGATGCTCAGTGAGTATTTTTTTCCAGTTTTAAAGTCCGATGAAATGATGATTTCCTTCGGATTTTTTTCAGAAATTCTTGCCTCAAATTTTTGGTTAATGCTGTCGCTTTTCAGCGCCCACAAAGCAGGATTTATCTCTTTCAAAGCCATATTAGCAGTAATGACAAAATCTTTTTCAGGAGGAAGCTGCCCGCCTTTGCTATTGGCTAAGGTCAGTTCATCTTTTTCGTTAGTTTTGTACGAAACAGAAATGGTATCTTCCTTACCATCAGCATTATAGCTTATTTTTAGCGGCGTGAGAGTTTTGTTGTTTAGGGCGTTTTGTTTTCCTACCCAGACCATCACAGAATCAGATTTTTCGGTGTGAGTTGCTTGATAATCAGTAAGTTCATTGCTGATACTTTTTACTTCTACTTTCTTTGGATTTCCTTCGAAAACCATCAGCATTCCTCCGCTCACAGGCGTAGTTTCTTTGTATCTGATATTTTTTTCAGAAGGGAAGATTTTCATTTTCAGCCCTGATAAATTTTGGATTAAATCTATTTTTTCCTTTAAAAAACCAACTTTTTCCTTACCTGCATCATACACAGAGTTTTCGTTTTCATCTTCAAAAGCGATGATGCTGTATTTCCCTTTACTTAGGTAGTTTAGCTCAAAATAGCCGTCTTCATCGGCTTTTGCGATGTAGTTTGGTTTTTGTTTGAAATCAGCACTATCCGCATAGAGTCCCACTACAATTCCGTGTTTGGAGGGTTTCTCTGGGATGAGCAAGGCATCAGTTATCGTCCCGCTGATGTACAGGTTGTCAAGTTCCTTTCCTGTAGAAAAAGCAAAATTAAAGTAAGGCAGCACATTTCCCTCATTATTATCTACGATTGCATTTCCAAAGTTGAAATTATAAGTGGTATTTTCTTGCAAATCTTCATCCCATGTTATGGAAATATATTTGTTTGCGAGGTTAGAAGGAATGATTTTTTTTATCTTTTTAATTGGTGGTGAAATGATGAGATTTTTGTTCGTTTCCTTTAAGTTAATATATTCATCAAAATACAGCCGAAGTTCCCTAGTACTGGTGGGAACATTTACTCTGCTCGTATCTATATTGGATTTCAGGAACTTAGGTGGAGTGGTGTCTTTTGCACCGCCTTCGGGAGAGCCTACTCTTGCACAGGCACCCAAAAGAACTATAAAAATAGCAACAAAGAAAATCTTTTTCATGAAACAAAAATAAGTTTTTTAAATTTAATCTTCCTCCTCTGTAGATTCTGAAGTTTTCTGTATGGTTTCCTCTGTTTTCGTCGCTTTTAGGCTATCCATAGAAGTTTTCTTTGGTTTCTTCTTTGGCGCTTTTGCCCTTTCGGTATCTTCTGCAAAAACTTTTGTGGAATCAGCAGTTTCGGCATCTGGATTTATCACTTTATCAATTTCAAAAGGAAAATCTTCAAAGAGCGTGGAAAGAAGCATCATTCTGTATATTTTTCTAGAATACTTGTTACTCAGTGCGATGATGGTGGTTTTGGAATCTCTCAGATGGATGAAAACCGTGTTAGAGCCGTGCCACCAGCCGTTGTGATAGGTCAGTTTTTTCCCTTCATCAAATACTTTTAGCCTAAATCCAAGACCATAGTTGTTCACGCCCTTTTTTTCGTTGCTGTATGGCTCAAAAACCTTTTCCATCAGTTCTTTTGGAAGAAAATCCTTTGAAAACATCGCTTTTGAAAAATTGAATAAATCGCGTGGAGTGGTGTAGATATTTTTATCGCCATAAATCAAATCGTATTCGTTTAAAGGATAAAGTCTGGTGCTTCTTTGGTAAAAAGACTGCGAAGCCGAATTGATGTGTTTCTCTTCAAAAACAAAAGTATTTTTCATTTTTAAAGGCGCGAAAACCATTTCTTTCATCGCCTCTGGATAGGTTTTTCCAGTAAATTTTTCAATGATGAGTGCTAGGATAGCATAGTTGAAATTATTATACATAAAGCCAGTATCGGTCTGTCTGGCGAGTTCTGGTTTGTGTTTCGCAACGAGGTCAAAAATTTCTTGATTGGTAAAGAATTTATTTTTAGGTTTTATGTCATTTTCTTCTAAGAAATGCTCGTATTTGGGAAGTCCGCTACGGTGGGTGAGCAGGTGCTGAATCGTTATATCAGGATACGGAAAATTCGGAAAAATGGATTTTACTTTTTGCTCAAGGCTGATTTTTTTCGCTTCCACTAATTTTAAAACTGCCATAGCGGTGATGGGTTTGCTTATAGAAGCCAAATGGAGCGGAGTGTCTTTGTTAATAGGCATTTGGTTGTTCTCCCTGCCGAAGCCTTTGTATTTTTCCAAAAGAATATTGTCTCCATGTGCTACCAGAACTCCACCGCTCATATCGGTGCTGTTCCAAATGTTTTCGTAATATTGGTTAAGAGAATTTACGATTTTCTGCTGGTTTTCCAATTTTAATTTTTCTCCCTTGAAGACATTGTCCACATCTACATTACCGAAATTAGGAAGATTTGAAGCTGAATAATATCCATTGCTGGTTGTTGTGGATTCTTTTTTGGAGCACGAAAAAAATAGAAAAAATGCAAGAAATCCTATGTGAGATAGATTTATTTTCATCTTTGTTTTGAAATTTTCGCGCAAAATAGGATAAAAACAAGAAAAATGAATAATAATTATCGTTAAATCTATGTTAAATGATGCTAATTTTCAGCAGCGAAAGCCAATATTTTATCCACGATGACTTGGGCTAATTTTATTTTGCTCTCGTGAGTCCAGCCCGCGATGTGCGGCGTTATGATAACTTTCTCTGAATTTAAAAGATATTCTAAATCCTCGTTTTTCGTTTCCAAATTCTCAAAAGAAGTTTTTTCGTATTCCAAAACATCTAGACAGGCGCCTTTTATTTTACCAGACTTCAAAGCATTTACCAGCGCAGAAGTTTTTAGATTTTTGCCTCTTGCTGTATTGATGAAGTAGAAATTTTTCTTCATTTTGGAGATAAATTCCTCATCTATCATATAGAGTGTATCCTCTGTAAGTGGCGTGTGAAGGCTGAGAATATCAGCGTTTTCTTGCAATTCTTGAAGGCTTACCTGCGTGGCAAATTCATCGGAAAGATTGGGTTTGATATCATAAAAAATAGTCTTACAGCCAAATCCCGAAAGTCTTTTGGCTACGGCTTTTCCCATATTTCCGTAACCGATGATTCCAAAGGTTTTACCCAAAATTTCTTCTCCTCGGTTTTCTTCTCTGAGCCAAATTCCCTTTTTGACTTCATTAGAAGAAATAAAAAGGCGGTTCATCAGCACAAGAAGCGTTCCTATAACATGCTCTGCCACAGCATCTTTGTTTCCTTCGGGAGAGTTGATGAGTTTTATGCCGAGTTCTTGGGCTTTGGCGATGTCTATGTTTTCCATTCCAGCTCCTACTCGTGCGATGAATTTTAGATTTTTTGCTTTTTCTAAAAAATGAGCATCCAGTGGAATTCGGCTTCGGATGATGATGCCTTCATAAAGATGGATTTTCTCTAAAACCTGCTCATAACTTGATGAAAAATCTTCCTCCAAAACAAATCCTTTCTCAGAGAGTTGTTCTGTGATGAGTGGATGATTTTTGTCTAAAAGCAGGATTTTCATTTAGTATTCTAATTGTAAACTGTCAATCGTTATAGAATCTACTGTGGAAGGTGATACAGCTTGTGGAATTTCAGTTTGTACGGATTGGATAGAGTCTTGTTTTGCACTATCGTCAGTAGATTTATCTGATTTTCCGTAATTATAGTATAGAAATACAAGTCCAGCAACAGCAACAACGATGAATAATAATACCCACCAGATACTATTGTTTGATTTTTCTTGTTTTTGAGTTTCTGTCTTTGTGGATTCTTGCTTTTGGGTCAGCTCTTCTTTAACGGTTGATGCAGGAGAAATTTCAGATAAATTAACTTCTTCCAATCCAAAAAATTCCATAGATTGTGGAATTTTAGTTTCTTCCCGTATGATATCTATTTCTTTAAGGGAAAGCTCCCCGAGGTATTTAAGATTTAATTTTTTTTGGAGCATGAGTAGTCTTATCCATTCACGCACAGTATCTCTTATTTCAGATTGTATAATGAATAGATTCTCACCTGTTTTTTCTGCTATATAATGGGCTAGGCTGGAATCAAAGACAGTGGTATTGTCTTCAAAATAGATATGCTCACTTGGAGGGAGAATTTTAGAAGATTCTGCATCCACGACAGCATGCTCCTTTTCAAGTCTAAAAATCCCAAAATCAGGAACTTCCACCCTTGGTTTTTGCTCCTGTAAATAACTGTATATGTAAAAAGCTAAATCCATACTAGATGCAAATTTAGGAAAAATTAAGATAACTTTATCAAAAATTTAATATTTAGTTTATTGAAAATGATAAATTTCGAATATTTTTAACAAAACATCAAAAAAATAACAAAAAAAACATAAAAACATTTGGTTGTTTAAAAAATATTTAACACCTTTGCTCAATGGTTATTAAATTTTGTTAAAAATGAATGTGAAATTGAAAGTTCTAACAGCTGGTGTATTGTTCTTCACAGGACAAGCATTAGTTGCGCAAGAGGTTAAGAAGGATACTACTTCTGGAAAAGAAAAAACAATAGATACAGTTGTAATATTGGGGTATAGTAAGACAGCATCAAAATCTAAGTCTTCTGCAGCGAGTACAACTGTATCTGCATCTACACTTGAAAACAGAGCAACAACATCTTTCTTAACATCTGTACAAGGAGCAGCTCCTGGTATATCTATTAATTCTGGGTCAGGTTCTCCTGGTTCTGGGAGAATAGATGTGACCGTTAGAGGGGTAGGGTCTATCAACGCATCTACAGATCCTCTATATGTGATAGATGGATTGATATCTTCTGGTAATGAGTTCAGAAACTTGAACCCGAATGATATAGAAACTCTTTCTGTTTTGAGAGATGCTCAAGCTACATCTATATATGGTAACTATGGTGCTAATGGGGTGGTGGTAATCACTACAAAATCAGGTAAGTTTAATTCTGGTTTAAGAATTTCATACGATTTAACGACTAGTATATCTACGATGCCTACGCATAAATATAACCTAGCTTCCTCTAGAGAAACATTGGCTATCCAGAAAGGAGCGGGAGTAGGTATAGGAGCGACAATGACTCAGAGTCAAATAGATAATTATTCTATTGATACAGATTGGAGTAAGGAATTTTTTAGAACAGCATTCAGTCAGCAACATAATATAGGGCTGAGAGCAGGAGGTGAAAATCTATCATCATATACATCTTTAGGATATCTTGATAGTGAAGGTGTTGTAAAATCAACAGATTTCAAGAGATTTACTTTAAGAAGTAATATTAATGGGCGTTCTAAGGATAAAAGACTTACCTATTCTGCGCAGATTGGTTTAGGATATTCTAAGAGAAATCAATTACATGAAGAAACAGGTTCTAATGTCCGAAATAATGCAGTTCAGAACCCACTTTTAGGATTGTTTTCACTATCTACTTTGAGACCTTATTATTTTAACAATGGTCGTCATATGTTTGAGCTTGTGCCTGATTTTTCAACTGAAGGTAAAAGTGCATGGGTGTTGTCTGATATTATTAGAGGGGCAGTTAAAAACTTGAGAACTCAGACATCTATAACAGCAAATGCTAATGTTACATATAAAATATATGATGGTTTAAGTGTAACTAATAGAACAGGGGTTACTTACAAAAATAATACTACAGATTTTGCTAGAGACCCTAATGGTTATTTGGCGGTGTATGTGGCGAACATGAGTAGATTAAAATATGGAGGGTTTGAAACAATAGAAAATATTTATGATACAAATATAAACTCTGTAACCAGTTTGAATTATGACAAGAAATTTGGGCGTCATACTATTGGGGCAGGGGCTTATATAGATTATCTTAGAGGTTTCTATTCCTCTACTTCACAAACACAGAATGGATTAGATCCCTTGACATGGGCATTAGGTGCAGGAACAGGGTATGTGCCTTTTGATCCAAAAACACCTAATAATTATAGACCCAGTATAGATGCAGGGAAAGTTAAAGCAGGAACATTGGCTTTCATAGGAACTGTAGATTATGATTTTGCATCTAGATATGGTATATCTGCTACAATAAGAAGAGATGCTTCATATAGATTCTCTTCAGATAATAGATGGGAAACATTCTGGTCTGTAGGTGGTAGATGGAATATTAATAAGGAAAGCTTCATGGAAGGTTCTATCTTCGATGAGTTGAAGCTTAGAGCATCTTATGGAACGAATGGTAATCAGAATTTATCATCATCAGCAGTTAATACGAATGCTTTATTCTTGGATTCTAACTTGATAAGAGATACCTATTCTTCAAATACTGGTTATTTAAACCTTCCTGGATATGCAACATCTTTGAAAAACTCTGATGTCAAATGGGAAAGAGTGTCTCAGTCGAATATAGGTTTAGATTTTGGTATATTGCGTAAACTACAAGGAACTGTAGATGTGTATGAAAAAAGAACAGAAGACATGTTCTTAGGAGTGCCAATATCTGCAGCTAACGGTCAGTACACTATTAAAGGGAATAATGGTACATTAAGAAATAGAGGTATCGAAGGAAGTTTGAGATATACTCCGTTTAACGACAGAGATAGAAATTTCAAATTATCAGTTTTTGCTAATATGGCATATAACCAAAGTAAAATCATGGCTCTTCCACAGGAAGATTTGAGTGATGATATTGTAAATGCAGTGGGAGGACCTCTTGCACAGTGGCAGTTATATTCTTATATAGGAGTTAATCCTGCTAACGGAAACTTCTTGTTTAGAGATAAAAATGGAAATGCGACAGAAGCACCAACAGCAAGTGATAGAGTGCTAACAGGGAAAACTGTATATGCGCCATATACAGGAGGTTTTGGTTTAGATGTTGATTATAAAGGTTTTTATCTTACTTCATTATTTAGTTTCCAAGCGGGAGGATGGTCTTATGATAACATGAACTATTGGTTAAATGATCCAAGTTATTTCCATAGATATAATCCAACAAGAGAAATGCTGAATGCATGGAGACCAGATAATACAAATACAGATGTAGGTTCTCTTACAGCAGGAAACTTCGGGTTGTTAAGTAGTTCAGATAAATACCTGAGAAAAACGGATTATATTAAGCTTAAGAACATCACAATAGGATATAATGTTAATAAAGAATTGCTGAGAGATCTTCCTGTAAGATCACTGAAAGTGTATCTGATGGCAGAAAACTTGGTTACATGGACAGGGTGGAAAGGATTTGATCCAGAGCCTGTAAAAAGTTATTCTATAGGGGTTTATCCAAATACTAGAACATATTCATTAGGATTAAACTTAGAGTTTTAGATAATAAAATAATTTAGAAAATGAAAAAAAATATAATTAAAATAGGATTGTTGTCAATTCTTGGTTTTGGAGCAGTAGTATCTATGAATAGCTGTAGAGATGCTGTGGATATTGTACAAGATGGAGAGTTGAATTCAGATGCATTTTTTACGACAGTAGATAATTTGCAAGGTTATTTAGTAGGAAGTGTTTATAATAATGTAGAGAATGCTCAAGCAGTATATTTTACTTCTCTTATTACAGATGAAGTAAAGCCTGCTGCAGGTTCTGGAGGACAAGGGTATGAAACACATAGATTTTATATAGATCCTTCTCGTTCTATAGTTTCTGATATATGGCTACAGAATAATCTATTAATAAATAGAGCTACGAGACTTATAGAAGGGGCGAAAAAAGTCACACCAAGTTCTAGTGAGCAAGCAACTTATAATAATATAGTAGCGGAAGCAAAAGTATTGAGAGCATTAGGATATTTGCAATTGTTAACTTATTTCTCTCCAGATATGGCAAATGATAATGCTTTGGGTACTATGATTATTAGTACAGTGCCAGGTATTTCTACTAAATTGCCAAGAAGTACAAATGGGGCGGTATATGCTGTGATAGAAGAAGATCTGACTTTTGCTGAAAATCATCTTACAAAACAGTCTGACAGATATTATGTAAGTAAGAATTTAGTAAATGCTATTAAGGCTCGTCTTTATCTTTATAGAGGGAAATATGCTGAGGCTAAACAGTACGCACAGGCTGTTTTGAGTAGCTCAGGATTGTCTTTGACAGCTGCTACACCTATTCCTTCTGGTACGGTAGGAAGTACTGCATGGAATGCAGACTTTTATAAAGATGCTTCTACAAGCCCATATAGACAGATTTGGTCAGATAATTCGCAAGGAGAAGTTATCTTTGCTCTTTCAAGACCTGTTTCTGGAGGAAGTTATGTACAATTACCTTCGTATTATAATACGAATAAGTCTGATATCGAAGGTTCTCCTCTTTGGGTAATGGGAAGAAACCTATTCAATATATTAGATGGAACAACTGGAGATATTAGAAGATATGCGTATATAGATCCTACATCTACTATCAATCCTAACTATGAAACAGCTTATAATAATAAAGATTATACAACAGACCAGTTAGTTATAGATAAATATCCAGGTAAGGGAAGTGCTACAACAAAAAATGATGTTAAGATGTTTAGGTTGTCAGAGATGTACTTCATATTGGCAGAATGTGCTGTAAATGATAATGATTTAGCTTCAGCTAGAAATTACATCCACCAAGTTAGACAAGCTAGAAATTACAGTGGTGCAGCTACAACACCTGTATACACTAATCAACAGGCTGCATGGGCAGATATTCTGAAAGAAAGAAGGGTAGAGCTTGCTTTTGAGGGACATCGTTATATAGACCTTAAAAGGTTGGCTGCTAAGGCTGGGGTGACTATGGATAGAAATAGAACAGATGATCGTCCTGGAATCACTGTAGCAAATCTTCCAAATGGAGATTATAGATATACCCTACCTATACCATTGGCAGAGATAGCAGGAAATCCAAATATTCAGCAAAACCCAGGTTATTAATTTTTTAGATAACTAGAGAATTATTCTGAATAATATATTAAATTTGTACCTCATAAAACTTTATGAGGTACATTTTTTTTATATTGATATTGCTGGGAAGCCTTTTAAAGGCGCAGACAGATGATTTGCCAGTGAGTGATTCCGTTGTAGTGGACAATGGAGAGAAGGATTCTATACAGATTTTTAGCCCAACGATTGATGATTATCAGTTTTTTACACAATTTTCTCAGCGAAAAGCGTTTGATACTGTTTTCACTATTGGTAAATCTTATCAATTTACTCAGTATAATAATAGGGATAATTTTGGGAAAATCCAGTTTGCGAATATTGGGGAGGGATTTCAGAATTTGATTTATAAGACTGATGCAGAGCAGGATTTAGCATTGCTGCCTACAAGAAAATCATTCTTTATACTGGGAATCAAGGACATAAAATATTACGATGTGAAAAGTCCCACTACAGCATTCTATTATCATAATGGGATGAGCAGCGGCGGAACTCTGCAAACTACTTATACTCAGAATATTGGCAAGAGGTTTAATTTTGCGATAGAGTACATGGGACTGCGTTCGGAGGGGCTGTATCAGAGGGAAATAGCATCTTCTAATAATACTATTTTCTCTGCGCATTATCTTTCTAAAAACTCTAAATATGAGGCGTTAGCGCATTTTATTCATCAGAATATTTCTAATGAAGAGAATGGGGGACTTGCTAATTTAGAGAATTTTACAAGTGGAGATTCTCGGTTCAACAGCAGAAAAAATCTTACGGTAAATTTGCATAATACTTACACCAGAATGGCGGTGAGGAGGTTTTATTTCAGCCATTATTTTGCGCCTTTTGATGTGGAGAGATTTCCGTTTAAGCTGAGCCATACAATTTTTTATCAAACCAATAAATATTTCTACACGCAGGACGGCACGGAGAACTATTATTCCTCTTCGTTGATTACGGATTATCCTACCAATAATAAGAGGAAATCAACTAAATTCAGCAATACGGTGAGCTTACTTTTTGATAATGAGGCTTTTAGGGCAGAAGCAGGGGTTCGTTATCAGAATATCAGTTACAGGTCATTTTATCCTTTGATAATCAATGGAGTGCAGGAAGATTCTAAATTTCAGGAAAATCGTTTGGGATTAGTAGGAAATCTTAAAATAAAACTTTGGGATAAAATCAATCTAAATTCAGATTTGGAAATTTCTAACGGAAAAGCCTTTGGAAATTATCTAAATTCAGAAAATCGTTTGACTTTTGAGCCTATTGAGGGTTATTCCATCGGCGGGCATGTGAAGTTTAAATCGGCAGTTCCTTCGTTCAATTATTTGATGAACGCTTCTTTTTACCAAGATTATAATTTCAAATATTCTGATTTTAAGAACCAAAATGTTTTGGAAATAGGAGCGGATTTAAATCTTAAATGGTTTGATACTAAGCTGTTTGCGAACTATTTCAGAATAGGGCAGCTGGCGTATTTTGATTCTTCGGCGAAGCCTCAGCAGAGCACTTCATCGGTAAATATATCGCAGATAGGAGGAGAGGCTACATTTACTTATCGTAAATTTAATTTTAATGCTAAAGTATTGTTTCAGAATGTTTTAAATAATAAAGATGTGCTTCCGTTGCCACAATTTATAGGAAGGGCGAATGTTTATTATCAATCCAAAATATTCAAAAAAGCGGCAGAAATTCAGACGGGAATCAAGGCTTATTATTTCTCAAAATTCGCCTCACAGCAGTATTTTCCGATACTTAATGAATTTATCCTGCCATCCACAGACTCGCATTCCATCGGAGGAAGACCGATAGTGGATGTTTATTTTAATATGAAAGTAAAACGAATGATGATTTACGCTGAGGCACAGCATCTTAACACTACTTTCATGAAAAATCAGTCCTACGCAGCGCCGTTTTATCCAGTGGCAGATTTTAGGCTGAATTTAGGTTTGGTATGGTATTTATTCCACTAAAATAAAGGTAAAATGAACAAAAAAGAGATATTTTTAAAAGATATATACAGCATTCCCAGCCTTATTAAGGACTTTTCCGCAGATGAGGAATATGCTTCGCATAGATTTTCTTTGGGAAATGTACAGAAACAGGTGGAATTTAAGGAAAAAAGTTATTCCAAAGAGCAGAGAAAAATTCTTTGTGAAGTTTTGGGAAAACAATTAGGAAATCTGCAATTATCTGATAAACAGAAAGAAAACTTGCAAGCTCTTTCACAGGAGAACGCTTTTACTATCGTTACAGGGCATCAGCTGAATCTGTTTACAGGACCTGCGTTTTTCGTTTATAAAATTTTGCAGACGATAAAAACGACAGATTTTTTGAACCAAAATATTCAAGGCAAAAAATTCGTTCCTATATTTTGGATGGCTACGGAAGACCACGATTTTGAGGAAATAAATCATTTTAAAACTCAAAATCACATTTACAGCATTGATGGAAAATCAGGAGGAGCGGTCGGTAGAATAAAGGTCGAGAAAAATAATTTCATAGAGGAATTTGAAAAAGAATTCAAGTATAATGATTTTGGTAAGGAGCTGATAGACTGGATGAAAGAAGCTTATGCAGAGGGAAAAACTTTAGCAGAAGCGACCAAAACACTGGTAAATAAACTTTTTGCCGACCGAGGGCTGCTGATGATAGATGGGGATGATCGAGAGCTGAAAGAGCAGATGAAAGGGATTTTTGCCGATGAATTGAAAAATAATTCATTGAAAAAAGAAACGCACCAATCCGTAGAAAATCTCACAAAAAAATATGGAAAAGTGCAGGTAAATCCGAGGGAAATCAATTTGTTTTATCTTACGGAAACTCGTGATAGAATAGAGTTTGACGGAGAAAGATACAATGTGCTGGACAGGGAAATTTCTTTCACGGAAGAGGAGATTTTAGCAGAATTAGAAAATTATCCAGAAAAATTCAGCCCAAATGCAGTGATGCGCCCTGTTTATCAGGAGAAAATACTTCCCAATATAGCCTATATAGGCGGAAATGCAGAGGTGATGTATTGGCTGGAATTGAAAGAGTATTTCCGACATGTGGAAGTTCCTTTTCCGATTTTAATTCCGAGAAATTCAATGCTTTTCTTGACTGAAAAAACAGCAAATAAAATCCAGAAAATGGGGCTTGGGATAGATGAATTTTTCATGGATTATGCGGAGATTATCAAGGAAAAATTGCTTTTTGAGTCAGAGCTTTTGGAGATTCTTACAGAAAAAGAAGAGGAACTGAAGAAATCTTTCGGGCTGCTGAAAGAAAAATCTTCACTTACGGATAAGACTTTTAGAAATTTGGTGGAAGCGGAGGAAACCCGTCAGTTGAAATCTTATAACCGAATGAAAAAGAGACTTTTGCGAGCGGAAAAAATAAAACAATACGAAAAATACATGCAGCTGAGACAGTTATATTTAGATGTCCATCCTAATGCTGTTTGGCAGGAGAGAGTGCTGAATTTCAGTGTGTTTTATGCGCAAAAAGGGAAAGGATGGATAGAAGAATGCTATCAAAAAATGGATGTGGAAAACTCGGTGCTAATTATTTCGTGCATTTAATTATAAAGATGTATTTTTGTGGTCTAATTGTTATATAACAACAATACTTAAAATCAGATGAAAAAAATATTTTTAACCATACTAGGAACAGCATTTGCGGTGTTATCTGGGCAGCAGAAGAAGCATACTGTGGTGGCTAAAGAAAATCCCACTACTATTGCTAAAAAATATGGTGTCAGCGTAGATGAGCTTATCAAGCAAAATCCTAAAATAAAGGATGGGAAAATAGATATAGGAGATGTTTTGATTATTCCTAATAAGCAAAAAAACACTCAAAAAACAGAAGAGAAAAAGGAGGAAAAAAAGGAAGATAAAAAGTCTACTGAAAAGAAATCCAATCAGAAATTGGGTAAAATTTATCTTCAGCCAAAACAGACTATTTATGGCATAACGAGACAATATAAAATTTCTGAGGAAGAACTGAGAAGGCTGAATCCTAATTTGGAAAGCCATATGAAAGTGGGTGAAGCGCTTGTGCTGCCAGAAGACAAAATCAGAAAGTATGGCGACAAAGCTGCTCAGCAGGAGGTAGTGGATACACCTAAAAAGGATAGAGAAGAGGAGAAAAAAACTCAAATGCTAGCTTCAGAAGATGGAGCGTATGTGGTTCAGCCAAAGGATACATATTACGGGATTACAAGGAAGTTTAATATTTCGCAGAGTGAGCTATTTGCATTAAATTCAGGATTGGAGCAGAGAGGGCTTAGATCTGGAGATATTATCATAGTGAAAAATACAGCATCTTCTAAAAATGTAGTAACAACAACGAAAGAAACTTCTGAGAAAAATACAAAACCTAAAGAGGAAAAAAATATTCCTCCAAAAGAGGTGAAAACCAAAACTTATTCTGTAGAGGAATATGTAACTCACGAGGTTAAAAAAGGAGAGAGTGCATTTGGAATTGTGAATAAATATAACATCACATATGACCAACTTGCCGAAATGAATGGAGGGCTTCCTAATGGGATAAAGCAAGGAATGGTGCTGAATATCAAGAAGGTGAATAGACAATATGTAAAAGCTGATGATGATGTATTTAGTATTGCATTGATTTTGCCTTTTGGGTTCGATACTAACGATACTAAATATAGAACACTTTCTGCAGATTTTCTAATCGGTGCTAAACTTGCTGCACAACGAGGAATGAGAGATGGTAAAAAAGTAAGCATCAATGTGATAGATGCTGAAAATGAGAATTCCTTTAAAAATAATTTGGCGCAGATTAACAAAACGAATACAGATTTGATTATAGGACCGTTCTTTAAGTCAAATGTAATAGAAGTTCTTGAATATGTGAAGAACGAGAAAATCCCTGTGGTGGCTCCATTTGCTCATACAGAGGAGATGTATAAATATAATAATTTGGTGATTGTAGAGCCAGGGAATAGAGTTTATGCAGAGAGAATTGTCCGTGAGGTCAAAAATGCTCATTCAAAAGAAAAAGTATTTATTGTAGGTGAAGAAAATAATCCAGAAGTTATTTTCCTTAAAGAGCAGTTAGCAAAAGAGCTGTCTAAAACTGAAATTTCAGTGGTTAGTTCTCCATCTGGAATAGAACTAGAGCAGAATATGGTAACAGGACAAAGCCTGCCAGCGGTAGTTATTTTAGCAAATGATAATAATGCTGTGGGAGCAGGGTTTGCAAAGAAAATAATAGAACTAGCCAAACAAACAGAAGGAATCAAGGCGTTTAGTATGTATTATCACCCTGATTTTGAGAAGAATGTAGATCCTTTAAGTAAAGCAAATTTGGTTTATTTGATGGATAGAAAAATAAATACAGATGGAGATTTTGAAAAGGAGGTTTTGGCTGAGTTTAAAAAAGAATATTGTAGAACGCCATCTAAATACACCATTATAGGTTTTGATGTGGTTAGTGATATGTTGGCAAGGGAATCAAAAGGAGAAGTCCTAAGAAATATGAGTAAGGTTCAGACTCAGTTGGCAACGAAGTTTGAATATATCCGAAACAAAAAAAATGGGGCTTTTGTGAATACTGGATTTAGAGTAGTAAGATTGGTTCCTTAGTTTTTTTTAATAATAAAATAGATTTAGATTTTTCAAAAATATGAAAGCATTAGTGTTTCCTGGACAAGGATCTCAGTTTGTGGGGATGGGTAAGGATCTTTATGACTACCGTAAGGAGATTAGAGATTTGATGAATTCTGCTAATGATATATTGGGATTTGATATTTTGTCAGTGATGTTTGATGGGACAGAAGAGGATTTAAAGAAAACCAAAATAACTCAGCCGGCTATTTTTATTCATTCTGTAGCTATTGTAAAGGCAATCAATACAATAGGTGCGGGAATGGTGGCGGGACACTCTTTGGGAGAGTTCTCTGCTTTGGTGGCGAATGGAGTTTTATCGTTTAAAGATGGGCTGGAGCTGGTTTATCAAAGAGCTTTGGCTATGCAGGAGGCTTGTGATATCAATCCTTCCTCTATGGCGGCGGTACTTGGGCTGGATGATGATAAAGTAGAAAAAATTTGTGCAGAGATAGATGGGCTGGTAGTTCCTGCGAACTATAACTGTCCTGGGCAATTGGTGATTTCTGGTGAAACACCAGCAGTGGAAAAGGCGTGCGAAGCCCTAAAAGCAGCTGGAGCAAAAAGAGCCCTTTTACTACCTGTGAATGGAGCTTTTCACTCTCCTTTGATGCAGCCAGCACAAGAAAAATTAGCACAAGCAATAGAAGGAGTAAAGTTTAATAACCCTATTCTTCCGATTTATCAGAATGTAACAACGACTCCTGTGACAGACCCAGAGGAAATAAAAAAGAATCTGATAGCACAGTTGACAGGTCCTGTAAAATGGACACAAACGATACAAAATATGGTAAAAGATGGAGCAGACCATTTTGTGGAAGTAGGGCCAGGGAAAACATTACAAGGATTGATAAAGAAAATATCACCTAGTATTATGGTTTCATCAGGGATATAATGGATTTTGTAATCCGTAAAAAATATTGCTATTCTTGGATATTCCGAGGATAGCAATTTGTTTATAAATATTATTTACCTTTGTTTTATGGAAAGTTTTTTTTCACATGGTAAACTGCTTCTCACTTCAGAATATTTCGTGCTGGACGGGGCAATGGCACTTGCTGTTCCGACCAAATCTGGACAAAACCTCTGTGTAGAAGAAAAAAATGATGGCAAGGCTCTCGTTTTTTGGGAGGCTTATCATAATGGGAGGCTTTGGATGAGTGCAGAAATTGATTATCTCAATTGGAGAATTATAAAAACTAATCTTCCCAAAAATGCCGAATTCATCATGAATGTTCTTAGAAATATTCAAAGCCTTTCATCGTCTCATTTACAAGATAAAAAATCATATTTCATGAAGACCAATCTGGAATTTCCTGCTAATTTCGGCTGGGGGAGCAGTTCTACACTGATGGCAAATCTTGCTAAATGGGCTGGGATAAATGCTTTTGAGCTGAATGAAATTTCCCTTGGTGGAAGCGGCTATGATATAGCAGTAGCAATGGAGGGAACGCCTGTTTTGTATCAGTTAAATTGGAAAAATAGAGAGATAAAACAAGTGGATTTTAATCCAGAGTTCAAGGAAGAATTGATATTTGTCCATCTCAACCAAAAACAAGACAGCCGCAAAGGCATAAAACTTTATAAATCTAAACCCAAATCAAATGAAATAATTGGTGAGTTTTCGGATTTGACGGAAAAAGTTTTAAACTGTAAAAACATTGATGAATTTTCTGATTTGATGGAAATTCACGAAAAAAAAGTTTCAACATTTTTGGGACTTCCCAAAGTTAAACAGCAGTATTTCCCTGACTGCCCTGTTTTTGTAAAAAGCCTTGGGGCGTGGGGAGGAGATTTTGTGATAACAAGGAAATTTCAAGGTTATGAAAACTTTTTTCACGGACATGGATTTCATACTTTTTTTGACTGGAACGAAATAATTAAGTAAAACAGAGCTAAATCATAGGAAAAACCTAAAAATATCAATACATTTGCGTATAGTTAATTTATATAAAATATTTAACATGGAACAGATTAAAAACTATTTAGAAAAACATGGAATTAAGGGAGTTAAGGAGATTGTTTATAATCCTACCTACGAACAACTTTTCCAAGATGAAATGTCACCAGAAAACGAAGGTTTTGAGAAAGGAATTTTGACAAATTCAGGTGCTGTTGCTGTGAAGACAGGCGTTTTCACAGGGCGTTCGCCAAAGGATAGATATATCGTAAAAGACCAAACTACGGAAAATACGATTTGGTGGGATGGTAAAATAAACTTGCCTACGACGCCTGAAATTTTTGGTGATTTAAAGAAAATAGTAACTGATTCCTTTGAAAATAAAAAAATCTATGTGGTGGATACTTTCTGCGGGACTAACCCAGACACGAGACTGAAAGTGAGATTCGTGATGGAGGTGGCTTGGCAGGCGCATTTCGTTACCAATATGTTTATCCGCCCTTCTCACTATGATTTAGAACATTACGGAGAGCCAGATTTCTTGGTAATCAATGGTTCTAAGGTGACTAACCCGAACTGGAAAGAACAAGGGCTTAATTCAGAGAACTTTGTGATGTTTAACCTTTCAGAAAAAACTCAGATTATCGGAGGAACTTGGTACGGAGGCGAGATGAAAAAGGGAATGTTCTCTATGATGAACTACTACCTTCCACTGAAAGGAATGGCATCTATGCACTGTTCTGCGAATGTCGGCGAAAAAGGCGATGTAGCGGTGTTCTTCGGGCTTTCTGGAACAGGGAAAACTACGCTTTCTGCCGACCCTAAGAGGTACCTTATCGGTGATGATGAGCACGGCTGGGATAACAATGGCGTGTTCAACTATGAGGGAGGCTGCTATGCGAAAGTAATAGACCTTTCTGCGGAAAAAGAACCAGATATTTTTGGGGCGATAAAAAGAGATGCACTTCTGGAAAATGTAGTGGTAAAGGATAACGGCGAGGTGGACTACTGCGATGGTTCTATCACGGAAAACACCAGAGTTTCTTACCCTATCTATCACATTAGTAAAATAGTTTTACCATCAAAAGCAGGACACGCGAAGAAAGTGATTTATCTTTCTGCTGATGCATTTGGGGTACTTCCTCCTGTTTCTATCCTTACAGACGAGCAGGCACAATATCACTTCCTATGTGGATACACTTCTAAAATGGCAGGAACGGAGAGAGGTGTTACAGAGCCGTTGCCATCCTTCTCGCCAGCGTTTGGAGAGGCGTTTTTAGCGCTTCACCCTACGATGTATTCTAAAACTTTAGTTTCTAAAATGAAAGAACATGGAGCAAAAGCTTATTTAGTAAATACAGGCTGGAATGGAACAGGGAAAAGAATTTCGCTGAAAGATACCAGAGCTATCATAGATGCTATTTTAGATGGTTCTATCGATAAAGCGGAAACGAATAAAATCCCAATTTTAGGACTTACTTTCCCAACAGCATTGCCGAATGTTCCTTCTGAAATTCTTGACCCAAGAGACACTTACGCTGATGCATCTCAGTGGGAAACTAAGGCTAAAGATTTAGCAGGAAAGTATATCAAATACTTTGAACAATATACAGACACAGAAGAAGGAAAAGCATTAGTAAATGCAGGTCCGAAATTATAATGACAAAATAAACCTTTCCAAATTTGGGAAGGTTTATTTTATTTACAACTTAAATATTTATTGGATATGAAAAAGAGAAGTATATTTTCAGTGGTGGGAATGCTTTTTGGAATGGGCTTTTCTGTTGTAGATGGAGTAGTTACCTATACAGATACAACATCATTAGAGGAACCATTCAGCGGAATGATAGCCAATATTCTATCATCTGAAATATTCATTAAACACTTCTTATTTTATTCACTTATGGGACTCATTGTTGGTTTTGTTTTTGGTCTTTTTATGGAAAAAATATTTAAGTGAAAAATTTCTAACTTTTCGTTTTGCTGTTCATCACTATCGTTACAGGGCCGTCATTGAGGAGAGAGACTTTCATATCTGCGCCGAAAATTCCGCTCTCGGTTTTTAAACCTGATTTCTTGATGAGGTCTTTGAAATACTCAAAAAGAGGAACTGCTTTTTCTGGTTTTGCGGCTTTTATAAAAGATGGACGGTTTCCTTTTTTGTAATCGGCAAGCAGCGTAAACTGGCTTACACACAGTATTTCTCCATTTATATCTTTTACAGAGAGATTCATTTTCCCTTCCTCATCGCTGAAAATCCTCAAATCAATGATTTTCTTTGCGAGCCAGTCAGCATCTTCTTGATTGTCTTCTTCTTCCACGCCTACAAGGAGCAAAAGCCCTTTGGAGATTTCGCCTGTGATTTCGTTATTTACTTTTACGGAAGCTTCTGATACTCTTTGGATTACAATTTTCATAGGTTTAATAATGGATTAAAAGATCACCCGTAGCGGCATTGTAACTATAATCATAAGATTTAGGAGGCAGTCCAGAGCCTTTTATAGGAGTTCCATCTTGTAGAATCCATTCGGCGCCGTCTTTTGGGCAGACGATTTTGATACTATTTTCATCAACTTTTAATGTTGTATTTGTGTCAGGGCAGAGGTGTGGCGCATTTCGGTCATATACTTTGAAGCCAGTTCCTGTTTTTACTAAAATCAGTCCGCGTGTACCACTCTGCTGTTCATTGATGTAAATCCAGCCTTTCGTATTCAAATCAATGGCATAAGCAGGAAGGTTAAGGTTCAGCTGAACATTGATAATCTGACTGGGAAAGCAGCTCACGGTATCGGCTCTACTTTCACAGGAAATAACAAGGGATAACAAACTGAAAACTAATAAAATAAAAAAGGCTTTTAATACGCTAAATATTTTCATAATCAGAAAAAATTTTTTATCTTTGTCCAAGTAAAGTTAGTTAAAATTTAGAAGTATCCGGCAAAGGTCGGATATTTTATTATTTATTTAACACAAATAAAAGAAAAAAATCATGAATTATGTTACAAAAGAGGGCTTAGCAAAAATGAAGGCCGAGCTAGAGCAGTTGGAATCAATAGAGAGACCAAAAATCACTCAACAGATTGCAGAAGCAAGAGACAAAGGAGACCTTTCTGAAAATGCTGAGTATGATGCAGCAAAGGAAGCGCAAGGACTTTTGGAGCTGAAAATATCCAAATTACAGGATATAATAGCAAATTCTAAAATCATAGAAGAAAACCAGATAGACACTTCTAAAGTATCTATCCTTACTACTGTAAGGCTAAAAAATAATACGACTAAAGCCGAGCAGAAATTCACATTAGTTCCTGATAATGAGAGTGATCTGAAGGCTAATAAAATATCTGTAAATACACCTATTGCCAAAGGGCTTTTAGGAAAGGCTGTTGGCGAAGTAGCAGAAATAGTGCTTCCTAACGGGAATAAACTTTCGTTTGAAGTTTTAGAAATTACAATTTAGTCTTTTAGCTAAATTAAATAAACAAATAGTAAAACCTTAATAATCAATAAAATGGCTTCAATTTTCACAAAAATAATCAATGGCGAAATTCCGTGCTACAAGATAGCAGAGGATGAGCATCATTTGGCGTTTTTAGATATTATGCCTATAGCCAAAGGGCATACATTGGTAATTCCTAAAAAAGAAGTGGATTTTATTTTTGATATGGAAGCAGAGGAGCATAAAAAGCTCTGGGCATTCGCGCAAGAAGTAGCTAAAAAGGTAAAAGCAGCTATTCCATGTGTAAAAGTGGGTGTAGCTGTAGTAGGGCTGGAAGTTCCGCACACACATATCCACCTCGTTCCTATCAATGAAATCAAAGATTTGAATTTTACTAATGAAAAACTGAAATTCACAGAAGAGGAATTCAGAGAAATTCAAAAAGCAATAACAGGGCAATAATCACTAAAATTACAAACTTCAATAAATTCTTATTGGAGTTTATTTATTCATAAAAACAAAAAAGAATTAGATGAATCCTAACCAATGTTCCTTTTGTGGAAGAAATAAGAATGAGGTATCTGTTTTGGTCTCTGGTCAGAATGGGTTTATTTGTAACTACTGTATAGAGCAGGCTCACACCATAGTGAAAGAGACTGACGAGCAAGAAAATAAAAATCATTCATCTGTAAAAACTTCGGCTCAGCTAAAGAAACCGAGAGAAATCAAGGAATTTTTGGATGAATATGTAATAGGGCAAGACCAAGCGAAAAAACAGCTTTCGATAGCGGTTTATAATCATTACAAAAGACTGGCTCACAATGCAGATGAAAATAAATCTGTAGAGATAGAGAAATCTAACATCATCATGGTGGGAGAGACAGGAACAGGAAAAACGCTCTTGGCTAAAACTATCGCCAGACAGCTGGAAGTGCCGTTCTGTATCGTAGATGCTACGGTTCTTACAGAGGCGGGCTATGTAGGGGAGGATGTGGAAAGTATTCTGTCCAGACTGCTGATGGTGTCTGACTATGATGTGGAAAAAGCCGAAAGAGGCATCGTTTTTATAGATGAAATAGATAAAATCGCTAGAAAATCGGATAATCCGAGTTTGACTCGTGATGTATCTGGGGAAGGCGTTCAGCAGGGGCTTTTGAAACTTTTAGAAGGAAGCATCGTAAATGTGCCGCCACAAGGAGGGAGAAAGCACCCAGACCAAAAATACATTCAGGTAAATACCCAGAATATCCTATTCATCGCAGGAGGAGCGTTTGATGGTATCAAAGAAATCATCGAACGAAGAATGAACAAACAGGCGATAGGTTTCAGCTCGGAGAAGACGAATAAGGTGGAAGATGATTCCTATATTTTAGACAAATTGGATGCTACGGATTTGAGGAATTTTGGTCTTATCCCAGAACTTTTGGGGCGTTTTCCTATCGTGACTCATTTGGATAAACTAGATGAAGCAACTATGCTGAGAATCCTAAGCGAGCCTAAAAACTCTATTATCAACCAGTTTATAGAACTATTCAGACTGGATGGAGTAGAGCTGAGTTTCACCGAAGGCGCTTTACAAAAAATAGTAAAAGAAACGATGGAAAAAGGTTTGGGAGCGAGAGGACTGAGAGGAACAACCGAAAAAGTTTTGGAAAAATACATGTATGACATAGACCAGCTCGGAGGTTCATTGGTCATAGATGAAAGCAAAATAGAATTTTAATATTCAAATATTTAATAATAAAAAAAGCAGGAAATATTTCCTGCTTTTTTTATTATTAAATCTTACTAAGTAAGTTTCTGAAATTCACCTTGTTGTCTATGATTTGTCTCAGTTCAGAAACCGCTACACGCTCCTGCTCCATAGTATCGCGGTGTCTTATCGTTACCGTGTGGTCAGTAAGGGTGTCGTGGTCTATGGTAATACAGAAAGGCGTTCCTATGGCGTCTTGTCTTCTGTATCGCTTACCAATGCTGTCTTTGTCTTCATAGATAAGATTGAAATCATATTTCAAATCATTGAAGATTTTTTCTGCATATTCTCCCATTCCATCTTTTTTCATCAGTGGTAAAATGGCAGCTTTTACAGGAGCAAGGGCAGGCGGCAAGGACAATACCGTTCTCTCTGAACCATCTTCTAAAACTTCATCTTTCAGGCAGTGAGAGAATAAAGCTAGGAATAATCGGTCTAATCCTACCGAAGTTTCCACCACATACGGAACATAGCTTTCGTTTCTTTCTGGGTCAAAATATTGCAGTTTTTTCCCTGAATATCTTTCGTGAGCCGAAAGGTCAAAATCCGTTCTGGAATGAATTCCTTCCAATTCTTTAAACCCAAATGGGAATTTGAATTCTATATCCGCCGCTGCATTAGCATAGTGAGCCAGTTTTTCGTGGTCGTGGAATTTGTAGTTTTCTTCGCCAAGACCAAGGGCAAGGTGCCAGTTTAGTCTCTTTTGTTTCCATTCTTCATAGAATTTTAGTTCCGTTCCTGGCGGCACGAAAAACTGCATTTCCATTTGTTCAAATTCTCTCATTCTGAAAATAAACTGTCTCGCAACAATCTCATTTCTAAATGCTTTACCAATCTGTGCAATCCCGAAAGGAAGTTTGTGGCGTGATGTTTTTTGAACATTGAGGTAATTCACAAAAATCCCTTGCGCCGTTTCTGGACGAAGGTAAAGGTCCATCGCGTTCTCGGCAGCAGCACCTAATTTAGTCCCGAACATCAGGTTAAACTGTCTTACTTCCGTCCAGTTTTTAGAGCCTGTGTCTGGGTCAGCTATTTCCAGCTCTTCTATTAGGGCTTTTACATCAGCAAGGTCGTTGTTATCCAGCGATTTAGCCATTCGGGAAAGAATGGTTTTTTGTTTTTCGCGGTATTCTAATACTTTTGGATTAGTGGAAACGAATTGAGCCTCATCAAAAGCCTCACCGAAGCGTTTTTTAGCCTTTTCTATTTCTTTTTGGGCTTTGTCTTCTAGTTTGGCGCAGTAGTCTTCTATTAAGACATCGGCACGAAAACGCTTTTTGCTGTCTTTGTTGTCTATCAGTGGGTCGTTGAAGGCATCCACATGCCCACTCGCTTTCCAAATGGTAGGGTGCATAAAGATAGCACTGTCCAGCCCTACGATGTTTTCATTGAGCTGAATCATCGCTTTCCACCAATATTGTTTGATATTGTTTTTTAGTTCTATACCATTTTGTCCGTAGTCGTATATTGCAGAAAGTCCATCATAAATCTCACTGGAAGGGAAAATAAATCCGTACTCCTTGGCGTGAGAAATCACTTTCTTAAAAACATCTTCTTGCTTTGCCATCGTTAAAAAATTTATGCAAAAATAAGGATTTTAGTTTAATATTCTATATAAAAAAACACCCTCTGAATGGAGAGTGTTTTTTATTTTGATTGGTTTTATTCTAATTTTTGTAGGAAATTTTGTAATTGGGTTGCATAAGTTGTATTACTATTTCCTATTCCTTCAGCAGAACCTCCTTGATTAAAGTTAAGCTCTGTGAAATTAACAGCATCTCTTTTACCTACCAATAGAGTAATTACCCAAGTACCATTTACTACATTTCCAGCACTAGTACTTCCTAAAGAAAACTCATAGGATCCTATGTTAGGATAATCTGCATATATTTCCCAGTTATTAGTAAGTTGGGTTTTCTTTAATAGTACTGTAGCAGGGGCAGTTGTAACACCATACTTACCACCACCGAAATCTACACTAGGAATAACCCCATTACCAGCTCTCATCATTACTATTTTACCAGAGCTAGGATCTGGCATTTTGAATATAGCATTCATAATAGCTACAGCATATTTTTTATAATCAATTCCTGTATCAAACTTCCTAATATAGTCTCCATTTACATTATCAATAGTAAGGGTAAGGATACTCATATTATTGATAGGAAGCCCTTGGTATACATCTCCTACTTTATCTACTACCAATGGTCTGTAATCTGTGTAATGGTTAGTGGCTGCTGTATTCCCACCTAAGTCAGCATCCATAGCAGATTTAACATTCTTGCTATATATAGGCGCATCTACCAACCTAAGAAGAGGTTTTCCATCATTAGCAGTAGAGTTTTTTATAGTCAAAGTTCTTGTAGGAATATTGGTATTGATTCCTACTTTTTGTCCTGTTTTGCCAGCGGCATTGGTTTCATTGATAGTTTGGGCATTTATAGATGCTCCTCCTAATAATAAACCTAATAGTAAAATTTTATTTGTCATAAGTGTAAATTTAAGGTGGCAAATATACAATAAAAAAATAAAATGAAAAAATGGAATACATAAACTATATCAATAGTTGTTATTGATAAGGTTTAGTAAAGCATTATTTCTGCATTCTTTTCATCATTTTCTCTACGAAGAGATAGGCGGCAGGGCAGATGATGGTGTTTTTAATTGTAAGATGATTGATTTGGTAGATTTTTTTGCGGTCGGTATGTGGATATTCGCGGCAGGCTTTCGGGCGGATATCGTAGATAAGGCAGGTGTTATCCTCTGCAAGAAAAGGGCAGGGAAGGCATTGTAACACCTTGTCATTGTCTTCATCTATACGGAGATATTTTTTCTCAAAATCAGCAGGAGAAAGGCGTAAGTGTTTAGAAATCCGTTCGATGTCTTTTTCTGTAAAGAGTGGGCCTGTAGTTTTGCAGCAGTTGGCACAGCTGAGACAGTCTATCTCATCGAAAACTTCTTCGTGAGTTTCCAAAGCGATGTAGTCCAGATTCTTAGGTGGCTTCTTTTTCAGACTGTCTAAGAATTTTTTGTGCTCTTTTTGTTTGGCTTGTGCCTGTTTTTTATAAAAATCTAAATCCAATTTCTGCTCATTATTTCGGCAAAAATACATAAAAAAATCTACGAGAAAATTTCCCGTAGATTTTTATATTTATCATGAAAAAACTATTTCACGATTGTCATTTCATCGATGAGGTGTTTAGCACCAGCGAATTTGTCAATTACCCAAAGTACAAAACGAGCATCCACATTGATGGTTCTTTGTAGAGCTGGTTCGAAAACGATATCTCCGCTCAGCGCTTCGCTGTTTCCATCGAAGGCAAGACCGATAAGGTGTCCTTCAGCATTGATGATAGGCGAACCAGAGTTTCCTCCTGTGATGTCATTATTAGAAAGGAAATTCACTGGAAGGTATCCTTTTTTGTCTTTGTATTGTCCGTAGTCTTTCTTTTTATGAAGGTCAAGAAGTCTTTGCGGAAGGTCAAATTCCTCATCACCTTTTTTGTATTTAGCTACCATTCCTGCAAGGTCTGTGTAGTAGTTGTCTTTCACGCCGTGGTATTTTCTGTCTTTTCTGAAAGGCAGTTTATCCACAGAACCGTAGGTAAGTCTCATCGTAGAGTTTGCATCAGGGTAGAATTTCTTGTTAGGGTGGGATTTTCTCAGTCCGTCCAAGAAAAGTCTTGTGTTTTCTGCGAATTTCTCTTCATCTTGCTTGTATTTATTGGCAATCATCTGAGCTTCAGCTACTAAAATAGAAGAGAACTGATATAATGGATTTTTCTCCAATATTCGTTTTTTAGGATTGTTGATGAAGTTCAAAACATTCTCTTTAGAATCAAAAAGACCACCAGGAGAAAATTCATTTGGATTAGTAAATCTGATGATAGGTAATTGGTGGTTTATATCTACTTTGTTTTTATAAAGTGTAATCAGTGTCACGAAAAGGTCAGCTTCTACCTTTGGATGTAGGTCTTCGTAGATGCTCTCCACCTCTTTGATTAGTTTAGCCTTCATAGCAGCCTGTCCGTTCGCATCTTGGTCAGCATAAACAGCCAATTTGTTTCCTAATACATACGGCATATTGATGAAAGCTGCTCTTCTGCTCATCAGTCTTAGATAGTTCAGCTCTACATTTCTTTCGTTAGTTTTTGCGTAGTATTCTTCTATTTCTTTCAGAACATCACCGTAAGTTGCTTTGTTTTCTGGCTTATCAGCCCACGCTTGGAATACTTTTTCCAAATCTTGTTTCGCGTTGATAGTTTTGTTTTTCAAAACCGCTTCTATCGTTCCAGCTCTGTTTTTCCAGTAGTTAGCCGTGCTGGAGTAAGAACTCGCGTAGTCCAAACGGATAGCTTGGTCTTTGTCCATGTATTTTTTCATCACATCCATAGCTGCTTTAGAAGCATCTACCCATGCTGGATAATCTTTGGTAATCAACTGGTTGATTCCATAAGAAGTCAAATATCTGTTCGTTCTCCCTGGGTATCCTACAATCATCGTGAAATCATTAGGTTTGATACCTTTTAGAGAAACAGGCAGGTGGTGTTTCGGTTTTAGAGGAACATTGTTAGGAGAGTATTCCGCTGGGTTTCCGTTCGCATCTGCATACACTCGAAAAACTGAAAAATCTCCTGTGTGTCTTGGCCATTCCCAGTTGTCTGTATCTCCACCGAATTTCCCGATAGAGTTAGTAGGCGTTCCTACTAATCTGATATCTTTATAGTCTTGATAAACAAAATAATAGAACTCGTTTCCATTGAAGAAAGAACGAACCACTACAGAGTATTTTCCGTTTTCGCTATTTTCTTTTTCAATCGCTTTAAATTCTTGATTGATAATATCTTGTCTCTGGCTTGCAGACATTTGGTTGTTCAGTTTGGAGTTTATTCTTTCCGTAGCATCTCCCATTCTTACTAAGAATCTCACAAACAGATCTTTAGCGTGAAGTTCTTCTTTTTTATTCATCGCCCAGAAACCATTAGTCAAGTGGTCTTTCTGTGGAGTAGAAAGTGCAGCGATAGAACCATATCCACAGTGGTGGTTAGTAAAGATAAGTCCTTCTTTGGACACGATTTCCCCAGTACAAAAACCACCAAAACTCACGATAGCGTCTTTCAAACTAGAATTGTTTACTGAATAGATTTCCTCTGGAGTCAGTTTCAGCCCCTGTTTCTGCATATCTACGCCATTCAGCCTTTTGATAAGCATCATAAGCCACATTCCTTCATCAGCTTTTGCTGGAATAAAACTCAGAATGAAGGCAGCTAATAAAAATAGTCGTTTCATTTTTAGTAAAAAATTAAATTAATGGGCTAAATTTAAGAATTTAAAATGATTTAAAGCGACTATTTTTTCTTTTTTACAAATAAAAAACATTAAATCCTATCCCAAATAGTAGGAATTAAATCTTACCTTTGTAGTATAAATTGTAAATATTAAAATATGGAAAACTTACACGACAAACGCCAAGTCTACCAGCAGTTCGAACTTCACGACCACGAAGTAAAGGAAAATCCTATGGAACATTTCAAGGAATGGTTTGCAGATGCGGACAAGCACCCTGATATTTTTGAGGCTAATGCTATGATTCTCTCTACGATAGATGATGACGGCTGCCCTAGAACGAGAGCCATGCTTCTGAAAAGTTACAGTAAGGAAGGCTTTGTGTTTTATACCAACTATAATAGTAAAAAAGGGAAATCTATAGATAAGAACAAAGTGGCTTGTCTCTATTTCTTTTGGCCGGCTTTGGAACGCCAAGTGATGATAAAAGCAAGACTGGAAAAAGTTTCTCCAGAGATGTCGGATGAATATTTTGCATCGAGACCTAGAGGAAGCAGATTAGGAGCGTGGGCTTCTGAACAAGGCGAAGAAATCCCTAGCAAAGCTTATTTAGCCCAAAAATTACAAGATTTAGAAAAAGAATTTGAAGGGAAAGAAGTGACACGACCTCCACATTGGGGTGGATATCTTGCCAAACCGTATGAAATAGAATTTTGGCAGGGAAGACCTAACCGTCTGCATGACAGGATAGTATATCAGTTCCAAGATGGTAAGTGGAAAACATCAAGATTAGCTCCCTAAAAAGGAGCTTTTTTTAGTTAAGAAAAACATCTATCAGCCCTTCTGGAAGTTCCATTTTGATGAATTTTTCATCTCTGTTTACTTCTAAAATCCATTCCTTTACGATAGGAATGATGACTTCTTTCTGAGCCAAGTCTAAAATGAAATAATGTTGAGCGGTCTGGTCATTTACAGAAACGATGTTTCCGCAGGTTTTTCCATCTTTTTCTAAAATTTCAAAACCAATAACTTCGTGATAATAAAACTGATTTCCACTCAGTTTTGGAAGAGTAGAAAGCGGAAGAAATACATTTTTACCAATAAGTTGTTCCACCAGCGCTTCTGAGGAGTTTTTGAAAAGAATATTGAGAGAATCTTGTTTACTCCAAATGATTTTTTCAATAAAAAACGGAACCAATAGTCCGTTGATTTCAACGAATATTGATTCCAATTTTTTATAAATTTCGGGTTGGTCTGTATCTAATTTCAAAATCAGATTCCCCGAAAGACCGTGCTTACGAGTAATTTTGCCTAAAAAATAGCAATCTTCTTTCTGCATCGGTTAGTTTTTTTAAGCCTCAGTTTCTTCAGCAGGTGCATCTCCTTCTGCTTCTACAGCAGGAACTTCTTCTACTGGTGCTTCAGCAGCCTCAGCAGCAGCTTTTGCTTCTTCTTCAGCTTGTTTTTTAGCATTGATTCTTGCTTCGTTAGCTTTGTTTTCAGCTTCTAAAGCAGCTTTTTTAGCATCATCTTTAGATTTTGCTAAACCATCTTTTTTACCTTGGATTTTAGCTTCTTTTTCAGCTAACCAAGTGTTAAATCTTTTTTCAGCTTCAGCTTCACTGAAAGCTCCTTTAGCAACTCCTCCTTGAAGGTGTTTTTTGTAAAGAGCACCTTTGTAAGAAAGGATAGCTCTAGCAGTGTCTGTAGGCTGAGCACCATTGTTCAACCATTTTACCGCAGCATCCACATCTAGTTCGATAGTTGCTGGATTAGTGATAGGATTGTAAGTCCCAAGTTTTGCGATGAATCTACCATCTCTTCTTGCTCTAGAATCTGCTACCACGATGTGAAAGAAAGGTTTTCCTTTTTTTCCGTGTCTTTGTAATCTAATTTTTACTGACATAATTAAAATTGATTTAGCGGGAACTCGTCCCTGTTAATATTTTTTTAAGTCCGCAAATGTAACAAATAAAATTGAAAGTATAAACTTTTTTAACCAAGAAAGTTTTATATTTTCTCTTTTTGGTTAATTTAGTTTTATGGTTTTGTATAAGTAAATGATAATCAATGCACAACAAATAATTCCGCAGCCAAAGGTTATCAACATACTTTTGTAAAGACTATAATTTAGCATGTATAAACAATAATTTGCTGGAACAGCGGTAGAAAGCGCGCCAAGAATTCCATATACAGCGCCGTGTACAGCGCTCTTTTTTTCGGGTGCAATCTCAGTTCCACAATAAGGACAATTCCATTTGCTGAAATTAGAAAGGAGAAGCAGCTTTTTTAGTGGTTGTTTTTTGCTGCAATGAGGGCAGATGAAATTTTGGTTTTCCATGTTTTATTTATTCTTTTCTTTCAACTCTTGTTTGTCTTTGTCGGAAGGGTTCCAGACTTTTATTTCAGAATTTTTATCAATTCCAGAAAGCACCTGTACATTGATACCATCACTCGCTCCTAATTTTACAAAAGCCTTTTTAAATGAACCATTACCCTGTTTTACTTCCACAAAAGGAACATCTTTTCCGTTCACTTTTTCGTATTGGATAAGGGATTCGTCCAAAAGAAGTGCGTTTTTCTGCGAACTGAGAATGATTTCTCCATTTGCAGAAAATCCTGCACGAATGTATTCATTATTAGGGTTAAAAACATCGCCTTTTATAGGGAATTTTATAGTTCCGCTTTCTTCTGTCCCTTTTGGTGCGATGAGGGTCACTTTCCCAGAGAAAGCCTTGTTCTGGAGGGCGCCTATTATTACATTCATATTCATGCCTTCTTTTATTTTTCCTGCCTGCGCTTCATCTATTTTTCCTTCAAAAATGAGTGAGTTTAGGTCTGCGATGGAGCAGATGGTAGTTCCCGCATTGAAGGAATTGGCCTCTATCACTTGGTTTCCTATTTTCACAGGGACTTCTAGGACAGTGCCGCTCGCTTTGGAACGAATTTGAGTTGTAGCCATGCTTTGTAGCTCAGGAGTAGCGCCAGTTCTGGCGATTTGCAAGTTTTTTTGTGCAGTGGAAAATTGCTGTTGGGCATTTTTCACATTTTGTTCGGCGCTGTAGAGCTGCTGTTGGGAAGTTAAAAACTCTTGTTTGGAGATAACGCCTTGTTTATAAAGACTTTCCTGCATCGCAAACTGCTGTTTTTGATTGGCAAGATTGGTTCTCGCATTGTTTATTTGGAGTTGGGCATTGCTCACTTGCTGTTGGGCATTGTTCACATCAGCTACGCTGGGAACGATTCTCAGCGTGGCGATGAGCTGTCCAGCTGTTACTTTGTCACCTTCTTTTACTAAAATATTGTCAATAATCCCAGAAATATTGGGCTTTATTTCTATTTCTTCTTTCGGAACGATTTTCCCAGTCGCCATCACTTTGTCCTCCATGTCTTGCACAGTGGGCTTTCTTGTGAGAAATTCCTTACTTTCGGCAGAATTGGATTTTATCAAATACATTACAGTTGATCCCAGCAGAGCAACAGCAACTAATCCAAGGATGACATAAATTATCTTTTTCATTATTTTTTATATTTAAAATTCAACTTTATTATTCACTTCTTAAAGCATCTATCGGGCGGATGCTTATGGCTCTTTGCGCAGGAATCATGCCTATTATCAGTCCGAGGAAAACCATTATCGCCATTGCTCCGAATACATTTCCGTAATTAACAGTAGGATTGTAAAATGGAATATCATCTTGGTTTTGGGTGGCGAGGCTTAAAAGCATCAGAACCAGCATTCCCAGCATAAATCCAGCCAGACCAGAGGATAGAGTAATCACTACACTTTCCAGTAAAATTTGGTTTCTCACCTCGGAGGGTTTCGCTCCCAAAGCTCGGCGGATTCCTATTTCTTTGGTTCTTTCTTTCACGGTGATGAGCAGAATGTTGGATATCGCAATGACCCCAGCGATGATGGTAAGCGTCCCCACGATGATGGTCAGAAGCTGCATGCCGTCAAGGAAACCTGTGAGTTTCTTAAATTCTTTCCCAAGGTTAAAAGCTCCAAAAGCATTGGTGTCTTCGGGTGAAACTCTGTATTTGGTTTTTAGTTCGGATTTTACTTTTTCTTCCACGATGCTCACATCTGCATCGGGTTTAGAAACAATGGATAAAACACCGACTTTGTCGCCTTCGTTAAACATTTGTGTGAAAGTAGAAAGCGGAATTATAGCCGTTTGGTCGCTCTCTATTCCCACTTTTCTTTTCATTCTGAAAACTCCTATCACATTGAAAAACACGCCTTTTATATTGATGGATTTTCCGATGGGATTTTCCCCTGCCTCGAAAAGTGTTTTGTAAATCTGTTCACCAATAACCACTACATTTTTGTTTTCGGAGACATCAGAATCGTTTAGGTATCTTCCGTATATCAGCTTTTTTTCAGAGATTTTATTTCCGATAGGGTAGTCGCCGTTTAGGCTGTAGGTGATGCTTTTCCCTCCTCTGGTCATCAGCACTCCTGCTGATCCAAAATTTCCCTTTGAATTTTGTGGAGCGATGTAGTCTATTTCAGGAATTTTCTTTTTTAAATATTCTATATCCGAAAGGTGCGGGTCTATGGTTCTGCCCTTTGGGAAGCCATCATAAGGAATGGAAGTTTCTTGCCCCCAGAGGAAAATGGAATTTGTAGCAAAACTTGAAAATAACTTGTTGAAGCCGTTTTCCATTCCCTTGGCTGCCCCTAAAAGCGTGACATATAGGAACATTCCCCAGCCTACGCCAATCATAGTAAGGAAAGTCCGAAGTTTATTATTTCTCAGTGAATAATAAATTTCCTGCCAAGTATCTTTTTTGAAAATAATGTTCATTTTGCTTCTTTTTTAATGAATTAACATCAGCCTCTCAGCGCTTCTATTGGTTTTATTTTTGAAGCTCGGTATGCAGGGACAAAGCCTGCTACCGCCCCTGATATCACTAAACAGACAAATGCTGAAAATATCGCTCCCCAGCCTACATTTGGGTCTAAAATGAAATATTGCCGTAAATTATTCCCAATGAGCCTCAGCGAAAGAACCCCTAAAATAACTCCAATAATCCCCGATAAAACCGTAATTACAATGCTTTCCTGCAAGATAAGCACCACGATGCTTATGGGTCTTGCTCCTATGGCTTTTCGTATTCCTATTTCCAGTGTTCGTTCTTTAACGATGTAAACCATGATATTACTAATTCCGATAATCCCTGCGACAAGCGTCCCGATTCCTATAAAACCTACGATGATGATGATGACGCTCAGGAACATGGTTCCGTTTTTGGTGTTTTCAGCATTATTGAAAACCCAAATCGCCTGTTCGTCCTCTGGTGAAACTTTTTTTCGCTCCTGAAGCTGGTTTTTTAGTTCCTCTCCGAATTGTATCGCCTCATCAGGAGAGAGTTCCATATTGTAAGTTAGAGAAATTTCAGAAATGGTATCAGAACTTTTTTTAAGTTGCTGCATGGTGGTAATGGGAATACTGATGCTTCGCTCTGCCCAGTCACCTTGGTTATCAGAAAAAACACCGATGACTTTGAATATAGTTCCATTGATATCCAGTTCTTTACCGATGGGATTTCCGTTTTTGATGAGGTCGCGATGCACCATTTTACCGATGACTGCTACATTTCTATTTTCTTTGATATCCGCAGGCGAAAGATACCGCCCATCCAAAACTGTTCTGTTTTTGATGTAGACTTCTTCTTCACCAGCTCCGTTTATACCGTAGCTGCCGCTTTCTTTGCCGTATTTTACTGTCCAAAAGGTGGAATATATCGGTGAGGAATATTCTATATTTTTTTTGTTTTCCGTGGTAACTGCCTCTAAATCATCATTATTAAAACTAATGAGCCTGTCCGCCTGAAGTCCAGCATAGGCAAGGGAAGTCCGCCCAGAGGAAATGGAAATCAGGTTTTGAGCGCTTCTGAAACCATCATTAAAGGCGTTTTTCAGACCCGTTCCGATTCCAAAAAGAACAATGAAAATGTAAAGTCCCAGCGCCACTGTAAAGCCAGAAAGCACTGTCCGAAGCATATTGCTCCGAATAGAACTAAAAATCTCCTGCCAGCGGTCTAAATCAAACATTTTTTTGTTGGTTTTTATTTGAAAATGTGTTTATAAAACAAATTGTTCTATGACTTCATCGCTCTCTATGATGCCGTCCTTTAGGAAGACATTTCTTTTTGTCTGCGCTGCTACATCGGGTTCGTGGGTTACGATGATGATGGTTTTTCCTTGATTGTTGATTTCCTGCAGAAGTTTCATAATGTCGTGAGTGGTTTTGCTGTCCAAAGCTCCTGTAGGCTCATCAGCGAGGATAATTCTCGGGTCAGTGATGAGGGCTCTAGCGATGGCTACTCTTTGTTTCTGTCCTCCCGAAAGCTCGTTCGGCAGGCGGTTTGCCCAGTCTGCAAGTCCTACTTTTTCTAGATAATCTAAAGCTCTTTGGTTTCGTTCTTTTCTGTTTACATTTTGATAATAGAGCGGAAGTGCTACATTTTCCAAAGCAGTTTTATAACTGATGAGGTTAAACGATTGAAATACGAATCCTAAAAACCTAGAGCGGTATTCTGCGGCTTTGGCCTCGTTGAGGTGCTCTATGGGAATGCCGTCCAGCTCGTAGATTCCGCTGTCTTTTTGATCCAAAATCCCAATGATGTTCAGCAGGGTGGATTTTCCAGAACCTGATGAACCCATGATGGACACGAACTCGCCTTCTGAAATATCCAGATTGATTCCCTTCAAAACATGAAGTTTGGATTTTCCGATATCGTAGGATTTTTGTAAATCTTTAATAAAAACCATATGAATTTATTTAAACAGCAGCAACATTTTTGACAAATTTACTAATTTTGTGATAAATATTCATTAAATTTATACAAAAATAGGATTTTATAAAAACTCTTCTCATCTTTGTTTTGATAAGATAAATGTGGATAAAGATTTTTTGTTAGGTGTTTTTAGTTCGATTATTAACTTTTAAAACTTATAGGAAATGAAATTTAATGTAATGTAATTTTTTGCTTATGTTCAATAGCCTTTTATTTAGCCAAATAAAAGCAGATTCTGTTATTTTATCAGACAGAGAGAATTTAGAAAACATAAAGAACTATCGTGAAAAACTTAGTAAAAACAAGCTGAATCTATCTTATCGTGTGAAATTTAGTGGAATTTTTCATCGTAATGAGGATAAAAACCCTATAGTTTTTACTGGTAAAGCGGAATATAAAAATGACTTGTTTTTAAATAATATTCATTTTAGTGAAAATATAAAAAAGGAAGAAGAAACGACTTTGTATAATTTTTTTAATCAAATATACAATCTCGCCTATACCTACTATTCATTTTCTCAGGATAAGAATAGTATTTTGAACGATTTCTATTGTATACAAAATGAAAATGACCAGTGGAATTTCAAGGTATATAATAAAAATACAAAAGGGAAATTTAATAAAAATACTTCTGATAGAATGAACTTTGACATTGTATTAGACAGAAAAGGAATGGTTCGGCATATATTTACTTTTTCAGAAACATCTAATGGTTTCAATAGAAAAGGAAAAGATTATATAGAAATACATCTAAATGTAATTGACAAAAAGTATAAAATAGAATACATAAATGGTAATATTATCAATCCTACCACTAATGAGAAGATAATGTTTAATATTAATTTTGAATAATTTATTCTATTATAAGTGTGAAAAACTAATTAAGTTAGACAAAAAATAGTTTTTTACAAGAAAAATTCTGATATTAGCCAAGAAAAAAATGATAAAATAATGGAAGCAACATTTGAGAAACTAATTTCTTATATTAGTAAAAACCCGCGAACCATAACAAAAATAGTGGCTCTAGTTTTCTTTTTGTATTTTTTGGGATACAAAATAGGAAAAACGATGGCATTGCTTCATAGATAATTAAAAAAGATATGAAAAAGAAAGTTTTATACACCATATTCTGGGTTTTAGTAATAGTTTTTGTGCTTGGAGCTGTTGCAGAGTCCTTTGGGCGAAGCATAAGAGGTTAGTCTGAAATATTTTAGAAAATGATATTATGAAAATAAAATATATTGTATTAACTGTAATCGTTGTAGCTGTTTCATTTGTAGGTTATTCCTATTATCAATCTAATAAAAATAATGATAAATACATAGAATACGAAAAACAAGCTCAAAATGATATAAAAAACAATAAAAAGAAATATTATCATTTCGGATTCGTTCCTATGAATAAGCAGAATGATTTGTTCAATACGCTTGATAAAAATAATGTTCAAATCATCAATATGAACTGTGCTGCTATTCCAGAATTGGTTCATTATAACGATTTGATACTGAGTAGTATAAAATAAAAATATGAGAATTTATAAAATTATTTTCCTTGTTTTTTTCTTTTCTTTTTCTGTGGTCAATGCTCAGAAAAATTGGACATTGCAGGAGTGTATACATTATGCTTTTGAGCATAATCTGCACATCAAACAGAGCAGACTGGAAAAAACCAATCAGGAAAATAATCTAAAAACAGCTAAAAAAGAGCGTATTCCGAGCGTTTCCGCAACGGTGAGCAATACAGCTAATTTTGGGCAAAACCAAGATGTTTTCGGTAACCACCGCAGGAATGATAATTTTAATAATTCTGTGAACATCGGCGCAAGTGTGACTCTCTACAACGGAAACCGACTGGAAAAACAAATTCAAAAATCTCAGTACGAGGTGGAAGCCAGCGCCTATGATTTGGAAAGGATAAAAAGCGATATTTCCCTTCAGATAGCCCAGCAGTATTTGAACATTTTGCTGAATAGAGAAGTGGAAAACATCAATAAATCCGCCTATGAAAATGCGCAGAAAGTCTATGAAAAAGCTGAAATAACCACCAAAGTAGGGACAACTTCCCAAACGGTTTTAGCCGAAGCAAACGCCTCTATGGCAAGGGAATACCAAAACATGAAATCAGCAGAAGTAAATACCAAAAATGCGCTGTTTTCATTGGCTTTACTGCTTCAGTTGGAGGATTACAAGGACTTTGATGTAGCAGGCTGGGATGTAGCAGAAAATGTAGAAAAAACGGATTTTTCGGTAAGTGAGATTTTGGAAAAGGCTTACAGCTGGCATCCTCAGATAAAGGGAGCGGAAGCGAGGATAAAAGCCTCTGAAATGCAGACAAAAATAGCAAATACGGGTTTCCTTCCATCCATTACAGCCAGTGCGGGCGTTGGGACATTTTATTTCAATTCGTTTAATAATGATGGTGGTAGAAATTTCGGTCAGCAGTATAAGGATAATTTTGGTCAGCAAATAGGACTTAGCGCAAACATTCCTATTTTTAACAAAGGAATTACAAAAATACAAGTAGAACAGGCTAAAATAAATGAAGATATAGCCAAAAACAATCTGCAACAACAGAAACAAGAGCTTTTACAAAATATCCAAAAAGCGGAATATACAGCGGAAAATAACTTTGAGGTTTATAAATCTGCGGTAGAAGCCGAGAAAAGCTCAAAACTGGCGCTAGATTTTATGGAAAAGAGCTATCAAGCAGGGAAATCATCCATCTACGACCTAAATACAGCGAGAAACAACTATGTAAATGCCCAAGGTGCGGCAGCACAGGCGAAATACAATTATTTATACCAAGTCAAACTGCTGGAGTTTTACGCAAAAGGCACATTGGACGGACTTTCAGAATAGATTTGGAAGAAAAATATTTAAAACAAAAATCCATAAAACTAATCGGTTTTATGGATTTTTTATAGTTTAATTAAAAAACTTAAATCATATCTTTAGGATTGACCCAGCTGTCAAACTCTTCGCCAGTCAGCATTCCCGAATTTATAGCCTCTTCTCTTAGGCTTGTTCCGTTGTTATAAGCGGATTTAGCAATTTTTGCGGCATTTTCGTAGCCGATGTGAGGATTTAGTGCTGTGACCAGCATTAGTGAATTTTCTAATAAACTCTTGATTTTTAATTCATTAGGAAGTATTCCTGATACGCAGTGTTCATCAAACGAGATGCAAGCATCCGCGAGAAGCTGCGCCGATTGTAGAAAATTGTAAGCCATCACAGGTTTGAAAACATTCAGCTCAAAATGTCCTTGCGTTCCTGCAAAAGAGATAGTGGTGTCATTTCCAAGAATTTGGGCGCAGACCATAGTAACTGCCTCTGGCTGAGTAGGATTCACTTTCCCTGGCATGATGGAAGAACCTGGTTCGTTTTCTGGGATGAAAATTTCTCCAATGCCACTCCTAGGGCCAGAAGCCATCATTCTGATATCTTGTGCTATTTTGAATAATGAAACCGCGATTTGTTTCAGTGCGCCGTGGCTTTCTACGATAGCATCATGAGCAGCAAGCGCTTCAAATTTATTGGGAGCCGTGATGAACGGAAGCCCAGTAAATTCAGAAATGTATTTCGCGACTTTTGTATCGTAGTTTTTTGGAGCGTTTAGCCCTGTTCCCACGGCAGTCCCTCCCAGCGCTAGCTCTCGAAGGTGTTCCAGTGTGCTTGATAAGGCTTTTAGTCCGTAATCCAGCTGTGCTGCATATCCAGAAAACTCCTGTCCTAAAGTTAGGGGAGTGGCATCCATTAGGTGGGTTCTTCCTACTTTGATGATGTCTTTGAAATCTTCAGATTTTTTGGCTAAAGAATCTCTTAGTCGTTCCACTGCAGGAAAAGTTTTTTTTACCAATTTTTTGTACGCTGCGATATGCATAGCGGTAGGGAAAGTATCGTTGGAAGATTGGGATTTATTCACATCATCATTGGGATGAATAGAAGATTTTTCGCCCAAAGTTCCGCCGTTTAAGACATGAGCTCTATTGGAGATTACTTCATTTATATTCATGTTTGACTGAGTTCCAGAGCCTGTCTGCCAGATAACCAAAGGAAACTGGTCGGAAAGTTTTCCAGATAGAATTTCATCACAGACTTGGGCTATTAAATCTCGCTTTTCCAAAGGAAGTACGCCCAAATCACAGTTGGCATAGGCAGCGGCTTTTTTTAGGTATGCAAATGCTTCTATGATTTCGCTAGGCATGGAGCCTTCCTCACCGATTTTAAAATTGTTTCTAGAGCGCTCAGTCTGTGCTCCCCAGTATTTTTCGGCTGGGACCTGCACTTCTCCCATAGTGTCTTTTTCTATTCTGAAATTCATGATAATAATTTTATTTGTCACAAATTTACTTAAAACTTTTTACCTTTGTGGAAATTTAAATTTAACAATGAAGAAAATTTTATTCATCTGGATTAGTCTTTTTTTTCTAACTTCTTGTAAAAATAATGCTCTGGTAAATAAGCCATCAGAGAAACAATATGTTTTGCTGGTTTCTTTTGATGGATTCAGGTATGACTATCCAGAGAAATTTAATTTAGAAAACTTTAAAAAACTCAAACAAAAATCCTCCTACGCAAAAGGAATCATTCCTAGTTTTCCTAGTAAAACCTTTCCTAACCACTACACTATAATTACGGGAATGTACCCAGGGAACCATGGGCTAGTGGATAATATGTTTTATTCTCCAGCAGAGGACAAAATCTATTCTATCCCAAATAGAGAAGCCGTGCAGAACCCTAAATTCTATGGAGGAATGCCGCAGTGGCAGTGGCTTCAAAAATATGGAATGAAGACCGCTTCTTATTTCTGGGTGGGTTCAGAAGCACCTATACAAGGCGAATATCCTACCTACTGGAAACAATATGATTCTAATGTGCCTTACACCGAAAGAATTCAGCAGGTGATGAATTGGTTTAGGCTTCCAGAATCGGAAAGACCACGATTTGTGACGCTTTATTTTGAGTTTGTGGATACGGCGGGGCATCAGACGGGGACAAATTCTGAAAAACTGAAACAAGAATTACAGCTGGCAGATCAGCTTTTAGGGCAAATTATGCAGGGCGTGGAAAATTTAGACCTGCCAATCACTACCATCATCACGGCTGACCACGGAATGATAGATATGACAAGCGAAAAAGGGAAAATAATCATCACCGAAAATCTTGAAAATAAACTAAAAGACAAAGCAGATATGATAAACAATGGTATGCACTGCCAAGTTTATCTAAAAAATAAAAACCAAAAAGAGGAAGTTTATCAAGAGATAAAACAATATTTCGCGGGAAACAGCCATGTGAAAGTGTATAAAAAAGAAGAAACACCGAAAAAATGGCATTATAGAAACCACAAAAATATAGGCGATATTTTGATTATTACCGATGCGCCGTACTATATGGTAAAAAGCGAAAAAGACTTTTTAGCAAATAGAAAAGGCATCTGGGGGACTCATGGATATGACCCGTATGTGACACCAGAAATGATGGCGATTTTCTATGCTTTTGGGAATAAAATCAAAGAAAATAACGAGATAAAACCTTTTGAAAATATACACATTTATCCATTTATCAATTATATTTTAGGAGTAGAAAATCCTAAAAATATAGATGGAAAAACCAAGGTTCTGACACCAATTCTTAAAAAATAATACATGAAAAAAGAGATGCTTTTGGGGCGTCTCTTTTTGTTTGTTAGATTTTCTGCACTAAAATTTTATCACAAACCATTTTGCTGAGCGTTTCGGTTTTTCCATCAAACTCTATTTTCATCGATTGGTCAAATTTTTCCACTTCTAAAATTTTCAGTTCAGAATTTAAACTCAGACTTCTATGATTCAGGTAAGTCAAAAACTCATCCGAGGAATCTATTACCGCCGAAAGAATGGCAGAGTTTCCAGCTTTACACTCGCTTAGTTTTGTTAGGTTTTGCTGAATGATGTTTCCCTGTTTGTCAGGAATAGGTTCGCCGTGTGGATCTACTTTTGGGTAGTTCAGGAGTTCATCCATTTTATCAAAGAAAATCTCTGAATGGATATGTTCCAGCTGTTCCGCGATTTCGTGAACGACCTCCCAGCCGAAGCCCATTTTTTCTACTAAAAACATTTCGGTCAGTCTATGTTTTCTCACCACATGAGCGGCTTCTTTCTTTCCTAATGCTGTGATTTTTATCGGTTTGTAACTTTCGTAGATGACCCAGTTTTTCTGAGAAAATTTTTTCATCATGCTGTTTACGCTGGGCATTTTTATGTTGAGCATTTTGCTTAACTCATTGACTGTGAAAGTGTCATCTTTGTCAATAAGATGAAAAATAGCTTTTAGATAGTTTTCTTCATTGAGTGATTTCATAATCAGTATAAACCTCGGCAAATCTAACGATTATTTTTTAATCACAAATGATTATCTTTACACAAATTTTAGGTGAAAAAAGGAAATAAATAAAAATTTATTTTCAGTGATTAAGGTATGAAGAAAGGAATATTTATTTGGCTTCAGGCGGCGCGGTTGAGAACACTGCCGCTATCCGTGAGCGGTATTATTATGGGGGCTTTTATTGCCCGCTGGCGATTGGTTCAGGAAGGTGGATTTTGGGATTATAGGGTTTTTATTTTGGCTTTGCTTGTTACGATGTTTTATCAGATTTTGTCCAATTTTTCTAATGATTATGGTGATGGGACAAAGGGAACGGACGATTTCCGTGATGAAAAAGCAGAGAGCAGAGCGGTGGCATCAGGGAAAATTTTAGCAGAACAAATGAAAAAAGTAGTGATTTCGTTTGTGGTTTTGTCTGTGCTGGCGACAGCGGCTTTGCTTTATTTGGCGTTTTTTCCTGATTTTGTTACGGAATTTTGGGTTTTTATCGGTTTGGGGATGATGAGCATCTGGGCAGCGATAAGCTATACAATCGGCAAGAAACCTTATGGATACTTAGGTTTGGGGGATATTATGGTTTTTATTTTTTTTGGATTGGTGTCAGTAGGCGGGAGCTATTTTCTTTTTACTAAAACATGGAATTGGGATGTTTTGCTTCCTGCTTCTGCGGTAGGAATGTTGTCTGTATCGGTGCTGAATCTCAATAATATGAGGGATATGGAAAGCGACCAAAAGGCAGGAAAAAAAACGGTTGCGCAGTGGCTGGGATTTAGATATGCGATGATTTATCAGATTGTCCTCATGCAGATGCCACTGATTTTTATTCTCGTTTTTTTAATGAAAAACAATCTCCATGCACAGGGGAAATATTACGCTTTTATTGTGATGATTTTATTTTTTCCGATGGCTGCACTCCGCCGAAATATTATGAAAGTAAAATCACCTAATGAGCTAGACCCATTCCTGAAACAAGTGGGGATAATTACCCTTATGATGGCAGTTTTGGTGGCTTTGGGATTAAATTATTTTTAAGAAAAAAATTAAAAAATATAAGATTATGAAAGTGAAATTTTTAGGGCAAAATTGTTTTTTGTTTTCGTATAAAGGCAAAAATATCTTCACAGACCCATTTTATAATTTCCAAAAGGAAAAATCTGGATTTGATATCAGCTCGCAGAAGATTGATTATGTGCTGATTACTCATGCCCATGGAGACCATACGGCAGATGTGGCTGAGGTTATCAAAAACCATCCAGAGGTGCAGATTATCGCTCAGCCAGAGATATGCGGATATTTCGGGCATCCTCACTCTATAGATATCAATATAGGAGGCTCTACAATGATAGAAGGCCTGAAAATCAGTATGGTTCCGGCATCTCATACTTCTAGTTTTCCAGATGGGACATATGGTGGGCATCCTGCGGGATATGTTTTAAAATTTGATGGAAAATGTGTGTATTTTGCTGGCGATACAGGAGTTATCTCTGAAATGGGAATTTTGCCGCAGCTTTTTGGTAAGATAGATTGTGCTATTCTGCCAGTTGGCGGGCATTATACGATGGATGCAGAGCAGGCTGCTTTTGCTTCTTCAGAGTTGATAAAAACACCAAAAGTGATAGGTTGTCATTTTGATACTTTTCCGCCGATTAAGATAAATCACGAACAGGCGAAGGAAGTTTTTCAACAGCGAAAAATAGAGCTTTTCCTTCCTGAATTAGGAGAAGAGTTTGAACTTTAAAACAAAAAAATATCTTTACAAAGCGTAAAGATATTTTTTATTAAAATTATTCCCATTCTATGGTTGCAGGCGGCTTGCTGGAAATATCGTAAGCCACACGATTGATGCCTTTTACTTCGTTTATGATGCGGTTGGATATCAATTCTAAAAACTCGTAAGGAAGTTTGCTCCATGTTGCAGTCATAAAGTCTATGGTATTCGCAGAACGGACTACTGCGGTGTATTCGTAAGTTCTCTCATCGCCCATTACGCCCACAGATTTCACAGGAAGAAGCACTACGAACGCTTGGCTCACTTTGTCATAAAGCTCGTGTTTGTAGAGTTCTTCGATGAAAATATCATCAGCCTCCTGAAGAATTCTCACTTTTTCTGCATCTACTTCTCCTAAAACTCTGATTCCCAGCCCTGGACCAGGGAACGGATGGCGATGGACAAGGTGGCTTGGGATACCCAATTCTTCACCTACTTTTCTTACTTCATCCTTGAAAAGTTCGCGTAGAGGTTCTAAGAGTTCAAATTTCATATCCTCTGGAAGTCCGCCCACATTATGGTGGGATTTTATCACTGCCGAAGGGCCTTTGATGGACTGAGATTCTATCACATCGGGATAAATAGTCCCTTGTGCCAAGAATTTCGCACCTTCTATTTTTGAAGATTCTTCATCGAAAACTTCTATAAATTCATTTCCAATGATTTTTCTTTTCTGTTCTGGGTCGGACACACCTTTTAATTTAGCCAAAAATCTCTCAGAAGCATCTATGCATTTGATATTCATATGGAAATGCTCTCCATAGTTATGCATTACTTTTTTCGCTTCATCTTTTCTGAGAAGTCCTGTATCCACGAAGATACAAGTCAGCTGGTCGCCTATCGCTTTATGGATAAGCACTGCCGCTACGGAAGAATCCACACCGCCAGAAAGTCCTAAAATCACTTTTTGATTTCCGACTTTTTCTTTGATTTCGCTGACCGTTTTTTCTATGTAATTGGTTAATTTCCAGTTTCTTTCTGCTTTACAAATTTTAAATACAAAATTTTCCAGCATTTTTCCGCCTTCCTCACTGTGGGTTACTTCTGGGTGGAACTGCACGGCGTAGAAGTTTTTAGCCTCGTTGGAAATAGCCGCAATCACGCCTGATTTAGCATTGATTTCAAAATCCTTTGGAAGCTCCTTTACTTCGTCAAAGTGGCTCATCCAAACGATAGAATTTTGGCTTACTCCTTCGAAAAGAGCGCAGGGTTTTACAATCTCCAGATGAGATTTTCCGTATTCGCCTTTGGTGCCTTTTTCTACCTTTCCGCCGAGGAGATGCGCCGTAAGCTGCATTCCATAGCAGATTCCTAAAATAGGAATTCCGAGATTAAAAATTTCTTTATCCACCAAATGTGCATCTTCTGCATTTACGGAAGATGGCCCGCCCGAAAGTATGATTCCAGCAGGTTTTTTAGCCTTGATTTCATCTATGGGAGTGTTATAAGGAATAATTTCCGAATACACCTGCATTTCTCGTACTCTTCGGCTAATCAGCTGATTGTACTGAGACCCGAAATCAAGAACAATGATTCCATTATTCATATTGATATAGTTTTTTGCTGAAAATTATTTAACTAAACCAATATCCTCTCTGTGATATGCATAGTCAAAATTGACAGCATCAGCATCTTCGTAAACCTTTTGTCTAGCCTCTTCGTAAGTGTCACCAGTAGCAACTAAATTCAGCACTCTTCCGCCGTCTGTTACGATTCGGCTTCCTTGGTATGTTGCTCCAGCAAAGAAAACTTCACTGTTTTTGACTTTGTCTATTCCTTTGATTTCCAGTCCTTTTTCGAAATCACGAGGATATCCGCCAGAAGCTAACACAAGACAAACCGATTTTTTATCTGAAAACTTAAGTTCAATATCTTTTCCATCGATACAATCATTGATAGCATCTAAAAGGTTGTTTTCTAAAAGTGGCATAATTGCCTGAGTTTCAGGGTCACCCAGACGCATGTTGTATTCTAATAGGTAGCATTCGTTATTAGAAACCAAAAGCCCAAAGAAAATAAATCCTTTGAATTTCAGCATGTTATCGTGAATTCCTTTGATGGTAGGATTCATTATATTTTGAACGAAATCTTCCATGTGTGCAGCTGTGAACTCTGGATTTGGAGCAACTGTTCCCATTCCGCCTGTGTTAGGGCCTTTGTCGCCGTTTCCTAATTTTTTATAATCTTTCACCGCTATGCAAGGGAAGAATTTTTCTCCATTAGAGAAAGCAATCACAGAAGCTTCGAAACCTCTCAAGAATTCTTCAACAATGATTCTGATTCCTGCATCTCCATGAACTTTTCTAATCATGAAATCGTGAATGGTAGTTTCTGCTTCAGCTAAATCTTTACAGATAACCACGCCTTTTCCACTTGCCAGACCGCTCGCTTTTATTACCAATGGGAAAGCCTGAGTTTTCACATAAGCAACTGCATCGTTGTAAGAATCAAAAATCTTCGCTTTAGCCGTTCTGATGCCGTAGTCCTGCATGAATTTTTTGGAATAAGCCTTGCTGCCTTCTAGTAATGCAGCCGCTTTTTTAGCTCCGAAAATTCTCAATCCTTCTTTGTTAAATTCATCCACGATGCCCTCCACCAAAGGAGCTTCTGGCCCTACGATGGTAAGTTCTATATCTTCTTTTTTAGCAAACTTCACAAGGTCTGCTATTTCCGTTTCATAAACTGTTTTTCCTAATTTCTCTGTAGAGGCATTTCCTTTTGCAAAGTAGAATTGGGTAATTCTTGGGTCATTTTTTAGTTTCCATACGATGGCAGATTCCCTTCCACCATTTCCGATTATCAATACTTTCATAATTTGAAAATGTTATAATTAAAATATATAGTTCTACAAAAATAAACAAATTATTCTTAGAATAAAAGAATAATAAACTAAATTTTATCAGGAAAATAAATGGCTAAAAATAGGGATATTTTCTAAACAAAAAAAATTTTATATTTGCCGAAAATTTTAAATAAGTATAATTTGATAAAAAAATATTTTGTCATAAAAACATTAGAAAAATAATATGTATTGTTCAGCAGAAGAAGCTCTGTCATTGATAAAAAGTAATGATAGAATTTTTTTACAAGGAAGTGCTTGTACACCTAATTATTTAGTAAACGAATTAGCAAAACGAGCAAATGAATTAAAAAATGTAGAAGTTACCTGTATCACGATACAAGGCGATATAGAAATCACAAAACCAGAATACGAAGATAGTTTCCGTTTTAATGTGATGTTTGTCTCTACGGCTGTTAGAGAGAATGTAAACAGCGGAAGAGGAAGTTTTATTCCTATTTTCCTAGGAGATATTCCTGATTTGTTTAGAAACAATAGAATGCCGCTAGATGTAGCGATTATCCAAGTTTCTCCCCCAGATGAGCATGGATATTGTACACTTGGGCTTTCTGTGGATGTTACCAGAGCAGCAGTAGATACAGCAAAATATGTAATTGCTCAGGTAAACCCTAAAATGCCGAGAACTCACGGAGACAGCGTAATCCATATGAGCCAAATTGATAAAATGGTATGGCACGAAACAGAACTGCTTACAGTAGATTACGGCGCGAAGATAGAAGAAGAAGAATTGCAGATAGGTAGAAACATTGCTGAAATCATCGAAGACCGTTCTGTATTACAGATGGGAATTGGGACTATTCCAGATGCAGTGTTGAAGTGTCTTAATAATCATAAAGACTTGGGTATTCATACAGAGATGCTTAGTGATGGAGTAGTAGATTTGATAAAATATGGTGTGGTGAATAACAAGTATAAAACTACGCACCCGCATAAATCAGTGACGAGCTTTGCTTTCGGGACAAAGAAATTGTATGATTTTGTGAATGATAACCCAGCTTTTGCGTTCCTTGATGTAGATTATACTAACGACCCTCGTGTTATCCGTAGAAACCCTAAAGCAGTGTCTATCAATAGTGCGATAGAATTAGACCTTACAGGGCAGGCTTGCTCGGATAGTATAGGTTCTTACCAATACAGTGGTATCGGCGGGCAGGTGGATTTTATGAGAGGAGCAGCGCTGAGCGATGGCGGAAAACCTATCTTGGCGATTACTGCCAGAACTAAAAAAGGCGTGCCGAGAATCGTTCCTTTCCTAAAAGAAGGAGCAGGAGTGGTGACTACCAGAGGGCATATGCACTATGTGGCTACAGAATATGGTGTGGTGGATCTGCATGGGAAAAACTTCCAGCAGAGAGCAAAAGCGCTTATTTCCATAGCTCACCCAGATGACAGAGAGATGCTGGAAAGAGCAGCTTTTGAGAGATTTAAAAATTTGAAATTCTAAAATTAAGATAGAATATGTTTCATTTGTTCCCTTTCGGAGTTTTCTGGAAGGGATTTTTTTTGATGATTATGGAAAATTTATTCAGTTTTTTTATCTTTAACGAAAAATTTTAGCTATGAATTTAGAGGAAATACTCAATTATAGACGCTCTGTGCGATACTATAGCGACACAAAAAGGATAGATACAGAAAAAGTGGCTCATTGCTTGAGGCTGGCGCAGCTGGCACCCACTAGTTCCAACATGCAGCTCTATGAAATGTACCATATCACGGATAAAGATATGCTCAAGAAATTAGCTTCTGCGTGTTTGGCGCAGAGTTCAGCAGATACAGCGCAGGAGATGGTGGTTTTCGTGACTCGGCAGGATTTACACCGTAAGCGTGAAAAAGAAATGCTGTGTTTAGAAATAGAAAACATCAGGAAAACTAGCCCAGCCGAAAAACAAGAAAAACGCATAAAAAAGTGGGGAATGTATTATGAAAAACTTCTTCCAATTATCTATTCTCGTTTTTTTGGAATTTTAGGAATAGCCCGAAAAATAACAGCGCTGGGAATTGGGCTTTTTCGCCCTATGATGAGGCAGGTTTCGGAGGCGGATATGCGCGTAGTGGTGCATAAAAGCTGTGGTCTGGTTGCTCAGACTTTCATGCTGGCAATGGCGGAGCAGGGCTATGACACTTGTCCGTTAGAAGGCTTTGATAGTTTAAGAGTGAAAAAACTGCTCAAACTGCCCTATGGCGCAGAAATCAATATGGTCGTAACCTGTGGAATCCGCGAAGAAAAGGGTGTTTGGGGAGATAGAACCAGACTTCCTTTTGAAGAAGTGTATAGAAAAATATAAGTCAAAATTATTTTGATTCAAAAGTTGAATTTATACTAAAATTCTTTCTATTTTTACACCAAATTTTTTTTTTACTGAATGTACCTCATTTTTGATACCGAAACTACGGGATTACCTCAGAACTTTAATGCTCCTTTATCAGATTCTGACAACTGGCCTAGGATGGTGCAGATTGCTTGGCAGTTGCATGATGAAAACGGCGAACTGATAGAGAATCAGGATTATATCATAAAGCCAGAGGGCTATGATATTCCCTTCAATGCGACCAGAATTCACGGGATTTCCACTAAAATGGCGCAGGAACAGGGAAGGGACTTACAGGAAGTTTTGGAGGAATTCACCGAAGTGCTTAAGAAAACCAAAGTGGTGGCAGGGCACAATATAGATTTTGACTATAAAATCGTAGGTGCAGAGCTTTTCCGAAAGGGGATAGAGAATACATTGGAAAAAACGCCTTCTGCCGATACTATGGAGCTGGGGACAGATTTTTGTCAGCTGAGCGGAGGAAAAAACGGAAGATACAAATCACCAAAATTAGAGGAACTTTACGAAAAACTCTACGGTAAAAAATTTGATGAAGCCCATAATGCCGCTGCCGATGTGAATGCTACGGCTCAGGTTTTCTTTGAGATGATGCGTATCGGCATTATCCCAGCAGAAAATCTTAAAATTTCCCAAGAGCAGCTGGAAGCCTACCAAAATCTTCATCCTAATCCCATTAAGCCTTTTGCAATCGTTATCAGACGGCAGGTAGAGGATTTTAACAAGAAGAAAAAAACGGTAGATTTTGGGGATACGGATGAGGTGGAAATTGGGGACTACTTTAATTTTCACAATCATAGTATTTTTTCGTCTTTACAATCGACTACTTCCATAGAAGATTTGATAAATAAAGCCAAATCTGATAATTTCCCAGCTGTGGGAATGGTGGATTTGGGGAATATGATGGGGGCTTTTAAGTTTATTTCCGAAGTGGAAAATTATAATTCCAAGGTTAAAAAAGCCCATCAAGAATACATTGACCAAAAACAAAAAGCCGAAGAAGAAGGCATAGAATTTTCTGAAAAAGAGCCACAGCAGAAAACGATAATTCCTGTTCTGGGGTGTGAATTTTATATCTCGGACAGACCCGAGCAGAAGCAGTTTACCAAAGATGACCCAGACAGAAGGACAAATATGGTGCTGCTAGCGAAGAATTTTACAGGTTATAAAAACTTGGCAAAACTCTCAAGTATAGGTTTTGTTAAAGGATTTTATTTCGGTGTTCCGCGGATTTCCAGACAGATGATTTCGCAGTATAAAGAGGGGCTTATCGCGGTTACTTCTGGTATTTCTGGTGATATTCCAGATGCGATTTTGAATTTTGGGGAGCAGAAAGGGGAAGAACTTTTTAAATGGTGGAAAGAGGAATTTGGCGAGGATTTCTATGTGCAGATTCAGAATCATGGTCTGTACGAAGAAGAGCATGTGAACCAAACTTTGCTCCAATTTGCAGAAAAACATGATGTCAAAATTTTAGCCCAAAACGAAACTTTTTATACAGAAAAATCCGATGCTGATATTCAGGATATCGTAAGCTGTATAAAAGACGGAGAAAAACTCTCAACGCCCATTGGTAGAGGTTTTGGGAAGAGGAGAGGACTGGCTTCGCAGGAGTTTTATATAAAAAATACGGAAGAAATCAAACAGGCTTTTCGCCAGTATCCAGATGCATTTGAGGCATATACGGAGCTGTTGCAGAAATTTGAGCCTTATACCTTGAAGCGAGATGTTTTGCTGCCCGAATTTGATATTCCACAGGAGTTTCAGCACGAAGATGACTTGAAAGATGGCGGAAAACGCGGAGAAAACGCCTATCTACGACATCTGACCTACGAGGGAGCAAAGAAAAAATACGGAGAAATCACAGATGAGATAGCAGAGCGTTTGGATTTTGAACTGGAAGTAATCGCTAAAACGGGATATCCAGGGTATTTCCTTATCGTTCAGGATTTTTGTAATGAGGCAAAAAATATGGGCGTTTCTGTAGGGCCTGGGCGTGGTTCTGCGGCAGGTTCTGCGGTGGCATACTGCATCGGAGTTACCAATGTAGACCCTATAAAATATGACCTCCTTTTTGAGCGTTTTCTGAATCCAGAGCGTATTTCGATGCCTGATATTGACATAGATTTTGATGATGAAGGAAGGGACAGAATTATCAAATGGGTGATTGATAAATATGGGCAAAGTAATGTGGCTCAGATTATTACCTATTCTGTTTTGGGGGGGAAATCTGCGATAAAGGATGCAGGAAGGGTCTTGGATGTACCGATTTTTGAAACGAATAACATCGCAAAACTCGTTCCGTCTGTGCCAGGGATGAACATTGCAAAAGCCCTTTCGAAATACCATAAATTAAAGGATGAGGACAAAGTTTTGGTGGATGAGATGAAGGCCATCTTGGAGAACCCGAAAGACAGCCGCTATCGTGTTTTGGATTCTGCAAAGAAAATGGAAGGCTGTATCAGAAATACGGGAATTCACGCCTGTGGGGTGATTATCACGCCTGAGGATATTTCCAATCTTGTTCCTATTTCCATTGCGGCGAAAGATGCCGATATTTTGGTCTCTCAGTTTGATAACTCGGTGGCGGAGAGTGCAGGACTGCTGAAAATGGACTTCCTTGGTTTGAGGACTTTGACCATTATCAAAGATGCTTTGAAACTCATTAAACAAAGATATAATATCGATATAAATCCAGATGAAATTCCGCTGGATGATGCGAAGACTTATCAGCTCTTCAAGGAAGGAAGGACAGTCGGGATTTTCCAATACGAAAGTGCTGGAATGCAGAAATATATGAGGGATCTGAAACCAACGGTTTTTGCTGACCTTATCGCGATGAATGCGCTGTACAGACCAGGGCCGATAAAATACATCCCGAACTTTATCAACAGAAAACACGGAATAGAAGAAATAGTCTATGACCTCCCAGAAACAGAGGAATATCTGAAAGAAACTTACGGAATTACTGTTTATCAGGAGCAGGTGATGCTTTTGTCACAGAAATTGGCCAACTTTACGAAAGGTGAAGCCGATACCCTGCGTAAAGCCATGGGGAAAAAGCAGAGAAATGTCTTGGATAAAATGTATCCGAAATTCATAGAAGGAGGAAAGGCGAATAATCTGGATGAAACGAAATTACAGAAAATATGGAAAGACTGGGAGGCGTTCGCAGAGTATGCTTTTAACAAGTCGCACTCTACATGTTACGCCCTGATAGCCTATCATACAGCTTACCTAAAAGCCAACTACCCAGCCGAATATATGGCGAGTGTGATGAGTAATAACATTAACAACACTGCCCAAATCACCATGTTTATGGAAGACTGTAAATCTATGGGCGTGGATGTTCTGGGGCCGGATGTGAATGAAAGTCAATACAAATTTTCGGTGAACGAGAAAGGGCAGATTCGTTTCGGGCTTGGGGCGATAAAGGGAATAGGTGAGGGGCCAAGCGAAGCCATAGATCAGGAAAGACAGAAGGGTAAATTCAAGGATGTTTTTGATTTTTTTGAGCGGGTTTCTTCATCGCAGGTGAATAAACGAGTGGTGGAAGGACTGGTAATGGCAGGGGCTTTTGATGAACTGGACACTTACCACAGAGCCCAGTATTTAGAGCCAGACAGCACGGGAAGGACGGCTGTTGAAAAACTTCTCAGATACGGACAAAACTATAATGAAAGTAAGTCCTCTGTGGAAAATTCTCTCTTTGCAGATATGATGGAAGAGGTTCAGATAGAGCGTTTTAAAATCGATCCTCAGCCAGAATGGTCTAATATGTATAAACTTAATAAAGAGAAAGAAACCATTGGGTTTTATCTTTCTGCCCATCCGATAGATGAATTTAAGTATCAATATAAGTTTATGCAAGGCTCTTTGAGTAAAAGAAGCATTATAGAGAAAGAGAAAAAGAATGAGCCAGAAGAGCATTTGGATGTGGTAGACAGCGGTATAGACGCAGACATTTTAGAGGATGAAAATATAGATTTCGGTATGGATGCCGAATCAGAAGAAATAGTGGAAGAAACGACCAAAAAAATAGAGCCAAGAGGTTTTCATAACTTCCTGAATCTGGATGAGGTGGAAAATTATAAATCTACAATCATCGCGAACAATGTTCTAGAGACCAATCTCAGCTGGAAAGACCGCCAAAATAATATGAATAAAGGCAAAGAATACACCGTGGCAGGAATGATTACGGAATATACTGTTCAGGATGGGAAGCGTGGCGGCGAAAAGGTGGCTTTTCTGACCTTGGAGGACTACGCGGGTTCGTGCTCTTTCCGTCTGGGAGACAGGGATTATATGAGGCTGAAAGACAAGATAGCTCCACAGAGATTTGTGATTTTAAAGATAAAATATTCCGTTTCGCAGGATGGAAGATGTTTCGTGAATGTGAATGATGTTTTGGAACTAAGGGATGCATTTGATAAATTTGCAAAATCTCTGACCGTTGTAATGCCAGTTCAGGATTTGAAAAAAGAGGATATAGAGTTTTTCAGAAATGAAATACTCACCAATAAAGGCGAGCATAAACTTAGCTTTTATATCAAAAATTCTGAGGATAACAGCATCATAGAGCTGGTATCTATGCAGCATAAAATAAGGATTGATGATAATGTATTGAAGATGATACACAAAGTCGGTAGATACGATGTGTTTTTGAACTAAATAAATTTTTGGATAAAATAAATATAAAATGATAGCAGTTTTTAAAAAAGAACTTTGGGCTTATTTTGGGAATTGGAGTGCGTGGGTCATCATCGCATCTTTCAGCCTTTTAGGAAGCTTGTTCTTGTTTTTCTTTGAGAATAATTTTAACTTTTTTGATATAGGTGCGGCTTCTATGCAGACTTATTTTGTGCTGGTTCCGTGGCTTTTTATGTTCATCATTCCTGCGCTTAGTATGAAAACTCTGGCAGAAGAGCAGCAGTCAGGAACGCTTGGTTGGCTTTTTTCTCAACCTTTAAAATTGACAGAGATTATCGGTGGTAAATTCTTGTCTGTATGGCTGATAGGTGTTTTGTGCTTATTGCCTTCCATCGTGTATTTTAATACGATTTCTACGCTCAGCATTCCAGAAGGGAATATAGATTTCGGGATGACTTTGGGCGGATATGTAGGATTGTTGCTGCTTATAGGTGCATTCACTGCGGTAGGGATTTTGGCATCAGCATTATCATCTAACCAAGTGATGGCGTACCTTATAGGCGTTTTTTTATGTTTCTTTATGTTTTTTGGAATAGAGCAGCTGGCTTCGTATAAATTGCTGGGAGGCGGAGATTATATTCTTCAGAACTTTGGTTTTTATTATCATTATATCGCCTTTACGAGAGGTCTGATAGACACTAAAGATGTGTTTTATTTCGGATTGATAATATTTTTAGGGCTAAAAGCAGCCATCCTTTTTGTTGAAAGAAAAAAATAAAATATTCAAAATAAGAAGAAAGGAAATGAAGTAGGGATTTTTGAAAAAAATGTATAAAATAATATGAAAAATAAGAAAATAATAATATCTATTGGGATTGTTTTAGTTCTGCTTGTTGGGATTTTTGGTTTTTCCACAAGGATAGACCTTACCCAAGAAAAAAGATACACCCTTACAGATTCCACGATAAAAACCCTGAAATCGGTAAAAAAACCGATGATGATAGAGGTTTATCTCGATGGTGATTTCCCAGCGAGTTTTAAGCAGTTACAAAACGAAACCAAATTCATGCTGGAAGAATTCCGAAAAATCAATCCAAAGATAGACTATAAATTCATAGACCCTATTAAGGAAAAAATATCGAGAGACACGCTGGAAGCCATGGGAATGGAGCCGTCTATTTTACCTAATATGAAAGATGGTAAAATCTCTGAAATCGTCCTTTTCCCATATGCAGCGGTGAAATATAATACCTATGGGACGGCTATTCCTCTGATTATCCAGCAGACAGGGATAGATGCATCGGAACAGCTGAATAAGTCTATTGAGAATTTGGAGTACAATTTTGTTTCCACCATTAAAACCATGATTACCGAAAAGAGAAAAAATGTAGGATTTTTGGTTAATCATGATGAGCTTAGACCAGACCAGTTTCAGGGCTTCTTACAGTTGGCTTTGGATAATTATAATGTAGGGCCGATTATTCCACACACCAGAGGAGAGCTCACTATGGAGGATGTTCCTACACTTCAGAAAATGGACGCCATAGTAATCGCCAAACCGAGAAAGCCTTTTACTAACCAAGAAAAAGTAATTCTTGACCAATACATTATGAATGGTGGTAAAACCCTATGGATGCTGGATGCGGTGAATGCAGATATGGACACACTCTACCATTCCAAAAAAATAATGGCTTATCCGCAAGACCTTAATCTAACGGATTTTATGTTCAATTACGGTCTGAGAATCAATTCTGCTTTGGTTAAAGATTTCCAAAAAGCGGCTCTTAGGAGAATAGTCGTAGGAGAGATAGCAGGTAACCCTCAGTATGCCAGCTTGTTGTGGCCGTATTTCCCACTTGGGATTAACGAAACAGGAAATCCTATCACTAGAAATATAAATCCTTTGAAATTTGAGTTTCCAACAGCGATAGATACTTTGGGAAGACCAGGGATTAAAACCCAAGTTCTCTACGAATCTAGTAACAGAACGACCCTGAAATCTACGCCGAACTATGTAGAACTGAGCGAACTACAGAATATAGACAGCCTTAGTGTGATGGAAAAACCATCTACGCCGAAGATTTTTGCAGTGGCTTTGGAAGGGAAATTTAATTCTGCATATGCCAACAGAAGCGAGAAAAACGAGTATCCAAAGTTCAAAGCAAAGAGTGGCGAGAATAAAATGATAGTTATCTCCGATGGAGATGTTGCTAGAAACCAAGTCATCAGAGGAGAACCGCTTCCTTTGGGCGAAGACCTGATGACTAACCAGCTCTATGGTAATGAGCAGTTTCTGAGAAACGCGCTGGAATATCTTCTAGATGATGATAATCTCATCGAGCTGCGCAGCCGAAGCATAGAAGTCCGCCTCTTGGACGGGAAGAGAATTAATGATGAGAAATCCTACTGGCAGTGGCTGAATTTATTATTGCCGCTGGGAATTATCGGAGGAATGGGAGCATTGTTCTTCTGGCTGAGAAAGAGAAAATTTGCATAAAATAAAAATCTACTTCATTTAGAAGTAGATTTTGTTTTTTGGGATTAAATCATTTAATAAAAGACAAATCATTCTGAAATGGTAATTTCTATTTGTTCTTTATTGTTGTAACCATTGATTGTTTTTGTTTCAGAATCAAAATCTAACCAAAAAAAGTCTTTGATGTCAGCCAAAACTTTGATTTTTCCAGTGTTTTTATTGAAAGATATCAGTTGGTTTTTAAGCTGGTTATCCTCCAAAATAAGATTTTGTAATAAAATATAATTACCAATATCTTCCTGAAATTCACTTATAATCGCTCCGTTTAGGTCTGTTGCTGATTTTTCATCTGTTAGTTTGTAGAAAATATATAGCCATCATCAAGATATTCGTTTGATTTGGCACAAAAATCATCGAAAATTTTATATTCTTGGCTGTTTTCATCAGGGAAATAGTCTTCTTTTTTTAGTTTAAATTGTTCGTTTTCGAATAGAATATTTTTGCTGATTTTAATATTTGTTTTGTCTTTAATTCCGAAAAAATCCTCTTTGACAGCCGAAATAATAGAACTAATGCCTGAATATATTCCCCATCGTATCAATAAAAGTATTCCAAATATGAAAAGAAAAGGAATACACAGATAAAAAAGAAGCCTCATCCAAAAAGAATTATTCTCTGGAGGTAATGCAGAAATTTTAATATTTAAGACTTTCAATTTTTATATTTTTGATGAGGTTTAGATGGTATTTTCAGTCTCTTTTAGTTTTTAGGGAATAAAAAATTTATAATTTCTTTATCTTCCCAGAAAATATGGTCAGTAATATGGAAAATTTCCTCTTTATAAGGGTGATTTAGGGCTTCCTCTCGGTCAAGGATTTCCCCTTTTAGTATGTTCTCCCAAGGAACTTCATTTTTATTCAATAACGAAACATTTGCCTGCTGATTTTCATCAACCCAAAGCACCATTGGGAATCCTGTTGCTTTCGTATATTCTTCACTTTCAGGGTTTTCCCATTCACATATGCTTATCAAACATTTTACTTCCTTTTTCTCGGCGTGTTCTGTGAAAGTGGCGTAGTAAAAAGCAATGGCTTCGTTATCTTTATAAACAAATCTTGTGAGCCAAGTTACCTGATTACCACAGCATTTGCAGGTGGTGTAATTAGGTTTTTCAAATTCTATTTCTATCATTTTATCTATTGTTTTTTATGTTCTAAAAATCTTTTTGGCGTTTTCGGTCGTTATTCTATCAATTTCTTCAAAACTCACTCCATAGATATCTACCAGCTTACCTGCGATGAGGTTCAGATAAGCGCTTTCATTGCGTTTTCCTCTGTGTGGCACGGGCGCCAGATAAGGGCTATCTGTCTCCAAAACTATTCTATCCAAAGGTATTTCGCCCAAGAACTGGTCTATTTTTCCATTTTTAAAAGTCACCACACCGCCGATGCCTAAATAAAATCCCAGCTCTATCGCTCGCAGAGCCTGAGCCTTATCACCACTGAAACAATGGAATATCCCGCGCAGGCGAGGGTGTTTTTTTCTTTCCAAAACCTCAAAAGTCTCATCAAAACTATTTCGGGTGTGGATTACGATGGGCAGGTCTCTCTCCGCAGCCCAGTCTATCTGCTTTTCAAAGGCTTTTATCTGTGTGTCAAGGGTGGATTGCTCCCAATATAAATCTATCCCGATTTCGCCCACAGCACAGAAATCCCTTTGGTTAAGGTGTTTTTCTATAATTTCTAATTCTTTTTCCCAAGTGTCAGGCTTTACCGAGCAGGGATGAAGTCCCATCATCGCGAAGATTTTCTGTGGATAGGCAGCCTCTAAATCCAGCATTTTTTGGTGAGTTTCGGAGTCTATGGCAGGTAGGAATATTTGGCTTACTCCGTTTGCGAAAGCTCTGGAAACGGCTTCCTGTCTGTCTTGGTCGAATTCCTCTGAATAGAGGTGGGTGTGGGTATCTATCATGATTTTAAATAAAATTAAAGAAATAATTATTCAGAATCTTCTTTATATTTGCATTTTGATAAAGATAATGAATGGATGGTATATCGATTTTAAAACCGCTGGTACACTATTTTCTGCATTTTGGTTTTCCGTTTTTTATAGCCTATTTTTTCTATAAAGAAACATGGAAAAAAACTTATTGCATCCTTTTGGCAACCATGCTGGTGGATTTGGATCATCTTTTGGCAACTCCTATTTTTGACCCAGACAGATGCAGTGTAGGTTTTCATCTGCTGCATTCTTATTATGCCGTTGCGGCATATGCTTTGGGATGTATTTTTCTGAAAGGAAATTACCGTGTAGTATCCATCGGACTGCTTTTTCATATGTTCACAGACTGGCAGGATTATTGGCTGTGGCGCTAGAAAACAGAGCTACATTCTCACTTGTCTCATTTTGAAAGCCATCATTTTTGCGATGTTTTGTCCTTTGTTTTTGGCATCTTCGGCTGTTTCTCCCTCGAAAAGTTCATCCACGGTTTCTTTCCAAAGTCCTACCCAGTGGTCAAAGTGGTGTTCCTCCATCGGCACTTGCAGATTTATCGGAATGTGAGCACCTACGGGATTTCCCTCAAATTTAATATCCATAAAGAGTAGTGCCCTCCAGAATAGATACATTTTGGGAAGATGTTCCTCCCAGTTTGTTTTCGCTACATCATTGAAGAAAAATCCTATGACATCATCTTTTCTTACCTTGCTGTAAAATGTATTTACGAGCAGTTCTATATCTTCTATTGTTTCTATATCTTTCATTTGAGTTAGTTTTTCATAAGCTCTTCGGCTTGTTGTAGTGCGGCATCTGTGATGGTGCTTCCAGAGAGGATTTGGGCGATTTCATGAAGTCTTTCTTTCTCGCCGAGCGGAATGATGTTTGACTGAGTTTTCCCATCCACATCTTGTTTCACCACTTTGTAGTGAGAATTTCCTTTGGCTGCTACCTGTGCGTGGTGCGTGATGACGATTAGCTGCATGTTTTTAGCCATATCCTGCATCACTTTTCCTATTTCATCGGCTGTTTTTCCAGAAACTCCAGAGTCTATTTCATCTAAAATCAGAGTAGGAAGTTCTGCGTTTTCGGCCATTATTTTCTTGATAGAAAGCATCACACGAGAGCGCTCACCACCAGAAATGGCGCTTTGTATCGGTTTTAGAGGGAAGCCAGAGTTTGCTTGGAATAAAAGCTGAATATGCTCTTTCCCAAACTTGTTAAAGTCTTGATTTTCTGTAAATTTTACCTCTATTTTTGCTTTTTCTAATCCCAATCTGGCAAGAAGCTCCTCAGTTTTTTCTTTAAAAATAGGAATAGTCTTTTGTCTATTTTCAAATAAGATTTTAGCTAAATTATCTAAATCCTGCTGAATTATATTCAGTTGATTTTTAGTATCTTCTATATCTTTTTCTAAATTCTCTGAATTTTTCTGCTGTGTGGAGAGTTGTTCTCTGATAACTATAAGTTCCTCAATATCAGAAACTTGATGTTTTAGCAGGAGAGAATTTATTTTGTTGAGCTGGCTCGTGAAAACAGCCAGTTCTTCGGGATTGATTTCCGTGCTTTCTATCTCGTTTTCAATGCTGTCTGCGATGTCTTTTAGTTCCAGATAGCTTTCCTCTATTCTTTGGCTTAGCTGTTCTAGATGAGGCGAATTTTCAGAGATTTTTTGAATTTTGTTTTTGATATCGTTCAGACTGTCTAAAATCCCTATTTCTTCCTGCTGAAAACGCCCCGAGATTTGTCCCAGATTCTCCAAAATCAGCTCGGCGTGTTCGCCTACATTTACCTTGTTTTTTAGTTCTTCTAAATTGATATTATCAAGGTTAAATTCTTGTAGTTCAGTTAGTAAAAAACTTTGATAGTCAGACTCTTTATTTCTTTCAGATAGTTGATTTTCAAGCGAAAGAAGCTCTTTTTTTAGATTTTGATAAGAGACAAATTTTTTTTGATAATCGTTTATAATTTCTTTGTTTTCAGATAAACCATCGATGATTTTGAACTGATATTCTTCCGAGAAAAGATTGGAAGTTTCGAACTGAGAGTGAATGTCAATCAGTTTGGAAGATAATTCCTTTAAAACATCCAGTGTCACGGGAATATCATTGATGAAAGCTCTGGATTTCCCGCTGGGTAGGATTTCTCTTCTGATGATGGTGTTTTCTTCAAAATCAAGGTCATTTTCCTCAAAAAAGGGAAGATAAGAAGATGTGATTTTAAATTCTGCTTCTACAACGCTCTTTTTCTCAGGGTCGGAGATTGATTTTGAATCTGCTCTTTCTCCAAGAATCAGTCTCAAAGCGCCTAAAATAATGGATTTCCCAGCGCCTGTCTCTCCCGTGATGACTTGCAGCCCGTTTTCCAGAGAAACGCTGAGATGTTGGATTAGAGCAAAATTTTGTATCGTAATTTTTGAAAGCATTTTCTTTATATTGGTTGTAAATTGAAGGTTATTTCCACTTATTCCACTTGGATTCTGTATCTCTCGGTGAAAAAGTGCTCATCATTATTCTCAGTTCATTGACATTGATTCCACCATTGTTATTGGAATTAAAAATATTGAAAATTTCATCTTTTTTCGTGTCAATGAAAATGGAAAGAGGATAGTTCAGTTGGAAATTCGTTTCGTAAGCTTTTAGTTTCAGCAGTTCTTCTGCAATGGTCTGTTTTGCAGCGAATTGGTTCTGGCTGCTGAGATTATCCAGCCCTATTCTGTGATAGGAATAATAAATATTTCTTAGAGGAATGCTTCTTTCGTTTAGTAAACTATTGACTAACAGACTTCTACTTTTAGTTTCGCCCATGATTTCCCATCCATCGTAGTTGTGATTTTGAGCATTTTGAGAAATTTTTTGAGCCTTCTCGAAATGAGTTTTTCCACTCAGCTGCTGGAAGCTGTCCGCATCATATCCTAAAATAGTATAGATGTAAAAACTAATCACATCCGTAAGGTTTTTCCCAGAAAACTGTCTGTCATTGAATATAAGGTTTTCATTTTCAGTGTATTCGAAAGAAAAACGAGTGTCGTTGATATTAATAAGAGGTGTTTCGTAAATAGTCCCATAAACAGGGCGAACCGCCTGAACGATGAGGCTTCCTTTAAAGGAGTTTTGGCTCGGTCTTTCTTTGATAACGATAGCAAAATTAGCTTTGATTTTTTCAAAGTTTTGCAGTTTTTTGCCTGTCCATTTTGTATTGTTGATGAAATCTCTCAAGCTTTTCTCTAATGTTTTGAAAATCTGAGTATTACTTCCACCTATCTGGCTGTGATTTACCTGCACATTGGCATAGATTTCCTGTGCATAGGTTAGGCAATTAATGGATAGAACGACTAAAAAAGCAAATATTTTTTTCATGCTGTTTTCTAAAATTAAAGGTGCTAATTTAAAATTAAAAATCATTACACCCAAAAAAATCTCGATAATGCCTTTTTTATTTTGTGCATTTCAAAAAAAATACTATCTTTGCGCCCATAAATGAGATGTAAGATATGTTAATAGTTCAAGTAAAAGACGGAGAATCAATTGATAGAGCACTTAAAAGATACAAAAGAAAGTATGACAAAACAGGTGTTGTTAAACAATTGAGATCTAGACAGCAGTTTACTAAACCTTCTGTAATACTTAGACAAGGTAAATTGAGAGCTGCTCACAAACAAAGACTGCTTAGCAAAGAAGAGCAAGCATAAGGTTTTGTTTTGAAAATATTTTTGAGTCCATTCTTTATTGAGAATGGACTTTTTATTTTTAAATTGATTAACTTTGGACTATGATAGACAAGTTTTTGGAATATATTCAGCAAGAAAAACGCTACTCTCCCAATACGATTACCAGTTACCGAAAGGATTTGGAGGATTTCTTGTCTTTCCTTATGGATAGGGAAGGCTTGGAAGAGCTGCAGGAAGCAGAAAAGAAAATGGTGCGTAATTTCATCGTTTTTCTGAGCGAGAAAGGATTGACCAAAAGAAGTATCAATAGAAAAATATCTACTCTGAAGAGTTTTTATGCTTTTTTACAGAGAATATCACTGATAGGTGTTTCGCCTGTGGAGGGCATCTCGACACTTAAATTTTATCCCGAAAAACAAATTCCCTTTTCCAAAGAAGAAATGCAGGAATTGACTGTTATTTTAGAAAATGGAGAAGTGGAGCTGCTGGACAGGCTTATTATAGAGGTTCTGTATCAAACGGGAATGCGTAGGGCAGAGCTTTGTAATCTGCTTTTAGAGAATGTTCATTTTTATAGAAATGAAATTACAGTGATAGGGAAGGGAAATAAACAGAGGATCGTTCCTATTTCTCCTGTCCTGATGCAGGAACTCAAAGTTTATAATGATGAATATAGAAAACCTAATCCTGATGCAGATTCGTACTTTTTTGTAACACCAAAAGGAAAAAAAATCACAGAAAAATTTGTTTATTTGCTCGTAACTCGCTATCTTAGTGCTGTGTCTTCAAAGAAAAAGAGAAGTCCGCATATCCTTAGACATAGTTTCGCGACACATATATTGAATAATGGAGCCGAGATTTCTAAGGTTAAGAAGATGATGGGACACGCGAGTTTATCTTCTACACAAGTATACACCAATGCGGATATTGAACAACTGAAAAATATTTTTAATAAAACTCATCCCAGAGGTAATGCGAAAACGCAATTATCTTCTGATGATGAGATAATCTAAGTTTAACACCTAAAATATGTCATTATGGAAATTAGAGTTCAAGCGATGGGGATGACTCCTCATGTTTCACTAGAAGAGTTTATGGAAAAGAAAATAGCTAAATTAGACACTTTCTATGATAAAATCCAAGCGTGTGAGGTTTTCTTGAAATTAGAAAATGTAAGTGGTAAAGAAAACAAAACAGCAGAGATTATTCTAAATGTACCAGGGGATGATATCGTAGTAAAGAAGACTACAAGCTCTTTTGAGGAGAGTATAGACCTTTGTGTGGATGTTGCTAAAAAACTGTTAATCAAAAAGAAAGAAAATAATTAAAAAAATATTTAAATTTTTAGCAATAAAAATTTGTGGTTTCAAAAAAACTTTTCTATATTTGCAAACGCAAAAAGGAAATAAAGAAGTTCTTTTGAAATCAATGCCTCCATAGCTCAGTTGGCCAGAGCACGTGATTTGTAATCTCGGGGTCGTGGGTTCGAATCCCTCTGGAGGCTCATTTTATAAGGTAGGGGAGATACCAGAGCGGTCAAATGGGACGGACTGTAACTCCGTTGCTTCGGCTTCGCAGGTTCGAATCCTGCTCTCCCCACATTTATAAAAAAATATTAAAAAATATTTGTGGGTTTAAGAAAAAGTTCTTACATTTGCAAAGTAAAAATTACCAACAATAAAAAATGCGGAAGTAGCTCAGTTGGTAGAGCGTCAGCCTTCCAAGCTGAATGTCGCGGGTTCGACCCCCGTCTTCCGCTCACAGAAATCACAATCTCTATTGATTGTGATTTTTTTATAAGCCGTTATAGCTCAGCGGTAGAGCGCTTCCTTGGTAAGGAAGAGGTCTCGGGTTCAAGTCCCGATAATGGCTCAATCAAGTAAGATATTGTTTTTCAGTATTTTACTTTTTTATTATAGGTAAAATACGCCTATTTTGGGGAGAAAAACACCAGTCAATAAATAGGTATAAAATAGGAAAAAAGTTCAAACAAAGTTCAAATAAAAATCAAATTTTTATATTTATAAAAATATCCTAATGAATTATTCATTGGGATATTTTGTTTTTAAGATGATTTGAATGGATTTATTTTTGTCAAGAGAAAAGTTGTTCATCACATATCTGAAACATTGCGTAAATAATGTTTAAACTCACTTGTTAATTTTTTATCTTTAAGTAAAGATATCATTTCAAATTGGGCTTTAATCTCATTTTGAACCAAAGCATCTTGAAATCCTTCCTTAGATAATATATCCTTATCTTCATCTTGTAGCATTATATCTATTACATTTATAATTGATTGAGAAATATTGTCTTCAAAACCTCTTACGCCTGACTGACAATATCTTAAAATATCATCTAAAGAAACTATCAACTCATATATCTCTTCTTGTTGATAATCTGTTGCATCTAAATCTGTTTCATCTATGTCGTTAAGTTTTTCATACAACAAATTAATTTTACTCCTATCGATTTGTTCCTTCTCATCAACGAGATTCCACAAGTAACTTACGATTTCATTTATCAATGAAACCTCTTCATCAGTCAAGAAAACTTGAATATGATTTTTACACCTTTGAAATAAACTTTCACAAAACCAACTACCCCAAAAAAGTAAATTATTTTCGGGTATTTCTGAGGTTTTTTCTTCTATTTCTTTTGAATACGAACTAAAATCTTCATATATTGACTCTGAAAAATTTTCTTTTATTTCCATACTTTTGTTGAACTTTTTTATTATACTTACCTATACTTCTGTGTTTTGAGTAATGTACTAAAACGCACTACTTACCAGAACAAACACAAACCCATACAAAACAGAGCATCTACCAAAATAAAACTATTGTATTAAGGTTTATTTGTAAACTCTTTATCAAAAACCTCTTTTAAAGGTAATGATAGAATTATATCCAACTTTTTCTTATTAGGTTTAATAATCTCTCCTGTTTGTCCATTAACCCAATAAGTATTATTCAGAAAGTATTCACCTGTTTTATGATTATACAAAATTGTGCTTGCTGAAAATATATAATATCCATCATAGATGATATTCAAATTAACTTTGATCTTATTCTTTTCAGGATGTTTCTCAAAAAAGTATTTTGCAAAAAGATCTGCCGCCTCATCTGTATTTATCCTATTCTTTTTTTCTTTTTGTTTATACTCTTCTGTTCCAAAGCAGAAAAAATCTTTAGATACTACTTTACAAGAAAATACACAGAAAAATGTAATTACAGCTATTATTCTAATCAATTTGTTCATAATGTTTTATGCAATATTATTTATTAGTATTAAAAAAACTTTTAAGTGTTGGAATAAAAATATGATATTTATCTTTCTCTTATTTTTTAGCTCTATTAGACTCTCGTCAGACAGTTTATCTTCTATTTTTATATTTTATAACATTCGTATTTTACTATAATAAGCGTGTCACTTGTGCCTTATCAATTCGACTTTAACAACATATCTGATACATTACCTAAAACTAAATTTTATTATAAAGCACACTTCCTTTTATCTTATTATTTTAATCAAAAATGAGCCTATCTCCTCTCATCATTATATTTTCTATTATTCTTTTTCTATCATTTAAATCTTCTGGCAGAATAGTTTTGGAGTATTTCTTTTGCAATTCTTTTTTGAATTCACCTAAATTATTGGTTATCAAATACGATAAAAATAATTCAAATGCTCTTTCTTTATAGACTGGATTTAAATCGGGTGAATATTGTTTCAATAATAACTTATAATCTTCAATGGGGATTTTATTTTCATCTAATTCTTGACAAAGTGTAGAAAATAATGACATTTGGAAATACATATCCTGTTTTACAATTTCTTTATCCACTGTTTTAAGAAAACTATCAGTGTCCTTTAGTTTTCCTGCTAGATAAAGTTGCTTCATTTTGTATAGATATAGCATTTCATTTTTTGGATTTTGTTTTATCGCACAATCCAACATAATTTGGAGACTATCGTTAGTTTGTTTTATAAGTTCATCATATTCTATTGATTCATTAGGAATTTCAGGTTTTATTTCAGGATGACTTTCAGAACCAAACCAGAGTGTATATCGTTTTAAATAAAGATCTTGATATTTTTCATAGCAATCTTTATCTTTCTTATTACAACCAAGAAAAATAAAGAATACACTACATGTAAATATATATTTTTTTATCATGTTGTAAATTGATTTTGTGTTCCTTTTCATGTACTATTATATTGGTTTTGCTTATCAGAAAATTATATTTTTATTAAAAATAACAATAACATATTCAGGACATTACTGACTATTACATTTTAATGGTCATAGATAGTTTCCATATCCTTATTATAAAACTCATATCCTTTTATTATATTACTGCTATCTAGTTTTTTCTTTAACATAAATTGCATTTTTTTGCCTATTTCATTGGAATAACCATTATATGGAAAAAATATAAAAAAATTGTCTATTTTATATTCTTTTTCATTATTGTATTTATATTTAATTGTTTTTACGGATTTTTTAGGCAAAAGTACTATATCACGCATAGCATAATATTCCTCTTTGCATATATCATCCCAGATACAAACGGAACATACTATACTATCTAATTTTTTATGATGTATTTGTCCTTCTATCATTTCACTCGTTATATCATTTAATCCATGGTCTGCCATTGCGCTTACAACAGGAGATAATAAATAGTAATTCTTCTCTGTATTATTTCTTATTTCTACCAATACTTCTTTTTTATTTTCATCTATCTTCATATTATAAACTTCTATTTCTTTTCTTTCGGAACAACTTATAATGCATAATAAAGGCAATATTATTCTACAAAAAACATTCATTTTTTTATTCATTTTTTGAGTTTTTAAAAAGCATCTAATAAAAAAAGACAGAAGATTCACGATAAGATATATACTTACTGATTCTTTCTGTCTTATAATTGGTTTTAAATCTCTGTTTATTTTAAATTTAAAAGAGAAATAATATTAAAGTGTCTTTTCCAGCTCCACACTTACGCCTTTCATTTCGCCCTGCATAGGTGGGTTGGTTTTGGTGAGTTTTATTTTGATGTAGGTGATTTGTGGGAATTTTTCTTCCAATTTTTGGATAATTCTCCCGATTACCCGTTCCAAAAGCAGCGATGGGATTTCCATTTCTCTATGGATGATATCGTTGATTTCGGCGTAATTTATCGTGTCTTCCAAGTGGTCACTCTGTGCCGCTTTCCATAAATCAGCATGAATTTCGGCATTCACGAGATAATGCGTCCCAATCGTTTTCTCCTCTGGCAAAACTCCGTGATAGGCGTAAATTTTCAAATCCTCGATGAGGATTCTGCTTCTTAGATTTTTATTTTTAATATCAAAATCCTCAGCTGTCAGCCCTATGTTTTGGAGTTTTGTGAAACTTGGAACAGGGAGATTGGTGTTGTCTTCTTTTTTCATTTTTCCGTAAAATTAGAGATGATGTTTTCTATTTCTTTTTTTGCAGTTTCCAAATCATCATTTATCAAAACTTGGTCAAATAAATGCTGATAGCCAAGCTCTTCCTGGGCCTTGTTCACACGGGTTTTTATGGTTTCTAAACTGTCTGTATTTCTTTTGATTAGGCGTTTTTCAAGTTCTTCTATGGATGGCGGAGCGATGAAAATACTCATGGCTTGGTCTCCGAAAATCTTTTTTAAATTAACTCCACCGACTACATCCACATCGAAAATCACCGTTTTTCCGTTCTTCCAGATGCGCTCTATTTCAGATTTCAGCGTTCCGTAGAATTTGTCAGCATAGACCTCCTCATGCTCCACAAAGGCATCTTCGGATATTTTTTTTCTAAACTCATCAGGCGTTAGGAAATAGTAGTCTTTTCCGTGTGCTTCGCCTTCTCTTGGCGCTCTTGTAGTAGCAGAAATGGAAAATTCTAAATGTGGGAAATTCTCTAAACTATGCTTTACTAAAGTGGTTTTTCCGCTTCCAGATGGAGCTGAAAATATGATAACTTTGTTCATTTTATGTTAAATTTGAGTTTTTAAAATAGAATCAATGTTTTGATGAAAATTTTTTATAAAACATTGAGTGTCTGTTCTTTTATCTTTTCTAAATTGTCTTTCATCATGACCACTATTTTTTGGATTTCATGATGATTGGCCTTTGAGCCCAAAGTATTGATTTCCCGACCGATTTCTTGGCTGATGAAACCTAATTTTTTTCCGTTAAAGTCTTCATTGTTAAGAACTTCCAAGAAATATTTCAAATGCTGTGTCAGACGGACTTTTTCTTCGGAAATGTCTAATTTTTCTACAAAATACGCTACTTCTTGGTAAAATCTGGTTTCGTCCAGCTGCTCAAAATCCTTTAAAGAAGAGAGGTAGCGCTCTTTTATGGTAGAAATTCGCTCTTCCTCAAAAGGCTGCACCTGTCCCAGCAGTTCTTCGATGTTTTTGATGTTCTTAGTGAGTTCTTCGCCCAAAATTTCTCCTTCGGTTTTTCTAAAATTAGAAAATTCTATAACTGCCTTATTTATAGTTTCTTGCAGGAGATTCCATTCGTTGTCAGAGAGCTCTTCCGTTTTGCACTGGATGGTTTCGGGCATTCTTATTGCCATTTTAAGATATTCAAAATCAGGAGCTTCTGGCGAACATTGGCGAAGTTGCTCCATGTAGGATTTTATAATTTCTTGGTTGATTTTCACATCATTCGCGCCATCCAAAGATTCACAAGTGATGAAACAATCTACTTTTCCTCGTAAAATCTTGTCATTCAGTGATTTTCTGATTTCAAGTTCTTTTTCTTTAAAACGGAGAGGGAGTTTTATACTGAGGTCGAACGATTTGCTGTTGAGAGATTTGATATCAACATTTATTTTTTTACCTTCAAAAATGGCTTCAGCTCTTCCGAAACCAGTCATTGACAATATCATAAATATCTTATTTTATGCACAAATATAAACTATTTAAGAGAAATATTTTTAAAAATCTATGAAATAGAATTAATTTTGCGGATATATTTAAAGATAATGCTTTATATTTTTGTATCAGTTTTGATAATTTTTCCTGTATTTATGGGCTTTGGGCGCCTTTCTCAAAAGATATTTGGAGAGTTTTGGGAAGGGCTTTCCGCACGGCTGGTCTTAGGGATATTATTTTTGATGACAGTATGGAGTGTTTTGTCTTTTTTTGTTCCGTTAAATATTGATTTAGAGCGAATTACTGTCGGTTGTGGTTTTCTCTTGTTTTTTTATTTTCAGTCGTATAAAGATTTTTTTAAAATAGACCGAAAAAACTGGCTTTTGTGGGGAGTTTTTAGTTTGGTTTCTTTGGTGGTGGGTAGTGGCTATCCCTTTATTTTAGATCATTTTGGGTATTATGTTCCTACGATTAAGTGGCTTTCTGAGTATGGGCTGGTAAAAGGAATTACGAATTTGGACTGGGTGCTGGGGCAGATGTCGCCATGGCATATTTTTCAGGCAGGATTTTCGCATTTTTCAGATGAATTTCTGAGGATAAATGTGCTTCTTCTGATGATATTTTTCTTGTATATCATTGAGAAAAAATCATGGGTAATGCTCTGTTTTTCGCCTGTTTTGTTCTTTTTTGTGCAGTCGCCGAGCCCAGATTTGCCAGCGATAGTTTTTTCTTTAATTATTTTAAATGAAATTTTAACCAAAAATAAAGAATTTGCCCTGCTTTTTGCTTTTTCGGTTTTGGTTTTCAGTATCAAACCTATGATGCTTTGGCTGCCGATTTTGGCTTTCCTTTATCCGATTTTGATTTTTAGGAAAGGATTGAAATTCATTTGGTTAGGGATTTTGTTTGGTGTTTTGTACTGCGTGAAAAATATTTGGACTTTCGGTTATCCTTTTTTTCCTATTCAGTTTTTGGATTTGGGTTTTAGCTGGAAACCATACGAAGAGTTATTTATTTCATCGAGCGAGGTCGCTGTCTTAAAGACATTTGATTTACAATATTCTTTGGAAGAAATTTCCCAGTTTTCAGCGGTGGAATATTTTGTAAACTGGCTTTTCTTAGATGGGATAAAGGGCGTTATCAATGTCGGTTTGATATTGGTTTTGCTGGTTTTTGGGATTTTTTCATGGAAAAAAAAGGATAAAATCACAGGAATAATATTTCTCTGTATCTTGGTCAAAAGTATTTTTGTTATCTGTTTTTCAGCGCAGTATAGATTTTTCATCGATGTGTTTTTTGTGTTTTTTGTGGTGGTTTTTAGAGAATTTTTTTCTAAAAAATGGTGTTTGGGGATTTTCTCTGGTTTGAGTGTTTTGGTTGTCAGTATTTTGGCCTTTCCACAGATTTTACAGGAAAAAGTTCCAAGTTTTAATTTGGGATTTGTGATGAGAAATTATGAAGTGAAACAGATTTATAAACCACTATATTACTCTCTAAATAAGCACGATACATTTACTGTTGGCAATCTGCAATTTAATGTTCCGAGGGATTATGTCTTTGGGTTTGACACGGTTTTGCCAGTCCTCATACTGAGCCAGTTGGAGGAATTTTACGAATTGGGAATTTTCCCTCAAAAAATAGGAAAAACTCTTGACCAAGGTTTTGTTTGGAAAAAACTGAATTTTCAGGAAAAAAAGCATCTGAAAAGTATCATTGAAAAAATTAAAAAATAAAATTCTCATTTCTTAGGAATTTGTATATTTGTAGGATGTTTGGGACATTGGGCAATTATCTGACTTTTTCTTCCTTTGGTGAGAGCCATGGGGAGGCTTATGGCGGTATTTTGACCAATTTTCCAGCAGGCGTGAAAATTGATTTTGATGAGATTCAGCATCAGCTAAATAGAAGAAAACCAGGGCAGTCGGCTATCGTCACACAGAGAAAAGAGGCGGATGAAGTGAGGTTTCTTTCAGGGATTTTTGAAGGGAAAACTACAGGAATGCCGATAAGTTTTTTGGTTGAAAATGAGAATCAAAAAACAAAAGATTATGAGCATTTGGCTCGTGCCTATCGCCCATCTCATGCAGATTATACATATGACCAAAAATTTGGTTTTAGGGATTACCGAGGTGGCGGGCGTTCTTCTGCGAGGGAAACTCTGAACTGGGTAGTAGCAGGGACTTTGGCGAAACACCTGCTGCCAGAAGTTGACATTTATTCTTATGTGTCATCGGTGGGGGAAGTTTCTTGTATAAAGCCTTATCAGGAGCTTGATCTTTCAAAAATAGATGAAAATGAAGTGAGATGCCCAGATGAAACTACCGCAAAGCTCATGATAGAGCGGATAGAACAAGCGAGAAAAAAAGGCGATACAGTAGGAGGAACGATAACTTGTGTAGTAAAAAACGCTCCAAAAGGCTTGGGAGAGCCTGTTTTTAATAAACTTCATGCAGAACTGGGAAAGGCGATGCTTGGCATCAATGCTTGTAAAGGTTTTGAGTATGGAGCAGGATTTGAGGGAGCAAAAATGTCTGGCTCGGCGCAGAATGATATTTTCAATGCTGATGGAACTATCAAAACCAACCATTCGGGCGGGATACAAGGAGGAATTTCTAATGGAATGGACATATATTTCCGAGTGGCGTTTAAGCCTGTTTCTACGCTGATGATGCCACAGGAAAGTATAGACAATGCAGGGAATATCATAAAATTAGAAGGAAAGGGAAGGCATGACCCATGCGTGCTGCCGAGAGCGGTTCCTGTCGTGGATGCTCTTTCGGCATTCGTTTTAGCGGATATGTATTTCATTGATAAACAGAGAAAAATTTAATAAGAAAACAAAATGAAAAAATATTGGGAAAAAGGGATTTCTTTTGAGGAATATTTCAAGAAAACAGAAGAAATTGTTAATAAAGACGAAGAAAAACTAACTCCAGCAGAAAAAGAAATGCTGGAATATTATAAACTGGGGGTGCAGAGAATGAGCAGAATGATGAAGGTCTATAAGCCCAATGAAGAGCAGGTAAAAACCCTTGAAAATAAGAACTTTAAAGGAAAAATTCTGATTATTTCCGAAGGTTGGTGCGGAGATGCAGGGCAGACAGTGCCAGCGGTTTCGCTATTTTTCGAAGGGAGAAACGAGGTGAAAATTGTCTATCGTGATGAAAATCCAGATTTGATAGACCGATTTTTGACCAATGGAACGCGTTCTATTCCTATCGTGGTTCTTTTAGATGAAAACGATGGAGTGATAGCGCACTGGGGGCCGAGACCAGCCTATGGAACAGAACTTTTAAAAAAATACAAAGCCGACCCAGAAAACTACCCTAAAACTCAGTTTTACAATGATTTACAGGTCTATTATGCGAAAAATAGAGGGTATGATGTAATCACTGAAATATTAGATTTAATTTAAAAATAAAGAAAAATTATGGCAAATACACCTTCAAATATGCTGGCATTAGGAACAAAAGCTCCGTTTTTTGAGTTGCCTAATCCTGAGAAAAACAACGAGTTACAGAGTTTGGAAGATTTAAAGGGAAGCAAAGGAACTTTGGTTATTTTCATGTGTAACCACTGTCCGTTTGTGATTCATGTGATTGAGAAATTAGCTGAACTTTACGAAGATTATAAAGGGAAAGGAATAGAGTTTATCGCGATAAATTCTAATGATGTGATAAATTATCCAGCTGATTCGCCAGAGCAGATGGTGGATTTTGCGGAGGAAAAAGGTTTCACTTTTCCGTATTTGTACGATGAGAGCCAAGCTGTGGCAAAGGCCTATGATGCGGCATGTACGCCAGATTTTTATTTCTTTGATGACAAGCTGGATTTGATTTATCGTGGTCAAATGGATGATTCCAGACCTGGGAATAATAAGGAGATTACGGGCGAGGATTTAGTCATTGCTTTTGAAAATCTTTTGGCAGGTCAGCCACAGGAAGAACTGCAGAGACCGAGCCTTGGTTGTAACATTAAATGGAAATAAAGACCGATGAAAATCACTTTAAACAGAATAAATGACGATTTTCTTTTCGAATGTGCAAATGAAAATGGTCAGAAAATCTTGCTCAATAATATAGGCGAGGACAAAAACAACGGTGTGAGCCCTATGGAGGCTCTGCTGATGTCTGTGGCGGGCTGCAGCGGAATAGATGTAGTCAGCATTCTAAAAAAACAGAAACAGCAGATTACCAAGTTTTCGGCAGAGGTAGAAGGCGAGAGAGTAGTAGAAGGGGAGGCGAAACCATTTAGAAATATAATGGTAAAATTCTATGTAGATGGAGATGTGAATCCTGAAAAGGCAAGAAAAGCAGCAGACTTATCCTTTGCGAAATACTGCTCTGTTTCTAAGACACTTGAACCCAATGTAGAGGTGGGGTATCAAATATATGTGAATGGTATAAAAGTAGACTAAAGATGTTTAGAATTTCTGAAATAGAAACATATTTTCCAGAAAAAAAAGTAACAAACGAAGATTTACAAAAGGAGTTTCCAGAGTGGAGCCCGGAGAAAATTTTTAATAAAGTCGGTGTAAAACAGCGATATACAGCATCAGCAGAGGAAACAGTGCTGGAGCTGGCGGTGAAAGCTTCTGAGAAACTATTAAAAAAAATAGATAAAAACGAAATAGATTTTATCTTGTTTTGTACGCAAAGTCCTGATTATCATCTTCCTACCACAGCTTGTATTTTACAGGACAGATTGGGACTGAGAAAGGACATCGGAGCTTTGGATTTTAATCTTGGTTGCTCTGGCTTTGTCTATGGTCTTAGCATAGCAAAGGGGCTTATTGCAACAGGTGTAGCCCAAAATATTCTATTGGTAACAGCAGAAACTTATACTAAATATCTTAGAAAATCTGATAAGTCTAACCGAACTATTTTTGGGGATGGGGCGGCAGCGACCTTGATACAAAAGGATGAAACTAAAGAGAATTTTCAATTCATTTTAGGGACAGATGGCAGCGGATATGATAATCTCATTGTGAGAAATGGCGGTGGTAGAAATCGTATAAATAAGGAAGATGAGGCTGGTAACTGTCTGTATATGAATGGGCAAAATATATTTATATTTACTATAGAGAAAATTCCCGCGCTGGTGAAAGAAATTTTGGAGAAGAATAATTTAACTAAAAATGATGTGGATTATTATATTTTTCACCAAGCAAATGCGCATATTCTGAGAAGACAGCGGGAAATTTTGGAGATTCCAGAGGAAAAATTCTATATCAATTTAGAGAAATATGGGAATACAGTTTCTTCTACCATTCCGATTGCACTGAAAGATGCACTAGAAACAGGAAAAGTAAAAAGAGGACAGAAGATAATGTTGATAGGCTTCGGAGTGGGACTTTCTTGGGGGGCAACGATAGTAGAATTATAAGAAAAAAATAAATAAAAAACAGCAGAGTATGAATATACATTTACTGGAAAGGGTTACCTCATCAGGAAACATTATAAAATATATTGATGGACTGAGATTCGTAGCACTCGCAAATGCTTTTATTTGTCATTTTTTTGCCAATCATTTGGTAAACTTTCCTGAAATAAAGGAGTATAGTTATATTTTTCCTTTATTTGCGAATGGAATAGGACACCCAGGAGTTTATTTATTTTTTGGAATTAGCGGATTTATATTGTCACTTCCTTTTATAAAACAATATGTATATGAGGGTAAGAAGGTTTCCATTAAGGATTATTTTTTGAGAAGACTTACTCGGCTGGAACCACCTTATATTGTCCAATTAGTATTGTTTCTATTTATTTCAACAGTTTTAGGAAATAAGAATTTTCAAGAAATATTTCCAAACTTTTTGGCATCATTGTTTTATGTGCATAAAATTGTTTTTTCTGAGGATCGCTATCCATTGATTAACATTGTTTTATGGACGCTCGAAATAGAAGTTCAGTTTTATATATTAGCGCCACTTCTTTCATTGGTAATATTTAAACTTCCTAAATGGGTAAGAAGGGCTTTGATGTTTGGGATTGTTGCTTTTTGGCCACTTTTGGGGATTGATGCAGGATTTCATAGTATTTTGAATTATTTGCATTGTTTCATCAATGGTTTTTTAGTTGCAGATTTATCCCTTGAATATTCAAATAAGATAAAGTCTTCCTATGTTTTTGATATTTTGTGTGTTATTACATTTGTGATATTTTGGCAGGGAAATGTTTGGATGGAGTTTTATTTGTTGTATGTTTTTATTTTGTTATTTTTTACGCAGTTTTCTATTCTTTGGAAAAAGCTGATGGAGTTTCGTCCAGTGTATATTATTGGAGGGATGTGCTACTCGATTTATATGCTACATCATAAGATAATATATATATTTTTTGGGATGTTTTTCAAAGGGAAAGAATTCTTTGGTGATCCGATTTACAATCTTTTTACAAGGCTTATAATTATATCTATTGTAACCCTTCTGATATCTGCTGTGTTTTTTGTCTTTGTGGAGCGTCCGACCATGAAAAAACAATGGTGGAAGTATAGAGATTTGAAGAAACTATTTTTCGAATAAAATAAATAAAGAGACTTTTAAAGTCTCTTTATTCTATTTCGCATCCTAGGTTTCTGTATTGATTTTTGAAACATTCAGCCCATTTTCTGAACTCTTGGATATTGATTTTTTCTTTAATAAAAGTTTCAAAATACTCAGTAGAAAAGTCTTTTGGAAAATTTTCTAAAGCATCAAAATCACCCGCAAGCCAAGCCTCATTGATAAGATGATTGAATAGATTCACATCAAAATCAAATCCATACGAATGATAGGAATTGGTAGCGGAGGACTGGAATGTAGTTTTCATGCTTTCTTTTTTTAGGTGAGCGATGAAATTGCGATTGTTTCTATGTTTTCGGTAGTAAATGGATGCGTTTCTAAGTTGTTGTTTTTCATCTACTTTACCAAAAGAATCTTTCCAAACATATAGCCAGTATTCCTTTTTCCAAAATCCCATAAGAATGGAATTTAATGCCCAATATTTCAGAGGGGTTTCATTATCAACCTTTTTTAGTTTAAATAATAGTGAGAAAAATTTAAACTTATTGTAGAAAAACCAATCCATAACGAGCGGATGAGATAGGAATAAATCTTTAGGATAAATGCTGTCTAGTGTGTTATCGATAGACTCTTTGTTTACCCATTGCAGGTCTTTGGTATTACCTAACCAACCTAATTTTAAAAGGCTGATGTTATACTTTTGGGCGTTTTCTCTTAATTGGTCTATATCCACATTTTCGGTAAACCAAACATCGTCTTCTGTCATGATGAAATACTCTGAAGCCTCTTGTGCAGCATTCCTCCATAATTTAGTCGGAATTTGAAAACCATTGATTTCTTTTCCTTGTTCCAGATTGTCTTTTATGGCTTGTTCCTTATCCTTGTAATTTTCGGATTTTAGAATGGTCACTTCAGGATGGAGTTCTTGTATTTTATCCAAATATTTCTGTGGTGTACCATCATCAAGAATGGTAACTTTATAATTACCAGTCACATAGGTCTTAATGCTTTTAAGGCATCTATCGAGATAAAAAGCTCGGTTGAAGGATTTTATGAGGATGCTGGTTTTCATTTGATTATTTTCTTTATTTTGAAAGTATAATCTTTAAAGTTAGGAGGCGTTAGAAGCAGGTTCTATATTTTTTCAAAAGGCAGATTTATTGCTCTATTTTTAGATTTTTTTCTATTTCTTTATTATTGAAAAATTTTTTCAGTATAAAAGAGATTACTCTTTGAATTTTATAAGTGAAGCAATTGTTAGTTGTAATAGGAATTACTTCATAACCTAAAAATTCAAGGTTTTTTATGAATTCTTGTTCAAATCCATACCAACGATCGTACCCAAGGATAATTGTTTTTTTCATTTTTATATTTTTTATTTGGATAAAAATTTGAAATAAATTTTTGATATCACAGAAGGCAAAGAATTAAGTATTTTATAGAGCAGAATTTTAGTTTCAGGATATTGTTTTTGTATTTTTTTTACTAAAATATTAAATTCTTCTTTATATTCATACTTCACAGATACTTTTATAGAAAATAAAAGATCTTCTTTTGAAGATGGAGAATCCGTATTTAGTATGTTTAAAAAATCATCAGGAACGAAATTTTTGTAAGAATCATATCCTTTTTCCTTTCGTTCATAATAAAAATGTTTCATCTTTTCTATAAAAAGAAATTTGATGAATTTGCTATCTTTTCTTGAAATGGAAGAATTAAGCAATCGGTAATCCAAAAGGGCTTCTGAGAAATTATGAAACTTTTTACCCTCAAGTATTAATCTCAGATATAAATCATAATCTTCACAATAAAAGATTTTTTCTCTATACCTAACCTCTTTTTCATTCCGAAACATGATAACAGGGTGAAACATAGATATTTTTACAGGCATTTGTCTTTTTATTTCATGATCTGCTTCTAAAGCTGGAAGTTTTCCCGTAATTTCCCCTTTTTCATTAATGAAATTAATGGAACTACCGACCATAAAAATATCAGAATGTGATTCTAAAAAGCCAACCTGTTTCTCAAAACGGCTAGGGTGGGATATATCATCAGCATCCATTCTTGCGATATATTTCCCTTTAGCTTCTTTTAAGCCTATGTTGAGGTTTTCTATAAAACCTTTCATTCGTTTATTTTCTGTTTTTTGGATAATTTTAATACGAGAATCTTTCTCTGCATAATTTTTCAAAATTTCCAAAGAATTATCAGTAGAGCAGTCTTCAATAATAATGAATTCAAAGTCTCGAAAACTTTGATTAAGAATAGATTCAATGGCTAAATCTAAATATTTTTCTGCATTATATACCGACATTATTACTGAAATCATTACTGATTTCTCTTTATTAAATTCCATAAATAAGGTTTAAATAAAACAAATATAAGGCACCCACAAAGTTAATAAATTTATGGAATATAGTTCAAAACACTTAACGGATTTAAAAAAGTTAAGTAAATCTTTTAAGTCAGAGAAAACAAATTGTATAAGGGTTGTTAGTCTTTTATTCTTAAGACTTTGGCAGGTACTCCTGCTACTATCGTATTGTCTGGGATATCCTTTGTTACTACACTTCCAGCTCCAATAGTGACATTGTTTCCTATTTTAATATCAGGTAGAATAGTTGCACTCGCGCCAATATGAACATGATTTCCTATTGTAGTTCGCCCCAAAAGGACAGCATTAGGAGATATTTCTGCAAAATCTCCTATTGTACAATCATGAGTGATGATAGAATTGTAGTAAATAATGGGTGCTTTACCTATGTTTACATCGTTAGAAATTTTAGCTCCTGCGAGAATATTAGCTCCTTTTCCAATATTTATACCATATGAACCAATTTCTGCTTTTGAACTAATAGTAGAGACTATTTCCCCACCGATAGAATGAAATTTTTCAAATAGTATTTGTCGGATTTTAGGATTCCCTACCCCGATAGTAAAACGATTATCAATATAATTAAAATAATGTTCAGCATCTGTGATGTTTTTGATAATGGGAAAACATCCAAAAAGCTTATTAGGAGATTCAGGGCTTACATCATCATAAAAATGAAGGTTTTCTAACTGGTCGTTTTGATGACAAATTTCTAGAATTTCTTTTGCAAATCCTTTCGCTCCAATAATTAACATTTTTTAGTTATTTTGAACTCTCAGTATTAGACGACAAATATAATCAATTTCTTCTTCTGTCAAATCAAAGTACAACGGAAGACAAAGCACTCTTTTTGAAATATCCTCTGTGATAGGAAATTCCACCTTTGGGAGGTATGGAAGGGAAGAAGCCAAACTCGGATAAAAATATCTTCGGGTAAAGATTTCATTAAGGTCCAGTTCCGCTTTGATTTTTAATAAAAGCTCTTCCGATTCTAAAACCACAGGATAATAGGCGTAGTTTTGGGTCGCATCCTTATGCCATACTACTTTTTGTGCTTTTAGGTTTTTTAGATTTTTATCATAGCATTCGGATAGTTTTTTGCGTTGGTTGTGGATTGCCTCGGTATGTTTTAGGTTTGCTAATCCCATAGCGGCGTGAAACTCAGAGTTTTTGCCATTAATTCCCAATTCCGAAAACGAATCAAATCCAGAAATTCCAAAATTACGAATAGACGCCAGTTTTTTAAGCAAATCAGGATTTTGGGTAATAATCAGTCCACCTTCCACGGAATGATAGAGTTTAGTGGAATGCAGAGAACAAGTGGAAATATCACCATATTCAAAAACAGATTTTCCATTTACTTTTACTCCAAAAGCATGGGCTGCATCGTAGATTACTTTTAAATTATGTTTTTTAGCAATCTGCTCTATTTTAACCACATCACAAGGGTTTCCGTAGACATGCGTAGCCAAGATAGCTTGGGTTTTCTCTGTGATGGCATCTTCTATTTTGTCTGCATCTATGCATAGAGAATCAGGACAAATATCCACAAATACCGGCGTGCAGCCTTCCCACACAATAGAACTTGTAGTCGCCACAAATGAAAACGGTGTGGTTATAATCTCTCCCGTTATATCCAAAGCCTTGATAGCCATTTGGATAGCCACAGTTCCATTGGTTACGAATAATAAATGCTGGACATCGAGGAATTCTTTCAGTTCCATTTCTAGCTGACTAGCCAAAGGTCCCATGTTGGTAAGCCACTGGCGGTTCCAGATTCCATCTATATATTTTAGATATTCCTCTTTTGGAGGGAGGAAAGGTTTGGTTACAGGTATCATTATCAAAGATTTTTTACGATGTGTTCTTGTTTGTTGATTATCATGGAGTTAGCTGGGATGTCTTTGTGGATAATACAACCAGCGCCGATGATTACATTATCGCCGATGGTTACTCCTTTTAGCACGATTACATTACTCCCGAGCCAGCAGTTTTTTCCTATTTTGATGGGAGCAGAATTGAATTTCTGATGTTCTACTCTAAACTCTGGAGAGGCGCTATATTGATGGTTGTGGTCATATAGTTTCACGCCTTCACCAAAAAGCGTATTTTCTCCTATTTCTATTTTTTCTAAACAGTTGATAGAGCAGTAGTTATTCATAAAAACGTTGTTGCCAATGTGTAGCTCTGCATCATTACTCACCAAAATATTACAATAGTTTCTTATGCTAAAACCACTGCCAATGTTTATTTTTTTAGCATTAGGATAAAAAGAAAAATTACAAAAATCACCAATTTTTAGATTTCCGCCTATGTTACTATTAGGACCGCTGCTTAACTTTTTTAAGCTGCTTTTTTTTAGTAATTTTAGAATAATTTTGGATAGAAAATGCATTTTTGCTCTATTTATCAGACAAAGATATAACTTTTATGATAAAAATAATTACTTTTGTGTGAAAGAAAATAAGAGAGAATGTTGCCGTTAGTTACCATATCTATTCCGCTTTTTAAATGTGAGGAGTTTTTAGAGAAATGTCTGTTATCCGTTGTTAATCAGACATATAAAAATTTAGAAGTCACCTTGATAGATGACAAAACTCCTGATAACTCCGTGCAGATAGCAGAAGATTTTATCCAAAAACACAATCTCCAAAATTGGAAAATATACCATTTGGAGGAGAATTCTGGGCTTTCAGTCGTGAGAAATAAGGGAATAGACACCGCACAGGGAAAATATCTTTTTTTCTTGGATAGTGATGATGTCATTACACCAGACTGCATAGCAACTCTCGTAGAAATAGCCGAAAGAACACAGGCCGAGATGACTATATCCCAGCTAGAATGTGAAGAGCTGGAAACAGGCAAGAAATCTATAGCAATAAAAATAAATTCGGATAAGGATGTAATCGAAGGGAATGATAATATTTTGCGTGAATTTTCTAAGGGAAATCTGGTGACTTATGCGGTGAATAAACTTTTTATTGTAGATTATTTACGCCAAAATAAATTGTATTTTGTGAAGGGACTTTTTGCTCAAGATGAACTTTGGACTTTTCATTTAGTTTTGAAAATGAACAAAATAGCCCTGCACAAAGGAATAACATACACTTATTTTCTACATGCAAAATCGGTGATTCATAACAGAACCAAACGAAATTTTGATAATTGGTTTACCATCGGTCAGCACATAGACCAAGAACTGAAAAAACAAAAAGGCGAGAGGAGAAATTTAATCCTGAAATATCTCGTAGATTACGAAACGCTGACGCTACAGATGAACTGGAAAGCCCAGCAGAATGAGGAGCTTTGGAAAGAAAGCCACCGTAATTATCAGACCTTGTCTTCTTTGGGAATTATGGATTATTTTTCATCTGAATTTTCAAAAGAAACCAAGAAAAAAGCCATAAAATTAGCCCTGCCTACTTCATTGGCAATGTGGCTGTTTAAAAAACAATACTACGGATAATCTTCTATTTATAAGGCGTAGTCATTATATTCTTTTGTGGAATGAATATAAAAATTTAAATTTGCTTCTATATTTTTTTAATTCATGGATTTAATAAAGCAAATCAGTGAAGACATCCATTTCTTCGTGAGGGATAATTTTCCTGATGGAACCATACTTTTTACTCAAATAGCATTAAAGTCTATATTTTTTGTCTTAGTCATTTTTTTGGTGGATTTTGTCATCAGAAAAATAGTAGGCTGGGCGCTGAAATTCATATCAAGTAAATATGATAATGCATGGGTAAAGGCCATACTGGAAACCGAAGTGCATGTTTCTTTTGTGCATTTTATACCATGGGTTTTTGCAGATTTTTTCATACAGGAAGTTTTCTGGCGGCACCCCAAAAGTTATGAACTTTTAGATTTTGTCATCGGTGTTTATGGAACTTATGTTCTGATAAAACTCGTTGATAAAGTCCTGAAATCTATAGAAAAATACTACATTTTCAAAAGCAATCAGTATCGTGTTACCATGTTTCGCGCGATATATGGTATTCTCAAATTATTGGGCTACCTATGTATTGTGCTGATTGTCACTGCAAAACTCATGGGCGTTACCGTTACTGCCATTTTAGGCTATATCGGAGCTTTTACGGCATTGATTTTATTGATATTCAGAGATACCATTCTAGGGCTTATTACGGGACTTCATGTTTCGATTTCTAAAAACCTGAAAGTGGGTGACTGGGTAGGAATTAAAAAATATGACATAGAAGGTAATGTTCAGGAAATCAATCTTTTGACCACTAAAATTAAAAACTTTGATAAGACTGTTTCTACGATTCCAACCTACGACCTGCTCAGCACCGAGATTAAAAATATTCAGGTGATGTATGATGGAAATCAAAAGAGAATAAAAAGGTCTATCTATTTCAATATCAAGTCGTTCAAGTTTATAGATGATGAGTTTTATGAAAGGCTTAGAGACATTAACCTAATTTCCGAATATCTGGAACGAAGATATACCGAGATAAAAAAAGAACGAGAAAAAATACCTAACGGACAGCGGGTAATCAATGGAAAACAGCTTACCAACATCGGTGTTTTTAGAACATACACACTGAACTATCTGAAAAATAATCCAAACATTTCTCAGAATGATTTGCTCTTGGTGCGTCAGATGGAAATCAGCCCAGAGGGAATGCCGCTGGAAATCTATTGTTTCGCTAATAAATCTGGAATGGCAGATTACGAGCAGATTCAGGCGGATATCTTTGACCATATCCTCACTGCCGCTGCCGAATTTGATTTGGAAGTGATGCAGATGACTTTTAAATAAAATAAATCTTAATTAAGATAAAAAAAGGGCTTAAATTATTTTAAGCCTTTAATTTTTTCTCCGAAATCTATCTCCTGCATACACTGCAAGTTCCGCCTTCTTTGTGGCAGTGTTTGCATCCAGAGCAGTTTTTACAAGCGGTGCATGTGCCCTTTGGGATTGCATCTTCCTCCTGCTATATGCTCATAAAATGTATAAATTCCAGCACAAAAAACTAAACCTAATAAAACAAGTAGAATTTTCTTTCTCATAATTTTAAAAATTTTAAACGAAATCCAAAATTACGAAAAAAAGACCAAATATTCTCAATTTATTTTATCTTTGTTCCATGACTACGAACGAAGACAAAAGGCTCTATCTGATAGATGCTTATGCAATGATTTTCAGAGGATATTATGCCTTTATTAAAAACCCAAGGCTGTCCAGCAAAGGGCTGGATACCTCGGCGATATTTGGTTTTACAAACTCACTTATTGAACTGATAAAACGAGAAAATCCGCCGCATTTGGCTGTGGTTTTTGATGTCGGCAAAGCCAATGTCCGCACCGAAGATTTTTCTGAATATAAAGCCAATAGAGCCGAAACTCCTGAGGCGATAAAGATTGCTGTGCCGTATATCCACCAGATTTTGGAAGCGATGCACATTCCTATTTTGGGAATGGAGGGCTATGAGGCGGATGATGTAATAGGAACTATCGCTGTGAAGGCAGAAAAACAGGGCTATCAGATCTTTATGGTAACGCCTGATAAGGATTTTGCGCAGCTCGTTACCGAGAATATTAAAATTTACAAACCAGCTACCAAAGGCGGCGGCGTGGAGATTTTAGGAATTCCAGAAGTTTTAGAAAAATACGAGATACAAGACCCTAAACAAGTGATAGATTTCCTTGGAATGATGGGCGATGTGGTGGATAATATCCCTGGGCTGGAAGGCGTAGGAGAGAAAACTGCAAAGAAATTCCTCCAAGAGTTTGGTTCTATGGAAAATCTCTTGGCTAATACCGATAAACTCACAGGGAAACTCCGCGAAAAGGTAGAAAATTCGGCAGAGAGAGGGCTTTTGTCAAAGAAACTGGCGACCATTCTTACGGATGTTCCAGTGGAGTTTGAACACGAGAAATATCATTTAGAAAAGCCTGATTTTCCGAAGCTGAAAGAGATATTTGATGAAATAGAATTCAAACGACTGTACGAAAATCTGTATAGAATTTTCCATTCAGAGGCGGAAAACCAAGCATTGGAAACAGAAAAAGCCGTTTCGAAGGCAAAAAATGCAGGTCAGGAGGCTGTTCAGCTGGATCTTTTTGCTAATTACGAAGATTCGCAGGAGGCTTCTCTGTTTTCTTCTTATGCAGGGATAGAAAACACGGATCATCTTTATCAATTCATTGATAATGAGAAGGCTCAGAGAATATTGGTGCAAAATTTATTGGGACAAAAGGCAGTTTGTTTTGATACGGAAACGACTTCGCTCAATGAGTTTGAAGCGGAACTTATCGGAATGAGTTTTTCTTACCGAAAAGGTTTGGCGTATTATGTTCCCGTTCCCGAAAATAGAGAGGAAGCCCTCGCGGTGCTGGATATTTTCAAGCCGTTTTTTGAAAGCGAGGAAATTCTGAAGATAGCGCACAACTTTAAATTTGATTATAAAATCCTTGCACAGTATGGTGTGGAGATTAGAGGAGCGCTTTTTGATACGATGATTGCTCATTATCTTCTGAATCCAGACGGAAGGCACGGAATGAACTATTTATCAGAAATTTACCTAAAATATCAGCCCATTTCCATAGAAAGTTTGATTGGCAAAAAAGGCAAAAACCAAAAAACACTGAGAGAAGTCAGCCTTGAAACTCAGACCAATTATGCGGCGGAGGATGCGGATGTTACTTTCCAGCTTTATGAGGTTTTTTCTCCACAGCTGAAAAAGGAAAATCTAGAAGAATTATTCCATAAAGTAGAAATGCCGCTGATGAAAATCCTCGCAAAGATGGAGCTGGCGGGTATTTCGCTCGATACAGACTGGCTTTCTAAGGAAAGTGTGGATTTAGAAAACGACCTCAGGGAGCTGGAACAGAAGATTTTTGAACTTTCTAGCGAGGAGTTTAATATGAACTCTCCCAAGCAGTTAGGCGAAATTCTTTTTGAAAAATTAAAATTAGACCCAAAGGCGAAAAAGACCAAAACAGGGCAGTATTCCACATCGGAGGAGGTTTTGCAGAAACTCGCTTATAAACACGAGATTATTCAGCATATTCTGAAATACCGAACTTACCAAAAACTGAAATCTACCTATGTAGATGCGCTTCCATCTGAAATAGAACCAAAGGATAATAGGGTGCATACCACTTTTTCGCAGACTACGGCGGCCACGGGAAGGCTCTCCAGCCTAAATCCTAACTTGCAGAATATCCCTATCAGAACAGCTAGAGGACAGCAGATTCGTGGGGCTTTCGTGGCGGAGGAAGGCAAGAAAATAATTTCAGCCGATTATTCGCAGATAGAGCTGAGGCTGATCGCCGAACTTTCTGGCGAGGATAATATGATAAAAGCCTTCCAAAATGGCGAAGATATCCACGCTTCTACGGCTTCTAAATTGTTCAAAATTCCACTTGACCAAGTAGATAAAATCCAGCGAAGCCAAGCCAAAACGGTTAATTTCGGGATTATCTATGGACAGGGAGCTTTTGCATTGGCAGAGCAGACAGGACTTTCGCGAACGGAGGCCAAGCAGATGATAGATTCCTACTACGAAAACTATCCGAAACTAAAAATCTTCATGACCGAACAGGTAGAAAAAGCACGAAAAAACGGCTTTGTGGAGACTATTTTAGGAAGAAAAAGACACTTGAAGGACATTAATTCTAATAATTTCGTGGTGAGAGGACACGCCGAGAGAAACGCCGTAAATGCGCCTATCCAAGGCAGTGCAGCGGATATCATAAAAGTAGCGATGATAGACATAGACAGAGCCTTGTCCGAGGGAGGTTTTAAAACAAAAATGCTTTTGCAGGTTCATGATGAGCTCTTGTTCGAGGTACCAGAGGAAGAAATAGAACCGATAAAAGCTCTGATAAAAGAGAAAATGGAATCTGCAGTGAAGACAAAAGTTCCTTTAATAGTGGAAGTAGGCATAGGGAACAATTGGCTGGAGGCGCATTAGGAAAGATGAGGTTTGGATTAACTTAAAAATTTTATATTTTTGAAAAAATAAAATAGATTATGAAAAAGAGTTTTTTAATTTTTGTGATGTTTTTCGTGTGGAATTTATTTTCTGCACAGAAAAATTTTTTAGACCAGCCTTATATCGAGGTATCAGCCTCAGTAGATACGCTGGTGGTTCCTGATAGGATTTATGTTTCAATTACCCTAAACGAAGCCGATTCTAAAAACAAAAAGTCGGTAGAGGAGCAGGAGAAACAATTAGAAACGATTTTAAAGAAATTAAAAATAAATACAGACAAGGATTTGTCAGTTTTGGGGTTTTCTAGTGATTTTAAGAAATATTTTTTAAGAGGGCAGAACATTCTAAAGACTAAAAAATATTCTCTTCTTGTAAGAGATGCTTACACTTTGGGAAATGTCATTATCAGCTTGGAGGAAGCAGGAATTTCTAATACAGAAGTAGAAAAGGTAGAATATTCCAAATATAAGGAACTTTTATTAGAATTAAAGTCAGAAGCAGTAAAAAGATCAAGAATAACTGCCGATAAACTTGTAAAACCTCTTAACCAAAAAGTAGGGAAGGCATTACATATTTATGCAAATGGGTCACAAGATATGTATGGAGAAGAGCTGATGGTATTTCAAAGAGGAGGAGTTCCAGGAGGAGCATCAAAAATTTATGCTTCAGAAGAATTTTTAAGAAAGCTTGATTTTCAGAAGATAAAATTCTCTACAACTGTTTATGTAAAATATCAATTAGACTAAAAATCAAGAATAAAGGCTGTTCTATAAGGAAACTCTTGGGAGCAGTCTTTTTGTATGAATTTTTTTCATGAAATTTTTAATCATCATTCCCACGCATAACGAGGAAGAAAATGTCCTCCTCACGCTAAATTCTCTGAAATCACAAGGGTTTCAGGATTTTACCTGCGTCATCGTGAATGACGGCTCTACGGATAGAACGAGGGAAATGGTAGAGGGATTTGTAGATAAGAAGCAGTTTCAGCTCATTAATTTAGAAAAATCTGCCCATTCGCCTGGTGCAAAGGTGGTTTCTACATTTTACAAAGGTCTTTCTTCGCAGAATTTAGATGATTTTGATGTAATCTGTAAATTTGATGCTGATATTATCTTTCCTGAGAATTATTTGGAGGAAATCAACAAGATTTATGAAGAAAATCCAAGGGCAGGAATGGTTTCGGGTTTAGTTTATATTAAAAAAGATGAGAACTGGGTTTTTGAGAATATTTCCTCTAAAAATCATGTGCGAGGCCCGATAAAATCATATCGTAAGGAATGTTTTTTACAAATGGGAGGCATTCGGGAAGTTTTGGGCTGGGATAATATCGATGTGATGCTCTGCCAGATGCATGGATATCAGGTGGTTACGAATAAATCCCTTTGGGTAAAGCATCTGCGCCCTACGGCATATAAATACAAAAATGCAAAAGCAAAAAAGCTCGGCGAATATTTCTATAACATTGGGCTAGATTTTCCTCTCGCATTCATCTCCTCGGCGAAGTCTTCTTTTAAGAATAGAAGTCTTTCAGAGTTTTTTATCACGATGAAAACTTTCCTGAGCCAAAAACAAGATAGAAAACTCTCCCGCGAGGAAATAAAATACATAAGAAACCTGCGGTGGAGAGAAATTTTAAAAAAATTCTGAAAACTTTGTGAAAAAACAAATTGCCTATATAGAAATAGATACTCACGCCGAGATTGCGGAAAATTTTGCAGAATTAACCAAAAATTCAGAGAAATTTTCTGTGGATTTTTATTTCTCAAAAAAAATCTTGAACAGGCTGGATTCTTCTGAAATAGAAAACATTATAGAAACCGAGCCTGAAAATCTTTTAGAAAAACTGAAAGGAAAGTCCTACGATTTGGTGATAATAGGAACGGCGCACCGCTATTTTCATATTTTTAAACGAATCACAAAAGATTTTCCTACGGCAATTATCTGTCATAATCTTAATTTTATAGAAGCTCCGCGAAGAGTTTTGCTGAAAAATATCTTGGAGAAAAATTTTACTTTTAGAATGAAACTGCTTCTGAAAGAAGGGCTTTTGTCTAAATCAGAAGTTTATAAAAACGCAAAATTTCTCTGGGTTCTTGATGAAAATTTAGAAAAAACTTTGAATATAGAGCAGTCAAAAAGGGAAACCCATTTTCTGCCCGTTTTCTTTGGAGAAAAGCCGAAAACTACCGAGAAATCACAGGAAAAGCTCATCGTAGTTCCTGGGGAAGTTTCCCAAAAACGGAGAGATTATTTCAGAATAATGGAACAGCTGAAAGGTTTTAAAAAAGATATTCCGTACAAAATCGTTCTCCTTGGAAAGGCAGGTGAGGAGGAACTCGCGAAGATACAGGAATCTGAAAAACAGCTACCACAGAATATAAAAATAGAATATTTCCGAGAGAGAATTCCTAAAAATATTTTTGAAAACTATCTGGAAAAGGCGGACTTCCTCTGGTGTCCTCTGAAAATGAAAACTTCTTTTTTCGGTGTGGAGGAGATTTATGGAGAAACGAAAATGTCAGGAAATATCGGCGATGCAGTCAGATTTATGAAACCTGCAGTGTTTCCTGCGGGATATTTGTCTCGCTGTTCTTTTATCATTAAAGAAAATGAAAATATAGAGCAGATTTTTTCTGATTGCACGAATTTTTCTGAAAATTCTTTTGAAAACTTCACAAAAGAGAAAATAGTTTTACAGTTAGAGAAAATTATTTTAAATTCGCTAAAATTTAACAAAAAATAATGAAAGATACTCAATCTGGTATTGCACTGCTTCCATTCTTGGTGTTTGTGATTATATTTTTGGGAAGCGGAATTATTCTTGATGATTTCTATGCTTTTCCAGCTTCTGTAGCGGCACTCTGCGGGGTGATTTCTGCATTTCTGCTCCCAAAAGTTGGTTTTCAAGAAAAACTAAAATTCTTCATGAAAGGCTGCGGCGAGGAAAGCATCATCACTATGTGCATTATCTATCTTCTTGCGGGAGCTTTTTCGGCGGTGTCCAAGGCGACAGGGAGCATAGATGCGGTGGTTTTCTTCGGGTCGCAGTATTTTTCTGCGCAGTATATTCCTTTGGGCGTGTTCCTGATGGCATCGTTTTTATCCGTTTCGGCAGGGACTTCTGTGGGGACGATAGTGGCTCTCACACCCATAGTTATGGGGTTTGCTGAAAATACACAAACGGACATCAATGTAGTGGCGGCGAGTCTGCTCTGCGGAGCTATGTTTGGGGACAATCTTTCTTTTATTTCGGATACGACTATTGCGGCTACGCAGAGTCTTGGCTGTCAGATGAAAGATAAATTCCGAACCAATATTATGATTGCCTTTCCTGCAGCGGTGATTGCAGCGGTAATTTTCATCTTCTTGGGCGGAAATTCTTCTTCCGCTGTTTTAGAAAGTGAAACTTCTGGAAGTCCTTCCATTTGGCTCATTGTTCCATATTTATTGGTCATCGTCCTTTCGGTTTTGGGGGTGAATGTTTTTCTGGTGCTGCTTGTGGGAGTTCTTCTCAGCGGAATCATCGGCATCTCGACTGGAAGCCTTTCTTGGCTGGATTTTTCCAAGAAAATCTATGAAGGTTTTTCGGATATGAATGAGATTTTTCTTTTGGCGTTACTGACTGGCGGACTGGCGGGAATTGTAGAAAACATGGGAGGAATTACATTCTTACTAAATAAAGTGAAACAAATGATACGCGGACAAAAATCAGCTTATTTTGGAATGGGATTTTTGGTAAGTCTCATCGATGCAGCGATTGCGAATAACACTATTGCGATAGTTCTTTCAGGAAAAGTAGCAAAGAATATCACCGAAAAATATAATCTAAGTCCCAAGTTTTCGGCATCTGTATTGGATATTTTTTCTTGTATTGTTCAGGGAATTCTCCCTTATGGAGCGCAGGTTTTGATTTTAATAAAACTCAGCGAGAATAAAGTAAATTATTTAGAAATGCTGAAAAACGCTTGGTATTTGCATTTTCTATTTTTCTTCGTAGTATTTTTTATTGTTATTAAAAATAGAAAACAAAATCAAATTTCATAAACTAAAAAAAGTCCTCAATTTGAGGACTTTATAATTTAGTTGTTTTCAGCTTCAGCAGTGTTTTTGTCTACGATTTTCACTTGCTGGTTCAGCTTGTCTAAACGACCTTGTACTTTAGCGATTTCTTTCTCCAATTTGTGAAGTTTTTTCTCGCTAGATGCCAAATCTCTGTTTATTTTCTCAGTTTCTTTTAGAACCTTCATCGTTTGTTTCGCATCTTTAGCGGTAGCTTTTGCATCTGATGTGCTGAAATCTGTAGTAGCCGTTTCTGCTTTTGAATTTACAGCAGCAGCTTTATTTCTCAAATCATCAGTTGATGCCTTTTCTTTTTCGTAATCGATTTTTAATTTAGTAAGTTTTGTTTTTAATTCTAAAGCCTCTTTTTGTGCTTCTAATTCACTTACTCTTGCGTTCTGTGTTCCGCAAGATACTACTAATACAGCTGCTAAAGCTGATGTTAATAATGATTTTTTCATAAATTTCTATTTTTATTGATTATACTTTACATAAATCCAAGGTACAAAAGTAATAAATGATTTTGAAAATCAAGTAAATTTAAGTAAAAAAATCTACTTTTCATATAAAAAGCCACTTTTTGAAGTGGCTTTGAAAATATAGTGAAATAAAATGGTTAATTAACTGTACATTTGTTCTTTCAGCTCTTTCACTTTTTTGTCTTCTAGGTATTCATCGTAAGTCATTTCTCTGTCGATGATTCCTTTTGGCGTGATTTCTATCACACGGTTACACACTGTTTGTAGCAATTCGTGGTCATGAGAAGAAATCAAGATATTTCCTTTGAAGTTCATCAACGAGTTGTTAAGCGCCGTGATACTTTCCAAATCCAAGTGGTTGGTAGGTTCGTCCATTAGAAGAACATTGGCTTTTTGGAGCATCATTCGGCTGAACATGCATCGCATTTTTTCCCCTCCAGAAAGCACCGTAGAAGATTTAAGTGCCTCATCACCAGAGAAAAGCATTCTTCCTAAAAATCCTCTTACAAACTCTTCGTGTCTTTCTTCGTCATTTTTGGTAAATTGTCTTAGCCAGTCTACTAGATTTAGGTCTTTTTCTTGGAAATATTCCGTGTTGTCCAGCGGCATGTAGCTTTGGTTAGTAGTTACACCCCATTTGTATTCGCCTTTTGCAGGTGCTGTGCTTCCAGAAATTACTTGGAAAAACTCGGTAACGGCTAGTGAGTTTTTAGAGATTACAGCCACTTTATCACCTTTTTTAAGGTTAAGGTCTCCGCCCGAAAGCAGTGTTTCTCCATCTTTTACGATTTCTAAACCTTTTATCTCTAAAATCTGGTCACCCGCTTCTCTTTCCATTTCAAAAATGATGGCAGGATATCTTCTGGAAGAAGGTTTGATTTCTTCGATGTTTAGTTTGTCAATCATTTTCTTTCTTGCTGTAGCTTGTTTTGCTTTCGCTACATTGGAACTAAATCTCGCGATGAAGTCCTGCAATTCTTTTTTCTTCTCTTCAGCTTTTTTGTTGGCTTGTTGTCTTTGTCTCGTTGCCAGCTGAGAAGCCTGATACCAGAAAGAATAGTTCCCTGTATAAAGGTTTAGTTTTGAATAGTCTAAGTCACCGATGTGGGTGCAGACAGCATCTAAGAAGTGACGGTCGTGAGATACCACAATCACCGTGTTTTCATAATCGGCAAGGAAATCTTCCAGCCAAGAAATAGTGTCAATATCAAGGTCGTTGGTAGGCTCGTCGAGAATCAAAACATCTGGATTTCCGAATAAAGCCTGAGCCAATAGCACTTTTACTTTGTCCTTGTTTTCTAGTTCGGACATCATTTGGTAGTGCATATCTTCTTTTATCCCTACATTGGACAGCATAGTCTGTGCATCTGCTTCGGCATTCCATCCTCCCATTTCATCGTAGATTACTCCTAGTTCACCAGCCTTTATTCCGTCTTCATCAGAGAAGTCAGGTTTTGCGTAGAGAGCATCCATTTCTTCTTTGATTTCAAATAATTTTTTATTTCCACGAAGAACTGTTTCCAAAACCGTAAACTGGTCATAAGCAAAGTGATCCTGCTCCAAAACAGACATTCTCTTGCCTGGTTCCAGTGTTACATGCCCTGTGGTAGGCTCTTGTTTTCCTGTCAATATTTTTAGGAAAGTAGATTTTCCAGCTCCATTTGCTCCGATGATTCCGTAGCAGTTCCCTTTGGTAAACATGATATTTACCTCGTCAAAAAGTACTCTTTTCCCAAATTGTAGTGATAAATTAGATACTGTTAGCATTATTTCTGTAAATTTGTCGCAAAAATACAAAAAAATTAGCACTAAAAATGAGTTATTTGATAAATACCCCAAACTATAAGTCTATTTTGAATTTACAACAGACAGAATTGGGGATACAAAAGATAAAAGATTTTTTTCAAGCCAATTTGTCGGCAGAGCTTAGACTGCGTAGAGTGACAGCACCGCTTTTTGTTTTGAGAGGGATGGGACTAAATGATGATTTGAGCGGAAAGGAGAGAGCTGTAAATTTCCCTATAAAAGATATGGATGAAGCTCGTGCAGAGGTCGTACATTCATTAGCAAAGTGGAAAAGAGTGATGCTTGCAGATTATAATGTAGAGGAGGGATATGGTATATATACGGATATGAACGCCATTCGTGCAGATGAGGAGCTTGGGAATATGCACTCTCTATATGTAGACCAGTGGGACTGGGAAATGGCTATTTCTGAAAAAGACAGAACAGTAGCATTCCTAAAATCTGTGGTTAAAAGGATTTACGCTTCATTTTTAAGAACAGAATATTTGGTGAATGAGGCTTTTCCAGAGCTGAAACCTATGCTTCCGAGAGAAATACATTTTATACATTCGGAAGAACTTTTACAAAAATATCCTGACCTGTCTCCAAAAGAAAGAGAAAGAGAAATCGCTAAAGAATATAAAGCTGTATTTATAATAGGTATAGGCGGAAAACTTAGCAATGGAGAAAAGCATGACTACCGAGCGCCAGACTATGATGACTGGGTGACGGCTAATGAAGATGGATTTTTAGGGCTGAATGGAGATATTCTCCTTTGGAATCCAATGCTCAATGTGCCGTTTGAAATTTCATCAATGGGAATTCGTGTTGATAAAAATTCATTAGAAAAACAACTTCAAATAGAAAATAAAGAAGACAGAAAAGAGCTTTATTTTCATAAAAGATTGCTGAACAATGAGTTGCCTCTTACAATAGGCGGCGGTATAGGGCAGTCTCGTTTGTGTATGTTTTTGCTGCAAAAAGCGCATATCGGTGAGATTCAGGCAAGTATATGGCCAGAAGAAATGAGAGAAAAATGCAGAGCGCATAATATTCCTCTAATCTAAAAAACTCCAAATTATGAGTAAAACTAAAAATATAAATATTCTTAATAAAAGAGCTAGATTTGAGTATGAAATCTTGGAAGAATACGAGGCTGGGATAGTGCTTACAGGAACTGAAATAAAGTCGATTCGCCTTTCCAAAGCTTCTATAACAGAAAGTTTCTGCGAGTTTATAAACGACGAACTTTTTGTAATCAATATGAGTATAGAAGAGTATAAATTTGGGACTTTTTATAATCATAAAGTAAAAAGAGAGCGAAAACTTTTACTGCATTCCCAAGAGCTGGAAAAACTGGGTAAAAAGGTGAAAGATGTGGGAAATACGATAGTTCCGCTAAAGCTCTATATCAACGAAAAAGGCAAGGCAAAACTCAGGATTGCACTGGCGCGAGGAAAGAAATTATTTGATAAAAGAGAGACAATAAAAGAAAGAGAGAACAAGAGAAATTTAGATAGAATCAAGAAGAATTTTTAATTTTTTTTGGCAATATTGTTTTTTTTTGTTATTTTTGTCTCCAATATCCAAAATTTAATTATAAAATTTTAAATTATATTAATCATTCTATGAAAAATCTAAAATTAGGAATCACAGCTTTAGCTCTTACAGTAGCTACTTCTGTGTCTGCTCAAACAACTGAGAATAAGTGGTTGATAGGAGTAGGGGCTCATGGAGTAAACCATGCTGCGATTAATGGAGAATTTGGTGAATCAGTAAAAAATCTTCGTGCGGCATTTACTCTTAATAATTACACAATTACTCCACCATTGTCTAAATTGACAGTTGCGAGAAACTTGAACAAGTATTTCGTTGTAGACTGGCAGACATCTGTGGGGAATGTGGACAACAAAAGAATTCGTCCAAATTTAAGCGGAGTTGAAGGTCAAATTATGGATAAAGAATTTTTCTTGATGACTGGTCTTGGTCTTCAATTTAAATTCAATGGTCTTTGGAATGAAAACTCTTGGTTTGACCCATATGTAAGAGTTGGTGCTAATTATCTAAGACACGACTACAGCAACTCTGAAAGAGCATACAACAAAGAAGGTGGATTCATGAAAGCTGACCACTTCGCTGCAAACGGAGGTCTTGGTATGAACTTTTGGATTACTAAAAACTTTGGTATCGGTGTTCAACAAGATTATGTAGTAACTCCATTCGAGAAAACTACTATCTCTGACTTCTGGCAATCTTCAGCTACATTGAACTTTAGATTCGGAAATACAGATAGAGATAAAGATGGTATCAAAGATAAAGATGATGCTTGTCCAGATGTATTCGGTCTTGCTCAGTTCAACGGATGTCCTGATACAGATGGTGACGGAGTTCAAGATTCAGAAGATAACTGTCCAGAAGTAGCAGGTCCAGTTGAAAACCAAGGATGTCCTTGGCCAGATACAGATGGTGATGGAGTTCTTGACAAAGATGATGAGTGTCCAGAAGTAGCAGGTCCAGCTGAAAACAAAGGATGCCCATGGAAAGATACAGATAATGATGGAGTTCTTGACAAAGATGATGCTTGTCCAGAAGTTCCAGGATTACCAGAATACAACGGATGTCCTAAGCCAGCTGATGTATTTGCTCTTGAAGCAACAGGTGCATTGAAAGGTATTACATTTGACTTCGGTAAGGCTGTAATCAGCAAGTCTTCTTACACTAAATTAGACCAAGCTGCTGAAGTAATCAAATCTTCTAACGGAGGTACATTCTTGATTACAGGTCATACTGATAAAAAAGGTAATGATGCTTACAACTTGAAACTTTCTAGAGAAAGAGCTGCAGCAGTAGTTAGAGCTCTTGAAGAAAGAGGTGTAGCTGATTCTCAGTTGAAATCTACAGGTGTAGGATCAAGAGATGCAGTAGTTCCTGCAACAGCATCAAATGAGGAAAGAGAAGCTGATAGAAAAGTAGTAGTAGAAGCTATTAATGGTGAAGCATGGGAAGCATTGAAAAAATCAGATCTTCCTGTAGTTAGCAAAAAGCTTGTTAAAAAACCAGCTAAAAAAGGAACTGGTAAAAAACCAGTAGGTAAAAAGAAATAATAAAATTTCTTAATAAAAAATACTCCTAGATTTCTAGGGGTATTTTTTTATTCATTTTGGAAATTAATTGTTATTTTTGTGTTCTGAAAAAATAAATATTTATGGGACGCGCATTTGAATATAGAAAAGCATCTAAATTGGCTCGTTGGGATAAAATGGCCAAAACATTCTCTAAAATAGGAAAAGACATCGCCTTGGCAGTAAAAGCAGGAGGGCCAGATCCAGATTCTAACCCAGCTCTGCGCCGTTGCATACAAAATGCAAAGGGGGCAAACATGCCGAAAGACAATGTAGAAAGAGCAATAAAAAAAGCAAGTGGAGCAGATGCAGAAAACTATGAAGAAGTAACATACGAAGGCTACGGACAAGGAGGAGTTGCATTTTTTGTGGAATGTACTACGAATAATACGACCCGAACAGTGGCGAATGTAAGAGCTATCTTTAATAAATTTGAAGGGAATTTAGGGAAGAATGGAGAGTTGGCTTTTATTTTTGATAGAAAAGGAATTTTCACAATAGAAAAAACTAAAATCACTATAGACTGGGATGAGTTTGAAATGGAAATGATAGATGGAGGAGCAGAGGAAATAGACCAAGATGAGGAAGAAGTAATGATTACTACTGCTTTTGAGGATTTTGGGGCATTGTCTCATAAGTTGGATGAAATGGGAATAGAAGCAAAAAGCGCTGAATTACAGAGAATTCCAAATATGACGAAAGAAGTAAATGAAGAGCAGTTCAAAGCAAATATGAAAATGCTGGAGCGTTTTGAGGAAGATGATGATGTGCAGAATGTCTACCATAATATGGAGATGACAGATGATTTGTTAAGTAAAATTTAATATTATAATAGAAAAGGGGTTCAGAATAAAATTTTGAATCCTTTTTTGTGTTTTGTATAAGATGTTTAATTTATTACCTTTGCTCTATGTTAGAAAAAAAGGAACATATTTACGAAAATGCCGTATTGGTAGGTCTGATAACAAAAGACCAAGATGAGGAAAAACTCACTGAATATATGGATGAGTTGGAGTTTTTGGCTTACACAGCTGGGGCTACGGTGAAAAAAAGATTTACACAAAAACTTTCTCAGCCTGATTCTAGAACTTTTGTAGGGAAGGGAAAAGCAGAGGAAATCAAGCTTTTTTTGGAAGAAAATGAAATAGGAACGGTTATTTTTGATGATGAACTTTCTCCTTCGCAGCTGAAAAACTTGGAGAGAGAATTAGAGGTTAAAATTCTTGACCGAACCAATCTTATTCTTGATATTTTTGCTCAAAGGGCGCAGACTTCTTATGCGAGAACTCAGGTGGAATTGGCTCAGTATGAGTATCTTTTGCCAAGACTTACAAGGATGTGGACCCACCTAGAGAGACAGCGAGGAGGAATCGGGATGAGAGGACCTGGGGAAACTGAGATAGAAACGGATAGGCGTATTATCCGTGATAGGATTTCACTTTTAAAGGAGAAATTAAAAACCATCGATAAACAGATGGCTACGCAGAGAAACAACCGCGGAAAGATGGTAAGGGTTGCCTTGGTGGGTTATACCAATGTGGGAAAATCTACGCTGATGAATGCTCTTTCTAAATCGGAAGTTTTTGCGGAAAATAAGCTTTTTGCTACTTTGGATACCACGGTGAGAAAAGTAGTTATCGGGAATTTGCCTTTCCTTCTTACGGATACGGTTGGTTTTATCCGAAAACTTCCTACTCAGCTGGTGGAGTCTTTTAAATCTACTCTTGATGAGGTTCGTGAAGCAGATTTGCTGCTGCATGTGGTGGATGTTTCTCACGAAAGTTTTGAAGATCATATCAGTTCTGTGAATCAGATTTTGCAGGAAATCAATGCTCATCAGAAACCGATGGTGATGATTTTCAATAAAATAGATGATTTTTCTTATGAAAAAAAGGATGAAGATGACCTGACACCATCTACGAAGAAAAATATTTCTCTTGATGAGTGGAAGCGCACATGGATGGCGAAGTCTAAACACCCAACGGTTTTCATATCTGCGATTACTAAAGAGAATTTTCCAGAGATGAAAAAACTGATTTATGATAAGGTGCACAAAATTCATATTTCTCGTTTCCCTTATAATGATTTTCTTTTTGAATATTTTGATGACGAGGACGAAAAATAAACCTCAGATTTTTGAAATAAAAAATAAAACCTTGCCTTTTAATAGGCAAGGTTTTTTCTATTTGAATAGAGATATTATTCAGTTAAACATATCTCTCACTCTATCAAAGAAACTTTTCTCTTTTCCAGTAGGTTCGGCTTTCATTTCTCCAGAATTGAGCTGACTTTCAAAGAATTTGCGCTGTTCTTCGGTTAGTTTTTGAGGTGTCCATACATTTACATGGACAAACATGTCTCCCTTGTGGTAGCTGTCTAGGCTTGGAAGTCCTTTTCCAGCAAGACGGAGAATTTTTCCAGATTGAGTTCCTGCATCTATCTTTATTTTTACTTTTCCGTTTACTGTTGGGATTTCTTTAGAACAGCCCAATGCAGCTTCCGCAAATGAAATATAAAGTTCCTGATGAAGGTTGTCTCCTTCTCGTTTGATGTTTGCATCTTCTTCCTCTTCTATAACCACCAAAAGGTCTCCTGCCGCTCCACCAAGAGGCGCATCGTTACCTTTTCCTCGGACATTGAGTTGCATACCTTCTCTTGCACCAGCAGGAATGTTGATGCTTACTTCTTCCTCCTCACGGATTAGTCCGTGCGCATCTGCACCGGCAGGGATTTTATCAGCGATTTTCCCTAATCCCTGACAAGCGGAACAAGTGGTCTGGGACTGCATCTGTCCAAAAACTGTATTCACTATCTTCACTTGAGCACCGCTACCGTTACAAGTAGGGCAGGTCTTGGAGGTCACTCCATCAGCCAATTTCATTCTTTTTACCTTAATGGTTTTCTGTGTTCCATTAAGCATTTCCTCCAAGTTTAGTTTTATTCGGATACGAAGGTTAGAACCTCTTACCTGCTGATGGCCTCTTCCTCCTCCGAAGCCTCCAAAACCACCAAATCCTCCTCCAAAAATATCACCAAACTGAGCAAAAATATCTTCCATATTCATGCCTCCTCCGCCATAGCCGCCACCTGCAGCTCCTCCTACACCTGCATGCCCGAACTGGTCGTATCTTGCCTTTTTGTCGGCATCACTCAGCACTTCATAGGCCTCAGCGGCTTCCTTGAATTTTTCTTCTGCTTCCTTGTCACCAGGGTTTTTATCTGGGTGGTATTTTATGGCTAATTTTCGGTAGGCTTTTTTGATTTCATCAGCGCTGGCTGATTTGGAAACTCCTAATACCTCGTAATAATCTCTTTTAGACATAAATTTAATTATCTAATTTATTGATTTTTAGTTGTTTTTGAATTAACTTCCTGTAACTACTTTCGCGAAACGAATAACTCTGTCATACAGCTGATATCCAGTCTCTATCACATCCACTATCTTGCCTTTCAGCTCTTCTGATGGCGCAGGAATCTGTGTGATAGCTTCATGGAAATCTACATTAAAATCATCTCCAGCCTTCACTTCTATTACCTTTAAACCTTTCTCTATCAGAGCGTTTTTAAATTTATTGTAAATAAGTTCTACTCCCATCAGCTGCTCTTTGGTTTCTTCAGATTTTGCCAATTCTTTTAGAGCTCTTTCGAAATCATCTAAAATAGCCAACATAGAAATCATAATGTTTTGATTGGCATATTGCGCAAATTCTGTTTTCTCTTTTAAAGTTCTTTTTTTGTAGTTTTCAAACTCAGCAAAAAGTCTGATGTAGAGGTCTTTTTGGTGTGCCAATTGTTCCTCTAATGACATTTCTTCTGTCAAATTTTCAGTTTTTTCTGCGTTTTGATTTTCAGTATTTTGCATATCCTCAGGGTTAGAGGCGTTCTTTCTCTCTTGTGTATCTTTATTTTCTTCCATTTTCTTAAATTTTTCTTCTAATAATTGTCAAAAATATTGCCAGTAATGATATTAGGACAATTTGACAGCATTAAAATGATGAAATTTTACATCAGCATTTTTTGTGCTTTTTTCACTCCTTCGATTAGAGAATCTATTTCTTCAAAAGTATTATAAACAGCAAAACTAGCACGGATAGTACCAGAAATACCGAAAAAATTCATAATCGGCTGTGTGCAGTGGTGTCCTGTGCGCACGGCAATTCCCAGTTTATCCAAAATCATTCCTACATCAGAAGCGATGAAATTTCCATTTAGATTAAAGGAAATTACGCCCGTCCGTGGAGCTTTTTCGCCATAGATTTTTAGACCGTCTATTTCTTTTAATTTTTTTTGAGCATAATCTAAAAGCGCTGTTTCATGCTCTTTGATAGAAGAATGTCCTATATTTTCTATGAAATCTATGGCTGTTCCTAGGGTGATATTTCCGCCAACATTGGGCGTTCCTGCTTCGAACCGAAAGGGCAGGTCGGCGTAAGTCGTTTTCTCAAAGGTACAGGTTTTTATCATTTCGCCACCACCGTGAAAAGGACCGAGTTTATTCAAAACATTTTCTTTTCCGTAAAGAATTCCCGTTCCCATGGGAGCATACATTTTGTGTCCAGAAAAAACAAAAAAATCACAATCCAATTTCTGAACATCTATTTTAAAATGAGGAACCGATTGGGCGCCGTCGATAACGATGTAGGCAGGAGAGCTGGCTCTGGTTTTTGCAATGATTTCGTTTATCGAGTTGATGATTCCCAGCGCGTTAGAAACCTGATTTACAGCGACTATTTTAGTTTTTTCAGATAAGTTTTTGTCTAAAAAATCTAGTTGTAGGATTCCGTTTTCATCCATTGGTATAACCTTCAAAACGGCGCCTGTTCTCTCGCACAGCATCTGCCAAGGAACGATGTTTGAGTGGTGTTCCAGATGAGAAATGATGATTTCATCTCCTGCTTTTATCAGTGGAGTGATGGAGTAGGAGATTAGGTTGATACTCTCGGTAGTTCCACGAGTGAAAATGATTTCGTGGCTGTATTTCGCGTTGATGAATTTTTGGATTTTTTGCCGAGAAAGTTCCATTTCTTCTGTTGCTAACTGGCTCAAAGTGTGAATCCCGCGATGCACATTAGCATTGATAGTTTGGTAATATTCCTCCCATTTTTTTATGACCATTAGAGGTTTTTGTGAACTGGCAGCATTATCCAGATATACCAAAGGTTTGTCATTTACCTTTTGGGTAAGAATAGGAAACTGCTCCCGTATTTCTTGTATATTCAGCATTATTTTAACTTTGAAAATAAGTCCCAAAAATACGATTTTTAAATAAAAAAATCCTTATCGCGATTGATAAGGATTTAGATTAAAAATATATTTTTTATTTTTCATGACAAGGCACCACCAAAACAGGAATAGGAGATAGTTTGGTAAGCTCTTTTGTCAAACTGCCGATGAATACATCATACATTCCACTTCTTCCATGAGAGCCCATCACTATGTAACCCGCATTTTTCTGCTCTGCATATGCTAGAATAATATCTTTTGGAATTCCTTGTTTCAGAAGGTGTTCGCAGTCTACTCCTTGAGCTACAACCTGCTGTTCTAATCGGTTGAGTTCCAGTAATTCTTCACGAATTTCGCTTTGTTCTATTTCTGGAAAATACTGCATACCGATATCGCCCACAGCCAATCCTAAATCCATAGGAGCGACATGGATAAGGCAAAGTCTTCCGTTCACTTCTTTTGCAAATTTTATTGCAGCACCTAAAAGTACATCTGTGGTCTTACCAAAATCCACAGGTAAAATAATATTTGTCATAATCATAAGTTTTAGTTCTTAAAGATAAGAAAAATTTCTTTATAAAACCATTTTTTTGATTATTTAAATTAAAATTTGCTTCTTAATTGGATGGCTGTCAGAATTTTTTTAGTGTAAAGCGGGAAATCAGCATTTTGAATCCATCCGAAATAGCCGATGTCTTTCTGGAAAACCTCTTTCACAGGCTGTCCTTTGTATTTTCCGAAGGTAAAAATTTCTTCTTTGTTTTCATTAAAGGCTATAAATCCAGCCAAATCCGCGAATTTATTATGGAATGAAAATTCACTCAGTCCATTTATATCCTTTGGAAGTTCTTTGTATTTGCCTACCTGTGCATCTATCACTTCAAAAGTAGCCAAGGTGTCTGCCTCTGCAGAGTGGGCGCCTTCCAAATCTTTTCCGCAGTAGAATTTGTATGCGGCGGTAAGGTTTCTAGGTTCCATTTTGTGGAAAATAACCTGAGCATCAATGAGTTTGAATTTAGATAAATCAAAATCTATCCCAGCTCTTAGAAGTTCTTCTGCTAGTAAAGGAACATCAAATCTATTAGAATTAAATCCTCCCAAATCCGCTCCAGAAAGCATTTCCATGATTTTAGGAGCTGCTTCTTTAAAGGTAGGAGCATTTTCTACATCTTTGTCATAAATCCCATGCACAGCCGATGCTTCCACTGGAATGCGCATTTCTGGATTGATGAGCCAAGTTTTGCTTTCTCTGGATGCATCTGGATTGACTTTTAGGATGCAGATTTCTACAATCCTGTCTTTGCCGATATTGGTTCCTGTGGTTTCTAAATCAAAGATACACAGTGGTTTATGTAATTTTAAATTCACAATATTTAAGGTTTGAAAATTAAATTTATTTCAACTGATTTTGGAAAACAATGGAAACCAGCATGTAATAGATGATGGATAGCGGAATGCCTGTCCATCCGAAAAATATTAAAATAGGAATAACACCGATGATTAGGGCTAATTTAGGGTAATTGTCTTCAAGTTTTTTAGACTTGAATTTCATGGCAATCATTTTAATCGGACTTACCAAAAGCCAAGAGCTCAGAGCGGTAAGCGCTAAAAGAAGTCCCTCGTTTTCCATTAAAAATGAAAAGCTTTGATTTTCTTTAAAAGCAAAATAAAGCCCAAAAATCAGGAAAGTGTTACTCGGTGTATTCAGCCCTTTGAAATAGTAGGTCTGCTCATCATCAATGTTAAAAATAGCTAGTCTCATACAAGACAAAAGCGTGATGAAAATCCCTAAATACTGCACTTTGAAAGGTAAATCAATCCCGAAAAGCTGATTCCCAAAAGGCTCCAGCATGACAAACATCGTAAGCCCTGGCAGCACGCCAAAAGTGACCATATCGGCAAGGGAGTCAAGCTGTACGCCGAGCTCAGAATTTGACTTTAAAGCACGAGCCACAAAGCCGTCAAAAAAATCTAAAACGGCTGATATTAGGATACATATCGCAGTGGTCTGATAATCACCATTTAATAAATGAACTGCTCCCACACATCCAGAAAATAAGTTTCCGAGAGTGAAGAAATTCGCTAAATTGTTTCTTAAAAAATTCATAGAGCAAATATAAAATTTTATTGGATAAAAGCCGAATTTTTGGATTTCATTTTCATTATCCTCGGCTAAAAAACTTACCTTTGTACTATTAAGTTAGAAAAAGTATGAAAGAACTCCGTTTGCAGGAAGTAAAAGTCTTGATATATCGTATATTCATTGTTTTTGTTTTTTATCAGGCAGCGAGGTTTTTATTTTGGTTTTTTAATCGGGATTTGCTGGAAATAGACAGTGTTTCTCAGTATTTTAAGTTGGCTTACTACGGCACTGCATTTGATACCACGGCGATACTTTATGTCAATATCGTTTTTATTTTTTTTAGTCTTATTCCTTTGACTATCAATACTAAAGGAGGATATCAAAAGTTTTTGTTTTGGCTTTATTTTATTCTGAATGGAATCGCTTATGCGATGAATTTTGGAGATATTGTTTATTATAGATTTAGCCAGTCGAGGCTGACCTCTGCGGTGATAAATGTCGTTGAAAATGAGCAGAATATAGGCAAGGTTTTTTGGGCTTCTTTGGGACAGAATTTTTGGGTTTTTCTTTGTTTCGTTGTGTTGATGGGTCTTTGGGTTTTCCTTTATAAAAGAATGAAAATCAAAGAAATAAAGATTGAAAAGAAAATTTGGTATTTTGGAGGTTCTGTGGTAAGTCTTTGTCTGTCTGCGGTGCTTATAGTCGGTGGAATTCGTGGAGATTTTAAACACAGCACCCGCCCTATCAATTTGGTGGATGCTAACCGTCATACGGACAAGCCTGCGCACGCAAACATCGTTCTAAACAGTACTTTTTCGTTTTTTAGAACCATCAATATGAATGGCTTTAAGGAAGTGCATTTTGTGGATGAAAAATACATTGCAGAAAATGTAAAACCTTATAAAACCTACCAAAGGGAAATTCCGCAGCCAAGACCTAACATCGTGATTCTCATAGTGGAAAGCCTCGGAAGGGAATACATAGGAGCGTTTAATGAAGAAAAAAATATAAAAGATTATGTTTCTTACACGCCGTTTTTGGATAGTTTGTCAAAGGAGAGTTTGATTTTTCCTAATACTTTTGCTAATGGAAGGCAGTCTATCCATGGGATGAGTAGTGTTTTGGCGGGAATTCCGAGTTTAAAGGATGCTTTTACGAGTTCGCCTTATTCTAATCAAAAGATACAATCCATCGTTTCTGTGGCGAATGAATTGGGCTATGAAACTTCTTTTTATCACGGTGCGCCGAATGGCTCTATGGGCTTTCAGGGATTTGCGAACATCCTCGGTTTCAAGGGTTATTTTGGAAAAACTGAGTATAATAATGATAAGGATTTTGATGGGATTTGGGCGATTTGGGATGAACCTTTTCTGCAATATTTTGCTAAAAATGTAGGAAAGTCTAATAAACCATTTATGGCAACGGTTTTTACAGCGTCTTCGCATCATCCATTTAAAATTCCTGCACAATACGAAGGGAAATTTAAAAAAGGTTTTGTGGAAATGCACGAACCGATACAATATGCAGATTACGCCTTGAAAAAGTATTTTGAAACGGCACGGAAACAGCCTTGGTATGAGAATACTATTTTTGTCATCACAGGAGACCATACGAACAAAATCTACTATCCTGAATATGCTAAAGCGATGAACGGATATGCAGTTCCGATTATCTTCTATTCTCCAAATCCGAAGTATAATTTGAAGGGTAAAAATATGACCTACGCCCAGCAGATAGACATTTATCCTACACTTGCGGATATCATTGGCTATAACAAACCTTTGCGAAGCTGGGGAAGGAGTCTGGTGTCGGATAAAAACGAGGAATACATCATTGTAAATTCTGATGCGATACAGGAGCAGTTTATGATAGGAAATTATATCTATCGTTTTGATGGTAAGGAGATTACGGGGATTTATGAAATCACTGACCTTGAACTTAAAAATAACCTTCTCGGTAAAATAAACAATGCTGAGATTGAACGAGGAAAACTCCTCAGTAAGGCTTGGTATCAGGACTATATGCATAGGGTTGTTAGGAAAAAACTGAATTAAATCTAAAAGTTTTTAAACAACCGTTTAAATTTTTAATTTCTTGTAAAATATTATTGATAAAAGGCTTAATTGAAATTTGTTTTTGCTGTTTAATTTTTATTTCTATATTTGCGCCATAAATATTTTATAGATTTAATCATGAAAAATTCAATTTTAGCCTTTGCATTATTGTGCAGTTCCATGGCTTTTGCCCAGATAGAGGGGAAATGGAGAACGATAGATGACGAAACCAAAAAACCAAAATCCATTGTAGAAATTTTTAAAAAATCTGATGGTAAATACTATGCGAAAGTAGTAGAACTACTGATAAAACCAGCTGACCCTAATTGTTCCTCTTGTAAAGACGACAGAAAAGGGAAACCTATTTTAGGAATGGAGGTTATCCGTGGGCTGTCCAAAGATGGCGATGAATACAGCGGAGGAACTATAACTGACCCTAAAAACGGAAAATCATACAAATGCACGATTAAAAAAGAAGGAAATAACTTGATAGTTCGTGGTTATATAGGATTTTCCGCGTTTGGTAGAAACCAGACATGGCAAAAAGTAAACTAAACTATATGAATTAATGAAAAATCCTTTCTTGATTATAGAAAGGATTTTTTTTGTTAAGTATATAAAAAAGGATGTATTCTCATATAAATACACCAAATTGTTCAAATAAAAGAAAAAAATCAACAAAAAATTTGTGAATTAAAAAAGTTTTTATATCTTCGCAAAATATTTAGACAAAAAAGAATAATGATTAATCAATACAATCATACAAGAACATCTGAACATACCATTACCATGTATATGGATATGATGATGTGGGTTTTTGTAAAGCCGCAGTTTTTGTGATTGTAAAATGCGAATAGAAAAATTTTATATAAATTATACAAATTATCACAAGGGCTTCGGACAAAAACCGAAGCTCTTTTTTTATGTTTAAACTAAATCTCAATTAAAAATTAAAATGTTAATAAATCTGAATCATAAAAACCAAAATCTAACTTGTCAAATGATGGGAATGATGATGTGGCTTTCTAAAAGACCGCAGTTTTTGTGATGGATTAAAGTATTAAGTTTTCTTCATAATCATCATGAGAGCTTCGGTAAATATGCTGGAGCTCTTTTTTTGTAAGTAAAAAATTAACAATACTATATATAATGAAAAGAAAAATAGTCAGATTAAGCACTTTGTTTGCGTTGTTCTCTTTCGTGGGGACATTCAGTGCTCAGGAAAAGAAGAAGGATTCTATCAAGGAAAATTCCATCGGCGAGGTCGTGATAGTAGCCTTTGGGAAACAGAAAAAAGAAGAAATCACAGGTTCTATCCAAGAACTAAAACCCAAGGATATTTCTGCGTTACAGAACGGAAATGTCTTGCAGGGACTTGCAGGGCGTGTAGCGGGGGTTCAGATTGTGGGAAATGGGCAGCCAGGGAGCAGCCCGAGTATACGAATGAGAGGGATAGGCTCTATCAACGCTTCTAGTGAACCGCTGATTGTTTTGGATGGGATACCTTACCCTGGGTCGCTCAATTCTATTCCTTCTTCAGATATAGAGAGCTTGTCCTTCTTGGAAGATGCTTCATCAAATGCTTTGTACGGTTCAAGAGGAGCAAACGGAGTAATCATCATCACTACTAAAAAAGGGACGAGAAAGGGGATTCATGTAGATTTTGATATTAAAACAGGGATTAACTTCCGTGCGACTCCAGAATATGACATTATTACCAGCCCTGCCGAGTATTATTTGGCCTACTTCAATAGAGTTCGTGTAGGCGAAAAAGCAAGTGGAAAAACAGATGCCCAAGCCTATACAGAGGCGATAAACAAAATGAACGCTACGCTGGGATATAATGCTTATAATCTTCCGTTTAACCAGCTTATCAATCCAGATGGAAGTTTTAACCAAAATGCTAAACTGCTTTATCAGGACAATTGGCAAAAACTATTATTCCGACCTAATCTCCGCCAAGAAGCGAACCTTAGCTTTACTGCAAATACCGATAAATTAAAGGCTTACACTTCACTTGGCTACCTCAATGACCGCAGCTACCTCATCGGTTCTGGATTTAAAAGATTGAGTTTAAGGTCTAATTTGGAATATGCTCTTAACGAAAAATTGAAATTCGGAGCTAATCTAAATTACAGCAACAGCGAACAAAATCTGGGCGATGGAGGAAGTTTTGCTAACTCGTTCCAGTTTTCTAGAAATATCGCGCCTTTTTATCCAGTGTATTTGAGGGATAATGACTATAACAGAGTTTATGATATCAAAGGAAGGGCTGTCTATGACTACGGAGATGGAAAAGGGCCAAATGGGGCGAGAAGGTCTTATGCTGTTTTTGAAAATCCTGTGGGAAACCGCCAGTATGATTTGAACAAAGTGACCAATAACACGGTGAATACCAATCTTTTCGTGCAGTATAAATTCTTGAAAGATTTTGATTTTACTTATAATTTTGGTGGTGTGATTATCAATTCCCAAGAGCTTGTTTATGGAAATCCTTTGGGAGGGACAACGGCTACTGTGGGCGGGCGACTTGCAAAATCCAATACTCTGAAATACGCCTTTAACCACCAGCAGTTATTATCTTATAATAAACAACTCGGCGCGCACAATATCAGCGTTCTTCTGGGGCATGAGCTGAACCAAGAGAAAAGCGATTATTTCGGGGCGAGAAAAGAAAAACTGTTCTTAGAAGGGCTTACTGTTTTTGATAATGTTCTGAAAATGAACGAAATCCCAGGAAACCAATACGACTACGCTGTGGAAGGATTTTTCTCCCGAGTTTTGTATAATTATAAAAACAAATATTTCTTCAATGCCAGCCTTAGAAGAGATGGTTCATCAGTATTTTCCAAAGAAAACAGATGGGGGACTTTCTATGGACTGGGGGCAGCATGGGACATTTCTAAAGAGGATTTCTTAAAGGATTCGGAGACTGTTAATGCCCTGAAAGTGAAGGCTTCTTATGGACAGCAGGGGAACGATGTTTTCTACTTCCCAGGTACTACGGATAGAATCTATTATTCTTATAAAAGTTTATACAAAATTAGAAACTTTGGGAATGATACGCCTGTGGTCACTACGGAATATCTTGGAAATAATAAGCTGAGATGGGAAAATTCCCAAAACCTAAATGCTGGTTTTGAAACGGCTTTGTTCAACAGAAGATTGTCTATAAATGCTGAATATTTCGAGAGAAAAGTTTCTGATATGATTTATCGTGCAGCGCTTCCTTTCTCTAATGTGGGACATTATCCTAAGTTGGAAAACATCGGAAACATGAGAAACAGAGGAGTTCAGGTGAATATCAGCGGAGATGTAATTAGAACGGAGAATTTTACTTGGAATCTCTATGCCAACTTTACTCATTACAAAAACAAAATCACCAAACTTCCTGATGCCCAAAGAGAAAATGGTATAGTAGCAGATGAGCTATTCCTACTAAAAGAAGGCAGCGACCGCTATGCTTACTATCTGAAAGAGTTTGCAGGAGTAGACCCACGAAATGGAGATGCACTTTGGTATAAAAATGGTGTAGATTCCCATGGAAACGCAGTTAAGCAAACTACAAGCAACTATGATGAAGCAACACTTTACCAAACAGGAAAATCTGCTATACCAAAGGTCTATGGTGGTTTTGGAACTCAGATAAGATTTAAAAACATCACTCTATCGGCTAATTTTGCGTATCAACTGGGCGGCTGGGGTTATGACCAGAACTACAGGTCGCTCCTGCATTCGGATAACTATGCTTCTAACTACCATAGAGATGTTCATAACACATGGACGCCAGAAAATCCTACAGCATCTTTGCCAAGAATAGATATTTCTAATTCTAACCAAAATGCCAATTCTACACTGTTCTTAACGAAATCAGACTATTTAAGTCTTCAAGATTTGACACTGAGTGTGGGTATACCGCAGAGTTTCCTTGAAAACTACGGAATCCGAGATGCCAATATTTATGTAACGGGGAACAACCTTTTCCTAATCTCAAAGAGAAGAGGCTACGACCCAAGGCTGTCTATTTCTGGAGTTTCGGAGACATACGGATACAATCTGTTGTCAAGTGTTTCATTAGGTCTTAATCTTAAATTTTAATTTTTAAAAAAGTTATGAAAATAAATAAAATATTAGCAGGAGCATTCGTTGCCCTATCACTTTTAAGCTGCAATAGAGAGTTAGAAACAGAGCCTGCAAAACTAGTATGGGAAGATCAACTTCCTGATGATGCAGCTTCTTTAAATAATTACCTTAATGGAATTTATCTTGGATTTAGAAATCCTGGTTCGGGTGGAACAACTACACATACAGATTTTGGGATAATGTCCATAAAAGCAGGAGTTGATTTGCTTTCCAATGACCTTATTCAGGCGAAACAGCAGCACCTTGGGAGATATTACAACTATGAAGCGAGACAAAGCGATAACTTTACCAACGAAATCGTTTGGAATACATTTTATTCTAAAATCTTTGATATCAATCGTCTGATAGAGAAGATAGAGGGCATAGGTGTAAACAGCGAAAACCGACATATCTACGGTCAGCTTTTGGCACTTCGTGCGTATAGTTATTTTAATTTAGTAAGGTTCTATGCGCTTACTTACATTGGTCATCAGAATGAGCTGGGAGTTCCGTTGGTAACCACTGCTTCCAGTCCAGAAACACCGAGAGCAAGGGCTACTGTGGCAGAAGTTTATAACCAAATAACCAGTGATATAGAAAACGCCATCACTTCGCTGAATGGTTTCACTCAGCGAAACATTGCACAGATAGACCAAAGAGCAGCAAAAGCCATTGCAGCGGATATTTACCTTGAAATAGGAGATTATACCAGAGCGGCAGCTTATGCTAACGAAGCCCGAACAGGCAAAACGCTGATGTCTCAGGCGGATTATACAGGTGCAGGATTTTCTCTAAAAACTAATCCAGAGATTATCTGGGGATTTGATAATTCTTTGCAGACCAAAAACATAGGTAACCACTACGCTTCGTTCTTCTCTATGTATGACAGCATGAACGAAGGCTATGCAGGGGCAGCAGGAATTTATAAAATCATTGATAAAAGATTGTATGACCAAATCCCAAGCACCGATTACAGAAAACAAGTGTTCAACGGAGCTACGGCATCTGCCTATACCTTTAACGGAAAGACCAAAACCCATCCGCCATATGTGAGCAGAAAGTTCAAGGATTTGACTTTCTTTGAGGGGGATTATATCTACATCAGAGCGGCTTCACTTTACTATATAGAGGCGGAGGCTTTGGCGAGACTTGGGCAGACAGCTCAGGCGAGACAGGTGCTCTATGATATTACTTCTGTGAGAGATACTGGATACACACTTTCCACAAACTCTGGACAGAGCCTTATAGATGAAATTATTCTGCAAAAGAGAATAGAACTCTGGGGCGAAGGCTACGCTTGGTTTGATATGAAACGCCTTGGAGTGGATTTGGTGAGGGATTACCCAGGTTCTAACCATACTTTTGGGAAATTTAACATTAGTTATTCTACGGACTATAACCAATACCGTTTCCAGATTCCGCAGAGTGAGGTGAGTAACAATCCTAATATTGTTCAAAACCCAGTGAGATAAGCTATGAAAACCATAGCCCGCTGAAGGTGAAAATTCCTTTCGGCGGGTTTGTTTTTAAGGAAATAAAATGCTATATTTGTTAAGAATTTTAAATTTATAGAATTATGAAAAAACTTTTATTGGCTGCTGTAGCAGTAGTTAGTTTGACAGCGTGTAACAGAAACAATGGTACAGATGAAATTGCACCAGAGCCAGTTTCTCCTATCCTAGGGACATGGAGGTATGAAATAGCAAAAGTTATCAGTGGAGCGGATGGTTCTGTAATACATGAAATACATCCTGGTAAATGTTCAAAAAAAGATAATATAGAGTTTAGAGCAGAAGGGGTACGCATTGATAGGGAATTTTTGACACTTAGTGGTGGAGAGTGTAAGCCAGTTGAAGATGAAGAGAGTAGGTATGAATATAATTCCACAGCTAAAATTTTAAAGCATATATATCTTGGAGATGAGGATGGGTATGAAGTAGAGGTTTTTTTACTAGATGCTAATAATCTTGGTCTTGTAAAGTGGAGATATGATAAGGATGGAGATGGAGTTACTGATAAAGAAGTTCACTTCTATGTAAGACAAAACTAAAAAACATTCCCTAAGATTATATCTTGGGGATTTTTATTTCTTGCTGGAGCAGGGGGAGATGTTTTTTTATTTTTAATTAAAAAATAAAATATTCATTGTCAAGGTTTTATAGCTTTGGCAATGATTTTTTGTAACGAAAAAAATATTTCCTGCACTAATGTGGGTATAAAATGCATTTTAAAAAAGTTAGAGTTTAAATAATTAAAATCAAGACAAATGAAAACAAATCAAAATAAAGAAGATTCAGTGGAGATGATTACCAAGAGAAAGGATTTATTTTGGGCTGGTTTTTCTTTGATAAACTTTTAAAAAGCATTTTATGAAAGCCGAACAGCAGCAGGAGTTTATCAAGCAACTAAATGAAAACCAGAGGGTAATCCATAAGATTTGTAAAATCTACATGGACAATCCCAGCGACCACGAAGACCTTTTTCAGGAGATTGTAATTCAGCTTTGGAAAGCCTATCCTAATTTCCGTGGAGAAGCCAAATTTTCCACTTGGGCTTACCGCATCGGGCTGAATACCGCACTAGCACTATTCCGAAAGCGGAAAAGAGATGTCCCTGCGGACTCTATGGAGATTCTTCCCGAGATAAAAATAGCGGAAGAAAACGATAACCAGACCGCACAGATACAAGCGATGTATGATGCTATACACCAGCTGTCTGATGTAGAAAAAGCTCTCATCATGATGTATCTGGATGACAAGCCCTACCGAGAAATTTCCGAAATACTGGGCATAACGGAAGGAAACGCCCGTGTGAAAATGAATCGTGCAAAAGAAAAACTAAAAACCCTCATCAAAAAATAAGGCTATGGACGAATTAGAATTGCTAAAAAAAGATTGGAAAGAAAATAAATCTGATGATTTCAAAAATTATACAGAAAAAGAACTTTTCGCAATGACCAAAAAAAGGTCTGTTTCCATCGCAAAATGGGTGTTTATCATTGCTTTATTGGAACTGGGATTTTGGTTTTTAATTGGGTATTTAATGCCTTCTTCTTCTTCGGAAGATAAATATCAAGACATTCCTTTTGTTGATGGGATTTTGAGTGTTATGGATATAATTTCTATTCTTTTACCATATGTTTTTATTGGTTTACTTTTGTATTTAAATTTTAAAATCAGAACCGAAGAAAACCCTAAAAAACTGATGGAAAAAATCCTACTAATGAAAAAATGTATCCAATGGTATATCAGAATATTTTTAGGAGAAATTGTGGTGTTTTTTTTCATCAGTATGATATTGACATTTTATATAGAATATAATACTTTGGAGGGAAAAGAATTAGAAGAATTGTATTTTTTTGCGTTTATAGTGTTTATTCCTCTTTTAATGATTATTTTCATTTTTGTTTTATTCCTAAGATTTATTTATCATCTCGTTTATGGAAAACTGCTACATAAACTAAAACAAAACTATGAAGAACTCAGCAGAATGGAAGAGTAAAGTAAAAATCCCTTAGTCTAAGGGATTTTTTTATGAAATAAAAAAGCCCCGAAGATAGTCGAGGCGCTAGATGTTTTCACAACGGAATAATCCTTATTGTGAGTTGCTTTCAAATATGTAGCAAAGATATATCAAATCTTTCGTATTTCCAAACCTATATTTTAAGAAAATTTTAACTAAATTTGGTATCGATTGTAAAGATATACCAATGAAACATATTTTAGGCTTAGATTTAGGCTCAAACTCTATTGGATGGGCGCTTATTGAACAAGATTTTGATAATAAAAAAGGGAAAATTCTTGGTCTGGGAAGTAGAATTATTCCTATGGATCAGGGAATTTTAGGAGAGTTTGAGAGAGGAAATAAAGTTTCCCAAACGGCAGAAAGGACAAAATTTCGCGGTATACGCCGACTAAGAGAACGGCATCTGCTCCGTAGGGAAAGGCTGCACAGGGTTCTCCATTTGTTAGGATTTTTGCCGCCTCACTATGATGCACAAATAGACTTCACAAAGCGTTTTGGTAAATTTATAGGAGATTCTGAGCCTAAAGTGGCTTATAATAATGAAGGTTTTATCTTTTTAGAAAGTTTCAATGAAATGGTTGAGGATTTTAAAAAACATCAACCACAGTTGTTTTATATAAAATCTAATGGCGAAGAGAGTAAAATTCCTTATGATTGGACGATTTATTATTTAAGAAAAAAGGCTCTGCAGGAGAAAATCAGTAAGGAAGAATTGGCCTGGATAATTCTGAATTTCAATCAGAAAAGAGGATATTACCAGCTGAGAGGTGAGGAGGAAGAAAAATCTACTAAAAATGTAGAATTTTATTCTTTAAAAATAACAGATGTAATAGCTGATACGCCTAATAATAAAGGAGAAATATGGTATTCTATACATTTAGAAAATGGATGGGTATATCGTAGGGCTAGTAAGATTTCATTGGAAGATTGGAAAGGGAAGGTGCGAGATTTTATAGTAACGACAGAACTAAACGAGGATGGTTCTATAAAACTAGATAAAGAAGGCAAAGAAAAACGCTCTTTCAGAGCGCCTAACGAAGATGATTGGAATTTACTTAAAAAGAAGACAGAGCAGAATATTACTCTTTCAGAGAAAACAGTGGGCGAATATATCTACGACCATCTATTACAAAATCCTAATCAGAAAATAAAAGGAAAACTAGTCCGAACCATTGAACGAAAGTTCTATAAAGAGGAATTAAAGGCTATTTTAGAAAAACAGACAGCCCTTCAGCCAGAGCTTTTTACGGAAGAGTTTTTTGTGGATTGCGTAAGAGAATTGTATAAAAATAATGAAATCCACCAAAACAGCCTTTCTTCAAAAGACTTTGTGCATTTGTTCCTGAATGATATTATTTTCTATCAAAGACCTCTGCGCAGCCAAAAATCAAATATATCAAGCTGTTCTCTGGAATATCGTTTCTGTATTGACAAAGAAACAAAACAGAGAAGAAAAACTTATCTAAAAGTCATTTCTAAATCAAATCCTTATTATCAGGAATTTAGAGTATTGCAATGGCTTTCTAATCTTAAAATTTATAGAAAAGAAGATGATAAAGATGTTACTTCTGAATTTATTTCTTCCATAGAGGACAAAGAAACTTTGTACGAGTTTTTGATGTCTGAAAAAGAGGTAAGTAATAAATCTGTACTTGAGTTTCTTTTAATGAAATCATTGAGAGAGATATATCCTTTTGCTAAAGAAACGGAGCTAAAAAAAGAACTGAAAAAAGAAATTACGAAATACCGCTGGAACTATGTATATGAGGAGGAAAATGACAACAAAAAATATCCAATGAATGAAACAGGATATGAGATTAGAAAAAGGCTGAAAGAAGTAAAAAACATACCAGATAATTTCTTGACCAAAGATATAGAATATCAGCTTTGGCACATAATATATTCTGTAACAGATAAATACGAATACGAAAAGGCTCTGATGAAGTTTGCGCAAAAACATAATTTGGATACAGAGTCTTTCGTAGAAAATTTCAAGAGAATAAAGCCTTACCCAAGTGATTATGGAGCATTTTCTGAGAAAGCAATCAAAAAACTGCTTCCTCTGATGCGTTTTGGTAAATACTGGAATTATAGCGACATTTCTGAACCAGTACAAGTGCGAATATCAGACATTATCAATGGGGTTGATAATGAGAACATTAAAACCATTGTAAGAGAAAAGGCTGAAAAACACCAACTTAACCAAGAAGTTGATTTTCAGGGATTGCCACTTTGGTTGGCTCAGTATGTGGTGTATGGAATTCATTCAGAGGCTGCCGATATACAGCGCTGGACTTCTCCTTCTGATTTGGAAGAATATCTGAAAGGCTTCAAACAGCATTCTTTGAGAAATCCTATTGTAGAACAAATAGTTACAGAGACTCTGCGAGTGGTAAAGGACATTTGGGAATACTATGGAAAAGGAGAGCAAAATTTCTTCAAAGAAATACATATAGAGCTTGGCAGGGAACTTAAGAAAACAGCTGAGGAAAGAAACAGAATGACTAGGGAAATAAATGAAAATGAGGAGACAAATCTGAGGGTAAAAAAGAAATTACAAGAATTTTTTGAAGATAAAAGCGCAGAGAATGTTCGTCCATATTCTCCTATTCAGCAAGAAAAATATAGACTTTGGCTGGAACAAGAAGAAAGGTCTCCTTACACAGGGCAGCCAATTCCGCTGAGTAAATTGTTCACAGATGAATATCAGATAGAGCATGTCATTCCTCAAAGTAGATTTTTTGATGACAGCCTTTCTAATAAAGTGATATGCGAGGCTGCTGTTAATGCTGAAAAAGGAGCACAGCTAGGTTTAGAATTTATAAAAAAACATGGTGGAGAAATAATAGAAATTGGCTTAAATAAAAAAGTTACAATCCTTAATGAAAAAGAGTATAAAGAGCTGGTCAATAAACACTTTGCCAATAACCGAGCAAAGAAAGCCAAAATGCTGATGGAAGAAATTCCAGAGAAAATGGTAGAAAGACAGCTCAATGACACAAGGTATATCAGTAAATTTATTTCACAAATTCTCTCTAATATAGTTCGTTCTCCTCAGGAAGATGATGGAGTGAATTCTAAAAATATTATACCATGTACAGGGAAAATTACTGCCGCACTTAAACAAGACTGGGGGCTGAATGATGTATGGAATGACCTTATCCTGCCTCGTTTTGAGAGAATGAATAATCTGACACAGACAGAATTATTTACGACATATAGTGAAAAATACCAGAAGAAGATTCCTACTGTTCCACTTGAACATACTAAAGGTTTCCAGAAGAAGCGAATAGACCATCGTCACCATGCTTTGGATGCTTTGGTTGTCGCTTGTGCTACTCGCAGTCATATCAATTATATGAATAACCAGCACGCTTTGGATAAACATAAGGCTAAAGAAGAAAAGCAAAACGCTCGAATAGATTTAAGAACTGTCTTATGTGAGAAAAAGTATAATGATAATGCTGAAGACAAATACAACTGGACATTCAAAAAGCCATGGAATACCTTTACCCAAGATGTGCGAAGCGCTCTAGAAATGATCGTTGTGAGTTTCAAACAAAACCTAAGAGTAATCAATAAGGCTACTAATTACTATGAAAAATGGGTAGAAGAAAAAGGTAAAAAGGTAAAGAAAAAAGTGAAACAAGAAGGTATCAACTGGGCTATCAGAAAACCTTTGCATGAACAAACTGTTGCTGGAAAAATTACCTTAGAAAGAGTGAAAATAGGTAAGGGGGAAATGCTTACGGCTGATAGAAAGTTTATTGATAGTAGTTTTGATACGAAGAAGATTAGTAAAATTACAGATACAGGAATACAAAAAATATTACTCAATTATCTTGTTTATAAAGGAAGTTCCGAGTTAGCTTTTTCTCCAGAGGGTTTAGAAGAACTTAATAAAAATATATATCTTTATAATGATGGTAAACCACATAAGCCTATCTATAAAGTGAGGAGCTATGAAAAGGGGAGTGGACGATTTGTATTGGGAGAAAGAGGTGCAAAATCTAAGAAATATGTTCAAGGAGCTCCTAACTTATATTTTGGAGTATATCAAAGTAAGGGAAAACGCTCCTATGCCACTATTCCATTAGCTGAGGTTATTGAGCGACAAAAACAAGGACTCACTTCTGTTCCAGAACTTAATGAAAAAGGAGAAAAATTATTATTTAGTCTCTCTCCTAATGATTTGGTGTATGTGCCTATGGAGAGTGAAAATATCGAAAACATTGATTTTACTAATTTATCCAAAGAACAAAGGGAAAGGGTTTATAAGACTGTAAGTTTTACAGGAAATCAATGTTTTTTTGTTAGGCAAGATGTAGCTACTAGTATAGTAAATAAAATGGAGTACTCATCATTGAATAAAATGGAAAAAGGTATCGATGGGATAATGATAAAAGAATTCTGTATCAAACTAAAAATAGACCGTTTAGGAAATATTTCTAAGGCTTAATAATGTAACTAATTTTTAGAATCTATGCTGTATCGTTCTATTTATATTGGTAATCCTGCTTATCTAAAGCTTAGGGATAAACAATTAAAGATTACAGACCCTGAAACCAAAGTAGAAAAGGGAAGTATTTCCATAGAGGATTTAGGATTGTTGATGCTTGATCATTATCAGATTACCATATCTCATCAGCTGATGCAGGAAATGATGAAGAATAATGTCGTAATGATTAGTTGTGATTCTAAACATATGCCCAAAGGTGTGATGCTGCCTATTTATGGACATTCGGAGCATTCGGAACGAATAAAATATCAATTGGAGGCAAGCGAACCTTTGAAAAAGCAGCTCTGGAAACAAACAATAGAGTGTAAAATAGAGAATCAGGCTAAAGTATTGGAAAAATTAGGCAGGTTTTCTGAACCGATGTATGAGTATTTGAAAAATGTAAAATCAGGAGATTCTACTAATATGGAAGGTATCGCCGCCCAGCATTATTGGAAATATCTTATCAGTCCAGATTTTCTCAGAGGCAGGTTTGGTGATTATCCTAATCAGTTTTTCAATTTTGGGTATGGAGTTCTTTTGAGTATCGTTTCTAGAGCAATAGTAGAGACAGGCCTGCTTCCTGTATTGGGAATTTTTCATAAGAATAAATACAATCCTTATTGCTTGGCAAGTGATATGATGGAGCCTTATCGCCCATTTGTGGATATGCTCGTTATCCAATGGATAGAGAATAATCCTGATATAGAAGAGCTTAGCAAAGAAGCAAAAGCGCATTTTCTAAATATTGCCTCGAAAGATGTACAGATAGATGGCCTTGTAAGACCACTGATGGTTGGTATAAAAACAACTATTTCTTCGCTTTATAAATGCTACACAGGAGAGAAAAGATTGATTTCTTATCCCAATTTATTATGAATAGTGAACGACTAAATGCATATCGAATTATGTGGGTTATGGTGTTATATGATTTACCTACTGATACAAAAGAAAATATAAAGGCATCTAATTTATTTAGAAAACGCCTGATAGATGACGGCTTTTCTCTGTTTCAGTTTTCTATGTATATTCGCCATTGTCCAAGCCGAGAGAATGCAGAAGTTCATATCAAAAGAGTAAAAAATATATTACCAAAACAAGGAAAAGTGGCGATAATGTGCATTACAGATAAACAATTTGGAGCGATAGAAATTTTTTATGCTAGGAATGAAGAAAAGCCACCTCCAATGTGGCAGCAGTTAGAATTATTTTAATTTTTTAAATCGTATAAAACAAAAAAATCCGCTGATTATCAGTGGATTTTACTTTGAGGCTGTGATGTATCCACAAAGTTAAAGAATTTGAAAGCAACTCACAACTAATATACCAAATTATTTTATAACTTTTTTGCTGTGATGTATCCACAAAGTTAAAGAATTTGAAAGCAACTCACAACTTTATTTTAATATAACGATTTTAAACGCTAGCTGTGATGTATCCACAAAGTTAAAGAATTTGAAAGCAACTCACAACAAGGTGCTCTCTTTCTACTTACTGACCTCAGCTGTGATGTATCCACAAAGTTAAAGAATTTGAAAGCAACTCACAACAGTGAGACTTTTTATTATATTTAATCATGCGCTGTGATGTATCCACAAAGTTAAAGAATTTGAAAGCAACTCACAACAATCGCCATTCCCTCTTGCTTCTTTCTTTTGCTGTGCTTGTATTCACAAAATTAAGAAATTTATATTAAGTATTAGATAAATATTTTTATTTGAAAAATAGTGAAAATGCAATGATAAAGAAAAACAAAAAAACGCCCTGATGAAATTTTCATCAGGGCGTTTTCATTAAAATTAAATATAATTATGAAAAGATTTATTTATCTTTATTCTTGATTGCTTCAGTTATTTTTTGGCTAAGTTCTTCGGTAAGTTCTGGATTGTCTTTCAGAAGTTCTTTCACAGCATCTCTACCTTGTCCTAGTTTAGTGTCTCCGTAGCTGAACCAAGAGCCACTTTTCTTAATCACATCATAGTCTACACCAAGGTCTAAGATTTCCCCAATTTTAGAAACTCCCTCGCCATACATAATGTCAAATTCTGCTTGTCTGAAAGGAGGCGCTACTTTATTTTTCACCACTTTTACTTTTACTCGGCTTCCTACGGCTTCATCGCCTACTTTTATCGGTGTGCTGGCTTTTCTGATGTCTATTCTCACGGAAGCGTAGAATTTAAGGGCGTTTCCACCAGTAGTAGTTTCTGGGTTTCCAAACATTACACCTATTTTTTCTCTCAGCTGGTTGATGAAAATCACGGTACATTTGGTTTTATTGATAGTTCCTGTAAGTTTTCTCAATGCTTGAGACATCAGCCTAGCGTGTAGTCCCATTTTGGAATCTCCCATATCGCCATCTATTTCAGCCTTTGGAGTAAGAGCTGCCACAGAGTCTATTACTACGATGTCTATCGCACCAGAACGGATGAGGTTGTCCGCAATTTCAAGGGCTTGCTCTCCATTGTCTGGCTGAGAAATAATAAGATTCTCTAAATCAATTCCTAATTTTGCAGCATAACTTCTGTCAAAGGCATGCTCAGCATCTATGAAAGCTGCTATTCCTCCTGCTTTTTGGGCTTCGGCAATGGCGTGTAGGGTAAGGGTAGTTTTCCCTGATGATTCAGGCCCGAAAATCTCTATCACTCTTCCTCGCGGATATCCACCTACACCGAGGGCGATATCCAGCCCCAAAGAACCAGACGGAATTACTTCTATTGTGTCATCTACCGCGCTGTCTCCCAGCTTCATTACTGTACCTTTTCCATAGGTCTTGTCCATTTTTTCTAGGACTAGACTCAGTGCTTTTTTCTTATCTTCTAAATTACTCATCTTCGATCAAATATTGCCTCAAAGTTACAAATATTTTAGTAGATATTATCAATTTTGTTTTTAAAATATTTCCATCAAAATAAAATCCCAGAAATCATAATAGAATAAAGAAAAAAATAAAAAATCCTTATCTTTGGCAAAATCTTTTAAATACAAAAAAGTAATGTTAAAAGCAGGTTTAGTAGGTGCTGGGCATCTCGGAAAAATACATTTGAAATTGCTCAACCAATCAGAAAAATACGATTTGGTGGGCTTTCATGATAAAGATATAGAAAATGCCAAAAAGCTGGAAGCAGAATTTGGGTACAAATTTTATGAAAACTTGGACGAACTCTTGGATAAAATACAGGTTCTAGATATTGTGACGCCTACATTTTATCATCATGACTATGCTAAAATAGCCATAGAAAGAGGCTTGGATTTTTTCATAGAAAAGCCTGTAACTCAGACTTTGGAGCAGGCAGAAGAGATTATTCAGCTTTGTAATGAAAAGGGAATCAGAGCGCAGGTAGGGCATGTAGAGCGCTACAATCCTGCATTTATCGCTACGAAGCCGTTTATCAGCGAACCAAAATTCATTGAAATCCACCGTTTGGCTGAGTTTAATCCAAGAGGAACGGATGTTTCTGTGGTTTTGGATTTGATGATACATGATTTGGATATTTTGCTTTCTTTGGTGAAATCTCCTGTGAAAAACATCCACGCAAGCGGAGTCTGTGTGGTCAGCAAATCGCCTGATATCGCCAATGCCAGAATAGAATTTGAGAATGGATGCGTGGCGAACCTTACCACGAGCCGAATCTCAATGAAATCCATGCGAAAGAGCCGATTTTTCCAAAGAGATGCTTATATTTCAGTAGATTTCTTAGAGAAAAAGGCAGAAGTTATCCGTATGAAACCAGCTCCTGAAAATCCATCAGATTTTGATATGATTATCCAAAATGCAGAGGGCGAGAGAAACCAAATCATATTCGAATATCCTAATATCCAGCCAAATAATGCGATTTTGGATGAATTGGAAAGTTTCGCAAACTCCATCACCGAGAATAAGCCCGTGGAGGTAAGTCTGGAAGATGGAACAGAAGCGCTGAAAGTGGCTTTGGAAATTATGAAACTAATTGATAAAAAATAATTTATATGAAAGCTTTTAAATTTATTTTGTTGTTATTTATTACTTCTGCATCACTTGTTTTTGGTCAGGAGAAAAGATATTTCTTTAAGTATGAGTATCTTCCAAATTCAAAGTATTTAATTAAATATAAAATAGATATGGATGGGGGATATAAATTTGTGGGAAACAAGGAAGTGTTAGATAAAATAGGAATGGATGGGGTGAAAATGACTATAAATTCAGATATAGAAAGTGCCATTTCTACACAAAAAAAGCAAGGTAACAATGTTCCATTCATATTAGAATATACCAAATACTTTTACGAAGCAGAAATTAATGGAGAGAAAGTGAACAGAAAAATTCCCTTACAAGGAGTTAAATTGATTGGTGATATTGTAAATGGTAAAGAAAATGGAGGTTAAGAATGTAGAAGGAAACATCGATGAAGATACAAAGAAGATATTGATAGAATCGATTAAACAATTTTCTGCAATAGATACTCATTTTCCTAAAGAAGGTCTAAAAATAGGTGATAGTTTTGATATGGTTATACCATATAAACAAAGTATACCGCAAGTGGGCGATATAGAAATGAAAATGAATGTAAAATATAAACTCTTAAAAGTAGAAAAAGAGGAAGCCTATTTTGATATATTGATAGATTTTGTAATGGGAGATAAGAATGTTAAAAACATGGACTTGTCTGCATCTGGTGATGGAAAAGGTTTTTTATTATTTGATATGAAAAATAATTATTTTACCAGTCAGAATATAGATATGACTATTAATTTAAAATTAAAAACAGAATTACTTACACTTGAAAATACTTCTAAAGCAAAATCTGTCGTTACTCAACAAAAAATAAAATAAAAATATTTTTTAGAGAAACTACATTTATATTTATTAACTTTGCAAAACCTTATAAGATATATATATTTAGTTAAACAATTTAAATTTAGAAAGTTATGAAATTACCAAAGTTTTTGATGGCAGATAATTCAGAATTTCCAGAGGATTTGTTCGTAGTGCATACAGAATATCCAAGATTTATCCTAAATGTAGAGGAAGAAGATGTAGAATGGCTGGATGATTTGGAAGGAGATGATGAGGAAACCGTTGCAAATGAAGCTACAAAAGTAGTAGAAGAAGCATTCGTATGGTGTGATGAAGAATTGGCAAAATACGACGATTTGGAAGATTAATTATCTTTAAAAACAAAATAAAAACCCACTTTTTAGTGGGTTTTTATATTTTATAGATTGAAAGCCTTTTTGATTTCTTCTACTTTATCCAGTTTTTCCCAAGTGAAAAACTCTAAATCTTTGATAGTAAGCTCATTTTTAGCTCCTTTGTTAAAGGTTTTATCCGCTACATAATAATTTCTTCCCATGTGTCCATAGGCTGCTGTTTCGCGGTAGATAGGATTTCTCAGTTTTAGGTTTTGCTCTATCGCATAAGGTCTTAGGTCAAATAATTGCTGCACTTTTTCTGCGATTTCTCCATCAGTAAGATTTACTTTGGAGGTTCCATAAGTGTTGATATACAAACCACAAGGTTTAGCAACTCCGATGGCGTAAGAAATCTGAACCAAAATTTCATCTGCAACCCCTGCTGCTACAAGGTTTTTGGCGATGTATCTCATGGCATAGGCCGCACTTCTATCCACTTTAGAAGGATCTTTTCCAGAGAATGCTCCACCTCCGTGAGCGCCTTTTCCTCCGTAAGTATCTACGATTATTTTTCTTCCTGTAAGCCCTGTATCTCCGTGCGGGCCACCGATTACGAATTTCCCAGTAGGATTGATATGGAATGTAATATCATCATTGAAAAGCGCCTGAATTTCAGGCTTTTGTCTCGCTTTAACTTTTGGAATTAAAATCTCTATGATGTCTTTTCTGATTTTTGCCAGCATGTTTTCTTCTGTGTCAAATTCATCATGCTGAGTAGAAACCACGATGCTGTCTATTCTCACAGGCTTGTGATTATCAGAATATTCTATCGTAACTTGTGATTTTGCATCAGGACGAAGGTAGGTGATTTCCTTATTTTCTCTCCTCAATGCAGAAAGTTCTCTCAAAATAGAATGAGCCAAGTCTAATGCCAGAGGCATGTAGTTTTCGGTTTCGTTTGTTGCATATCCGAACATAATTCCTTGGTCACCAGCCCCTTGCGCGTTGGCTTTGGTTTCAAAATCAGAGTTTTGAGTAATTCTATCCACACCTTGGTTGATGTCTGGCGATTGCTCATGGATAGCAGAAATCACTCCACAAGAATCTCCATTGAACATATATTCACCTTTGGTATAGCCAATATCATTGATAACTTCCCTAGCGATAGTCTGCACATCAAGGTAAGCCTCAGATTTCACTTCTCCAGCTAGGACAACCTGCCCAGTGGTTACGAGCGTTTCACAAGCTACTTTTGAGTTCTTATCATAGGCCAAGAAATGGTCTATCAGCGCATCGGATATTTGGTCTGCGATTTTGTCTGGATGTCCTTCAGATACGGACTCTGATGTAAATAAGTAAGCCATAAATTTCTTTATTTTTGGGTTATAGATTCTAAAATTTATATAAACTGTGAAACCAAAATAAAGAAACTAAAAAGAGAATTTCTGTTTTAGCATTTTTTATTGAGGTTGCAATCAGCACAAATTTTTCCTCTTAATTTTAAAAAGCAAATTTACATAAAAAAAAATAAACTTCAAAATTAAACTTTATTGAGGAGCGATAATAGAGAAATCCTTTGGATTTTTATTGTAATTAAGATGTTTTGATAAAGCATCTTTTATGAAAGAACCAAATTCATTGAGCATCTTTTGTTTATAAGTTGGTTTGTAGTAAATGAGGCTGATTTCTCTGGAAGGAAAAGGTTTTTTAAAATGAAAAACTTTTTTTTTCTGTTCTTCCGAGAGCTGCTGCGTGGCAAGTTCTGGGAGCACAGTGATGCCTCCTGTCTTGTCCACCATTTTTATAAGAGTGCTGATGCTGGATGCGGAAAATTCCAAGTTTTTGGGTTTCAGTGAGTTTTCTCTTAGATGACAAATGGTTTCCATTTGTTTTCTTAAGCAGTTTCCTTCTTCCAAAAGCCAAAATTTATCTGAATTAAAATCCTCAGAACCTATAAAATATTCATCTTTATTTTCATAAGAGGAATAAATCAGCAGTTCTTCATTAAAAAGAAAATCACTGAAAAATTCTTCTGTCTCATGATATGGAGTAGAAATGATACCAGCATCTATTTCGCCAGATTTTAGCGATTTTATGATGTTTTCGGTATTCATTTCGTGGATGTTCATTTCTATTTTTTGGTTTTGATTTAGAAAATCAAAAATTTCGTTTGGAATAAGAAACCCAGAAACCGTAGGAATAATCCCAAGATTGATTTTCCCAGCTAATACATTATTGAGCGAATGAGCTTTATTTTTTAGTTCTGTAATGCTTTCTAACACCGCTTTAGCAGAAGAAATTATCTCATCTCCTGCATCAGTGGTGCGGATGGGATGGGTGGTTCTGTCAAAGATTTTCAGACTTAGTTCATCTTCTAATTTCTGAATCATCGCGCTGAGTGTAGGCTGTGTGACATGACAAGCCAAAGCCGCTTTCCCGAAATGCTTGTATTTATCAACGGCGATAAGGTATTCTAACTGCTGGATGTTCATAATTTCAAAAATATTTTATATAAAACTTATTTTCAATAAAGCAAATTTACAAACTTTTGTATAGAACTATTTTACAGTCTCTTTGTAAGAATCCGTAAAGTTTTGTCCTGTGTAAGAAGTGAAACTTGTACTCCAGTTCTGAACTCTAGCTCCTGTGTATGTTTTAGTTACTGTCCATTTTACAAATAGATTACCATAAATGTCAGTAGCTTTTACTTCTACAAAAGATTTGAATCCTTTATTTACTTCAAAAGAAATACTTTCTGACATTTCTCTTCTCAGATATATTTTTCTCTTGTTTCCATTGGCATCTCTATAGGTTACAGAGCCGTTAATAGAATTATTACCTTGATATTGGACCTGCAGTTTAGCCGTGTATATGGCATCGTCATCTTTATCCCTAGAACAGGAAGAAACGATAAAACCCAAAACTAATGCAAGCGCACCCACTAAAATACTTCTTTTTGATAAAAACTTTTTCATTTTAAAAATTAAATTTTTTGTTTTTAATAATTCTCAAAAATTATACCAATAGAGGATAATAATATCATTAACAGTTTTTTTCTATGCATAAGACTCAGTAGGAGCACAAGTACAGATTAGATTTCTGTCTCCATAGGCATCATCTACACGAGAAACTGTAGCGAAGAACTTGTTTTCTCTTATCCATTCCAGAGGATATGCTGCTTTTTCTCGGCTGTATGGTTTGTCCCATGCATCAGCGATTACCAGTTGTTCTGTATGAGGTGCATTTTTCAAGACATTATTTTCCTTGTCAGCTTTGCCGTTTGCTATTTCATCAATTTCATATTTGATGTTTATCAAAGCTTCGGCAAATCTATCAAGTTCCTCTTTGCTTTCGGATTCAGTAGGTTCTATCATGAGAGTTCCTGCCACAGGGAAAGACACCGTAGGAGCGTGGAATCCGTAGTCCATCAGTCTTTTTGCAATATCACCCACTTCTATTCCATAAGTTTTGAATGGTCGGAAATCTACGATGCATTCATGCGCAACTCTTTCATTTTCATTGCTATACAAGATAGAATAATGCTCTTTTAGCACATCTTTTAGGTAATTTGCATTTAGAATAGCATATTCTGTAGCTTTTTTTAGTCCTTGGGTCCCCAGCATTTTGATGTAAGCGTAGGAAATATTCACTACAAGGGCAGAACCATATGGAGCAGAAGAAATAGCATCGATAGAATGCTCTGAACCGATTTTAACGTTTGGATTTGAAGGTAAGAACGGAACCAAATGTTTCGCTACACAGATAGACCCTACACCAGGTCCGCCGCCGCCATGAGGAATAGCAAAGGTTTTGTGTAAGTTTAGGTGGCATACATCCGCACCGATATGCCCTGGGCTGGTAAAGCCAACCTGAGCGTTCATATTAGCGCCATCCATGTACACCTGTCCGCCGTTGGCATGGATTAGATTGATAATATCTGTAACATTATTGTCAAAGAAACCATAAGTGGACGGATATGTAATCATGAATGCCGCCAGATTTTCATTGTGCTGTTCTACTTTTGCTTTTAAATCATCAAAATCAATCTGTCCGTTTTCTAGATTTTTTACCACAACTACTTTTAGCCCTGCTACGATAGCCGAAGCGGGATTCGTACCATGTGCAGACTGCGGAATAAGCACGATGTCTCTGTGCCCTTCGCCTTTGTGTTTTAGGTATTCGCGGATTACCATTAGTCCTGCGTATTCGCCCTGTGCACCAGAGTTAGGCTGTAGGGAAGTTCCTGCAAAACCTGTGATTTCGGCCAAATCTTTTTCTAATTCTTTGATTAGTTTTTGGTAGCCTTTTGCCTGTTCCATCGGCACGAAAGGGTGGATATTTCCCCATTCAGGCCAAGACAGAGGAAGCATTTCTGTAGCAGCATTTAGCTTCATCGTACAAGAACCAAGCGAAATCATAGAATGCGTAAGAGAAATGTCTTTTCTCTCCAGTTTTTTGATGTATCGCATCAGTTCTGTCTCTGTGTGGTATTTATGGAAAACCTCTTCTACTAGGACTTTGTCAGTTCTTAGAAGGCTGCTAGGAAGGGTGATTTGCTCTTTTAAATTAATCTTAACTGCATTTTTACCAACAAATTCAGCAAAAGCATCTGCTAATTTTTGGAGTTTTTTATTTGTAGTAGCTTCATTGATAGCAACGCTCACAAAACCATTTTCGAAATAATTTAGGTTGATTTTGTGGTTTTCCATCAATGTTTTTAAAGACTGTTTTTTGTCTTCGCTAAGTTTAAATCTTACCGTGTCAAAACTTGGATTGTTTTCAACCTCGTAGCCCAGTTCAGCTAAAGCATCTCGCAAAGCATTAGCTTTAAAATGTATCTGCCCTGCAATGTGTTTAAGTCCTGCTTCTCCGTGATAGACAGCATACATTCCTGCCATCACCGCTAGAAGAACCTGCGCTGTACAGATGTTGGAAGTCGCTTTTTCACGCTTGATGTGTTGCTCTCTGGTCTGCAAAGCCATTCTGAGCGCTCTCTTTCCGTACATGTCCTGTGAAACTCCTATGATACGACCAGGGATTTCTCTTTTGTATTCGTCTTTACAAGCGTAGAAAGCGGCGTGCGGCCCACCGTATCCCATAGGAATACCGAATCTCTGGGAAGTCCCGACAGCACAGTCAGCACCGAGCTGTGCAGGAGATTTTAGCATAACTAAAGCCAATAAATCACACGCTAAAACGACTTGAATATTTTGTTCTTTCAGAGATTTTATAATTTCTGTGTAATCCTCTATAACGCCTATTTTAGTAGGATATTGAAGTAAAGCTCCGAAATAAGAATTATCTAAATTTCCATTATGTTTTCCTACAGTAATTTCTATTCCCAGTCCTTCCGCTCTGGTTTTCAGCACGGCGATTGTTTGTGGAAGAACATCATCAGAAATGAAAAATTTATTTGCTCCTGCGTTTTTTTGTTCCTTTGTTCTGTTGGAGAAGAACATATGCATAGCTTCGGCAGCTGCAGTTCCTTCATCCAAAAGGGAAGCGTTTGCTAATGGGAAACCTGTAAGGCTCACTATCATAGTCTGATAGTTCAGCAGCGCCTCTAATCTTCCCTGTGAAATCTCCGCTTGGTAAGGCGTGTAAGCCGTATACCAGCTAGGATTTTCCAAAATATTTCGCTGGATGACAGCTGGAAGAATAGCAGGGTGGTATCCTAGTCCAATGTAAGAATCAAACTGCTGATTTTCAGAAGCCAGTTCTTTAGAATGAGAAAGCATTTCAAACTCAGACAGAGGTTCTGAAATGCTTAAATCTTTTTGTAATCGGATAGAATGTGGAATAGTCTGAGAGATCAGTTCATCAATGCTGGAAACGCCTACTTTTTTCAGCATTTCGTTTTTGTTCGTTTCATTGAGACTGATGTGTCTGTTTACAAATTCTGATGTGTTCATAAGTTATTATTGGGTATAAGGTTGAAACTTAGTTTGTGGTAAAGGTATACAATTTTTTGTTTTTTACAAAGGTTTTTGGTTTGGAATTTTATGTAAATGAAAAAGGTGGAGTTTAGTAATATTTTTTCCATTTTTTCTTTAATTCTTCCAAAATTTTTTGCTCTGTGGCGTTTTGTTTTGGCTCGTAAAATTTGGTTCCACTTATTTCCTCTGGTAAGAATTCCTGCTCTACGAAACCTTCTTTGTAATCATGCGCGTATTGGTAGTTTTTGCCGTAGTTCATGTCCTTCATCAGTTTGGTAGGTGCATTGCGCAGGTGCAGAGGCACAGGCAGATTTCCTGTTTTCTTTACAAAGGACAAAGCCTCATTTATAGCTAAATAAGAAGAATTACTTTTCGGCGAAACAGCCAAATATACAGCGCATTCACTCAGGATAATTCTGGCTTCAGGATTGCCGATGACATTCACAGCCTGAAAGCACTGAGAAGCCACTGTGAGGGCGTTAGGATTGGCAAGACCTATATCCTCTGAAGCAGAAATGAGCATTCTGCGGGCGATGAATTTGATGTCTTCTCCTCCTGCCAGCATTCTCGCGAGCCAGTAGACCGCAGCGTTTGGGTCTGAACCACGGATGGACTTTATAAATGCTGAAATGATATCATAGTGCTGTTCTCCATTCTTGTCATAGAGAACCATATTTTCTTGTAAAACAGAGAGAATTTCTTCGCTGGTAATTTCTTTGTTTTTGTCTTTTAAAAACTGATTGAGAACGATTTCCAGTCCGTTAATGAGTTTTCGGGCGTCTCCGCCAGAATATTGTATAAAGGCTTCGCTTTCTTTGATTTTAAAATTAGACTGAAATTCAGAATTATATTGATTTAACGCTGATTTTAGCAATTCTTCCAATTTTTCGTAAGAAAGAGATTTCAGAGTATAGACTTGGCAGCGTGAAAGCAGCGCCGCAACGACCTCAAAACTAGGGTTTTCTGTAGTAGCACCGATGAGGACTACCCAGCCTTTTTCTACAGCGTGGAGTAGGCTGTCCTGCTGGGTTTTATTGAACCGATGAATTTCATCAATGAAAAGAATAGGGCTTTTTCCGCTGAATAGATTTTGTTTTTTGGTTTCTTCTATGATTTCGCGGACATCTTTAACCCCAGAGCTTATGGCATTGAGTTTGAAAAATTTTCGTCCTGACTGCTCTGCGATGATTTCTGCTAGGGTAGTTTTCCCTGTTCCAGGCGGCCCCCAGAAAATGAGCGAATTGAGCGTGTCATTTTCCAGCATTTTTCGGATAGTGCCGTTGGTTCCCGTTAGGTGTTCCTGCCCGATGACTTCATCAAGGCTTTTGGGACGCATTTTTTCTGCAAGTGGTGTCATATCTCAATATTAAAAGGCTATAAGCATACGCTTACAGCCCAGTTTTTATTCTTCATTTTTCTTTCTCTTAACAAACTTCATGATGTAGTCCCATCCGAAGAAAATGCCCATCAGTATGGCTGCTACCCACCAGTAAGAGGTTTTGTTGGCTTCGCCAGTGTTTGTTGCTTTGAACATTCTATCCCAGCGTATACGCCAGCCATTGGCTTGGTAAGAAGAGTTGTTGTCTGTGAAAGAACCTTCTAAACTCAGCCAAGTGAACATAGGCGAGCCCATGATGTGGGTTTCTGGAACAAATCCAAAATATCTGGAATCCAATGAAGCATCTCTATTATCTCCCATCATGAAATAGTAGTTTTGTTTGACTTCGTATTTGTCAGCAGCTACTTTATTGATGAAAATTTGATTTCCTTTTACTTCTAAGATATTGTTTTCGTATTCTCTTATCAGTTTGCTGTACATCGGTATCGTTTCGAGGTTGATGTCTATGATGTCGCCTTTTTTAGGGATTTTGATAGGTCCATACCAGTCCTTATTCCAGTCTTTGTTCATTGGGAAAATGGTATTGGAAATATCTACTTTGTCAGTATAGATGATTCGCTGTTCCTCTTGGGATTTTTTCAGGTTAAGATGCATAGAAATATCCTGAACTCCCTTTGGTTCAATGGAAGGCTCTACAGAGGTTACGCCAGGGATTTCCTTGATTTCTTCAGCCAAAGTAGGTGTAAGTCCGCTGAAAGAGTATGAAAAACCATCAGATGTCTGATATTCTCTCACGGGAAGGAAACCTACATTTTGGTATAGATGAGGAATGTCCAGTTGGGTTTTTGCATTGACAGTGTAAGATTGTTGGATTTCAGCATCGCCCATTTTTTGTTCTGGCTTTCCGTTTATGAAGAGTTTCCCAGCTTTTATTTCTAAAACATCTCCAGCCACGGCCACAGCTCGTTTTACATATGGGTCTTTTCTGTCAATGGATGTATGAACGCTGTCACCAGGATAGTTGAACACCACGATGTCATTTCTCTCAACATCACTAAATGCAGGAAGACGGAAATATGGTAATTTTATGCTTTCTACATAGGATTTTGGGTCGTTTTTAGGATTGCCATCTTTAGCTCTGTCAAATAGGGTAGATTGTAAAAATGGCACTGCCAAAGGTCTCATAGGTAGCCTAAGCCCATATTTTAGTTTATTAACAAAGAGAAAATCTCCCACTAAAAGCGTTCTCTCCATAGACCCTGTTGGAATACCAAAAGGCTGGAAAGAGAAAGTATGTATTACCGTAGCAAAAACAGTAGCATAAGTAATAGAACCCCAGAAAGAATCCTTTTTTATTTCCTCTTCATCAATGTCTTCTTCATCTACAAGCTCAGTAGAGGAGGAGTAATTGACAACAGCCAAATAAACAAAAGGCAGCGCGATTGTCAAAAATTTTTGTCCAAAACTGGTCTTTCCAAATCTTTCCATTAGAAATAAATGAAAAACAGAAATCATCACTGTTCCCACGATAGGAAAATAGGTCAGAATCACCCACCATTTTGGTCTTTTGGTTTCTTTAAGAATGATGAAATAGTTATAAAACGGAACAAATGCAAACAGCGGATTGTATCCCATTTTCTTAAATAATTTCCAAGTGGAAATTCCCAATAATACACTGAGAATGAGAATGTATAGTGAATAAGTTAGTAAGTATTCCATTTTGAATATTTTGTAGATTTAGTTAGGATTGTTTTTCTCTCTTGATTCTATAAGTGAGAAGACTTGGTCCATTGATAGGTTGAACATTGCGTTTTCTTCGGTCACAGGCGAGAAGTAAAATTTTAGTTTTTCCTCTCCAAATTCAGCCGCCAGCTTTTCCCAGTCTTCATTTCCTATAACCACGAAACTAAGTGTATCGCCACCCAAAGAAGGTTTGAACCAGCAGAGTTTGTATTTATCATCGATGAATTTTCCGATAGATTTTAGTGTCGTATCTCTATCCCATGCATCCTCAGCATAAGGGATAACTGCTTCTTTTTCATCATTTTTTAGGATAACGGTATCTAGTGCGCCTTCCTTTTCAGAAGGGATGGTTTTCCATTCTATTTGGTCTGCTTCGCTCAGCTCATCATTGACATAGCTCACGATATCTTCATCATATTCTCTCCAGTCTACCCAAAAAATATTTTCATTATCAAAAAAAGTTTCAATATTTTCAATGGGATTGTCTGATAAAAAAGTTCTGATTTGTTCTATCATAATTTTCTATTTAGTGCAAATATAAAAAAAAGGCTAAATATTTGCCTTTTCTTATTCTTATAATCCTAAAACTTCTTTTACGGTAAAGTTTCCTTTTCTTCCGATAATCCATTCAGAGGCGATTACAGCGCCTAATGCAAAGCCATTTCGGTTGAAAGCGGTGTGTTTTATCTCAATTTCATCCACTTCAGAACGATAAGTCACGATGTGAGTTCCAGGGACTTCCTCCTCTCTTACAGCTCTGATGCCCAGTTCTTTACCCAAGGTATCATCTAATTTCCATTTTTCAAAATTAGAATTGGCGATAATGTCCTGTGCAAGAGAAATTGCTGTTCCGCTTGGTTTGTCCAGCTTGTGGATGTGGTGAATTTCTTCTAATTGGCAGTGATAGTCATCGTTAAAAGGTTTCATCAGTTGAGCCAATTTTTCATTCAAAGCGAAGAATAAATTCACTCCCAGACTAAAATTAGACCCATACAAAAATGCAGAGTTATTTTCTATGCAGATTTTTTCTATTTCAGGTTTTTTCTCAAGCCATCCTGTAGTTCCGCATACTACGGGAATGCCCTGTTCAAGGCAGAATTTGATATTTCCAAATGCAGATTCTGGGCTAGAGAACTCTATCACTACATCAGGGTTATTTAGGTTTTCCAAAGTGGGAGATTCATTGAGCCGAGCCACTATCTCGTGTCCTCTTGTTTGGGCTATTTTATCAATAATCTGCCCCATTTTTCCGTATCCTACTAATGCTATTTTCATTGGTTTAAAATTTATATCTTAGGGCAAGACCTGCCTTTGCTGTATGTATTGGGTCTGTATAATCGTGCAGAATGGTAGGAGAAATCGCTAAATCTGGGTCTTTACGCCCTTCATCAAGGTGGGCATCTACTACTGCATCTATGATGTTTAGCAGATATATCCCCGCAGTGATAGCGATGGCATAGTCGCGGTATCTTCTTCTGGAATCTTGGGTGTTTCCAAGGGCAGTCTTTAAATCTAGTCCTGTAATTCCAGAAAACTCGTGTGGTTCGCCGTTTAATTCCGCTTCAAAAGCGTTTTTGTATCTTTTGTATTGTTTTTGGTTCCAAATGATGAAACCTACTCCTGTTCCTATCGCTCCCCAGACAATAGGGATTTTCCAGTATTTGCGATTGTAATACTGTCCCCAGCCAGGGATGATGGCAGACCGCCAGCCAGCTTTGGTAGGGCTGAGTCCAGAGTAAGAAGTTTTCTTATTATGGAGTAGTTCTATATCTGTGACTATTTCGTTTTCTACCCGCACCGAGTCCTTTTTCTCTGCTTCTTGTGCAAAGAAAAAATAAGAAATAAAAACGAATATAAAACCGAATAATTTTTTCATTTGATTTAGTTAAAATAAGAGAGGATTTTCTCTAATTCTTCTTCATTGTCAAAGTTAAGGACTATTTTCCCTTTATCTCCCTTTGCAGAAGATTTTATTTCTACTTTTAGTGCCAGAGCATCAGTAAGGGTTTTTTCAGCTCTGCGAAGGTTGTTCGGAAGGGTTTTCGGCTCCTTGGAAATAGAAATTTCTTTTGGACTTTTGAAATGTTTTGCAGCTTCTTCCGCCTGTCTTACACTTAGTCTGTTGTTTACAATTTGTTTGAATAAAGCCTGCTGGTCTTCAGGGTTTTCTAAACTTAAAATCGCTCTTCCGTGTCCAGCAGAAATGTCACCATTTCGGATCGCCTGCTGAACATCTGGGTTTAGTTTTAGAAGTCGGATAGAGTTGGTGATTGTACTTCTCTCTTTCCCTACGCGCTGGCTGAGTGCTTCCTGCGTAAGACCGATTTCCTCTAATAATCTCTGATAGGTAAGGGCTACTTCTATGGCGTCTAAGTCTTCTCTCTGGATGTTTTCCACCAAAGCCATTTCCAGCAGTTCTTGGTCATTTACCAGCCTTACATAGGCAGGGATTTCTTTTAGACCAGCCATTTTGGAAGCGCGGTATCTTCTTTCCCCAGAAATAATCTCAAATTTAGCTCCGTCTTTTCTTACAGTTATGGGTTGTATAATCCCCAAAACCTTGATGGATTCGGCAAGTTCCTGCAATGCCTTTTCATCAAAATGAGTTCTCGGCTGGTTGGCATTAGGATAGATATCCTCGATAGGGATTTCTACAATATTTCCTACCAAATCCTTTGCTCCTGCATCTGTCGCAGACTGCACGGCTTTGGACTCAGCACTTAGAATAGCTCCGAGACCACGCCCCATAGCTCTTTTTTTATCTTTCATAGATTTTGTATGTTTACGAACGCTCTTTTTGTCTTAATTATTATCAGAGCGATTTACTTTTTTGATTTTTTACTTTCCTTCTTTTTGCTCGGAATTTTTTGTTCATTTTTCAGCAAAATTTCCTCTGCTAGCTGTATATACTGCACAGCTCCTTTGCTCTCTGCATCGTATTTTAGGATACTTTCACCAAAACTCGGCGCCTCGCTCAGACGAGTATTTCTGCTGATGATAGTTTCGAAAACGATTTCAGGGAAATGTGAGTTGGTTTCCTCTACCACTTGGTTAGAAAGCCTTAGACGAGAGTCAAACATCGTTAGAAGAAGTCCTTCAATGTCCAAGTTAGGATTGTGGAAACTTTGTATGTTTTTGATGGTGTTTAGAAGTTTTCCAAGCCCTTCTAATGCGAAATATTCACACTGAACAGGGATAATAACCGAATCTGCAGCGGTAAGTGCATTGATGGTGATAAGCCCTAAACTAGGCGCACAGTCTATAATGATATAGTCATATTCGTTTTTTATCTCCTTCAAAGCTTCTTTCAGCATGTATTCACGGTTTTCCTTGTCCACCAGCTCTATCTCTGCTGCTACTAAATCTATATGAGATGGGATAATATCTACATTTGGCGAAGAAGTAGGAAGGATGCACTCACGGACTTTGGCGTGATGTTCCAAAAGGTCATAAGTGGAATATGTAACTTCCTCTACACCCAGACCAGAAGTAGCATTGGCCTGTGGGTCTGCATCTATTAATAAAACTTTTTTCTCTAAAACGCCCAATGCAGAGGCTAGATTTACCGAAGTGGTAGTTTTTCCTACACCTCCTTTTTGATTGGCAACACCTATAATTTTACCCATATTCAAAATATTAGGCTCCAAAAATACAATTATTTTTAATGTTTCACGGCATGTCAAAAATCAATAATTCTGTAAATCTTTATAAATCAAAAGATTAACTATTCGTAAATTTATCCACACATTTCTTATCTTTGTGGATAAAATTTTTTCAATGACCATCAACCAAGTCAAAAATCTTTTTTCCGAGGAGCTCCAAAGCCTTTATACTTCGGCAGAGTGCAAAGAATTATTTTTTATTTTTTGTGAAAAAATATTGAATCTGAATAAGATAGATATTCGCTCACAGCTCGAAAATTCTATTTCAGCCGAAAACCAAAATGAGTTTTTGAAAACCGTATCCATACTAAAAGAAGGAAAACCTTATCAGCAGATTTTGGGCGAAACTTATTTTTATGGAAATAAATTTTTCGTTGATGAAAATGTCCTCATTCCACGCCCTGAAACAGAGGAATTGATAGAATTGATAGAAAGCAGACTAGGCCATCTGAAAAAAGAAAAACTAAAAATTCTGGATGTAGGGACAGGGAGCGGCTGCATCAGTATTTCTTTGGCAAAAATATTCCCAAATGCGGAGGTCAGCAGTATCGACATTTCTGAAAAAGCACTAAATATAGCCAAAAAAAACGCCGATTTTCATAAGGTGAAAGTCAATTTTATTCAGAAAGATTATTTGACTGGAAAACTGGATGAAATTTATGATATAATAGTGAGCAATCCTCCGTATATAGATGTTTTAGAGAAGGGAGAAATTCCGTATTCAGTGAAGAATTTTGAACCAAATATAGCGCTTTTCGCTCCTGAAAACAGAGTTCTTGCCTTTTATGAAAAAATAGCCCAAGACTCTGAAAATCATCTGAAAAAAGGAGGCTTTGTTTTTTTGGAAATCAACCAAAAATTAGGAAAAGAAACATTGCAGCTGTTTCAGGATGTTCTTGCGAAATCCGAACTTATAAAGGATTTGTCAGAAAATGACCGATTTGTGATTGGCGAAAAATAAAATCCCTCTTATTTAGAGGGATTTTTTCTTATTTGCTGTTGTATTTTTCTAAAATTTCTCTGATGTCGCGGTCGCCTACCATACGGTCTACTTCCTTCGCGATTTCTGGTTTGTCAGAAAGCAGAGCTTTTAGTTTTTTCTTGTATCTGCCTTTTACAGGGATGTTTACAATCTCATCACCTTTTACGAAATAGTCTTCGTGCTCGTAGTTGGCATCCCAAGTGTCAGCTCTGTAGCTGAAATATCTTCTGTACCAAGAAACATCTCCTTGCAGCATGATTTCAAATAATTTTCCGTTTTTCTTTAGCTCTGGCATTTGTCGGAAAACTCTTTTGTTCATTTTTCTATCGGTGAATTCAAGGTAAAAAATATCCTTGTCCCAAAGTCTCACTGCCTCTCTTCTTTCGCCGACTTTAAAGCCGTTTTCAAAAACTAATGGATTGAATTTGTTTTTGCTCAATACATGAGGGTAAAGATTAGCCTTGGTGGAAATAGTATCGGTAGAAATTACAGGAATGTATCTAATGTCAGTCAGCTGAGCCTTTGCTAATGAAATAATACTCAACAAGATAAATGCAAATGTTTTTTTCATAAATATAATCTAAAAATTTAATTAAAATCTTAAACAAAAGGCGTTTTCACCACCTTCGCAGGAATGTTTTTATTTCTTATTTGGATGAAAATAGTGGATTCTGGTTTAGAAAATTCAGTTTTCACATAAGCCAGCCCAAGTCCTATTTTTTTCATTGGCGAAGAGGTTCCAGAAGTCACTTTTCCGATGACATTTCCTTCTGCGTCCACCACTGGGTAGTCGTGTCTTGGAACGCCTTTTTCAAGTAATTCAAAACCAACTAGCTTGCGCGAAACGCCTTCTTCTTTCTGTTTTTTGAAAAATTCAGCATCCACGAAATCACCTTTTCCAAGTTTCGTAATCCAGCCTAGACCAGCTTCCAGTGGAGAAGTAGAATCATCAATATCATTCCCATAAAGGCAGAATCCTTTTTCTAATCTCAGAGTATCTCTTGCTGCCAGCCCGCATGGCACGAGTCCTTCCTCTTTTCCCGCTTCTGTGAGGGCGTTCCAGAGCTGCTCGGAAATTTCACTTTTAAAATAAATCTCAAATCCGCCGCTTCCTGTGTAGCCTGTGTTTGAGATGATTACATCCTGCACGCCGTCCACTGTTCCGATAGTGAAATGATAATAAGGGATTTCGGAAAGATTAGTGCTGGTTAGCTTTTGTAAAATCTGTGTTGCCAAAGGCCCTTGGATAGCGATTAGAGAAGTTTCATCGGAAATATTGGTCATTTTTGCTCCGAATTTTTCATTGAATTTAGAAATATGATTCCAGTCTTTTTCAATGTTAGAAGCATTGACCACCACGAAATACACTTCGTCCGCCATTTTGTAGATGATGAGGTCATCCACTATTCCTCCTTTTCCGTTTGGAAGGCAGGAATACTGTGCTTTTCCATCAGTCAGTGTATTTAGGTCGTTGGTCGTTACATATTGCAGAAGGTCTTTCGCGCCTGCGCCTTCTATGATGAACTGTCCCATGTGTGATACATCAAACATTCCTGCTTTTTCTCTCACAGCGAAATGTTCTTCCGTCACGCCAGCATATTGGACAGGCATATCAAAACCAGCGAAAGGCACCATTTTAGCGCCGAGTTCTACATGTTTGTTATAAAGTGCTGTTTTTTTCATTTTTCTAAATTTAAATGATTATTTAATTTTGAGTATTTTATGTCTATAATTTGTTTTGTAATGTAATCCCAAGTTTTATTGTTTTGAATATTAGTTTTAGAATATTCTTTTTTATCAGTTTTTATTATGATTTTTGTTGTAGGGAGATCCATTATCAGTTCTTTGCTTGGTTTTCCCTTTTCAAAATCCTCTAAATCAATTTTATCAATGAACGCCTCCCAGTCTTTATTATTGTTATTTAATGACAAATTTGCTATGGTTTTTTCATCAGTTACACCTTCTGTAAGACGATAAATAATAGAATCTTTGGTTATCACTAAATATACATTTTTACCACCTGTATCTCCTCCTGTTTGAGAATAAATTATCCTTTCTATTTTCTCAGCATTTTGTTTTTCAGAAATGCTGGTTTTCTGAGTGTCTGGGCTGGTGGCCATTGCTTTCTCTGTTCCATTACAAGAATGAAGCCAATACAAAACGAAAATAAAGAAAAACTTTTTCATAAAATTGTTTATTTATTCATAAATACTTTTCTTTCCAAATTCCTTTGCGATGATTTGTAGTAAATCATACCAAACTTCCCTGTCATGGTCGTTGCCGCTGGCGTTCATTTTTCTATAAGTCTTTTTATCAGTTTTGATGATAATGACCTTGTCCTGTCCATCAAAAGCCTGTTGGCTAGGTCCATCTTTCAGTTTTTTGAATTTGTTCAGATTTATTTTTTTAGTGAAAGCTTCCCAGTTCTTGGGCGTGTTTGGTAGCGAAATTTCCTCTGGAAGTTCTTTGTTTTGTTCCATTAGAAGTTTTGCGCTAAATTCTTTTTTTAAAGAATTGAGGGTATATCGGCTTGAATAAAGAGCTCTTCCTCCAAAACAACTAAATTCCACTTGCTGTATTTTCTCCTGTCCGTGCAGGGAAATAGAAGTGAAAGCCAATGCAAAAAATAGTTTAAACAATAATTTTTTCATATTTTTTCAAATTCCTCTGCGATGATTTGTAGTAAATCGTACCAAGTTTCCCTGTCATGGTCGTTGCCGTAAGCATTCATTTTTCTATAAGTCTTTTTATTAGTTTTGATGATAATGACCTTGTCCTGCCCATCAGCAGCCTGTTCGCTGGGACCATCTTTCAGTTCTTTGAATTTATTCAGATTTATTTTTTTAGTGAAAGCTTCCCAGTTCTTGGGTGTGTTTGGTAGCGAAATTTCCTTTGGGAGTTCTTCTTTTTGTCCCATTAGAGGTTTTGCGCTAAATTCTTTTTTTAGAGAATTGAAAGTGTATCGGCTTGAATAAAGAGCCATTCCTCCAAATATATGGACTTCTACCTGCTGTATTTTCTCCTGTCCGTGCAGGGAAATGGAAACAAAGGCTAATGCAAAAAAAAGTTTAAACAATAATTTTTTCATAAAAATAGTTTATTTATATCATAAATGCCTTTTTTCCAAATTCCTCTGCAATGATTTGTTGTAAATCGTACCAAGTTTCCCTGTCATGGTCGTTGCCGTAAGCATTCATTTTTCTATAAGTCTTTTTATTAGTTTTGATGATAATGACCTTGTCCTGCCCATCAGCAGCCTGTTCGCTGGGACCATCTTTCAGTTCTTTGAATTTATTCAGATTTATTTTTTTAGTGAAAGCTTCCCAGTTCTTGGGTGTGTTTGGTAGCGAAATTTCCTTTGGGAGTTCTTCTTTTTGTCCCATTAGAGGTTTTGCGCTAAATTCTTTTTTTAGAGAATTGAAAGTGTATCGGCTTGAATAAAGAGCCATTCCTCCAAATATATGGACTTCTACCTGCTGTATTTTCTCCTGTCCGTGCAGGGAAATAGAAGCGAAAGCCAATGTGAAAAATAATTTAAATAATAATTTTTTCATGATAAATGCTGTTTGTATTCGTTGAGTATTATTTTAAACCATTCTGTGAAGTTTTCTGGTTTTTCTTTCATTTCTCTGTCCAAATCCTCTGTGGAAATGTAGCGGACTTCCGAAACTTCCTCCAAATTTAGGCTAAAATCACCTTCAAAAAATCCAGTGAAAACATAGTCCAGCTCATGCTCCCAAAGCCCTTGTCCTACATCAGCTTTATAGATGAAATGGAATTTTTCCTCTATATCAGCATAAATCCCAAGTTCTTCCTGCATGCGCCTCAGAGCGGCTTCTTTATAGGATTCTCCCTCGCGAGGGTGGGAGCAGACTGCATTAGTCCATAGATTGGGCGAATGGTATTTAGAACCAGCCCTTTTTTGCAGGAGCATTTCTCCCTTTGCATTAAACAAAAAAACAGAAAAAGCACGATGTAGAACTCCCTTTTCGTGGGCTTCCTGCTTGTTCATTACGCCTAAAAATTCATCATTCGGAGTGATTAAAACTACTTTTTCTTCCATTTGTTCAATAAAGGACAAATTTAGCAATTTATTTTAGTCTGGAAATATCAAATATTTAAAATCAAATTTATATCTTTGTGGGATAACTATTATTAGGAATTTATTAAAAATATTATTATGAAAGTATTAGCAAATGACGGCTTAGACCAGTCTGGAATTGATGGTTTGCAAAAAGCAGGTTTTGAGGTGATTACAACCAAAGTTCCACAGGAAGAATTGATAAACTATATCAATGAAAACCAAGTGAGAACGCTTCTAGTGCGTAGTGCAACCAAAGTAAGAAAGGATATCATAGATGCTTGTCCTTCTTTGAAAATCATCGGTAGAGGTGGTGTAGGAATGGATAATATAGATGTGGAATATGCACGAGAAAAAGGTATCAATGTAATTAATACACCTGCGGCTTCGTCAGCATCTGTGGCAGAATTGGTTTTTGCTCATTTGTTTTCAGGATGTAGATTTTTAACGGATTCTAACCGAAAAATGCCAGTAGAAGGTGATTCTAAATTCGCAGAGCTTAAAAAAGCTTATACAAAAGGCGTGGAGCTGAGAGGGAAAACTATTGGTATCATTGGTTTTGGTAGAATTGGTCAGGAAGTGGCTAAAATGGCTTTAGGTCTGGGAATGAGAGTTTTAGCGGTGGATAATTTTGCTGAAAAAGTAAATTTGAAAGTAGAATTTTTCAATGGGCAGTCAGTAGATTTTGAAATCAAAACTCAGTCTAAAGAAGAAGTTCTAAAAGAAGCAGATTTCGTTACGCTTCATGTTCCAGCTCAAAAAGAATTTGTTATTGGGCAAAAAGAATTTGATTTAATGAAAAATGGAGCTGCGCTTGTGAACTGTGCAAGAGGTGGAGTGGTGGATGAAGAAGCGCTTCTAAAAGCTTTGGATAGCGGTAAATTGGCTTTTGCTGGGCTGGATGTATTCATCAATGAGCCTACACCTGCTAAGAGTATTCTATCTCATCCGAAAATTTCATTAACTCCTCATACAGGAGCTTCTACTAATGAAGCGCAGGATAGAATCGGGATTTCACTAGCAGAACAGATTATATCAATTTTAAAATAAAAATATAAGTGCAATACTATCAGGGTCTTATCATTTTTGATAAGACTTTTGTTGTTTATAAATGAATTTAATTTTGTAACTTTGCAGAATGAATTGACTTATGTCAATAGAAATAAGCAGTATGTCAAATCAAAAAATTCTATATGTCACTACGGAGATGTTTCCTTATCAAGAGGGGACAAATATGGCTTCAGAAGTGAATAAGATGGCTCTGAAAATGCATCAGGAAGGAAATGATGTTAGGGTTTTTATGCCAAGATTTGGGCTGATTAGCGAAAGAAAATATCAGTTGCATGAGGTGATCCGTCTTTCAGGAATGAATATTATTATAAATGATTTGGATCAGCCTTTGATAGTAAAAGTGGCATCTTTACCAGGGGAAAGGTTACAGGTGTATTTTATAGATAATGATGAGTATTTCAAGAGAAAGTCTTATTATGTAGATGAAGAGGGAAAACCTTTTGAGGATAATGATGAGAGAGCTATATTCTTTACAAGAGGAGTGATAGAAACCATCAAGAAACTGAATTGGGTGCCAGATGTGATACATCTTAATGGGTGGATGTCTTCTTTTGTGGCGATATATCTGAAGAATTTCTATAAATCAGATACATATTTTCAAGATACTAAACTTGTTTTGTCAGTATACAATGAGAAAAATTTTAGTTTAGGAAAGGAAATAGAAGAGAAATTGAAATTCGATGGAATAAGTGATCTGAAGGCTATTGAAAATCCTACAATACAAGATTTTGTTGTTGAAGGGATGGATTTAGTAGATTTGATTGTAAAAGGAGATAAAAAACTAAATAAGGTATTAGAAGAAGGCTTTAAGAATACAAAAACGCCTAAAATAGATGGAGTTAATGAAGAGGGAATATCAGAAATTTATAAATAAAACTAAGAAACAGATGAATAAAATAAAGTCAATATTATCAGTTTTTCTTTTTGGAGGTTTGATGGTCAGTTGTAATTCTGATGCTGATGACTTAGGGAAAAATCTTTTTGATGGTAATTCAGTTACTGGAAATCAGGTTTCTTATGATTTGGTAGCCTACAATATAAATAATGGAGATGCTGTAAGAGCTGATTCTTATGCGTTGCAAAGAGCTACATTGGGGGCTTTTACCGAGGGGCAGTTCGGTACACAGAAGTCAGCATATGTTACTCAAGTGAGATTGTCTAAATATGCTCCTGACTTTGGAACTAATCCAATAGTAGATTCTGTGGTTTTAGAAATTAAACCTCAATATGATGCTACAACCAAAGCGGTTACAACAACAAATGTAACCCATGAAGGACAGGTTGCAAAACAGACATTAACGAAATATGAAGCTGTTAAATATGGAAATCCAGCAGCAACAATGAATATTGATGTTCATGAAATTGCTACTGATTTGGGGGCTGTTGGGACGGAAAAATTGTCAAATAGCACCGTTACTACAAGTGGAGTTCCATTGGGGACTAAGGTTTTTTCAGGGAATGTTTATGCAGTTAGTATAAATAAAACTTCTGATAATACGGCTCTTTTGACAAGGGAAGCAGGATTAAGAATCAAATTAGATGAAAATCATTTTAAAACTAAAATAGCTGATAAAAGTGGAGCTACAGAGTTGAGCAACGAAAGTAATTTTATCAATTATTTCAAAGGACTTAAAATTTCAGTTCGAGAAAATGATGGTTACTTGATAAACTTTGCTCCTAATGAAGTGACAATGACCATGTACTATAGATCTGGAGGAAAATCAAATACTTTTAGTTTTGATTTAGGATCTTCTAATGTTCATTTTAGCAAGATATCATATACTAGAAGTTCTACATATAATGCTGTAATGGCTAATATAAATAGTACTAATGGAGATCCTCTGCTATATATGCAAGGGATGGGAGGCCCTGGAGCAGCAATAAAACTGAATGGAGCAGGTATTAGTGATTTGAAAAGACTTTACAAAGAGCGTGGTGCAGCGATACTTTCAGCAAAAGTAAGATTGTATACAGACACTAATACATGGAATAATTCTTATACTAAACCAGTTGGTTTCTTAGTAAGAAAACAAGGAGAAACTGATTTTATTACAGACTTAAAAACCATGTTGGGTAATAGTAATTATAGTTTAGTAAAAGCTTATTCTACTAATAGTAATCCTTCTTACTATGATATTGATATTACAAAAACCGTCAAAGATATTGTAGAAAAAGAAGCAGAGGCTAAAGACTTGATTGTCAATATTGGAGAGTATCTTACTTCAAATGGGAATTTGGTAAGTGAAGATTATAATAATAATGTTAGCTCACCTTACAGAGCTGTGTTTGTAGGGACAAATGCTGCAAATAATAATAGACCAAAACTAATGGTAACATATGTTACTAAATAAATTTAGAACAGATTATGTGTGGAATAGTAGGATATACAGGGCATAGATGTGCTTATGATATAGTAATCAATGGGCTAAAAAGATTAGAGTATCGAGGTTATGATAGTGCAGGGGTAATAGTGGAGGGACAAAATAATGACTTTGAACTTAAGAAAACGAAAGGAAAAGTAGCCGATTTGGTTAGTATTTCTAAAGACTTGGAAGGTTCTGCTCATGTGGGTATGGGACATACTCGATGGGCTACTCATGGGGTTCCTAGTGATAGAAACTCTCATCCACATTTGTCTAATAATGGGAAAATAGCAATTATTCATAATGGAATTATAGAGAACTATGATACCATTAAGACTATGTTGATAGAGAAAGGATTTACTTTTACTTCTGATACAGATACCGAAGTTTTAGTTAATCTGATTCAATATATAATGGACACACAGGAGGTGGATTTTCCTACTGCTGTGAGATATGCATTGAACGAAGTGTATGGTGCATATGCTATCACTGTGATGCATAAAGACCACCCAGGGCTTTTGGTTGTAGGTCGTTTAGGTTCACCTTTGGCTATAGGGATAGGAGAAGATGAGTATTTCGTGGCTTCTGATGCTTCGCCTTTCGTTGAGTTTACTAAAGAAGCTATCTATCTTGAAGATGGACACATGGCAACGATTTCTTTAGAAAAAGGAGTAGAAATCAGAGCTATTGTGGATAATTCAGTTGTTATTCCTGAAGTTCAAGAATTAAAATTAAGCCTAGAACAGATAGAAAAAGGTGGTTATGAGCATTTTATGCTTAAAGAAATCTTTGAACAGCCAAAATCTATCCATGATACTATGAGAGGCCGTCTTTTAGTAGATGAGGGAATCATAAAGATGGCTGGAATTTGGGATTATTTAGATAAATTCACTAAAGCAGAAAGAATTATTATTGTAGCTTGCGGAACTTCTTGGCATGCGGGATTGATAGGAGAATATCTTATAGAAGAATTTGCTAGAATCCCAGTAGAAGTGGAGTATGCTTCTGAATTTAGATACAGAAATCCTATTATTACTAATAAGGATATAGTTATTGCGATTTCTCAGTCAGGTGAGACAGCAGATACAATGGCGGCTATTAAATTAGCAAAAGAAAGAGGAGCGTTTATTTTTGGAATTTGTAATGTTGTAGATTCTTCTATTTCTAGATTCTCAGATGCAGGAGCATATACACATGCGGGGCCAGAGATAGGAGTTGCTTCTACAAAAGCTTTTACTGCTCAACTAACAATATTATCTTTGCTGGCACTTAAGCTAGGAAAACATAATGGAAATCTTAGCAATGTAGATTTCATGAGTCTGATAACAGAACTAGATGCTATCCCTAAAAAGATAGAGGATGTACTAGAATCTACTCATGATTATGTTAAAAAAATGGCGAAAGATTTTGTAAGTGCTTCAAATTTCTTATATTTGGGGCGTGGTTATAATTTTCCTGCTGCATTAGAAGGAGCATTGAAGTTGAAAGAAATCTCTTATATCCATGCAGAAGGCTATCCAGCAGCAGAAATGAAGCATGGACCTATTGCTTTGATCGATGAAAATATGCCAATAGTAATCATTGCTCCAAGAAAAGGTCATTATGATAAGATTGTAAGTAATGTACAGGAGATTAAAGCACGAAAAGGAAAAGTGATTTCTATTGTTAATAAAGGAGATGAGCAAGTTTCAGCAATGTCTGATTATGTGATAGAAATACCAGAAACATCAGAATGTTTCTCTCCAATAGTGGCATCTATACCATTACAAATATTAGCTTATTATATAGCTGTTTATAGGGGAGTAAATGTTGATCAGCCGAGAAATTTGGCAAAATCTGTGACAGTGGAATAAAAAATATGAGGGAAGGAAAATAATTTAAGAAAAAAATCGTTATCCTTTTTGAAAAATAAATAAATTATAAAAAAATAGATTTAATATAATGAAAAGAATCGTTCTTTTAGTTTCCGCAGCTTTACTAACTGCGGCATGTTCCTCAGGAGGGAAAAAAGGGAATTCTGGAAGACCAGACACCAAGGGAGAATTGGTGTCTAGAGAAAGTTCAAAATCTTTTGTTGCAGCGAGACCGCACGGAATGGTAGCAATACCAGGAGGGTCTTTCGTTATGGGGCAGGCAGATCAGGACTTCACAATGACTCCAGAGAAAACCCAATTAAAGACAGTTACTGTTTCTTCATTTTTCATGGATGAAGCAGAAGTTACTAATGCTCAGTATAGATTGTTTATCAACTATGTAAGAGACTCTATTGCTAGAACTCTTTTAGCAGAGGCTGCAGGAGGAGGACAATCTTCTGGAGATGGTAAAGGAGAAGGGCGTAATTATGCGTATTTGTCTCAAAAAGGAGATAAAGAGAATAAGTCTGGATACCAGCAGTTCTTGGAATCTCAAGGAGGGAGAAATGGTTATAATGAGGCGAAAAGATTGGATTGGTCAGTTCCATTAGATTGGAATGTTAATCAATATCCAGATGCTAAATATGCAGAGATTTTAGAGTCTATGTATGTAGCGCCAGATAAGAGAGAAAATAACAAGAGAATTCTAGATGTTACTAAACTTCAGTACCGTTATGAGTGGGAAGACATCAAAGATGGATCTAAAGGACTTCGTTCAGAAAAGAAAACGAGTATAGCTGTTTATCCAGATACAACAGTATGGTTGAGAGATTTCAATTATGCTTATAATGAACCGCTATTTGACCAATATTTCTGGCATATTGCATATAAAGATTATCCTGTAGTAGGGGTTACTTGGGATCAAGCAAGAGCTTTTACTGACTATAAAACAAAAGCAAAAGCAGATTCTAATGCAAGATCTAAAAAGAGAAGACATTCTCCTATGAAATTCAGACTTCCAACTGAAGCAGAATGGGAATATGCAGCTCGTGGTGGTCTAGAAAATGCAGCTTATCCTTGGGGAGGTCCTTATTTGATGGATGATAGAGCATGCTATTTAGCAAACTTCAAACCTAAGAGAGGTAACTATATAGAGGATGAGAAAAAAGGTACATATATGTATACAGCTCCTGTTAAAAAGTTCCCTAAAAACGGATATGGACTTTATGACATGGCAGGGAATGTAGCTGAATGGACAGAATCTCCTTATAACAACTCTACTTATCAGTTCTCTTCTACATTGAATCCTTACATCTCTAACAGAGCCTATGTAGATGTTAAGAAAACTGTAAGAGGTGGTTCTTGGAAAGATATAGGATACCTATTGATGGTTGGTTCTAGAGACTGGGAGCGTAAAGACTCTGCTAGAAGCTACATAGGATTTAGAACTGTTCAAGACATACCAGAAGGAGCGTCTAAAATAAGAAGATAAAAAAAACAAGAAAAAATTAAATAAAGTATAATCATTAAAAATTAAAAGTTATGTTTAAATCAAAAGATGCTGTGTTAAACTTCATTTATTCAATGGGGGCAGCGGTAGTAATTTTCGGAGCGTTAGTAAAAATGACACACCTTCCTATTCCAGGTGTAAGTGGTAACTTTATCTTAGGATTGGGGCTTGCAGTGGAATGTTTCATCTTCATCGTGTTTGCATTCAACCCACCTGCAGAAGAAACTAAATATGCATGGGAAAATGTATATCCAGAATTGATGGATGCTAATGCTACTCCAAAGCCAAGAAAGGCTGTAGAATCTAAAGTTACATCTAACATTTCTGAATTAGAAGTTTCTTTATCTGAAAAATTGGATAAAATGTTAGCAGATGCTAAATTGGATGTTGCTATGTTCGAAAGATTGAGAACAGGAATTGATAAATTCTCTCACTCTGTAGACCAAATTAACCAAACTGTAGATGTTTCTGCTTCTACTCACAAATATAACGAGCAAATGGCTTTGGCTGCTAATCACTTAGAAAGCATCAACGCTTTATACGCTCTACAATTAGAACACGGAAGACAACAGTCTGAGTACAGCAAAAAATATGTAGCTGACATCCAAAAATCAGCTGAACAGTCAGAGAAGTTTAATGAAGAATTGAAAGGATTGACTACAAACCTTAATAGCTTGAACAGAGTTTATGGAGGTATGTTAACAGCGATGAAAGCTTAATTTCTCATTGTGATTTTTAAATAATTTTAAACCAAAAAAAATTAAAAAATGGCAAAAGAGAAATTATCACCTCGTCAGAAGATGATTAACCTAATGTACTTGGTTTTCATCTGTATGTTGGCGATGCAAATTGACCAAGAGATTATTAGATCTTATTTTGATACTAACTCATCTCTACAAGAGTCAAGAGAGTTGACTGAAAATAAAACTGATAAAATTTTTGAGCAAACCTTAAAGGCTAAATCTGAAACTAATGAAGCAGCAGCTCAAAACTATGAGATTTATCAGGGATTGAAAGGAAAAATCAATGCTTTAGTAGAATCAATAGAAGGCATCAAAACTCAATTGAAAAAAGAAGCTGGATATGATGAAAAATCTGGGGTAGAAGATAACTTCAATGCTTTGAATGGTACGGAATATTCTACAGGTAAATTCTTCGATGGAGGTGATGAAAACACCCCTTCTAAAGTTGCCAAAGATTTGACTAAACAAATAAATGATCTTAGAATATTTATAGCTCAGTCTTTTGGGAATGTTCCAGAAATGAAAAACCTAGTGGAAAGAGCTAACCAAACAATGGTTACTGAATTTCCAAAAGGAGAAACAAGAAATGGTAAAGGATGGTTACAATATAAATTCCACAACCAACCATTGATTGCTGCATTATCTAACTTGGAAGTTATCCAATCAGAAGCGAGAAACTTGCAGTCAGATGCTTTGGCATTGATGCTTCAAGAAAAAGTGGATGCTGATATCAAATTCAATGCATACGAAGCTATCGTTGCTGGTCCTACAGTAATTATCCAAGGTCAGCCTGTAGAAGCTAAAGTATTCATCGGAACATATTCTGATGATCCAAATCTTCAGTTCACAGGAGTTGATAGAACAACTAGAGGTATGGGATACAAAACTCTAGGAGGAGGAGTAGGAGAACATACAATGAGTGGTACAGTTTCATATAGAAACTCTAAAGGAGAAATGGTAGCATTACCTTTCAAGCACAACTATAGAGTAATCGCTGGAGCAGAAGAAGTTAAACTTCAAAGTGGAGCTTTGATTTCTGCTGATAAGATGAATGTACTATATAGAGGTGTAGAAAACCCTGTATCTGCATCTATGCTAGGTGTTGATAACTCTACAGTAACTCTTTCTGCACCAGGTGCTAGTGTATCAGGTGGTAAAGGTAAATGGGTTATCAGACCAGGAGCTGGAAATACTGTGAATATTACAGTGTCAGGAAAACAACCTAATGGAAAAGTGGTTTCTCAATCATTCCCATTCCGTATTAAGAGTGTTCCTGCGCCACAAGGACAGATTAGATCTCAGAATGTAGTTTCTATGCCTGCAAGTTCTATTTCAAGACAAGTGATTTCGGCTGCTATACCTGATTTCGACTTCCCTGTAAGTTTCCAAGTAACAGGATTTAGATTCAAAGCGCCTGGAAAAGCAGCTATGTATGTGAGCGGAAATTCTCTAAGTGCAGCTGCTAACCTTACAGCTGGATTGAGAGCCGGTGATGTATGTTATGTGTTTGATATCCAAGCTACTGCTACAGGATTGGGTGGACAAATGCTTAAAAATATCAGCCCAGTTGTCATAAATGTTCAGTAGTAAATAAATATAATTAATATCAAAATAAAATGAGAAGAATATTATTGTTCTTTCTTGTATTTACCTTCTTCTTTGCAGATGCTCAGAAGGGAAAAGGCAAAAAGAAAGCTGGAGCTAAAAAGACAGCAGTAGCCCAAAAAGGTAAAAAAGGTAAAAAAGGAAAGACTAAAACTATTCAAGATGAACCAGAACAACCAGTAGAGCCTGTTGTAGAGGTTAAAAAAGAGGAAGAGATTCCATTGAATCCAGTAAACTCTTTGAGTATCCTTAACTCAGATTCACCAGCTGCGTTGAGACACTACAGAAACTTGAATACAGTTAAGAAAGGGGACTCACTTATTTCCGTAAAAAACAATCCTGTAAAATACGGATATGTAGAGGATAAGGATATTGTTAGAAGTATGGTAGTATGGGAAATTATTGATATGAACGAAAAAATCAATAGACCATTCTATTATAACTCTGATGGATTGGTAGCTTCTACAAAATCTTTATATCAACTTCTTTTAGATGGAGTAAATGATGGCTCTATTAAAGAGGTATATAAAGATGAGATGTTCACACAGAGAATGACAAAAGAGGAAATCAAAAATGCTACAAGATTTGAGCGTTTGGATGACTCTTACATCGAAAGAATCAATGCTGGTGAAAAAATTTCAGAGGAAGAGAAAAAACAATACATAGATGTTTATGAAACTAAATCTGAAAATGTAAAAATGCTGAAGATCAAAGGTATGTGGTACATCGACCGTAGAGATGCACAGTTGAAATACAGATTATTAGGTATTTCTGCTATGGGTAAAGACCCTGCATCTAATGCCTTGAGAGGACCTAATGGAGAACCTCTTGGTAACGCAGATGAGCTTATTGATTTGTTCTGGGTATTCTACCCAAGTGCAAGGGAAGTATTGGCAAATGCAGTAGTATTTAACAATAAGAACTTGTCTTCTGACCTTACATTTGATGACTTATTGAATGCAAGAAGATTCTCTTCTATCATTTACAGATCTGAAAATGGGTATGGTACAGGGAATATCAAAGACTACATCCCGAATGATGCTAACGCTCAACTAGAAGAGAGTGAAAGAATCAAAAATCAAATTCTTGAGATGGAGAATGATATGTGGAATTATTAATTTTATTATAATTTTAACATAATAGCCTAGGCAAATTTTGCCTAGGTTTTTTTATTTTTGTGGTTATGAGAGATACAGAATACATCATTGTAGGAGATGGATATGCGGCTTTATTTTTTGCACATCAGCTGTTAAAAGAAAATAAAGATTTCGTTATTTTTTCAGAAGGGAAGAAGAGCGCATCGCAGATTTCGGCTGGGATGATCAATCCTGTGGTTTTGAAGCGTTTTACTTCTTTTTGGCTGGCAAAGGAACAGATAGATTTTTTGCATAAAACTCTGTCTGAAATACAGCAGTATACAGGCAAGAATTATTTAATAAAAAAAACTATTCAAAGGATTTTTCATAATGAAGAAGAAAGAGAACTATGGCAGAAAAAGATGAAAGAAGAAAGCCTTAGACCTTTTCTTCATCCTGTTTTTGAGGAATTAGATGTGGTGGAAAATCCCTTTAGTTCTGGAAGAGTGAATCATTCTGCACGATTGGATGTGGAAGCGTTTTTTGGAGACATTTTACAATATTTACAAAGAAATGAATATCTAATAAAAGAAAGATTTGACTATAACTCTCTCGATGTAGAAAACTCTCAGTATAAGGATATTAAATTTAAAAATATTGTTTTTGCGGAAGGAATAGCCGTGAAGCAAAATCCATATTTTAAAGAAATCCCTATTCATATTAATAAAGGTCATCATCTGGTGGTAAATCTCCCTTTGCCGCTGGAAGGGGATTTTACGATTAAGAAAAAACATTTTATTTTTCCATTGGAAAATGGGAAATATTATTACGGAGGAACTTACGATAGGGAAAGAACGGATGAAAATGTAGATGAAGAGGCGAAGGAGCAGCTGATAAATGGCCTGTCTCAGTTTTATCCAGAAAAATTCGAAGTGGAAGAAATCAATGTAGGATTTCGTCCTACCGTGGTGGATAGGAGACCTATTTTAGGAAGACATGAAAAACACAAAAACCTTTATGTTTTCAATGGGCTGGGAGCGAGAGGAATCCTAAACGGATGCTATTTTTCAAAGGAGCTTTTTGATTTTATTGAAGGTAAAAAAGATTTGCTTCCCGAGGTGAATTTGACCAGATTTACAGAACCGAAATAAATAAAAATCCCACCTTATGGTGGGATTTATTTTTTGAAATTAGTCAAGGTGGATATTGTCAATCAATCGGACTCCGTCGACCAAAACAACGATGAACGCTCGGTAATTCTTTCCGTTTTCGATTTTATCTGCTTCTTTCAAGGTTTCTTCATCTGCGATAATGAAATATTCCAGCTCAAAATCAGAGTCTTCAAAGGTTTTTTCTACAAATGTTTTGACATCAGAGAGGCTGGATTTTCTGAACATTTCATTGGCTTTTACCAAAGTAGCATAGATAAGTTTGGCTTTATCTCTTTGTTCAGGGCTTAGCCTCATATTTCGGGAACTCATCGCCAGCCCGCTCTCTTCCCTAAAAATAGGCATTCCGATAATGTTAATAGGTAGTTGTAGCTTTTGAACTAATTTTTTGATAATTGCCAACTGCTGGAAATCTTTGTCACCAAAATAGGCATTATCAGGCTGTACTTGTCTGAAAAGCTCCTCCACTACAGTTCCTACACCATCAAAATGTCCAGGTCTGGATTTTCCTTCCATTTCGTTTTCTAATCCATCGAAATCATAACTTTTTCGCTCTAATCCATTAGGGTAAAGGTCTTCCACGGATGGAGTATAGACTGCATCTACATTTTTTGTTTTTTCTAAAAGGTCAATGTCTGCTTCTATGGTTCGTGGATATTTTTCTAAATCCTCAGGATTGTTGAACTGAGTAGGATTCACGAAAATAGAAGAAACAACGATATCATTTTCCTTTCTTGCCCTCTCGTAGAGTGAGAGGTGTCCGCCATGTAGTGCGCCCATTGTGGGAGCAAAACCTATTTTTAGCCCTTTGTTTTTGGCATTAGCGATATAAATTTGTAAATCTTTAGCGTTTCTGATAATTTCCATAATGATAAAATAATATTCGGTAAAATTAGAAAAAATTAAAGTAAAAATTATGCCAAATGAAATATTAAATTTAACTCGTTTTATTGGACTTTATTTTGTAAATTTGTGCAGGTCAAGTTTCAGACCTTAGATAATGAGAAGAAAACTTTAAATTTAATTATAACATCATGTCAAAAATCAAAGTAGGAATCAACGGATTCGGTAGAATTGGGAGTTTAGTTTTCAACGCAATGGTTGAAAGAGATAACATCGAGGTTGTAGGAATTAACGACCTTGTGAATGCTGAATACATGGCGTACATGCTAAAATATGATTCAGTTCACGGGAAATTCGCAGGAGAAGTTTCTGTAGAAGGGAACGACCTTATTGTAAACGGAAAGAGAATAAGAGTAACTTCTGAAAGAGATCCTAACAACTTGAAATGGAATGAAGTAGGTGCGGAATACATCGTAGAATCTACAGGACTTTTCTTAACAAAAGAAACTGCTACTGCCCACCTAAATGCAGGTGCGAAAAAAGTGGTTCTTTCTGCTCCATCAAAAGATGATACGCCAATGTTCGTAATGGGAGTAAACCACAAAGAACTAAAAGCTGACCAAAATATTTTCTCTAACGCTTCTTGTACTACCAACTGTCTTGCGCCATTAGCAAAAGTGGTTCATGACAACTTTGGTATTGTAGAAGGGTTGATGACTACTGTACACGCTACTACGGCTACACAGAGAACAGTGGATGGTCCATCTATAAAAGACTGGAGAGGTGGTCGTTCAGCATTGTTGAACATTATTCCTTCTTCTACTGGTGCTGCTAAAGCGGTAGGAAAAGTGATTCCTTCTCTTAACGGAAAACTGACAGGTATGGCGTTCAGAGTGCCGACTGCTGATGTTTCTGTGGTGGATCTAACGGTAAGATTAGAAAAAGCAACTTCTTACGATGAAATTTCTCAAGCTATCAAATCTGCTTCTGAAAACGAATTAAAAGGAATTTTAGGCTATACAGAAGATCCTGTGGTATCTCAGGACTTTATAGGAGATAAGAGAACCTCTATCTTCGATAAAGGAGCAGGAATTATGCTTTCTCCTAACTTCGTGAAGCTGGTATCTTGGTATGACAATGAGACAGGATACTCTAACAAACTGACAGATTTGCTGGCTCATTCAGCGACATTATAATAAACAAAGAGCCTCTTTTTAGAGGCTTTTATTTTTTTTATGAGAAATTTTCCAAAATTACCTTTTCGGATGCGGCGAAACCAGTTTATAGGTTTAGGGATTTTAGGAATCCTTATTTTGGTTTTTCAGTTGGTTTTTTATTGGTTTAAAAACACTGAGAAGCACGAGCCTATCGTTGTAGAATTTGTAAATCAAAATGCAGAAAATGAGCTGGTTTTATCAGAATTTAACCCAAATGAACTCACCGCAGAGCAGTGGAAAAATCTTGGTTTTACAGAACGGCAGGTCAAAACCATTCTAAACTACAAAGAGCTGGTCGGCGGAGAATTTCTCTCAAAGGAACAGCTGGCAAAATGCTACGCCATTTCTCCTGAAAAATTCGCGGAAATAGAGGCGTATATTCTGCTTCCAGAGAAAACTAATAAGAAAAATAATTTTGAGAATTCTTTTACCAAGAAAGAACTAAAAATATCAGGGAAATTTAATCCTGATTCCTATTCAGCGAAAGATTGGGAGAATATGGGCTTTTCCCAAAAACAAGCTGAAGCGATTATTAAATACAAAAACTATCTCGGTGGAAGTTTCCGAAGCAAGGAGAAGTTTAGGGAATGTTTCATCATCAGCCCAGAAAATTACCAACGGCTGGCACCTTACTTGATTTTGCCTGAAACCGCGCCTGATTTCGCTCCAAAACCGAAAGAAAATAAATCTAAAATAGAATACAGCTATTTTGACCCAAATACTCTAGATGCCCAGGGCTGGCAAAGATTAGGTTTTACAGAAAAACAAGCCCAAGTAATCGTAAATTACAGAGATAAAAATCTGAAAGGAAGTTTTAAAAGTCTGGAAGATATTGAGAAATGTTTTGTGATTTCGGCGGAAAAATTTCAAGAGCTGAAACCTTGGATAAAACTACAAATCCGAGAAAAAGAAGAACCTTCCAAAGCTGTGTCACCAGCCAAAACAGATTTCTCTAAAATAGACCTGAACAGCATTACTTTCAAACAGTTGGTAGAATTTGGGTTTAATGAAAAGGCAGCGGCAAGCTATTTAGGATACCGAAAAAAGTTAGGTGGATTTGCCGATAAACAGCAGATTTTGGAAACTTATAATGTGGATAAAGACTTAGCAGGGAATTTAATTTCCACCAGCCCAATGGATGTTTCTAAAATCCAGAAATACACCATCACAGATGCTCCAGAGGATTTCCTGAAAACGCATCCATATTTTCGAAAATACGGCGAAAAAATTATTTTCTATAGAGTAAGTTTCCCATCAGAAAAGGAGATTTTTAAGAAGATAAAAGCCACTCCTGAGGAAATTACAAAAATGAAAATGTATTTGAAATAATTGTAATAAAAAAAGTATGAGTTTTCGCTCATACTTTTTTGTTTATTGTAGTTTGTTAGAATCAGCGATGAATTGTTTCAATCCGTTATCAGTCAAAGGATGATTCAAAAGATTCAGAATAGAAGCAAGAGGAGAAGTTACCACATCTGCACCTATTTTAGCACAATTTATGATATGCATAGGGTTTCGGATAGAGGCTGCAAGTATCTTAGTTTCAAATAGATAGTTGTCGTAGATTACTCGGATGTCTTCTATCAGCTGGATGCTGTCTGTAGAAATATCATCTAATCTCCCTAAAAAAGGCGAAACATAGGTAGCGCCTGCTTTTGCTGCTAAAAGAGCCTGCCCAGCAGAAAAGACCAAAGTACAGTTGGTCTTTATCCCATTATCAGCGAAATATTTTATCGCTTTTATTCCATCTTTGGTCATTGGGATTTTTACTACTATTCGCTTGTGTAGGGCTGCCAGTTCTTTCCCTTCTTTTATTATACCTTCGTAATCAGTAGAGAGCACCTCGGCGCTTACATCTCCATCTGAAATTTCGCAGATATCTCTATAATGCTGTAGAATAGCTTCTTTTCCTTTGATTCCTTCTTTTGCCATAAGGGAAGGATTGGTTGTAACTCCATCCAAAATACCAAGATTTTGGGCTTCTCTGATTTGTTCTAAATTTGCTGTGTCAATAAAAAATTTCATCTTTCTTGATTTTAAAAAGGGTACGAATTTAGCGTTTTATTCTCAAATGAGCAAAATTAGTCTTCTATATAGATGATTTGCCCGTCTTCCAGCTGATAGGCTGTTCCTACTTTTTTCCCTTTGGTTTTGTTTTGGGAGTTGTTTTGGTCGGTGGAAGGCGTGTATTTTTCTATCTTGTTTCCTTTTTTGGAGATGATTTCCATGTTGTCTTTCCCAGGGTTTTTCACGACGGTAAAGTCTTCTTTGCTGAAAACTTCGGTCATGTTCATATTCATTACCATAGCGACCATCAGGGCAACGGCAAAAACCATCGCTACATCGAACAGATTGACCACTACACTCAGCGGGTCAGTGTCTTCTTCTCGCTTGAAAATAGGAACTCTTCGGCGTTTGTTTCTCATATCTTGCCTTTGTTTTGGGTTAGAATTTGTGCTACATAGTCCAGATTGTTGGTGTCTTTGGCGTACCATCTCTGCTTAAATTGCAGGGTAATCATCCCGATTAAACTGATGACCAAGCCCACCACCGTAGTAGCGAAAACCACCTGCATGTTGTAAGCCATTCCAGAGATGTCACCCGAAGAAAGTCCCGTGAGGGCAGGGCTCATCGCGATAAGCGTTCCGATAAGTCCTAATACTGGCCCTACTTTTGCGAGTAGTTTAGAAGTTGCGATATCTTTTTCGGCTTCGTTTTCAAAATTAGAAATCATAAAATCTGCATAGGCATCGCTCGGCGGATGTGAAAGCAGGTCACGGAGATAGCGGATGTAGAGCGAGTTGTCTTTCTTTGGGAGAAGGTTTCTCAGCTCTTCTATATTTTCGGCTGATAGTTTTTTTATTGCGTTGTCCAGAGCTTTATCGTTCTTGAATTTGGTTACAAATTGATTGTAAAAACTTCCCAATAGAAGAAGAGCACGAACGAAAAGTATTAGAAGAATAATAACATCTGGAATAAGAAGACTATTTGCTACCCAGAATAAAACCTTTGATATTGTTTCCATTTTTATAACTGATTGTTTCTATTTTTTATTTGATTATGATTAAATTTTACTTTATTGATTAGATAAACTATATTGTTTTACTTTAAATTTTAAATGAAATCTGAAAAGTTATCTTACTTTGTTATTTTATTAGATGATAATTTAAATTTTATATCTTATTTTTTAATATTTTCATCTTATTTTTTTATTTTTATAGATATAAATAAAGTTTTCTATATATATTTTTGAATTTATTATCTGTCTTTACTGTTTTTGTAGATGTGTTTTTAATTTATTATCTTGTTTTTTTAAAATTTTAATATTGATTTAATGTGTTTCTATTATAATTTTGATTTTTTATAGATTGTTTGATTTAATTTTTATTTCTTTAATTTCCAATACCATCTATTTATCATCATTCCTAAGATAAAAATTACAATAAATAAGATAAAAGAAACTCCTAAGAACTTGAAAGAAATAGGTTCGTTTTTGGGAACATAGATAAGATTGCTGCTAGAAGTGATTATCAATCCTAAAATACCGATGAACAAGCTGGTAAGCAGATGAACCTCGATGCGGAAATCTCTTTCAGGGAAAAACGCTTGGATGCACCACGCTCCACCGATGATGAACAGCGCCGAACCTGCCGAAAACAGCATGGTAATGGTGAAAAAATCCATTCCTGAAAAGTAAAAAAAGCTCTGTGTAAGGAGATAAAACAAAACAGGAAACATCAGCAGGGCAGGGCAGGCTTTTAGGAAGGTGTCCCATCGGTTTTTCTTTGTGAAAAAAAGTCCTTTCAGCTCGGAGAAACAAAAGGCAAGACAGAGGGAGACTTCTATGGTTACCAGCACCGTGATATTGCTTAGGATAGAAGGCGTTTCGAGGGCGTTTTGTATCGTTACTTGCGACTGTTCCATGGCATACGGATAAGCCCAAAAGAGAAACACGACCGACAAAACCGCAGCTGCCGCGACTTGCCAGAGTTTCCAAAAACTGAATTTCAGTACGGCATTGATGAGGATAAAGACCAATAAAATATTTAAAACTAACTGCATTTTTTCTCTACTTCAAAGTGTGGTTTCTTATCGAGCAACTGATAAATTTGATGCCTTTTTCGGTTCTTAAAAAACTAAAAAGGTCTTGGTGACGGAATTTTCCATTCTCGTCATGATTTGTGATAACAAGGCTGAAAAAAGGATATTTAGACATGTTTCTTCTGCCGCAGTTATTATAATGATGCTGGATTTTTTGCTCTATATCCTCGGTAAGTGGAGTATAGTTTTCTACCATGATTTGCACATTTTTCTTGTTCTTGTAGCCTTCCAGCCTTTCTAATAAGATAGCATGATTTTTTTCTAAAAAATCTTTTGCAGGTTGTGATATCCAGCCTTTTTCTTCGTCCCAATAGACGATTTTTTCATATGAATTTTTTAGAATGCTTTTTTTGCTTAGATTTTTGAAAAACTTTTGGTTTAGGAAGTTTTCAAATAATTTTTCATTGTCAATGAAGGAATAATATTTCCCATTTGTTCCCAGAAAACTAACTCTTTCTGCAGATTTTTCAGGTTGGCTCTGGATACGGAGTGAGTGGAAGTCCAGAACCAGCTGGTCATCTTGGAAATTTTTAACCAAAACCTCGTTTTTAGTGTTGATAAGAAGGTTTTCTCCGCCCGCCCAGTAGGGATGTTCATCATCATCGCTATCTTTCATTAGTTTCGCTCCTTTTAAAGCAACAGAAAGTCCGTTTTCAAAAGGCGTCATATCATTGTATAGAGCTGGGATAGCCGCTTTTCCTGCTGCGTTAAACATGCCGACATTTCCCGTTTTTGGGTCTCGGAATTTGATGAAACCTTCATTTTCGCAGTCAAATGCCATATCAAAGACATAAAGGCTGTCTTTTCCGAATTTTTTTCCGTTTTTCAGCATGTAGTAGCTGCTAAATTCTCCATTGGTTTCTTCCATAAAAGCAGCGATTTTGTCAAACTTATTGGCCGAAGTAAATCCCTTGAATTTGGGTTCTATCATCACTTCTCCTTTGTTGTTTTTAAAGCCGAAAAGATATTCTTCATCGTCATAAAAGTAAGTCCAGATGTCTGATTTTTGTGCAAAAACACTACAAGATGCCAGTAGTGAAAGGAAAATGACTTTTAGTTTCATAAAAATGTTTTAGGATTTAATACGCACAAATATAAAATTGAAATTTCAAATATGAACGAAAATTATAAATTTATTAAGTTTAAAATTAAAAATAAAACTGTTTGGAATACGGCTCGCACTCCAAACAGTTTTTTTAGGAATTACTCATTTTTTCTTTTTTTCTTGAAATAAATCAGCAGCCCGATGAATGCAGCTAAAATTCCTCCACCTATTAGCAGTCCGTTCAGCGGCATTTTTTCTTTCGCCTGTTCTGGATTTACTTCTTCTTTTTTCAGGACTTTTCCTTCTTTGGTGTTGATTTCCTCGGTGCTTCCTGTTTTCATTTTTTGAAGCTCAGATTTGTATTCTTTGGCTTCATTTTCAGGAAGTTTCCCAGTAATGTAGTTTTGCAGTTTCTCGTTATTAGCAGAGAAAGAGGAAGACTCAGCCCCGAATTCCTTTACTAATCCATTGTGCATAGAAGCAAGGTTGGAAATCTGCTCCGCGGAGGCTTTCCACATGCCTTTTCGTGTGGCTTCCAGCATTACGGCTGTTACGGTTTGTAGGGAAGCTCCGTTTTCTTTGTGAATGAATTCTCTGATGCCCAGATTATGCTTGTCCTCTACATAGGTTTCGTAGAGTTCGTTCCACATTTCGTCATCTATCAGCTCTGGGCGTGTGGCTTCCCAGCCGAACATATTGGTGGTAATTTCCGCAATCTGCCCAGCGCTGGAAGCTTTCCCTTTCATTTTTTCTTTGATGTATTTAGGGTTAAAAATAGTCGCTCTGGCTTCTACTCCTACGGCTTCTTTCAGTTCCTGCATACGCATATTTTTGCGGTTTCTGTAATCTGCAAAATAGGCATCTGGGTCTTTTCCTGTGACTTCTTTTATGGCGGTGTTCATTCCTCCCATGAATTCAAATACATGGTCAAGGCTCAGAGCGCCCCAAGTGTTATTTTGTCTGGCATGGATGAGAATATCCGTGTTTTTCAGGGCTGCTTTTAGCATTCCTTTTTCGTATTTTCCCCATTCTTTTTCGTTTCCGTAGAAAGCACCCATGTTGTGCATGTAGGTTTCGGCGATGTCTTTTTGAGAATCCCATTTGTCTCCTGCAAGCATCATTTCTTTAGTTCCAGTATCGTATCTTCCTTGTTGTCCCCCGAAAATACGATAGTTGGACATTTCACGGGCTTGTTTAGGGCTTACCCCAGCATTTACAAGTTCTTTTTCTATGGCGATGTTTCCAGCGCTTACTTGGTTTTCAAAGTTTTCATCTTTTGCATTGGCTGCCAGTTCTACAGCTTTTGTTAAAAGGAATAAGCGCGATGCTGCCAAATCTCTGAACTGCCCAGAAGTCTGAATGACAATGTCTATTCTCGGTCTGCCCAGCTCTTTTGATGGAATTAGTCTGACATCTACCACTCTTCCGAAAGAATCCCTCACAGGCTCTACACCCAGCATATAAAGGGCTTGAGCGATAGAAACGCCTTCGGTCTCTATGAACTCACTACTCCAGAAAGTGTAGGCTATCTTTTTAGGATACTCGCCTTTGTGGTTTTTTCTGTATTCTTCTATCGTATTTTGGGCAAGTTTCACACCTCTTTCCCAAGCCATTTCGGAAGGTGTCATTTCTGCATTCACGGCATAGAGATTTCTTCCCGTAGGTACGGCTCTTGGGTTGGCAACGGCATCACCGCCAGAGGAAGGCGCTACATAACCGCCATTTAGAGCATTGAAGAAAGATTTTAGCTCTATTTCAGGGCTTTTCAGTAGGCTTTCTTTGTAGAAAACAACATTATTGATAGTCTGCTCTATATCCAAAATCGCCATCGCTCTTTCTTTCTGCTCTTTTGGGATTTGGTTGGTTTCAGGTTTTTGTCCTGCCTTAGGCGTGGAGACTTTTAGTTTTCCTCCGCCGAAACTTGGTCTTTCGCCAAGTCTTTCTCCTCGTTTTACTTTTTCCATCAGCTTTTTAGCAACGAACTCGGGCATTCCTTCAGGGATTTTACCTGCTTTTAGTTGTTTCTCTACTTCGGTAAGTTCGCCATTTTTGGATTTCATTTTCTTCTCCATTGCTTTTTTCACGAAGTAAGGCATTTCTCGCTGCGGCGTGAGGAGTTCTTTGGCTTTTTCGATTTCTGATACTGAGATTTTTGCCGTTGCCGCGATAAAATCAGGGTTTACAGCTTTTCCATTAAGGATTTGTAAAACGATATTTTTAGCAGGAGTAAGGTAATTCTCAGTAAAGAAAGTCTTTCTTTTCAGCTGCTGGTCGGTCACTTTTCCTGAAATTTTATCCAAAGCGGCCAAACTATACGCTAGTGGGTCGGTACTCATCGCTAGAACGGTGGAGCTGATTTTATCCGAGCTGTAAGGAACTCCCATGGTGTAAAATTCTCCATTGATTTTTTCCGTAGCGATTTCCTCCGCGAAGTTTTCCAGTTTGTCTATTTCCTCCTCGGAATAAGGTTTGGAAGTGATGCTGTCCAATCGCAAATCCCTGTGTAAGCCCATTTTAACGGCGATTTTCTTTATTTGAAGAGAAATGTCTTTCTTGTGGGCTTCGTCTTGTGTTTTGTAGTAATAATTGATTTTATCCAAAAGTTCATTGAATATAGTACGAGCCTCGCTTTCCATAAATGCTGGCGTCAGATATGAGATTAAAGTCGCATAAGTACGGCGTTTTGCGATGATACTTTCCCCGATATTTCCTATCGTATAGTAGTAGAAATGAGGAACAGCGCCCACCAGAATATCGCCCCAGTCATCGCTGGAAAGAGCCACTTGTTTATTGGGTGTAAATTCTAAACTTCCATGTGTTCCGAAATGAATCATAGCATCCGCCTTGAAGCCTTTTTGAACCCAAAGATAAGCCCCAATGTAGGCATGTGGAGGGATTTCTTTTACGCCGTGATTTACTTTAAATTCATCATCTGTGCTCAGTGCAGCAGGCGGCTGAGGAAGAATAGCCACATTTCCGAAAACTATTCTGGAAATCGCTAAATATCCTTTTCCATCTTTTTTAGTTCCCATGAAACCTTCAGAAGCGGCTCCATTATGCTTCATTACTTCTTCATACATTTGGGTTTGCACGGAATTTTTGAGCCAGTCGGTGTATTCTGCATCGTTTATGAGAGCGGGTTTTCCATTTTGGATAAAATTATCAAAACTGCCCATTGCATTGCGGTTATAGACATTTCCCTGTGTGTTGATGAGTTTCTGAAAATCAGCCTCGTTTTCAGGAAGACCATCTACATTGTATCCTTCGGATTTCATTCTTTTCAGGAAATTATACAGCGAAGAACTAGTCTCTAATCCCTGCGCAACGAGAGAGTTTTGCCCTTGTCCTTTGAAGTAATAAATGGCAACTTTCTTGTCCTGATTATTTTTCTTTTTCAGGTTAATGAAATTATTAACAATCTGAGTGAATTTTTTCAATCGGTCAGGAATTGTTTTGAAAACGACCATTCCATCGTTTCTTTTCTCCTGAGCGATAAGGACATAGGGATACACCGCGCCGTCCAGCTCTGGCATTACGATGGTCTGCCCCATAAATCCGCCAAACATTCCCATAGGGTCTTTTAGCCAGTCTTCTTCCAGCTGAATAACGGAAATAGGCGTGAAAATCGGGATGTTTTTTTCTTTTAGCCAATCTACGGTCTGTTCAGGATTGGTCATCTGTAGTCTTCCATGTGGGAAATAAATCACGGCATCAGGATTGATTTGCTCCAAAAATTCTACTCTCTTACCGAAAGAAGCGAAAGGATAGACATTTAGCCCTGATTTCTGAAGAGAAACGATGATGCTGTCTATGTGTGCTTTGTTCCCAGAAAAAGGGTCGTGGATACCAGAAACTATGGCGATTTTTGGTTTTCCTTCTTGGTAAAGATTATTTTTTTTGAGATAATCTTCATAGGCTTTTATATCAGAAAATGCCACTTTTTCATCGATATGGAAGAAAACATCTTCTTTTTTCTCTGCGACTTTTTCAGGTTCTTCAGCAAAGAATTTTTTGCCATCGATGTATTTTCGGACATATCTCGCAAAGCTTTGGAAATTTTTCTTGTTTCCGCTAGAAAGATAGCTGTCTACTTTTTCTGATTGAGATTCGCTCAGACTGCTGATGTCATTTTCAGGAGAGGTCACAGATACGAAATGTGTAGGGACTTTTTCAGCGGTTTTTATAATGGTATTTCGCTGATTTTCATCTATTTTAATGCCCATTCCCCAAGCCAGAATGAAATCGTAATTTTTCAATTTATCGAGCTGGTCTAGTGGCACATCTTCGAATTTGATAAAGCTGTCTTCATTGGACAGTGCCATATTGGACACTTGGTAATTTGGGAAATTTACCAATGCTATGCGGGTAGCAGAAGCCCATTTGCTCCATGCGAAATATCCCAAAGAAACGGCAAGAAGTCCTAATATAATGGATAAAATTCTTTTTTTATTTTTCATAATTATTTAACTTTTATCGTTGATTTTCAGTGTTATAACTCTTTGATTAAATCTTTTGTAAAAATATGAAAACTTATAAAGGATTCTAAAAAGGAAAGGATATCTGCCCTTGTTATAATCACTCATAAAGTATTCATTTTCAATGTGTATTTTGGAATTCCAAGTCTCCATTTCTTTGGAGTTTAGAAGAGACCATTTGAATTCTGGGCGTGTTTTTCCTTTCATTGTTCCTAATGAATCATGCTTTTTCGAATTTCCAACCAAGGAAAAAGCCAGCATATCAAACACTACGGAAACCTCTTCAAAATTAGCGCACAAAGAATCAAAAAAGTTCTGAACATCTTTTGGGTCAAAATACATCAGAACACCTTCTATTATGAGTAAAACGGGCTTTTTGTGAGCTTTTACTATTTCTATCCATTTGTAATCAAATAAAGATAACGAAATAAATGTATTTGTCTCATTTTCAGTGAATAAATGTCGACGAAGTTCAATTACTTCTGGTAAATCAAGGTCGTACCAATGGGTGATTTTAGGCGTACCAATGCGCTGATAACGAGCATCTAACCCTGAGCCTATCTGCACCACTACTGCATCAGGGTGTTTTTGGACAAATTTTTTGGCTTCTTTATCTATTAAATTTGCTCTGATGCAGACTCCTGCCTGAGAAAATTTAGCATTTTTAAATTTAGAAAAATCGTAATCAATTTTATTGATGATTTCTAAAGCTTTTTCATCATAAAGCAGAGCATTGGAAGGTTTTTTCCGTGTTTCTTCAGCCTTTGCCCAAAGAGTGATGAGCATGGTTTCTGGAACATCTTGTAACCGATTGGTCGAAAATTTATTTTCCATTTTTGGAATCTTTATGGTGTTGAAAATGATTTAGTTATCGTCCGTATCTTGAACTTTTTTATTGAAATTCCATTTTAAGCCTAAATAAAATGTCCTTCCGATATCCACGGTGGAGTAGAAGCCTACTTTGTCCGCAGTGTAGTCGAAAATATTATTAATTCCACCCGTCAGAGTAAAGCCCATCGGAAGCTTTAAAGCCAGCTGCAGCCGCCAGATAGAGTAGGGCGCATAGCTGACGAAAGAGCTGTTGTCATCATCATATATTTTAGTTTGGCTGAGGTATTTTCCGCTGATGATGATGCTCGGAATGTAGTATTTAGCCGAAGGAATGTATTCCGCCTTGAAAGTCAGCGTGTGCGGGCGGTTTTCGGATCTTCTTTTTCCGATGTTGTAGTAGGAATAAGAACCTTTGAAATGGAAGTTTTTGTTCAGTTTGTATATTGCTGATACTTCGGAACTTAGCACATCTGTATTTCCATGGAAATTAACATGGCGAAGGGTGTCTCCGATGTTTCCTCTCAGGTTAATTTTATCCTTTATTTTTGAATATTGAGTAATGAAAGTCAGGTTTAGTTTTTTAAAGTTAAAATCAATGGAAATATTGAAATTATCGCTTGTTTCTGGTCTTAAATTTTTGTTTCCCATAAGCTGAAATCCTCCTCCCCAAGGGTGGAACCAGTTGGTATAGAGTTCTTTAAGTGTGGGCGAACGAAATCCTCCTGAATATCCAGCACGGATGGTCATCGTTTCATCAAATCTATACATTCCCGCCAGGCGGAAAGTGAAATATTGTTTAAAAATAGAGTGATAGTCCATTCTGGCGCCTGTAACGAGCGTCACAGCTGGATTTATCACCCAGTCCTGCTGTGTGAATGCGGAGTAAGTCTGGGCGTTTTCCCTGCCTCCTGTGTTTTCGTTTTTGAACATGAAACTCAGTAGTTTTTCCGAAAGCACCTCGCCGCCAGCTACAAGGGTATGTTTTTTAAACAAATTCTGATTGTATTGGGAGCTGGTTCTCCATATTTCATTTTCGTAGACTTTTTCGTCTTCTTTGAGCAGTTTGTAATATTTAAATTTGTCATACCTGTCAAATGCCCCAGAGATGCTTAGATTTTGATTTTCATTGAATTTAAAGTTGGTTTTTAGCCCAATGTTATAATTGTAATAATGGTCTCTTACCTTTTGGCTTGAAGGGTCACCACCATTTCTCTCACTGAAATAAAATCCTGGTGTGAGGGCGATGTCGATTTTAGGGCTTAGATTGAATGTCAATTTAGGATTAAAGCCATAGTTGATAAATCCAGCGACATTGAGTTCGTTGTATTTTTCTGTAATTATTTCATTTCCAAAAGGGTCTGTTTGCTTTTCTAAAGTCGGGACTCTATCCTTGATGATGTATGGAGTCCTCATTTTGTAGAAAGAAGCAAGGCTGAGGCTTCCCCATTTTTGTTTCGTTCCTATGGAAAGATTTGCCTTGTGGTCTCTGCTGCTGTCGTAGAGGTAGCCAGCATTGATGTCCAGCGGACTTTTAGAGTCTTTGGTGATGATGTTGATCACTCCACCGATGGCATTAGAGCCATAGAGCGAGGAGGAAGCTCCTTTTATGATTTCTATCCGTTCGATGTTGTCTATATCTATCCTTTCGTAGTCTATGTTATCAAAGGTTTCGCCTGCCATTCTTTCGCCGTTCATCAGAAAAAGAACATATTTCCCGCCGAATCCCATCATGTTGATATTAGGACTTCCGCCATTGTATGTGAAATTGATGCCTGAAAATTCGTTTTCCAAGAATGTTTTGAAATCGGTGGACTGAGATTTTTTAATATCTTCAGAGGTGATCACTTGTACAGTGATAGGGACATTTTTTAGGTTTTTCTTTGTTTTGGTAGCGGTGACAATTACTTCTTTGATTTCTGTTTCTTTTTTGTCAACCTTTTTTTTCTCCTGCTGCCCATACAGAGGAATGTTGGTAATAAGTGTAAGGAAAAAAATTTTTCTTAACATATTATTTTTTTGTTTTAATAAAAATAAGATTGCCACAAAACTATATGGCAATCCTATTCATAATTTTATTTAGAGTATTGGAAAACACTATAAAGCATGATTAGAACTTCCCATCTGAACTAAGCACATACTTGAATTTAGGATGTCCTCCTTTATTTTTTGCATCAAGATAATCAACAACTTGGAGTTTTACATATTCTCCTTTAGCTGTTTTTACTACATATACCCATTTGTTAACTGTGTATGGAGACTTACCTTGTGCAGCTAATGCAGGATCATAAGCTACATACCCATTTACACTCTTCATTCCTCCAGAGATAATGCTGTTGTAAGATAACTCAGTATCTACTGGTGGATAGCCAAGTTGTACAGTTTCCTTTTTATCATCAGCTGTATAACCAGTAGTAGGAGCTTGTTTTAGTGCGCTAAGCTCTTTACTATCAGTTTTGAATACTCCTCCATTTCCATTTCCAGAAACTCCACTATTAGTCTTAATATAATATCTTTGGAAAGCGATGTCCCAAGTAAGATCATTCTTAGGGTCAGTCACCGTTACTTCTGTCCCTTTTTCAAAAGAGAAATATTTCCATGTTCCAGAGGCGCTGGCATCTATTGTCGCTTCTTTTGAATTGTCAGTTACATTTGGAGTAACTTCATTGTTATCATCTCTACTACAAGAAGCCAATGTCAAAGCTCCAAATACCAAACTTAAAAATACTTTTTTCATAACTAAACTTATTTAAATTTTTTGCAAAGATAAATAAATCTTATTTATACTAAATAAAAATAAGAATATGATATTTATCATGTTTTTGAAAAAATGAAATTCAAGAAAAATAAGAATAAAACCAAAAAGAACCCTAATTTTGCACGAGATATGAAATTTAGATTTAGTTTAAAATATTTTCTCCTCTCCTTGCTGATTTTCAGTGTGGAAGTGGTCATTGCTACCATTCTGAAAGACTGGTATTTCGTGAGGGCTTTTGTGGGAGATATTTTGGTGGTGGTTTTGGTTTATACGCTTATAAACTCGTTTTTCGAATACAGAAATAAAAACAAACTACTATTTTTTGTCTTTATTTTTGCGGTTTTTGTGGAAATGCTGCAGTATTTCAAAATCGCCGAAAAATTAGGCTTCCTTTTGGGAAGCCCAGCCTATATTATAATAGGAAATTATTTCTCGTGGGAAGATATTTTGTGCTATGCAATAGGTTGTTTATCAGTGTTTTTTATCAATAAAATATTTAGAATAGATTAAACCTCTTCCCAATGTTTGTCTATTAAATCCATTAGAAAATCAGGGCATCGGATGATTTTTTGCGTCTGAGCATCGAGGAAAAATAGAATAGTAGAGGCTTCGGTGAGTTTTTCTCCCTCAGAATTGAAAATCTCGTATTGAAATTCTATTTTTGCGGTAGGTTTTTTTGTGATTTTGGTGTGGATGTAGAGTAGGTCATCGTATTTTGCTGGGCGAATATATTTTATTTTATATTCCGAAACGGGAAGCCAAATTCCTCTTTTTTCTATCTCATTGTATGAAATTCCGATAGCACGAAAAAGTTCAACTCGGGCAACTTCCAGATACTCAGCATAGTTACCATAGTAGACATATTTCATAGGGTCGGTTTCTCCGTAACGAACTCGTAATGAGTGTATTATGTTAATCATTTGTTAAAATTTTAAACTTCATACAAATATATTTTTAAAAAACCAATAGAGCAAAAATTTTTTTTAAAAATTAAATTTTCCATATTTGCGACACACAATTTCGGTGAGAAATTTTCTAAAAAAATCAAATTAATTTTAACCATAAATTCAAAGATATAGATGGATAGGAATTTAGAAACAATGTGGGAGAATTGTCTCTTTTTTATGCGGGATAATCTTGCCTCTTCGGAGGAAGGGTCAGACCTTAAAAAATTAGAGGATTCTTTTGCGCTGTTGTTTGATAAAGTTCGTCCATTATCTTTTGTGGATGGTAATCTCACTTTGGGAGTTCCTAGCAACTTCTACAAAGAATATATAGAGGAACATTATATTTCTCTGCTTTCTGTTGCCCTAAAAAAGTATTTTGGTAAGGGAATAAAACTTTGGTATGCTGTAGCAGAAAAAGGACAGGAAAAAGAAAAAAAGGAAGTAACCTATAAGGCTACAAATCTGCAAACTCCTAAAAAACAGGAAGTAATGCCTCCTTCTTTCATAGGGAAAGGGAATAATCATTTTGCGATACCTGGGATTAAAAAAGTAAATGTAGAATCAAATCTGAATCCTACATTATCTTTTGAGAATTTCATAGAAGGAGAGAGTAATAAGTTTGCTTTCACAGCTGCCAAGGCTATTGCAGACAGACCAGGGCAGACATCTTTTAACCCGCTTTTTATTTACGGAGGTGTGGGAGTTGGGAAAACTCACATAGCTCACGGGATAGGTCTGGAAGTTAAAAACAAATTCCCAGATAAAATAGTGGTTTATGTCCCATCGGAGAAGTTTATTCAGCAGTTTATCAATGTAGCGAATACTAAAAATCCTGAGAAAAGAGCAGAATTTGCTAATTTTTACCAAATGGTGGATGTCCTCATTATAGATGATATTCAGTTCCTTTCAGGTAAAAAAGCTACGCAGGATACTTTCTTCCATATTTTTGATCATTTACATCAAAATGGGAAACAAGTCGTTCTGACTTCTGATAAAGCACCTGTGGACATCCAAGATATCGAAGAAAGAATCGTTTCCCGTTTTAAATGGGGGCTTTCTGTGGAGATAAAATCACCAGATTTTTCTACAAGAAAGAAAATTATCAGCAACAAACTTCAGCGAGATGGTATCCAGCTGAGTGAGGATATAATAGACTTTTTGGCATCGGAGGTTAAATCTAATGTTAGAGAGCTTATTGGAGTAATTAACTCAGTTATAGCTCATTCCATGATTTATAAATCTGACCTTACTCTTGATTTATTGAAAGAAACCATCAATAAAATCGCAACCAATAAGGATAAAACAATAAGTATTTCACTGATACAAGATGTAGTTTGTGATTATTTTGGAATTCACAAAGAGCAGCTTCTATCCAAAACCAGAAAAAGAGAAATTGCTTTGCCAAGACAATTAGCAATGTATTTTTCTAAAGAATATACCAATGCTACCTATGCTAAAATAGGCAATGAAATGGGAGGAAAAGACCACACTACGGTGATGCATGCTTACAATACTATCAAAGATTTTTCTAAGATAGATAAAGAAGTAAAGAAATACATCAAAGATTTAAAGGAAAAAATATTTGCGTAGATAATAAAGTTATTTTATGAACAAAAGAAGGATTTTAACTCGTTAAAATCCTTCTTTTGCTAAAAACACAGAAAAAACTTATATTAGCAGAATAAATGATTATTAACCTTTGAAAAAATAACCAAAATGAACAAAATAGCACAAAATATAGCAGGAATCAAAGCCAGAATGGCAGAGGCTTGTAAAAAAGCGGGGAGGAATCCAGAGGAAGTCAAACTTCTTTTGGCGACAAAAACCGTTCCTGCGGATAGAATAAAACAGGCTCTGGCTACGGGAGAAACCTTGATAGGCGAAAACAAAGTGCAGGAGCTGAGAGATAAATACGAAGAACTAAAGGAAGTTCCTCATACGAAGCATTTTATAGGGCATCTTCAGACCAATAAAATTAAAGATATTCTAAAAGCAGAAGTGGCGTGTATAGAGAGTTTAGACCGCTGGGATGCCGCTGAAAAACTACAGCAACGCCTTGAATATGAGGATAAAACCATCGAGGTTTTGATTCAAGTGAATACTTCTTATGAAGACAGCAAGTTTGGTCTTGACCCAAGTGAAGCGGTGGATTTCGTGAAGAAAGTTGCGACTTTGGACAGATTGAAAATCAAAGGGTTAATGACCATAGGACTGTTTAGTGCTGAGATAGAAGAAGTTAGAAAATGTTTTCAGATGTTGAAGAAAATTCAGCAGGAAATCATAGCCGAAAATATTCCAAATGTAGAGATGAAGGAGCTGTCTATGGGGATGAGCGGGGATTTGGAAACGGCGATAGAGGAAGGCTCCACGATTATCCGTGTGGGGACTGCTATTTTCGGAAAGAGAGAGTATCCAGACAGCCACTACTGGCCTGAAAATAATAGTTAAAGTATATTAAATTTTATAATTCGCAAAGGGAATTTTTTAACTTTGATTAGTTGAAAAATTCTTTTTTAGTTTAATCGATTGATACACAATATTATGCTGTTTTTACTTCCTGCCTATTTATCAGAAAATTCGCCGATTGAGTATTTTGCTCCTGTTGTTAAGGAATATATTATGAACTTGGATTATTTTTTCGTGGAAAATGAAAAAACAGCGAGAAAAGTCATCAAGTTTTTCGCTCCTGAAAAGAAACAATCTGAGTTGAAATTATTTCTTTTGGACAAATATTCAGAAACTTCGGATTTAAAGGAAGCTCAAGAATTGATGAAAAAAGGAACGGATTTTGGACTGCTTTCGGAAGCTGGACTGCCGTGCATCGCAGACCCAGGGAATATTATGGTAAAATGGGCGCATAAAAACGGCATCAAAGTGGTGCCTGTGAATGGCCCGAGTTCTATTATTTTAGCGCTGATTTCCAGTGGGTTTAATGGACAGCAGTTTGCGTTTCATGGTTATCTTCCGATAGACAAAGATGAGCGGAAAAATAAAATCCGACAGCTGGGAAAACAAGTGCAGGAAACAGGATATTCGCAGATTTTTATGGAAACGCCTTACCGAAACCAAAGGCTTTTGGAGGATTTGTGTAAGTTTTTGTCACCGCAGACAGCCCTATGCATAGCGGCGGATATTAACAATCCAGAGAAAGAATTTATAAAAACTCTTCCCATAAAGGAATGGCAGAGAGAAGAAATAGATTTACATAAAATACCTGCGATATTTGTTTTAGGGCAATGAAAAAGCTGAAAATTTTATTTTGTATTTTCTTTTTTACGATTCGGATTTCTGCTCAGCAAATTTTCTCTGGAAAGGTAACCACAGAAGAAGGAATAGCGCTGGAGCAGGTTCTGGTAATTAACATGAGAAATAAAGAGCAGGTGTATACCAACAATAATGGGGAGTTTAAGATAACTGCAAATATTTCGGATGAGTTTCGTTTCGTTAAAAAAGGTTATGATAGAATATCTCATTTGGTAAAAATTTCGGATTTTGACAAACATATTTTACTGAAAATGAGGAAATCAGAAACTACTATAAATGAAGTAGTTATAATTCCAAAAAGTAAAATAGACAAACTGAAAAAGGATATAGAAGTTCCTACTGTGAAGAAAGGAACAGTGTTTAAACCTAAACCAGCAAAATGGAAAGATGTTCTTAAAATAGCGCCCATTCCTATAGCGATTGCTTTTGATATTAACGCCTTTGAGGAGCTAATGACAGGGAATGCGCGGAGAAAGAAAACCCGCTATAAATATGAAGAAATGCAGGCTGATATCTTGCAGGTAAAGGAGTTTTTAGGAGAAGAATATTTTATAGAAAATAAAATTCCAAGCGAGAGAATTCATGAGTTTTTAGAGTTTTCTATCATTGAAAAACCAGAGATTAAAAAACACATGAAAACTGGTAATCAGACTCAGGTTATGATGATTTTGGAGGAAATGATCTTGATTTATTATAAAAGATTGGAAATGAATAATATAGATAAGAAAAATGAATAAAATAATATACATAACGGTACTTTTTTTCAGTATTTTGGGATTTTCACAGAGTGTTTCAGGAAAAGTGGAGACGGAAGAAGGTTTGTCTATTGGTAATGTATTGGTTATAAATCTAAAAACCAATGAAAAAGTAAATACAGATGAAAATGGAAAATTTACCATTTCAGCAAAGTTGCAGGATGAAATTCGTTTTGTGAAGAAAGGCTATGACCGAGTGTCTCATATTGTAAAATCTACTGATTTTGACAAACATATTTTACTTAAAATGAGGGAGACAGAAACAGTTATAAAGGAAGTGGTTATAATTCCTAAAAGTAAAATAGACAAACTGAAAAAGGATATAGAAGTTCCTACTGTGAAGAAAGGTACGGAATCCAAGCCCAAACCAGCAAGATGGAAAGATGTTCTTGCACTTGATATTGATGCTTTTGAGGAGCTAATAACAGGGAACGCGCGGAGAAAGAAAACCCGTTATAAATATGAAGATATGCAGGCTGATATTTTGCAGGTGAAAGAATTTTTAGGAGAAGAATATTTTATAGAAAATAAAATTCCAAGTGAGAGAATTCATGAGTTTTTAGAGTTTTCTATCATTGAAAAACCAGAGATAAAAAACACATGAAAACTGGTAATCAAACACAAATCATGATGATTTTGGAGGAAATGTTCCAAATCTACCATAAAAGATTGGAAACGAATAATATAGATAAGAAAAATGAATAAAATAGCATACATAGCAGCACTTTTTTTTAGTATTTTGGGATTTTCGCAGAGTGTTTCAGGAAAAGTGGAGACAGAAGAAGGTTTTTCCATTGGTAATGTATTGGTTATCAATATTAAAACTAATGAAAAAGTAAATACAGATGAAAACGGAAAGTTCACCATTTCGGCAAAGTTGCAGGATGAAATTCGTTTTGTGAAGAAAGGCTATGACCGAGTGTCTCATATTGTAAAATCTGCTGATTTTCAGGAAGAAAAATATTTTAGACTACAAAAATCCACTGTGACAATAGAAGAAGTGGTTATCAGCAGGCTGAAACTAACGGGAAATCTTGCCAAAGATTCCAAAAGTATGGACAAGGAAGATGTCAATGCTAAAATTCAAAAATCGCTGGGAACAGAAACCATTGAAAAACAAGTGCGAAGCATTTCTGGTTCTGCGGGAATTAGTTTTAATATGGCATCATTGTTCGCAGGAAAGAAGAAAAAAGAGCAAAAACAGCGACTGGAAAAATATGAACAATTGCAGAATAATGCCACATGGATAAGTGAAAGAGTGGATTCGGAATATTTCGTCAGCAAGGGAATTCCAGAGATGAAAGTAGCAGAGTTTATTCAGTTTTCTCTGACACAAAAACCAGAAGTGGCGGGATACATCAAAACCAATGATTTCCCTAAAATAATGATTGCATTAGACCAGCTTATCCCTATTTATCTCAAAAAAATAGAGAAAAAAACGACATAATTTTTTTAAAATTTAACTTTAAGACTTTAATTTAATCTAAAGAGTAAAATAGGATTTGAATTCAAATTCCATAACTGAAAATAGGAAAAACAATAAAGTTTAATTTAAAAACGGAGAAACCACATAGATTTTATTTATGTGGTTTTTCATTTAAGAAAGTTTAACTTTGCAAAAATATTAAAAATAAATGGCAAAAATTATACGAATTCATCCAGAAAATCCACAGGAAAGACAAATAAATGAAGTGGTGGAAACCTTCAAAAAAGGCGGATTGATAGTCTATCCATCAGATACGGTGTATGCTCTGGGATGTGATATCAATAACCTGAAAGCAATGGAAAAACTAGCCCAGCTGAAAGGAATAAAATTAGAAAAATCCCATTTTACCATTATATGTAATGACCTGAGCCACTTGTCAGAATTTACAAAACCGATAGAAACTTCCACATTCCGACTTTTGAAAAGTAAACTACCTGGGGCTTTTACCTTTATTTTGGAAGCAAATAAAAATTTGCCTTTGGCTTATAAAGGGCATAAAACCATAGGAATACGAGTTCCAAATCATTCTGTGCCACAGATGATTGTGGAAAGTCTTGGCAACCCGATAGCATCCACCTCTATAAAAGATGATGATGAGGTGATAGAATATTCTACTGACCCAGAACTCATCGCCGAAAAATATGATAAAAGCGTGGATATCGTGATAGATAGCGGCTGGGGAGAGCTGGTACCTTCTACGATAGTAGATGTGACACAGGGAATACCAGAAATTGTCCGACAGGGAAAAGGCGAATTATAGGAAAATAAAAAAACTCTCGTATTTGCGAGAGTTTTTTGTTTATTATAAAAATTCTATATCCTTAGAATGAGGAAGAATTCCTTTGACATCGTAAACAACGCCGTTTTGGGATAGGAGTTTAGATAAGTCTAAATCCAAGAATTCTTTGTGAGCAACACCAAGAACTACTGCTTCGTACTTATCTGATGGAAGCGTTTCCATGCTTTCTATTCCGTATTCGTGTTTTACTTCGCTCGGATTAGCCCAAGGGTCGTAAGTGGTCACTTTAACACCAAAATCCTCCAAAGCAGTGATTACATCTATGATTTTAGTATTTCTGACATCAGGGCAGTTTTCTTTGAAAGTTACTCCCAGCATGAGTAATTTAGCTCCATTGATTTGGATATTTTTCTTAATCATTGCTTTTACTACTTGCTCGGCAACATATTTTCCCATAGAATCATTCATTCTTCTTCCTGCCAAGATGATTTCTGGATGGTAGCCATATTCCTGAGCTTTTTGAGCCAAATAATATGGATCCACACCGATGCAGTGCCCGCCCACAAGACCTGGTTTGAAAGGAAGGAAATTCCATTTCGTTCCAGCGGCTTTCAGCACATCGTGAGTGTTGATATCCATTAAGTTAAATATTTTAGCCAATTCATTCACGAAAGCAATGTTGATATCTCTTTGTGAGTTCTCAATCACTTTGGCAGCTTCGGCAACTTTGATAGTTGGAGCAAGGTGCGTACCTGCTGTAATCACAGAAGAATACAAATCATTCACTACTTTACCGATTTCTGGAGTAGAGCCAGAGGTTACTTTTAGGATTTTCTCCACGGTGTGTTCTTTGTCTCCTGGGTTGATTCTTTCAGGAGAATAACCAGCGAAGAAATCTACATTGAATTTAAGTTCAGAAACTCTCTCCACCACAGGGATACAGTCTTCCTCAGTAGCGCCAGGGTAAACCGTAGATTCATAGATGACAATGTCACCTTTTTTAATCACTTTCCCTACCGTTTCACTCGCTTTTACAAGTGGAGTAAGGTCTGGGCGATTGTTTCTATCCACAGGCGTAGGCACAGTGATGATATATACATTGGCATTTTCTATATCTTTTAGGTCAGCAGAGCAGAAAAGCCCGTTGGTATTTGCATTGAAAGGATTTTCTTTAACCAAGGCTGATTTCAGAAGGTCATCAGACACCTCCAAGGTTTCATCATGCCCTGCGTTTAGTTCTGTGATTCTTTTTTGGTTGATGTCAAAGCCAACCACAGGGAATCTAGTGGCAAATAACCTTGCCAATGGCAGTCCTACATAACCAAGTCCAATAATTGCTATTTTTTTCATTTTTCAATAATTTTTTTTAGATCGTTATAGAATTCATTTCCAAATTCATTTGCTAAAATAGTTGTTCCATACTCATTCATATGTTCCTCATCATAGTACATGGTGATTCCATTTCTGAAGGGTAGTCCCTTCAATTTGTGATAATCCATAGATATCATAAATGCATTAGGGTTATTATCAATTATTTTTTTCACACCTTCAGGAATTTCTTGATAAGAAACATCATAATGATTGTCTTTATTTTTATTTATTTTGTATCCCCTGTTGATTCTTACAGGATTTTTATCTAATCTAGGTATAGGAGCTATAAAGATAAATTTTTTATCAGGATGATTTTTTATAAGTTTTTCTATAGTTTCTTGTAGTGAAGTAATATTTTTACGATAAATAGAACCAATGATGACTATTTTACTGTTTTTCAATTCATCATCAGCGATTTTAACTATATTTTCATATAGATATCTAGTATATTTAGAAGAAAAATCTTTTTCTGAAATACCAGGAAAACTAGGATAGGTGTCATTAGAAACTGTTCTAAAATTGAACCCATGTTCCTTGCCAACAAGTGCTAAGAAATTCTTATATACCAATGCATAACTATCCCCTAACAAAAGAATAGAATCATTTTTTTTATTCATATCTCCCATAAACTCTACTCCTGTATAAAATCTTCCATGAGAATTTATACCTATTGTAGGTGTAGCATATTCTTGTGGGAAATTTATCATTTTTAGATTCAGCTGTGGAGCATAAAATATTAATGAAGCTAATAATCCCGAAGGAACAAATATTGTGAAAACAAATTTTTTAGTCTTTAATTTTCTAAAAATGTTTTCTATAAAGGTGTAAGATAAATAAGCTAATAAGTAAGTAGAAATTATGATAATAAACTGCTCCAAAGGCGTAAAGACATAGTTATCAATATTATGATAATATCTGATGAAAACCATTACTGGCCAATGCCACAAATATATAGAATAAGACAATTCACCTAAATGAACTAAGAATTTATTCGACAAAAATTTACTAACCAGCCCTTCTGTATCTATCAATAAAAAGGCAGCCCCCAAACAAGGTAAAAGTACCCACAGCCCAGGAAAATTGGTGTTTCCACTAAAAAAGACAGAAGAAACAAGAATAGTAATAACCGAAACAATGCTTATAATATCTCTTCCTCCTTTTGTGGCATTCTGTATTTTTTCTTGATTCATTACAAACAATGTTCCTATCAAAAACTCAGGAATCCTTGCAGGAAGAGAAAAATACATCATTTCTTTATTATGTAAATATGTACTATTTACAAAAGAATATCCTAATAGAACGATTGTAATTAAAAAAATCACATAATTAAGATATTTCTTATTTTTTATAAAAAATAGCAGTATAGGAAGCAGAAAGTAAAACTGCATTTCTATCGCAAGTGTCCATGTGTGTAGAAGAGGATTTTCTTGACTGGACATCCCAAAATAAGTATCTAATGTAGATAAATACTTATTAGAATAAAAAATAGATGACCAAAAAACACCATTTCTAACTCCTAAAATATCCGAAGGTAGATATAGCATAATAGCCCCTAAAAATGTAACTAAAAGAAAAATAAGATAAGCTGGAAGTATACGCTTAAACCTACTAATATAGAAATCAACAAACTGAAATTTATTTTGCTCTTTTTTATGAAGAATGATTCCAGATATCAAATATCCAGAAATCACAAAGAAAACATCCACTCCCACAAAACCACCTGATAGGAGATTTGGGTTCAAATGGAAGAAAAAGACTAATAAGACAGCCACTGCCCTGAGGCCTTGTATATCGTATCTATATTGCATTTTAGTTTAGATTTTCTTAATACTGATACCATTTACTTCAGACCTTAGATAGAAGATGCAGTGCAGTTAATATTTTTTTATTATGTAATTTTTCTTTAAAATTCATTTTTTAGTTTTTTCATTATATAATATTATTTTAGACTTTGCAAAGATACAATACTTTATTAGTTAAGTTTATTTTATACCTTTAAAAATTCTATGATACAGATATCCCCATATAGTAGGGTGGTACCAGAGGATAGATTCTAGATTTCTTTCTTTTTGGGAAGATAGTGTTCCATTGAAAAAGTTTTCTATTGCTTTTGTGAGCAGTTTGATGCCGCTAGCCAGCTGGATAAGAGGGTAAGTGGAGAAATCATCTTCTTTTGTGATTGTGATGTTTTCTTGGTATATCACGCTTCCTGTATCTATTCCTTTATCCACAAAATGCACCGTAACTCCATTGTTTTCAGCATCATTATTTACCAATGCCCAGTAGGCTCCATGAACGCCCCTATATTTGGGTGTGATGCCCGCATGAGTATTGATAAAAGGGCATTCTACGGCAGAAAGCACTTTTTCAGAAATGATTCTTGTCCCATTTACGATGATTAAATCAGGATTTATTTCCCTTAATAATTCTATAGTTTTTTTTGAATTTACAGATGAAACATTTATCGTTTTATAATTAGGGATTTCAGTGGCATTCATATTGTTTGCCTTCATGATTTCATCTCTTCTCTTTTTAGATGTGCTGCCTAAAAACTTACCGATAATCAGCTGGAATAAAATCTGCCCTACAACGGTAAAAAAGCCCAATCTTTTTATCCTTCTTTTGATAAATTTTTTGGTGTTTTCTTTGTCTTCCACAATGATTTTTTCAATGCCGAATTGACTATCCAATGCATTGAAAACGATTTTTGAGGAATCACCCTTTCCCGCTAAAATAACGATTTTTTTACCCTTCATTTTTCATCTTTGCTGCCAAACTACTCATCGTGTAGCTTTGGAAATTATACTTTTCATTTAAAAATTTATAATGCTGCAGGATTTTCTCTAAAAACTTGAAATTTTCCTCCATATTTGCCCCAAAATTATGAGGATGCCACCACAAATGGTAGGTTAGATTGTTTTTAGCAGCAAAGGTCATGCTTTCCTTTATTCTTTTTAGCCTTAAACTTTCCAAGAAACTCAGTTTCGGTGAAAATGGCCTCAAGAAACGGCTTGATGGAATATTTATGGGAGTTTCTTTTTTTATGTAATCGTCTGAATAACAGTTGTGTCCAGAAATATTAATGTAAGAATCCATCAGCCTGAAAGCTCGCCTAAATAGACTTTCGTTTTCACCGCTTTTGGCTTTATACAGCCAAGAGTGTTCATTTCCTCTGTAACAAGTAATTCCCAGCTCGGAGCATACTTGTAAGTACTTGTCATTGAACTGGTTTCGTGGGAAAATAAGCGATGTTATCTCTATTCCTTGTTCTTTTGCTACTTGCACCGCCATTCTAGTATCTTCTCTGAAAGATTCCAGCGTTTGTCCTTTTTCTAGACAATAGTAATGGGAAAAAGTGTGGGTGCCGATTTCCTGCTCTGGATATTTTTTGATTTCATCGATGAGCAGTGGAGCAAAATGATATTTATCCTGGTTAAAATCATCGCCCAGACTCTCGAAATAAGCGTTTTCATAGGGCGAAAGCGATTTGTCTTCGTATTGAGGTTTGATGGAAGGTAAATTTGCCAATAATTCTTCTTTGGTTTTGAAAAAAAGAAAACCAACAGTAGAAAAAGTACCACAAACGGCATATTTTCTAAATAATTCCAGCGTTTGAGGAATTACTTGATGGACATTCAATATGTTCTGTCCATAGTCGTTAATGGTTCTTTTGTCCCGAACGCCCCACATGAGCTCGAAATCCAAAGAAATTACAAATTTACCCGTTTTCATTCTTATTTATTTTAAATTTTCCCAATACCAATCTACAGCCTCTTTCAGACCTTGCGCGAAGATATGAGTCGGCTGGTAGCCTAGATTTTTTTGAGCTTTTTCTATACTTGCCAATGAGTGAGGAACATCTCCCTGTCTGTTTAGTCCATGGAGAATTTCCACTTTTGCGATTTCGTTATCATAGGCAGAAAGGTATTCTTTCAGCAGTTTAGCCATTTCTTTGATGGTTGTTCTATCGCCCACGGCTGTGTTATATATTTGATTTAGAGCCTCTTCTTTATCAGTGATTAAGGCTAATAAATTCATCTGAACTACATTATCAATGTAAGTGAAATCCCTTGAATAGGTACCATCTCCGTTGATAGTCGGCGATTGGTGGTTGATTAGCTGGATTACGAATTTTGGAATTACCGCAGCGTAAGCGCCATTAGGGTCTTGTCTTCTTCCAAAAACATTGAAATATCTTAGTCCTATCGTATCAAAATTATAAACTCTTTTGAAAACATCGGCGTAAAGCTCATTCACATATTTTGTGATAGCATATGGAGAAAGCGGTTTTCCGATGATGTCTTCTACTTTAGGCAAAGATGTAGAGTCGCCGTAAGTAGAGGAGCTGGCAGCGTAAACAAGTCTTTTTACTCCTGCATCTCTAGCTGCTACGAGCATATTTAGGAAACCGCCCACATTCACATCATTACTCGTAATAGGGTCATTGATAGAGCGAGGAACAGAGCCAAGAGCAGCCTCATGCAGGACATAATCTTGTCCATCACAAGCTTTTTTACAAGTTTCTAAATCGCGGATGTCACCTTCAATCAAAGTAAATTTTTCATTTTTGAAAAAAGGCTCAATGTTATGTCTGTGTCCCGTAGCAAAGTTATCCAAAACTGTAACCACAGCTCCTAATCCTAGTAGTTTTTCCACTAAATTAGAACCAATGAAACCAGCGCCGCCAGTGACTAATATTTTTTTATTTTCTAGTTTTTCTTTGAAATCCATCTTTTAAGTTTTTTTATTATATGTAATATTTTCTTAGAATATTGCAAAGATACGATTCTTTATTGGTTAAGTTTCTTTCTTTGAAATAATTTTCTACATCAGGAATGTTTATTTCGTAGCCAGAACCCGCTTTTATGAGAATAAGTTGAGGTTCTATATCTAGTTCTTTTTCAATGATTTCAAGAATTTCAATGATAGAATAATTGAAAGGATAAGCGATATTGACCACTTTATTAAAGTTCTGATAATTGATAACTTGAAGGACTAAATTCTTAATATCCTCAGTATCAATGATGTTTCGAGTTGCTTTTGTATGAACATTTATTTTTTGGTGGTTTCTGACAGAACGAACCAAATAGTTCATCAGCAGATTGGAATTTCCTCCTTTTCCAACAGCGTTGCTTAGCCTTAAAATTAGATATTTTGGGCAGTTTTCAGCGATGATTTGTTCCATTCTTAGTTTATGCAGAACATACTGGCTGTCAGCCTTTGAGGAATCATAGATGCTGCAGGTGGAAAAATAGACAAAAAGTTTATCAGGATTTTGTGTAAAAGTTTCCCTAATCAAGTCTTCTTCTCTCTGAAATTCAGATAGTTCTGTCTCTAAAGAGTTAGAAACTCCAGATGCGAAAAAAATAACATCTTCTCGGTCTACATCGTAGAATAGAGAAGCGATAAGTCCATTTCCTACAATCATTTTTTGGTGTTTTTTAGTAAAATATTTATTGGATTATCGGGAAGAGTGTCAAAATTGACCAAATTTTCTGAGGTATCAAAGACCTTAGAGTTTTTGTCTTCATTAGATTCATCAGAAATGAAATGATAATTTTTGGTAATATTTTTAGTTTTAATATTGTTCATCTGACTAAACAGATGTAAAAAATCTGTTCCCACTCTCCGTGTACTTATTCTTTTAATTGTTTGGTTTTCAGTTTTTTCCTTTTCTTTGTTCCAAATTATAAAAGGTACTTCATAAGCCTCTTTTATTGGTTTTTGGCTATGGAGCATAGATTTTCCATCGGTATACTGACCATGGTCACTGAAATAGACCAAACTAAAAGGTTTCTCGGTTTTTTCTAAATTATTATATATATATTTTAGGAAAGAATCGGTGTTTTTTATACTTTTATTATAACAAGAAATTTCTTCGGATAGGATGAATTCATCATATTTATTTTCCGTCCTGTCACAAGCATAAGAGTGAGAGCCCTGCATATGAATTACGATAAGTTTTGGTTTGGAAGATTTTTTAGAAATAGCATCCGTGATGAAAGGCAGCATTTCTGTATCCATAGGATTTTGTCCTGTTTTACCATCTCCTTTTCTTAAAAATGTAGTAAAGTTGCTACGATTAGCAATTACGGTAGTAGGCGAGTTGTGATGTCCTACAACTCCTTGATTAGAAATCCAATGGGTTTCGTATCCTATGGCGTTAGCAAGGGAAACGATATTGTTATTTAGTTCATATTTTTTTAAATTATCTTCTTTTACTAAAGCCAAAGTTCTGCTCAAAGACATCACTGTTTTGGGTGCTATGGAAATATAATTATCAAATAGGAAAGGCGCAGAGCTATTGATAAAAGGCGTGTTTTCTATAGGAAAACCATAAACATGAAGAAAATCTCGCCTTACACTTTCTCCGATTACGATGACAAAATTATCTTTCAGAGAAACTTCACTTGGGTTCTCAATAACCCAAGAGGAAGGCTTTTTGGACTCTTCTATCATGTAGTCATGGTCTTTCTTTACTGAATATAACTGGTTGATAACTAAAGCTGTTCTTTTTAAAGGAAGCACATTGAAATAATCATCTATTACGCCCAATCTTAGCCCATATTGTAGTATTTTTTTTGTAGGAAGAGCAATCAGAACTAAGAATAAAATAGGAGTAATGAACCGAATGTTTAGTTTTTCATAATTTGTTCGTAATAGAATAGTTGTAAAAAATAAAAATACCAAAAGCATCATAAAAATACTTATCGGAAGTACTTTTATGTAAGAAAAGGCTTCGGCAGAATCTGTATAAAGTATGGAGGCTATATAGCTGAAAGTAGGCTCTCCATAGACTTTTAGCGTAGGGTAGATGAAAAAAGTGACAAATAGCGAAAAAATGACACCTATTTTCAAAACAAATCTATGCAACTGAGCTAGAAAAACATAAAATATAAATAGTGAAAAAGCATAGAGCGCTTTTGATAGCAGAGTGCTTTCTATGGGAAACAGCATCCAGCTCTGGAAAACGGAGTAGATGAATAATAAAGGGTAAAAAATATGTTTTTTTATCATTTTGTTCTTCGGTTGTATTTAGATTTTAATAATTCTGATAGACTTGTTTCGTTTAAAAATTCAGAAAAAGCCTGCCCTCCCTTTTCTGAGGTGTGTGATATATCTGCGAAATAATCGCGCTCTATTCCGCCCCATCTTTTGCTGAAATTAAAATCAGAAGTATCTATAAAATCTATATTTGGATAGTTTTTATAGTAAAATTCTAGAAAATCTTTCCTATTGTATTTTGGATAATCTTTGTCATAAATATGTTTTGGCAAGTTCACAAAAACGAGATGAATTTTCTGCTCTTCACATAGTTTGACTATTTTATCCAAATATTTGGTTTGATAAACAGGAATATGGGTTTCTTCTTTTGATTCGTAGTAGTTTTCTTGATATTTTTTTAAGTTTGGTGTATAAGCTCCAAAACTTATGGTATCTTTTTTTAATAAATGAAAACCTTCTTTTCCTAAACTTGTCCAAGATTTGATGTAGATACTAGGATTTCCTAAAAATAAGTCTTTCTGCCCTTCTGAATCTATAAAAGGCAGGTATCTTTCACGCCCTTCTACACCTACAGCTTCATATTCATTATTGATAAGATTAGACGGCGAAAGGTTGATAAGAACGGTATCTACTTTTTGTGTTTTTATAAGTTGTTTCAACTTGAAATAGGTGAAAAGATAAGCCTCACCTCCTTGCGAATAGTTTTCGTATTGGGTTGCTATTTTGGGATTTATCGTTGCCTTTCCAGTTGAATCACCTAAAAAAGGAATTCTATTGGTCTGTGGCGTTTTGAACATAAAACAGTAAAAAACTATAGATAAAACCAAAATAATGGCAATAGCTCCTGCAAACAAAAATAGATTATGAACGAATTTTTTCATCTTTTAAAATTGGAAATATATAAATTCAGCTTCCTTTCCATGGAACCAAATAATCAGTAAAGTTAAGAAAATATAAATCATCCAGCGGAATGGTCTTTTTACCTTATCTTCGAATCTTAGAGGGAAAAGTCGGTCTCTCATCAGCCATTCAAAAACGAACATAATGGCGATAAAGAAAAGCAGGCTCAAATCTCCGCCCATCAATTTCAAAGGATATCCGATGCCTATGTGCATGGTCGTGAACATTTTCTTGATGAAAGAAAAAGCATCAGAAATACTTTCGGCACGGAAGAAAATCCAGCAGAAAGTAGCCAGACCGAATGTCAGCATTACTTGGAAAAACTCTTTTAAAGAAGGAAGTATTTTGCCTTGTGCTACGATGTCAAGATTGTTCCTATTGGTTTTCATAACGATAGAAGGCATTATGAATAAAGCATTTAGGAATCCCCAAAAAATGAAAGTCCAGTTTGCTCCATGCCAAAAACCACTTACCAAGAAAATGATAAAGGTGTTACGAATTCGCATCCAGTCACCTCCTCTGCTTCCGCCTAGAGGGATGTAGAGATAATCTTTGAACCAAGTAGAAAGAGAAATATGCCACCTTCTCCAAAATTCTGCGATATCCCTTGAGAAATATGGATAATTGAAATTTCTTAATAATTCGATGCCAAAAAGCCTTGCCGACCCTAAAGCAATGTCGCTATAACCAGAAAAATCACAATAAATCTGAATAGCAAATAAAAACGCCCCAAAAACTAATGTGGTTCCGGTGTATTCGGCGTTTGCATAATCATTAAAAATTATGTTAGCATAATGGGCACAGTTGTCCGCGATAACCACTTTTTTAAATAATCCCCAAAGGATTTGTCGCATCCCATCCACAGCTTTGTGGTAGTTAAACTCTCTATTTACTTTTAATTGAGGAAGTAAATGCGTAGCTCTTTCTATAGGACCAGCCACTAAAAGAGGGAAAAAACTTACAAAAAGGGCATAGATAACAGGATCTTTTTCAGGCTCTATTTTTCTGTTGTAAATATCTACTACATAGGACAATCCATGGAATGTATAAAACGAAATTCCCACAGGAAGCAGTATTTCCAAAGTCCAAGGATTTACTTTAATCCCTAAACTACTCATAAGTTCGGCAAATGAACCTACGAAAAAGTTATAATATTTGAAAAATCCTAAGAAAGAAAGATTTATCAAAATACTGAGCCAAAACCAAAATCTTCGGGTGTTTTTATCTTCCGTTTTTGCAATCTGCAGTCCTGAAAAATAATCTAAAAAAGTAGAAAATAATAATAAAAACGAAAATCTCCAGTCCCAGCAGGAATAGAAGTAATAACTAGATACCAGAAGTAAAATGTTCTGCCATTTAAGTCGTTTGTTTAATATCCAATAAAGGGAAAAAACTATAGGTAAAAATACCGCAAAACTAATAGAGTTAAAGAGCATATTTTAGATTTTTATATTATAATATTCGGCAACACTTTTATGCCCGATATGCAAAATTATTTCATCACCGATGCCTTCTTGATTTCCGCAAACACACCACTCAGTAGGGAGGTGGTATGGAGCATATTTTGTGTCATGAGCGGCAAGCCACATGATACGAGAGTTACGAGAAGGGTCTTTTAGCAAAATATCACAGCAGTTTTGATAATATTTTTCTGCTAATTCATGTCCTTTCCAAAGGGTCATCGGGCTTTGATTATAAGAATGCCCATAGCCATTGCTCATGTCTGTGATGGGTTTAGTATCAAGTGACATTTCCATATCTTTTTTGACAAGATTTCTAGGAGTAGGAGCTGCGCAAGAACCAAACAATTCTGTAAGATATATAAGTCTGTATATTTCCTCCGAAAAAACAAACATATCAGAATCTATCAGGCATTTGAAATCTGCTGAGGATTCTAGTAAGGATTTGTATTTATAGTATCCCGTTACTCTATACATGTATCTCGGGTGGTCTTTGTCTAAACCTTCTGGGTGAGCCACTTTTTTTAAGTTTACGCCTTCTACATTTAAATCAAAATCCGAATATACTGTATATGTAGCATTTGGGAAATATTTTTTTAGTGAAGATAATGATGGCTCCAGCCTGTCTTGATTGCTCAGTTCATTCCCACCTGCATTTGTGCGGTTTTCTCCAAATTCGCAGAAACAAAACTCTATTGAGATATTTTTGAGATAATCTTTGAGTTTTTCATCTTCTATGACAAAAGGCTTTAGATTTTTATAATTTTGTTCTGGGAATGAGGACTTTATCTTATTGGGAATGGCTTTTTTCTTTCCCAAAAGAACAGAAAAAGCCTCTTGTATTCTATTTATCAATCTGTTAAGCATTACCGAATAATTTTTTGATTTTATTTCTTGCAGGGATTTCTATATACTTATAGGAAATATGAGATGCTATGAGAACTACTATAAATGTTGAGTAAAAGAATAATGAATGATTTTTTAGACCCACCGCACTGAGAATTTTATTTGTGACAATTCCAATAGGTATTTGTAGAAGATAAAAAGCAAAACTGATATCTCCTAAATAGATGAGGTGTTTATTGTTGAAAATCTTCGTTATCCTGCCTGTGTTTAAAGTTATTAATAGCATTAATAATCCAAATGTTATTGAATGAAAACCATTATGAATAAATAAATTTCTAGTAAGATAGATAAGAAGTATAGTTCCCAAAGTCGCTATGATTACTGCTGTATCATAGCTTCCAGCCTTAAAATTAAATAAATGCATATTTTGAAATATCAATCCAAAAAGTATCCCTACAAGAAAAGAGTTAAGATGTAGAAAAGGATTGTATTTCAAAAAATATCTATCTAGAGAGTTGTATCCTCCATAATATTCCGAAAAATAGAAGATATTCATACCTATCTGACATATCAGCCAAAAAGATAATGTAAATATGGCAATATATTTAAACTTCCATTTTTTGATAATATAATTGAAAATAAAAGGAAACAACAGATAAAAAAACATCTCTACAGATATAGACCATGACGGGACATTGTAGGAAAGGCTAGTTTGCGGTATCCATGCATGAATTAAAAGAGCATTCACAAACAGTGAAGGAATATCAAAATTTACATATTCTAGATAGTTTATGTATTTGAAAAGATTAGCAGCTATAGCAAGAAGTAATGTCATTATGTGTAATGGATATATTCTTGCAAGTCTGTTTATATAATATTCTTTCGGAGAAATGTGTTCTTTTTTTCCATAAGCCAAAATCATCACAAAGCCAGATAATACATAAAAATAACTAACGCCTAGGTTAAGATGTTCACCACTTTTTATTTCTCTAAAATGATAAACAAACAACAAAAAAGCTGCAATAAATCTCGTAAATGTAAGTTGAAAAGTGGTCATTGTGTTAATTTTCGCTATGCAAATTTAACAATTCATTTAATATTGACAAAGCCCATATTTAGGCGCATAGGCTTTTAATTATTATATTTGCACAAAAGACATAATAATATGCGTGTTTTTCCCATTGTTTTTACTTGTGATGATAAGTATTTCAAATACACAGATGTAGTAATTACTTCTATATTAAGTAATCAAAATAGAGATGTCCATTATGAAATACATATTCTTACAGAGTTTATAAGCGAAGAAAATAAACAAAAAGCGATATCTCAGCTTAAACCACATAAAAATTTTAGTATCACATTTCATGAACTTGGGAATATAGATAAAAGTAGTTTTTATCTCAATTCTTACATGTCTGTGAGCACCTATTATCGTTTTTATTTATCAGAGATTTTCATGAATTATGACAGAATTCTCTATTTGGATAGTGATTTGATAGTCAATGCTGATATTTCTGCATACATTGATATGGATTTTGAGGATAAATTAGCCATTTGTAGCAGTAGTCCATACATTAAAAATAAAGTTCTACAAGGAGATGATCCAGATTATCCTGTAAGATATTTCACTGAAGTTCTAAAAATGCCCAATCCAGAGGAGTATTTCAATGCAGGAGTGGTACTTTACAATTTAAAGAAAATGCGGGAAATGGACATTCAACAAAAACTTTTCGATACACTGAAAGAAATTCCAGAACCGAAACTGCAAGACCAAGATATCTTAAACTCCGTATTTTCACGAAATGGAGGAGTAAAACTGATATCAAATTTTTATAACAATACAGCCACGATAAGAATTACGCCTAATCGGTTACTTTTAGAAAGTTTAAAGAAAAAAGTAGGAATTAAGGCCAATCATTGGTTCTATATTTACCATTATGTAGGAAAGGTGAAACCATGGCAGCGAGATAGCGTGGATAGTGGACTTTTCTTACAATATGCATACAAATCACCATTTTTTGATGATATTATAGAAGCTAATCAATTAGATAAACAAGAATTAATCAAAAAATATAGATTAAACTGGTTGTAGAAGCAGGGTAGAGGTGTATTACAATTCCTGTAATTCCACCATTTTTTTGAATTTTTCTGAGCTTTTTACCAAGCTGTCAAAATCACCAGAGGCTATGATTTTACCTTTATCCAAAAGATAAATCATATCCACATTTTTTATCGTAGAAAGCCTGTGAGCAATGATGATAAGGGTAGTCTGTCCTTGTAGCAGGTCTATGTTGTTTTTGATGTGTCTTTCGGTCTCTGTATCCAGTGCAGAAGTTGCCTCATCTAGTATGAGCAGTTCCACATCTTTATAAAGTTCCCTCGCGATAGAAATTCTTTGTTTCTGACCACCAGAAATTAGGATGCCGTTATTCCCAAGTTGAGTGTTTTCTTTTTCTGGAAGTTCATTAACAAATTCAGATAAAGAAACTTTTTCAATAGTTTGTCTGAATTTTTCTATATTTTCTTCGGTTTTTTCTTGCCAAAAAGTGACATTATTAAAGATGGAATCATTGAATATCACAGCCTCTTGTGTAATGTAACCGAGATGATTTCGGAAAGAATTAAGATTAGTTTTATACAGAGATTTTTCTTCAATGATAATTTCCCCATCATCGGGTGTTTGTAGTCCAGATATGATGTTAGCGAGAGTTGTTTTTCCAGCTCCACTTTCTCCGACGAAGGCCACAGAAGAATTTTTCTTTATAGAAAAACTTATGTTATCAATGGCTTTTTTCCCTCTAAATGACAATGAAATATTTTTAATATTGATGTCATCAATGTGTTCAATCTTTTCTTGATAGTGAAGAGGTTCTTTATAATGTTTAAAATCAGATAATAAATTCTCAAAAGAGTCAATTCCAGAAGAGTTGGATAAAAATGTATTCCAAGAGTTCTGCATACTCACCAAATGCCCTAACGCTCTGTAAAACAGTAGTAAACTCAAAAGAATGGAAGAAAAAGATTCCCCCAAATAAGAGGTCTGTACGATAATTACTCCCGTGATGATGACAATCGTAAAAGGCTCTCTGAGGCTTTCTCCAATGGATGAGATTTTGCCCACACCTAGATTGATTTTTTCTTGTTCGCCTATGTTATCCACTAGTTTTTTTGAAAATAACCGATAGTGGTTTGTCGCCTTTAAATATTTGAAATTATGAAGAATTTGTATCAAAACCGCATTGAAACTATTCCCTTTACTAGAGAGTAGTGTGGCTTTTTCCTTGGTATAGTTGTTAATATATTTATAAAATAAATTGGACAAAGAACCTCCAATCGCCACCAAAATAGCAAACTGCCAATTAGCAATAAAAGCAAGGAAAATATAAGTGGCAAGCATAATAATATGCTGTAAATAAACGAAGAAACTCATCAGCGCCCCGATTACTTTTCCCAATTCACCGACCATCGTGTTTTGGATGCGCCCAGCTTCTAATTTTGTAAATCCAGAATAAGAAAGTTCATTAAGGTTTTCTATCAAGTTGAGCCTTAGTAAACTTACAGATTTTACTCTTATTTTTATAAAATAAACGCTTCTCAGATAGTAGAAAATTCCCTTTATCGAGAAAACGATAACCATGAATAACAACGCATTTGCAAGATTTACACTTACACCAGCAAAATCAAATAAATTGACAATGAAATTTATAACATCCGAGTTTTCATCTTCTGTATTAGTATTTATTCCAGATGCAATGCCCAATAATGGAATGAACATAGCAAGCCCTAAACCATCCAATAGCCCCACCAATAAGTTCACCAAAATATAGCCATACATGTGCCATCCCGCAATGTTTCTGAAATAAGAAAAATATTTTAGTAAAGAGGTATTTTTGCTGTTCATATATCTATTTTTGCGGCACAATAATTACAAAATTTCATGATTTTTTTAATGAAAAAAGTTATTGCATTTCGCAGGGCAAATTTAAAGAAAATTATCCAAATTATCCGTAAAAATCTTATGCTCCACTTTTCCCTGCTGCTGGATGATTTTTTCTTGTATTTGTTTTAAGAAAGCTTGGTGTTTAGCGCTGTTTTTGTCCTTTGGGCGATGCTCCAAAGCCTGTTTTATTTTAAGGTTTTCATTGGAAAATCTATCTGCTTCATCAGAAAAATAGGCTTTCTTGAATTTTTCCCAAATGTACTGAACTGCTTGTTCACTTGGATGGATGAGGTCTTCCTTGTAGAATCTGTAATCGCGGAGATCGTCCATAACGATTTCATACACAGGGATATAATGGCAGTTTTCGTGCTGTTCTACAACTTCATGAATTGCACAGAGCAGCTTGGCTTTGCTTAGATTATTTTCGCTAAAACCATCTTTGGTGTGGCGGACAGGGCTTAGTGTAAAAAGAAACTGCGCCTCTTTTGGGCAGATTTTTTTTAGAATATGGCAAGTTTCAGCTATTGAATTTACCAATTCTTCGTGCGTTAGAAGGCGTTTATTAAAGTTTGTTTGTGGAATTTTGTGGCAATTTGCTACGAAAATATTTTTGGATAAATGCTCATAAACAAAAGCAGTTCCATAGGTGATGATTACCCAGTTGCTTCGTTTTAGAAATTCGTGCGCAAGGTTTATTTTTTCATTGATTTTTCTGAGGGTATCTTTCTGGTTTTCAGAATTAAATGAGGTGTGATGATTAAAACTCAAGTATTCACCTTGATGAAAATCTAAATCTTCTTCTGTGTAAATTTTGTTTTCAAAAATTTCCTGAATGCTGTTTTTCACAGTCCAAGGGTTGAAAAGAGTCCCAAAAGGGTTGTTCAGCGTTTGGAGCTGGCTGTCAGCTAGTTTTACAGAGATTTCTGTTGCAAAACAAGATCCTATCGAAAACAAAGAATCCGAAATTTGAATTTTTTTTTCAGAAATCGGAATTTCTACCTCGGTACGAAATTTCATAGACAAGATTTAAATATTTCTTTTTAATAAATAATCCGCCAGAGCCAAGAAAGCCTCTTTTTTCTCTGTGTTTAGCCTAGTTTGGTTTAGGTATTTTTGAGCTTTATCATGGTGTTCCTGCACGAGTTTTAATGTGATTTCATCCGCCTTTGTATCGAGGAAAATTTTAGAAACAGTATCTATTTTTTCTTGGCTTTCATCTTTTTGGGAATACCAGTTTTGGAGTTCCTTTTTTTGTTTTTCATCCGCTTTTTCTAGTGCAGTGAGATATAAAACGGTCTTTTTATTTTCACAAATATCACCTGCTTGTTTTTTTCCAAAATCTCCTTGATTTCCAAATACATCCAGATAATCATCCATCATCTGAAATGCTATTCCTAGGTGAATCCCAAACTGATAGAGAGCCTCCGCATCCTGCTCTGGACATTCAGCAATGAAAGCGCCTATTTTTAGCGCTGTAGCACTCAGTACGCCAGTTTTGTAAGTAATCATCTGGATATACTCATTAAAACTTACATCATCTCTTTTTTCAAAATTCATGTCCATTTGCTGTCCCTCACATATTTTCGCTCCTGTATCAGAAAATAAATGAATACATTTTTTAAACAAAACAGGTTCTAAATCTTCGAAAAACTGATAAGATTTGATAAGCAGGGCATCGCCAGAGAGTATGCCCGTGTTGATGCCATATATAGCATGAATAGTAGGGTTTCCTCTTCTCAGAGGTGCGTCATCCATTATATCATCATGAATCAGCGTGAAATTATGAAAAAGCTCTATTGCTAGAGCTGGTTTTATTGCGGTGTTTATATCTCCCCCGAAAGCATCCGCTGCCATCAGTGTAAGCATAGGGCGGAGGCGTTTTCCTCCATTTGCTATGATGTAATTGATGGGCTGATACAGCTCAAAGGGAGTTTCTTCGAATTTGTGTTTTTCTATACCTTCAGAAATTAAATTGATGTATTTTTCAGCAAAATGCATGATGAAATTGTTTTCAGCAAATTTAAATTTTTAAAATGAAAATAAGCCAAAAAAAACCACCAATTTTTCTGATAAATTGGTGGTTTAATTCTTTTATCTTTTGGGAAAATTTTAGAACATATTTACGATGATGTAGGTAATTCCAGCTACGATCGCACTGATAGGAATTGTCAGAACCCAAGCCCATAGAAGACTTACAGTAATACCCCATCTTACGGCAGAAATCCTTTTAGTAAGACCAACACCTATGATGGAGCCCGTGATAGTGTGGGTAGTAGAAACAGGAACTCCTAGATGGTCAGTGATGAAAAGAGTCACAGCACCAGCAGATTCTGCGCTTACCCCCTCTAATGAGGTTACTTTCGTGATTTTAGTTCCCATCGTTTTTACGATTTTCCATCCTCCGCTCATAGTTCCTAAACCAATAGCAATATGCGCCGCCAAAGGAACCCACATGAAATGTTCAGTAAAGTATTTAAATCTATCAGGAGCATTGATGTAGTCAGGGTCTCCTATACTTACATAGTGATAAATAACCGCTGCACCTATGATTCCCATGATTTTCTGAGCATCATTCAGCCCGTGTCCTAGACTGAATAGGGCAGAAGAAACCAGTTGTAATCTTTTGAATGCTGTTTCAGCTTTATGAGGATTTGATTTTTTGCAAATATTTACGATGATAAGCGTGATAATCACAGAAACAAACATCCCTATGAAAGGCGCTAGGAAAATGAATAAGAATATCGGGATGACTTTGTCGTATTTCACTACATCTTGTGTGAATAGTTTTTCGAAAGATAATTTGAGAAGTTCAAAAAACGAAGCATTGTCATTTAACTCTCTAAATTCAACATAATTCCCATGAAGAGCGTGCATTAGCGCGGCACCAAGAAACCCTCCAATAAGCGTATGTGACGAAGAGGATGGAATGCCAAGCCACCAAGTCAATAAATTCCACGCAATAGCAGCGACAAGTCCAGAGACGATAACTTCAAGGTTGATAAAATCCTCGCTTACAGTTTTAGCAATAGTGTTTCCAATGTTAAAAGACTGCGTGATATAAGCAGCAATGAAAAAAGCCGCAAAATTCCAAAAAGCCGCCCACAAAACCGCTTGAAAAGGTGTGAGAACCTTCGTGGAAACAATGGTAGCAATGGAGTTAGCCGCATCATGAAACCCATTGATGTAGTCAAAAACAAGGGCTAGTCCAATGATTGCTATGAGAAGTACAGGAAGTTCCATACTTTATTTTTTAGTTAGAGTTAGAAATTAAGCGTATTTGATGATGATGCTGCTCATTACACCAGCTACTTCTTCCGCCTTGTCCGTTACCTCTTCTAGGTAGTTTAGTACCTGCTGTACTTTGATGATGGTAATAGGGTCATTGGTTTCAAATAGCTTAATAAGAGCCGAACTTTGCACATCATCAGCAATATTTTCTATACTATTGATTTTGATGCATGATTCTTTCACAGCCTCCAAATCTTTAAAATCTTTAAGGTTGATGATAGCATTTTGAATCTCTATACATGCCTTTTGGATAAGAAGGGAAAACTCTTGGTAAGCCTTTGTTTCAGGACTTTTGAATAGAAAAATATATCTGGTAGAAGCGTAGATATAGTCCGCTACATCATCCAGAGATGTTGCCAAAGACTGTATATCTTCTCTATCAAAAGGAGTGATGAAATTCTTACCCAGCTCCATGTAAATTTGGTGCGTAAGGTCATCATTTTGATGTTCGAAATCGTGAATTTTCTTTAAGAAAGATTCATCATTTGCATCAAAATTCTGAATTCCATTATGAAAATACTCAGACATTTCCACTAGATTAGCCGCCACTTTTTCAAATAAAGTGAAAAAAACCGTGTCCTTTGGTTGAAATGCCTTAAAAATATTACCAATTCCCATGAGTTCTAATGTATAAATTTTTCGGTTACAAATATAAACTTAATTTTACTTTTACAAAATAAAAAACCTATAAATGCACTAATCTAAAATACATTTATAGGGAATTATTTAGTTCGCTACTTCTGCGCGCATTTCTTTTCCTTTGAATTTCATCGCGGCAATGTTATTGAGGATATCTTTCTCAAAAGATTTTTCAACTTCAAAGAAAGAGAACTTCTCTAAAACTTCTATATCTCCGATATCAGCTCGTTTTTTAGATTTTTTGGTGGCTTGGTTGATGATGTCCAAAACATCAGTTTTCTTTAATTTATCTCTTTTTCCTAAATTAAAGAAAAATCTCACCATGTTTTCATTGTTTTTTCTTGACTTTCTGCCACCTTTGTCTCTATCTCGGTCTCTTCCTCTTCGATCTCTTCTGCTTTCTTTGGTTTCAGATTCGGCTTTTAGTTTTTGAGCTGCTAAATCATTGTTATTCTTATAATAAAGAGCTAAATCTTTCAGCTGGAATTGAAGTAATTGGTGTACCAATTCTTCTTTGGAGAAATTGGAAAGGTCTGGGATAAGGCTGTCATCAAAGTCAAAGAAATCCTCGTGTTCCGTGAAAAGCTGCTCGAAAACTCCCGCTACTTGGGCTTTTATGATGTCTTCTCCTTTTGGAATTTGTTTTTCGACAATTTCTATTTTAGTTTGACTTTTGATTTGGCTTAACTTTCTGGTTTCCTCTGGTTTTATCAGAGCCATAGAGATGCCATCTTTCCCAGCACGCCCTGTTCTTCCGCTTCTGTGTACGAAAACTTCTGGGTCATCAGGAAGTGAATAGTGGATTACATGAGTAAGGCTGTTTACATCAAGCCCTCTGGCAGCAACATCTGTAGCAACCAGAATATCAATGTTTTTTAGTCTGAATTTCTTCATTACCGTGTCTCTCTGTGCTTGTGAGAGGTCGCCATGAAGGGCATCAGCAGCGTAACCGTTTTGCATTAGGAAATCAGCCACATCCTGAGTTTCCATTTTAGTTCGGCAGAAAATGATAGAATACTGATTTGGATTCGCGTCTATCAGCCTTTTTAGGGCTTCTTTTTTCTGACGGTAGTTTACCACATAATATTCGTGTTTAATGTTTTTCTTAACCGCGTTGATAGAGCCCACTGAAATACGATGAGGATTAGTAAGATAATTTTTAGAAATTCTCTCCACTTCCTTGTTCATCGTGGCAGAAAATAGTAATGTTTGTTTGGTTTCAGGAGTTTCAGAAAGGATAGTTTCTAAGTCATCCTTGAAGCCCATAGACAGCATTTCATCCGCTTCATCCAGCACTAGCCAATGGATTTGAGAGAAGTCCAAAGCTTTTCTGTTGATTAAGTCAATAACCCTCCCAGGTGTTCCCACGATGATTTGAGGTTTTTCTCTCAAATTTCGGATTTGGTCTGTGATGCTGCTTCCACCATATACTGCTGTAGTTTTCACATTTGGCAAATATTTGGTGTAGTTTTTAATGTCTTTGGCGATTTGTAATGCCAATTCCCTCGTTGGGGCCAATACTAAAAGCTGTATTTTACGGCTGGTGTCATCTATCATATCCAAAATAGGCAGGGAAAAAGCAGCTGTTTTTCCTGTTCCCGTCTGCGCCAAAGCGATAAGGTCTCGGATATCTGATAAAATAAAAGGAATAGTTTGTTTTTGGATTTCTGTTGGCTTTTCGTAGCCAAGTTCGCCAACTGCCTTGATGATGTCAGGACTTAAATTGGATTCACTAAATAGATTCATTAAATATTTTAAATTTCGGCAAAGATACATTTTTTATTTTTAATGATAAAAATCACATAATGAAATGAAAGCACCAGAAATTTTTGGCATTAAATTTTCATTTTTGAAAACAAATTTGATGAAATGAAAAAATATTTATTATTAGCCTTTTTAGGTTTATGCTCGTTTGTTTATGCGCAAGATATTAGGGTAACGAAATTTAGAAACGAAGTAAATATAAGTAGGAGAAATCCCACTGATAGAGGTATTTTCCGTAATAGAAATATATATGGAGACGGCAGACAGGCGCAGCTGTGGCTTAGGGTTTTCGCTGAAGGGCGATTTCGCGTAGAAGTAGGAGGGCAGATGATGGAAAATTCTACAGGAAGGTATCGCTTCTTTGATTTAAATAGAGGAATACAGATGCTGTCAATCTATGAAAATGGAAATATTTTGGTGTATAGAACGCAGGTGGAATTGAGAGAAAATACAAGGCTGTTGCTGGATTTTGATGGCTATGACCTTTATCTTTTTGGTGAAGAAAATATTGATGACAATGGTATCCAAGTTTATCCAAATATCGGTGGATATAAGCCAATGATGAGTAATGAGGAGTTTGGGCAGTTTTATAGAAGTTATGCAGGGAAGCCTTTTGATAAAGATAAAATGGAAACATTCTATGTCGCACAAAAAGGAATGAATTTTACCACTCATCAGATAGTCCAAATGGTGAAAGCGCTTTCCTTTGATGATAATCGTTTAGAGCTGGCAAAAACAGCATATGACAACTGCGTAGACCGAGAAAACTATTATAAAGTGGTGGATGCTATGACTTATAGTTCTACCAAGGAAAAACTGAGAGAATATATTCTGAAAAGATAAAAATTAGAGAATATTTCTAAGAATCCAGAAAGAAATAACAATAAATAAGACAATATAGGTGGCGTGAAGACCAAAGAGTCTTCTTCGCCATTTTAGAAAAATAGGATTTTGTTTGTCTTTATAGATATTAAATAAAAATCCAGCGATGATATAGGGAATAGATAATACCAGAAGCATATTTTCTCTGAAAGCCTTGCCTATATTTAGGTTTAATAAATGATGGACAGCTCTCTGTGAACCACACCCTGCACAATCATACCCAGTAGCCACCTTGAATGGGCATTTTGGGAAAAATATACTATCTAATGGGTTGTAGGTCTTGTATACTAAAATAAGTATAGAAATAAACAAAAGACCTACAAACCATTTAGCAATAGTTTTAAGATGCCATTCCACTTATAACAGCAAGTAATATAAATAGGAAATATAATACAATAACAGCTAATCCAGCGAATAGACCATACATTGTCCATTTTTTAGCGTCAGCTGCAGCCTTGTTAGCTCCTGCAATGTCTCCTGCTAGGAACAATCCTTCTACTTTAGAAGCATTGATAATTCCAGCAATTCCAAGTGGTAAACAGCAAAATAAAGTAACTAAAATAGATTCTACCAACCAGTTTTTAGGTGGCGTGTTAAATTCTGTAGGGTTTTGATAATTTGTAGGTTCCATATAATTTATAGTGTATTTATTGCCAGCAAATATAATCTTTTACCACTAAATAAAAAATAAAATTATATTTTATTTATAATGATAAAAAATCCCGAAATCAGAGGGCGTCCAGAGGGCTGCCTTTTGTCCAGCGGTTTTTAGTCCGTTATTCGCCCAAGTGTTGCAGGTCTGCATGAAATTGTAGCTTTCTTTGGCATCGTAGAAGGCATCGTTTTTCCCATAAACAGCATCTGTTTTTATTAAAATGAAATTCCCGTTTTCATCTTGTTTGAACTGATTTTTGATGAATTTTACCAAATCGCTGTACTGCTTTTCGGTCAGCATTATTTTCTTGCAGTCATCATTTTCCTGCATTTTTTCGTAAAAAGTGCAGTGCATGGCAGATTCGCTCATCCAGAAAGCGGCTTTTATCGCTGTGGAAACCTTTAAATCAGCCCAAGTGGGCGTATCCAGATAAAATCCCTTGTCTCCCCAGCCGATGCCCACATAGGTGAAATCAGTTCTTTTGGAAAGTGTATTTTCAAAAGGAATCTGCTGGCTCCAGTCCATGACTTCCGTTTTGATGGGAACCACCAAATCCGTATGCATCCCATTGGTATAAATATACATAGGAATGGTTTTCGGGTCGGAGGTTTCCTCGGCAGGAACTTTTATCAAAGGAAGCAAAAGTCCCAAAACAATATACAATCCGACTATCCCCAGCAGAACGCCAATGGTTTTTAAAATGAAAACAAACGCCTTTTTCATCAAAAGTTTTTTAGAGGATTACTCCAAATTTTCCATAATTTCTTCCCATTCTTTCATGATTTCCGCTAGCTCTTCTTTCAGTTGGTTGTATTTTTTCAGTTCTTCATCTGTAGGATTAGTCTTACTGAAAATTTCTTCTAAACCAGCGATTTCTGCTTCGTAATCGGCAATTTTCTCTTCTGCTTTTTTGAGTTTATTTTGCAGGTTTTTCTGTTCTTTGCTGATGAAAGTGTTTTTTGCAGGTTCAGCTTTTACAGGCTCGGCTTTTTCCTTTACTTCTGGCTTTTCGCTTAGTTTTGCTTTTTCTATGGAAACTTCGCGGATGCTTTCTTTTTGGCGGTAATCCAAATATTCATCAATATTACCCAAAAACTCTTTCATCTGCCCATCTCGGAATTCAAAAATTTTGTCGCAGAGCCCTTGTAGGAATTCTCGGTCGTGAGAAATCACGATGAGTGTCCCCTCAAAGTTCTGAAGAGCCAGTTTGATAATTTCCTTGGATTGGATATCCAAATGGTTGGTCGGCTCGTCCATGATGAGCGTATTAAAAGGGCGAAGGAGCAGTTTGCACAGCGCCAGTCGGTTTCTTTCTCCCCCAGAAAGCACTTTGGTTTTTTTGCTTACGGCATCTCCTTGGAAAAGAAAGCTTCCCAGAAGGTCTCTTACGCGCGGGCGAGTCTCTTCCGTAGCGGCATCTTCGGCTTCTTGGAGAACGGTTTTATTAGGGTCAAGGACTTCTTCTTGGTTTTGGGCAAAATACCCAATGTTCACATTGTGCCCAAGTGTCCAGCTTCCTGTATAATCTTTGGTTACGCCTGCAAGTATCTTGGCGAGGGTAGTTTTTCCTTGTCCGTTTTGTCCTAAAAGGGCGATTTTTTCTCCTCTTTGAACGAAGAAATTCACATGGTCAAAAACCTGCTTGTCGCCGTAGGCTTTTCCCAAATTTTCAGCCTCGAAGATGACTTTCCCAGGCGTGATGCTTGGCTGGAAACGAATATTGAATTTAGAAACATCCTCATTGTCTATTTCTATTCGCTCTATTTTTTCTAATTTTTTAATCAAAGACTGAGCAAAACTTGCCTTTGTAGCCGAAGCACGGAAGCGATTGATGTTGTCCTCCATTTGTTTGATTTCGGCATCTTGATTTTTCTTCGCCTGCTCGAGTTTTTCTCTTCGTTCTTTGTTTAGTTCAAGGTATTTGGTGTAGTTGGCTTTATAATCGTCAATTTTTTTATTATTGATGTCAAAAGTTCGGTTGCAGACAGCAGTCATGAACTGCTTGTCGTGGCTCACGAGAACGATAGCGCCAGGGTAGTCTTTTAAAAAGTTTTCTAGCCAGATGATAGACTCCATATCGAGGTGGTTGGTAGGCTCGTCCAGCAGCATCAAATCATTTTTTTGGAGGAGAAGTTTGGCTAATTCTATTCTCATTCGCCAGCCGCCAGAGAATTCATCAGTGATTTTATTAAAATCCTCCGCCTTGAAGCCTAGTCCAAGCAGCACTTTTTCTACATCTCCTTCTAGGTTGTAGGCATCGTGGTGGTGCAGAAGGTCGTTTAGTTCTGTCATTCTCTCGATGAGGTCATGGTAGGCTTGGCTTTCGTAATCCGTGCGGGTAGCGAGCTGATGATTAACCTCGTCCAGCTCTGCTTTCATGGCGTTTATCTTTTCAAAAGCCTGCATAGTCTCATCCCAAACGGTTCTTCCCTTCACAAAATCTAAATCTTGTTTAAGGAAGCCAATGGTGATGTTTCCCTCGGGAATCACATTTCCTTCATAGAAACTGATTTCGCCCGAAAGCATCTTTAAGAGCGTAGATTTTCCAGCGCCGTTTTTCCCGACTAAGCCTATTTTGTCTTCTCTTTTAATCGTAAAATTCACATTTTGAAACAAATAGTTCCCTGAATGATGTAATCCTAATCCCTGAACTGAAAGCATATTTTATGTAAAAAGTTTTTTAAAATAATCGGCAAAAATAGTGAATTTATCTTATTCCTCTTTCTTATATCCTTCATAATAGTAGGATTGCTCAATACCTCTGAAAATAATTTCTCTGTTTTCGGTCTCTGAGGTGAGGTTTTCTTTCAAAAGGAAACGGATTTCCAAGTCATTGATGGGGCTTCTTTCTATTGCTTGTAAATAAAGAGTTTTGTCTACAAATTGCCAGTTTATCACTTTATTAAGGTGTTTTTTTAAAATTAAATCCAGCCAAATCCGCATGGTTCTTCCATTTCCTTCCATGAATGGGTGGGCGATGTTCATCTCTACATATTTAGCGATAATTTCCTCAAAGGTGTTTTCGGGCATCTGCTCTATTTTTGGGAGAATTTCATTGAGATAGAGAGCATTAGCAAAACGGAAGCCTCCTTTGGAAATATTTTTGTCTCTAATTTTTCCAGCAAAATCATACAATCCGCCGAAAATATATTTATGGATTTGTTGTAATCCTTTGGTGGTGCCTATTTCCATTCGTTCTATATCTCCACTTTCAAAGAGCTGAAAGGCTTTTTGCAGACTTTTTTCGTCTATTTGTTTCATTTTTTGATTTTAAACTTTACAAAAGTAGCAAATTCAAATCATAAAATAAATTCAGATAAAAAATCAGTTTTTAGCCTAAAAAACACTAAATTAGCCAAGAGAAATTCAAATAAATTGAAAGTATGAAAACTAGATTTTTAAAAATAGGATTATTTCTATTGTTTTTATTTTCAGTATTTTATGAGGTGAAAGCAAGTGACTGCTACCGCTATCATACAAGGAGAGAAATTAGTGTAAAAGTGGAAAATGGCAAGGTGTTTTTGGTGAATATTATAAAAGACCCTAATGGAATAAGTGTTGTTTCTTATGGGAAAAAACTATTGGAAGGAGTTTCGCCGAAAGATGCACGATTTGTTAGTATTAATGGTGATTATACGATAGTTGCGGATGCTTATTTTTACTATGTTTTTCCCGATAGTGAGGATATTTTTGAAAAGTATAAAAGCACGAAAATTATTGAAAGTGAAAAAGTTACCAAAGTGATGGATGGTAATTTGTTCTTAATCAGTGGTGTGTGGCATTATTTAGATTTTAATATTTATAGTAATGAGTTTAAGTTTGTTCCCATTCCTGAATTTCCTGTAAATCCTATTGTTTTGGCTTCTGGATACAGATCGAATGATGGGTATTTCTACATTATGAAAGATGATAAAAAGGTGTATTCTTATCGTGTAGATCAGAAAAAAATGCAGGATTACCCAGATTTAAACCCTAAAACTACCCAAATTTTTAAAGAGGATGAAACTAAGTTTTTCCTTTACGATGAAGATACTTTCTATTTGGTGAATTTCCCAATTTTTACGGATGTTACGGCACAATTTAGAAAGCAGGATTTTGATGGTAATTTTAACAACTTGAAAGTCAGACAGATATGGCTAGGGCATTGTCTTGATTTTGGTAACGAGGGAGGGATTTGGTTTTACTCCTTGGCTTCGCTTAAGGGTATAGGTGATGTTCATTTTGTGGCTAGTAAAGCAGAGTTTAAGCCGGAAAGTAAATTGTTTTTTTATAAAGACAGAGCTTATTTAAACTTACGAAATGAATTGGATGTTTCAGAAGTTAAACATAAAGAAAAGCTGAAACAGGTTTTTGAGGATATTTATAGCGATGGAGAGAATAACTATGAGCTTAGATTAGGAATGAATAGTGATGCGAAATTAGTATTAAATCCAAGCCTTCAGAATATTGATTTTGAGAAATTTGTGTTTTATAAAAATCAAGGGCTTTATTCGTATAAAGGACAGCCAGCGTTTTGGGCGGATGGTAAAAATCTGTTTTATTGGGAGCGTGATAGTAAAACGAAGAAAAATATATCTTCTTATAAATCAAAGATTAAGGATTTGAAACTGGCTTTTGTTTTTGACGATAAAATATTGATAGAGAAAAAGATAATAAAAAACATTGGAGATTTTGCGACGATGGAGTTTGTGGGTTCTTCTGTAGAGGTAGTTTCTCCTTGTGATGGCAATGGAAAATCTTCTGTCAAGGTGAATTATGTATATTATTTCAGGGATAAAAATGCTCTTTATCTATACAAAAGCGGGCAGGATGGGTTGAAAAAATTGAATGTTGCCAATCCGAAAGAATACACCGAAGAAAATTTCGTGGAAAAGATTTTTGGGAAGAATTCTTTAACTTAATTTTTTTGTTCTTAATTTAATAAATAGGAATTCGCAAAAAATAATTTAGAAACTTGTAAATATAATTAAACCGCACAAAAACCTAAATTTATAGGGCGTTTGATGATGTTCAGAATATGTAAATCATTATGTAAAAGGCAAATAGGTTTTGTATAATGAAAAAAATGATTATATTTGCCTTGAATAAAAAACATTTTTTATGAAAAAAGTAATATTATCTATTGTTGGTATGCTGGCTATTTCGGCATGTTATAGAGATGGAGGACCAGAATATAATGCTGAGTATTTCAAATCAGAAGTTGTAGGAACATGGAAAGAATCAGGATATGTAATCTATGATGGAAGAGATAAAAATACTATATTAGATTATGGTGAATTAGTAGGTTGTCAGACTAATAATGGGTATCATTTTGCAAATGATGATACTTATAATGAGCATCAATATGAAACAGGTAGTGATGGAAGATGTTCTGACAAAGGAGAGTTTTTAGGAACATATCAGTATGATGCTGCTGCGAAAAAAATATCAATGACTCGTAATAATGGAGCTAAATCAGAACTGAATCTTATCAGTGTGACTTATGGTGAAATTAGAGTTCGGTCTACTAAAAATATTGATCATAATGGAGATGGTGTACCAGATCTTTATGTAATCGTATATAAAAGAGGAATATAATAAAAAATCCAACTCTCAGAGTTGGATTTTTTCTTTGAAGTAAATCAGATGATAAAACTAAAAGGACTACTTATAGATGAGGAAACCCGCTGTGAACATTATCATAGCGAATTGGACATTGTTGCTATAAAATTCAAGTGTTGTGAGACTTTTTATCCATGTTATCTGTGTCACAATGTTTGCGAAGATCATGAACCAAAACGCTGGTCTTCTGAAGAATTGGATGAGAAGGCTATTTTGTGTGGTTGTTGTAGAAATGTGCTGAGTATCAGAGAATATCTGAATACAGATTCTTGCCCGAACTGCAATAGACAATTTAATCCTAGATGTTCTAATCATTATCATCTTTATTTCGATTTGGAAAATTAGAAAAAATCTTCATCAAAGATTTCCTAAATCCTACATTCGTTTCCCATTATCTGAAAAATATTTATTATTTTTGCCACGATGGGACAAATACTGGCAGTAGATTTTGGTAAAAAGCGTTGTGGCTTGGCTGCAACGGATGATTTGCGCATAATAGCCAGTGGTCTGGATACTGTGGAAACTACCGCTTTGATGGAGTTTTTGAGAAATTACTTCAGTGAAAATTCTGTGGATGAGGTTGTTGTAGGGCTTCCTACAGATTTGAAAGGAAATATGTCCGAAGTGGAGCAGGATATTCAGAAGTTTATAGAGGAATTTAAGAATGAATTTCCAGAGGTGTCTGTGGTGCGGTTTGATGAGAGATTTACCTCTAAAATAGCTTCGTATTTCATCAGTCAAAGTGGCAAAAATAAGAAGCAGAGACAAGAAAAAGGATTGATAGATAAGGTAAGCGCTACGCTTATTTTACAACAATATTTAGAACAAAAACTATGATTTTACCTATTAGAGCTTATGGAGACCCTGTTCTTCGTAAGAAATGTAAAGATATTACGCCAGACTATCCAGAGCTGAAAACATTGATAGACAATATGTTTGAGACGATGTATGATGCTCATGGAATAGGTCTTGCAGCGCCGCAGATAGGCTTGGATATCAGGCTTTTTGTGATTGATATCCGCCCATTGGCAGAGGATGAAGATTATTTGGATATTGCAGATAAGCTGAAGGATTTTAAGAAAGTTTTTATCAATGCAAGAATATTGGAGGAAAGTGGAAAGGAATGGAAATTCAATGAAGGATGCCTCAGCATACCTGATGTCCGTGAGGATGTTCTGCGAAAAGAAACGATTTTGATAGAATATTTGGATGAAAATTTCGTTAAACATACAGAAACTTTCTCTGACATGAGAGCGAGAGTTATCCAGCATGAATACGACCACATCGAGGGAATTTTGTTCACGGATAAACTCAGTGTTTTAAAGAAAAAAATAATCAAAGGAAAGCTTAACAAAATTAGCGAAGGAAATGTAAATGTAGGCTATAAAATGCGATTTCCGAAGTAATTAAAGAATAAAAAATATAATAATAATTTAGAATATGCAATTAGAAAAAATTATTTCAATTTCTGGAAAACCAGGGTTGTTTAAGTTGATTTCTCAGTTGAGAAATGGGTTTATTATAGAGGATGTGACTACACAGAAAAAAATAAGTATTTCTAACACCAGCCAAGTGAGTCTTTTGGATAATATATCTATGTATACCTTTGATAATGAGGTGCCTCTTTTCGATGTATTCGAAAATATAGCAAAAAAAGAAGACTACAAAGCTACTATTTCTCACAAAGCTTCTCCAGAGGAGTTGAGAAGTTTCATGGCGGAAGTGCTTCCAAACTATGATGTTGAGAGAGTTTATGATTCAGATATTAAAAAACTGGTTCAGTGGTATAACATCCTTCAAAAAGCAGGATACATTACTCCGAACAGCTTTGTGAAAGCAGAGCAGCCAGCAGAATAGTCATCGGTATATGTTTGATTATTATAAATAAGCCTTTATTCTATTTTTTCAGAATAAAGGTTTTTTTGTCTATAATTTTAAGTTAAATTTGAGGAAAAAATCACAGAAATGCATTCAAAAACGGAAAAAAAGGAAGCTTTTGGGAGATTATTAGATATCATCGATGAACTGAGGGAAAAATGCCCTTGGGACAGAAAGCAGACTATGCAGAGTCTGCGACATTTCACGCTGGAAGAAAGCTATGAGCTGTCTGATGCCCTGCTGGAAGAGGATATGGATGAAATCAAAAAAGAGCTGGGAGATGTCCTGCTGCATTTGGTTTTTTATGCGAAAATAGGCTCGGAGAAGGGAAAATTTGATATCGTGGATGTTATCAATTCTCTTTGTGAAAAGCTGATTTACCGCCATCCGCATATTTATGGAGATGCCAAAGCAGATGATGCAGAAACGGTGAAACAAAATTGGGAAAAACTAAAACTAAAAGAAGGGAATAAATCTGTGCTTTCGGGCGTTCCGAAAGGGCTTCCATCTATGATAAAGGCGTATAGAATACAAGACAAAGTGAGAGGCGTGGGATTTGATTTCCCTAATGAGGCAGAGGCGTGGAAAAAAGTGGAGGAGGAACTGTCAGAATTTCACGCAGAGACCGAGAAGGAGAAAAAAGAAATGGAGCTGGGCGATGTTTTCTTTTCATTGATAAATTATTCCAGAATTATAGGTCTAAATCCTGATAGCGCTTTGGAAAATACCAATCTGAAATTTATTTCTCGTTTTCAGGAGATGGAAAAACTGGCTCAAGAGAGGAATTTGGTTTTGTCTGAAATGAGCCTAGAACAGATGGATGAACTCTGGGACGAGGCGAAGAAAAACACTAAATAACAGAGCGAAAAATATGCTCCAAGGTGACTTTTTCGTTTGTGTCACAATCATTTAGGTGATAATCGTGTTTCGCTAAAATTAAATTTAAAGCTGAAAAATATTTTTAGAAAAACTATTTATAGCAATGTAAATAGTTTTTTCTTGTCTGTATAAAATCTTATATCGTATGCGATGGCATCTATTGATTCTGGATTTTTCCAATCGATGTAATCCGTTGTAGAAGAGCAGAATAATTCGCAGATTTTCAAATCCGTCACAACTAAACTCACAGATTCTTCCGAGTCTAAATTTAAGGAATATTCCCAGCTCATAGGATTATTCCTGATGTTTGTTTGACTGGATTTTCCTGTTTTTTTCTTCTCTTTGGTTAAAGATAACTTCTATAATTTTCCCTCCAACCCAAGAAAAAGGAAATATCGTAAGAAATATTCCTATCTGATAAAAAGTAGGGTGGTATCCGAAAAAGACAATATCTAAAACGGCTAAAAAAAGCAGAATAAAACCAATCAAGATAGCATAGGCTACTTTGGCTTTTTTTACGATGAAGGCTGTAGTGATACCGCCGATGGTGGATGCGATTCCCGTGGAAATTAGTAGTGCCATAAAAAAAGAACTGTTTCCACGCATGTCCTCTAATAGTCTGCTCCATTTTTCAAAGGGTGTGAAGCCAGAATAAGTTATCCATTCGGAGTTGATTCTCAGACCGATAGTGATGATAAGCATGGCGACACCAAGTCCCAGCAGCACAGCAAAAGTATTTCTCAAAAAACTCATAACTAAATTTTGGTGTGGGCTATCATGGAAATTTCTACACTTACTCCTTTCGGTAGGGCTGCTACCTGTATGGTTTCTCTAGCAGGGTAATCATCATCACTGAAATATGAAGAGTAAATATCATTTACCAAAGGAAAATTTTTCATATCTGCAAGGAAAATACTCGTTTTTACAACATTAGAAAAATCCAGCCCAGCTCTGTGGAGAATGGCTTTTAGGTTTTTCATCACTTGGTGGGTTTCTTCCTCTATTCCCTCTACAAGATTATCATTTTCTGGATTGATAGGAATCTGTCCAGAAATATAAAGTATTCCATCCACTAAAACAGCTTGTGAATAAGCTCCAATAGCAAGAGGAGCATCCTGAGTAGAAATTACCTTTTTCATACCTGCAAAGATACAAAATTCTTCTCTTTTTAGAAAGAACTTGTGGATTGTGGGAAGCTCTGGGTTTTGTATTTTAAAGCATCTCTTAGGATATTGGCTTTTATTCCGATGAAGAAATCATACACCTTATACTGTCCGATAGGCACCCAGTTGAAAGTAATCGTGAAACTTCTTTGGTCTCGTGCAAAGCCTAATCTGGAGTATGAGAAAGCTTTATTAACCAAGTCATAATGGGCGCTTCCTGTGATATTCCAGTAAGGCGTAAGTTTTATAGAACCATTCAGCCCGATGGATGCCGTGCGGTCTCCATACCTCTTTGCAGAGTTGTTATAGGAATAGTTTGCGGTGATGCTCATCGTCCAGTCTTGGTCAAAACGAGCGTAGTTATCATCATCGAAATGGTAGGCTTCCATCATGGCGTAGCCTTTTTTGTGATATGTTTTTTTCTCTTTGTTTTTTGGTTTTAAAATCTCGTGGAGGGATAGATTTGCTCCTAAATTAAAGTATTGCAGTCTGAAATTCCCAATTTTGTCAAGTCTTGTTCCTATTTCAGAACCTGGCGTAAATGCTATTTTATAAGGGTCAAATGATGCATTGTAATTCAGGCTCAATTTATTATTAAAGAAAGAATTCTGAGCATTGATGTTGATATACGACCACTTAAAGGTAGGCGCAGCGGCATTGTAGCTGAAATTTACTCCAATGTTTTCAAAAAGTTTTATTTTCGCTACTCCCGTTGAGTCTTTCTTTGATTTTACTTTCATTTCAATATTATTATTAAAATTAAAAGTGACTGATTTTGAAAGACCTGCACTAGGAGAGCCATAGACTCCGTTTTCAAAAATAGAGTACGAAATAGGATTTCCCGTAGCATCTATGTATTTTTGATAATATCCCCAGCTTTCACTGCTGAAATCAGGATTGTAGGAAAAACCAATGCTCGGCGTGAAGACATGTCTTACCGCTTGGATTTTGCTGTTTTTCCCGAATTTAAGCATTCCGTAGAGCGTAGTCTGCACGGAAGCACTTGTATTAAAGGTGCTAAATCCAGTGATGCTCTTTACATCCGTGGTTTCTACGGCGTTGGTAGCTGAGTTGTAGTTTTTTCTAATCGTTTTATTTGTCAAAACATTATCTGCGGATGCGGATAGTGACAGGTTGAAATATCGCAAAAATGTAGTGGTGGTGCTGAATGTAGATACATTTCTAGCTCCGTATTTCATTTTGTCCCACATTGTTTTTGTGAACATTTCGTTTTGCTGTGCATTGACTTCGTTTCTGAAATCAAATTTAGTATTTACCGTGATGTTCTCTATTAGCCCTTTTCTTACGCCATCTTTAGCTTTGAATAGATAAAACTGGTTCACACTCGCAGTGAGGGATGGAAGTCTTAGGTTAGTAAGTCCAGTAGAAAAATTCTGCGAATAGGTAAGGTTCCCAGTAAGTGTTATAGGTAGATTTAGAAATCTTTTAGTAAGCGTAATGGATGAGTTTTGCTGGGCATTTAGCACATCTTGATTAAATATATAAGAGTTGTTGATGTTGTTATTATAAAATCGGTTACTCACAATATCCACAGAAGCAGATAGTTGCAGGAAAGGATTGGCTTTTGCATCCTGCTGATGAGACCAGTATATCCTGTAAGTGCTTGATTTTGAATAAGAATCAAGTCCTTTTATTCCTCTTATGGTGGTTCCTATATCACCGCGGAAAGTACCACTGTATTTGTAGTTTTTCTTGTAATTGACCTCTGGGCGGATGTTCCAGCTTCCTTTGGTGTAGTAGTCAGTGAGTATTTTTAGGTCAAAATGTTTCCCCAAAGGCTGATAATATCCCAAACCATTCAGATAAAATCCTACATCAGCTCTTTCCCCAAAACTAGGAATGATGAGCCCCGCACTTCTTTTCTCAGTGAAAGGCAGGATAGCGAATGGAAGAGCCAAAGGCGTAGGAACCTGCTCTATATAAAGCTGAATAGGACCTGTAACCACTTTCCCTGAATTTTTCCCTTTGACAAGTTTTAGGATGGGAGCGGAGAGATGGTAATCAGGAAGGGTATCTTTTTTAGCTCTGAATAGTTCATCAGTTGTAAAGAAACCTCTCCTCATGTAGAATACAGAGTCGTTTACTTTCTTGGTTTTTTCAGCTACGATAGCCCCTTCGTTTTCCTCTGTTCTAGCGTTGTAGGCTATGGCTTGTTTGGTTTTATAGTTGTAGCTTACCTCGTTATATTCATATTTTTTGCCGCCCTGTGTGGCCACAGCAGGTTTGGTTATTTTTCCTGAAGAATCCACCATTCCCCTTGCAAAAATAGTTCCTCCTTCCCAGTCTATACTGATGTAGTCAGCCTCTATCTGCATGTCCTGATAGTTTATCTGGGCGTTTTTGTTAAGGAAAGTCATTTTTTTCTCAACATCAAAACGGCTGTTTTCTGCTTTGCTGAGCAATATGTCTTCTAATTGTTCGTTTACTACAACGACAGTATCTTTTTTTCCTTTATTTTCTTCAATGTTTTTAGGGTTTGTTTGTGCTAAAAAATTGTTAAAAATTAGGATAATTAAGATTTGTAAGGTAAATTTGAACTTTTTATTTGTCAATGGTAATAATTTAATGCCCCAAAAATAATAATTTTAAACAGATGAAAATAAATAAATTTTTAATAAGAGCAACTTTAACAGTAATTTTAACATTATTTTTCATCCCAGCCTATGCCCAGAAGAAAAAGTTTACCGTTATTTTAGATGCAGGTCATGGTGGTCAGGATATTGGAGCTACGCGAACATATTCAGAACTGGGAAAACTGAATGAAAAAGACATAACCCTTGCTGTGACTCTCTTGGTGGGAGAGAAGTTGGAGAAAAATAAAGATTTTAAAGTTATATATACCAGAAAAACAGATTCTTATCCATCATTGACAGAACGAACTAATTTGGCTAATAAGAATAAGGCGGATTTATTCGTTTCTATGCATTGTAACTCTTCCAGAGGAACAGAAGCTTACGGCACAGAAACTTTCGTACAAGGGCCAAATCAAAATAAAGAAAATCTAGAAGTAGCAAAAGCTGAGAACGATGTAATCTATCTCGATGAGCAGGATAGAGAAACCTTTGCTTCTTATGACCCAAATTCCCCAGAATCTCTGATTGCTCTAAAAATTCAACAAAGTAAATACCTAGAAAGTAGCCTTTTGATAGGTAGTTTTGTGGAAGAAAATTTCGTAAATAAAGATAAAAGATTTTCAAGAGGAGTGAAACAGCAGAACCTCCATGTTCTTCGTAGAAATGCCATGCCATCTATCCTAATAGAAATGGGCTTTATTAGTAATTATAATGATGCTCAATATATATCCAGCAAAGAAGGGCAGGAAGCTATAGCGGAGTCTGTATATCAGGCTATAGTAAGTTATAAGAAGAGACTGGATAGAAATGTAAAAGCAGAGCCAGTAAAAGAAGCAGAAAAACCAATGAAAACGGACAGTCGTATCCTGCTGATGAGTTCTGTAACCAAATATAATGAAGGAGACCCTGCATTCAGAGGGTTGAAATATATTTTGACCATAAAAGAGGGTTCTATGTATAGATACTATTACAGCACGACCAATTATGCATCTATACGAGATGAAAACTTGAAAACAGCTAAAGATGCTGGATTTAAAAACGCTACGGTGGTTAATTTTACACCTGACCAAAAGTTATCACAAGGTTATTATACTATAGAACTAGCCGCTTCACCATCAAGGCTGCCAAAAGATTCTCCTGTAAATAAAATTTCTGATGTCAAAAGAGAAAAAATAGGAGACACACATTACTATACTGCAGGAAATGTAAAAACCCTTGAAGAAGCCGTAAAACTGAGAAAACAGATGGAGGAAAAAGGTATAAAAAATCCCGTAATCCAAAAAAATAATAAATAATTTTTCAAAAAAATTTGGTGGGATAGAAAAAGTTTGTATATTTGCAAACGCAAAAAACAGTTGGCCCGTTCGTCTATCGGTTAGGACTCAAGATTTTCATTCTTGCAAGAGGGGTTCGATTCCCCTACGGGCTACTTTTTGAATTTAAAATAGTAGTAGTAATAAATTTACTTTGTAAAATATTTAAAAGATTATGGCAAATCACAAGTCAGCATTAAAAAGAATTAGACAGTCTGAAAAAAGAAGAGTGAGAAACAGATACTATCATAAAACTGCTAGAACAGCTATGAAAGTATTAAGAAATGAAGAAAATAAAGCTGTTGCACTAGAACAATTACCAAAAGTAGTTTCTTTGTTGGATAAATTAGTAAAAAGAAATATCATCCACAAAAACAAAGCGGCTAATTTGAAAAGTAAATTAACAAAGCATGTTAATAAATTAGCATAAGAAAGTATAGTTGGCCCGTTCGTCTATCGGTTAGGACTCAAGATTTTCATTCTTGCAAGAGGGGTTCGATTCCCCTACGGGCTACAAAAGAAAGACCTTTGGTAACTATCAAAGGTCTTTTTTGTTACTTTTATCAATGTTTTTCTTAATTACGAATATCCTTTTATGTGATGAAAGTAAATCTTACACAAAATAAAAATCTAAAAATATTCAAAATAATTTCTCAGGTTGCTCATGATAGAGGGCAGTCTGTCTATGTTGTCGGCGGGTATGTTCGAGACTTACTACTCGGTAGAAAATCTCCTACGGATATAGATTTCGTAACGGAAAGCAGTGGAATAGAACTGGCACAAGCTGTTGCAAAAAGCATCAATCCTGAAACTAAAGTTTCTGTTTTTAAAACTTATGGAACAGCCATGTTTCGTTATGAAAATTTGGAATTGGAATTTGTAGGAGCGAGGAAGGAAAGTTACAGTGCTGACAGCCGAAACCCTCAGGTGGAGCAAGGGACATTGGAAGATGACCAAAAACGCAGAGACTTCACGGTAAATGCGATGGCGATTTCACTCAATAAAGAGAATTTTGGGGAACTTATAGACCCGTTTAATGGAATGGAAGATATGGAACGAAAGATACTTCGAACTCCCCTAGAACCAGTCCAAACATATTCGGACGACCCTTTGAGAATGATGCGCGCCATTAGGTTTGCTTCTACACTTGGTTTTTCAATAGAACAAAAATCATTGGAAGCCATAGAAAAAGAAGCAAAAAGAATAGAGATAATCACTGTGGAGCGGATAATGGTGGAGTTTAACAAAATTATGCTGTCTGAAAAACCTTCCGTAGGATTGGAAATTATGAAAAAAACAGGGCTTTTGGAAATTGTTTTACCAGAGCTTACAGCATTAGAAGGGATAGAAGAAGTAGAAGGGCAAAAGCATAAGGATAACTTCTGGCATACGCTGGAAGTGGTGGATAACATCTCAAAAAACACGGATAATCTTTGGCTCAGATGGGCGGCGCTGCTGCATGATGTGGGCAAAGCTCCGACAAAAAAATATGTGAAAGGAATAGGATGGACATTCCACGGGCATGAGTTTTTAGGGTCAAAAATGGTGAAAACTATTTTCCAAAGGCTGAAACTTCCACTAGGGAAGGACATGAAATATGTTCAAAAAATGGTGAAATTGTCTTCGAGACCGATTGCGCTGATTTCAGATGATGTTTCGGATAGTGCGCTGCGCAGAATGTTATTTGATGCAGGAGAGGATTTAGAGGATTTGTTTACCCTTTGCAAAGCAGATATCACAACAAAAAATTCTTACAAGCAGGAAAAATTCAAGAAGAATTTTGAATATGTGGCGAAAAAAATAAAGGAAGTGGAGGAAAAAGACCATGTAAGAAATTTTCAGCCGCCAATAACAGGCGAGGAGATTATGCAGATGTTTAACATGAAGCCTGGCAGAGAGATAGGAATTTTGAAGGAAAGAGTAAAAGAGGCTGTTTTGGAGGGAGAAATTCCTAATGAACATGAAGCTGCAAAAGAATTAGTAATACAAGAAGCAAAAAAAATTGGACTTATCTAAGCCCAATTTTTTTATTTTTAATTTTTGTAAAAAGCATTCGTTCCTATTCCCGAAGAGAAAGTTTTTATACGAACTCCCGAAGGAGTGTAGATGCTTACTTTACTGGCTTCCTTAAATCCATTAGCATCGGAAATGTATATAAGCCCATCAATCACATTGAATCCATAAAGAGTGGAATATCCGTTTTCTGCAACACTAAATATAGGGCTGCTTGGAGCGGTGCTGGAAGAAAGTTCCATAGAATATACTCCTGTTCCTGCTGTGAAATAGATGTATCCATTGTCTATTTCGATGTTGTTGGCATTTTTTATTCCTGTGAGAGTTACCGTACTTGTGAGGCTTCCGCTGGAATTATATTTATAAATATGAGAATCAGCTTCGGTAGCTTTTCCTGCAATTACATAAACATCGTTGTTATAAGAAATGGTTTTGTTGATGGCTCCGTTAGGAACGGTGATGGTTCCTGTTACATTATTAGATGAAGAGGAAATGATAGTCAGCTTGTTTCCTGTTCCAAAACTTGCATTTTGAACAAATACATTGGTTCCAGCAGTTACGATTCTTTCAACTGTATCGCTGCTAGGGATTTTTTTAATTAGACTGTTATTCTCTGTATTATAAATAGTTACGCTTTGTTCTCCGCCGTAAGTGCTGTTGGTAACATAAGCCTGATTCCCTGCAAAAGTGATGTAACGAGGATTTTTTACATCTTGTGTGATTTCGGCTTTTTTCTGGAAAGTATATCTGTCAGTGACGATGATTTTGTTAGAATTATTCATCACAAGATAGGCTTCTCCATTGTGGAAATTCACATGCTGGAGGACATCTCCTAGGTTTTCTCCATTCGTAGTTTTGTAGATATCGTTTTTGATGGAGGAAAACCCTCTGCTGATGTAGCTTAGTTCTGCATTGGGAGTTCCGAATTTACCTTCATTTGCTACGAGAATTCCGTTTTCGTGCTTTTCTGCAGGAATGATAGCATCTGCTTCGTCTCGGTTACAAGAAACAGCCGTTAGGGCTAAAAGAGCGATAAGCCCTGTGATTTTAAAATTTTTCATAGAATGTAATTATTAAAAATTGATATTAAAATTGATATTATAGTTTCTCAAAGGCAGCGGATAGTAGTCGCTGGTTTTATAGACTTGATTTAGAATATTGTTAATCTTTCCACCCAGAGTGATATTTTTCTTTAAATAAAACTCCACTCCTGCATTTACGATGGTGTAATGAGGCAGCTGGTAGTTTTTGTTTTCATCAGTCGTTGTGAAAACTTCACTGGTAAACATTCCTTGGATGAATAAGTTTAAATACTTGTTTTTCAGTGAAATAAGTCCATTGGCTTTATGTTTTGGGACATAGGAAAGTGATTTGTTTTTTTCTGTGTCTTTGGAGTTGGTATAGGCGTAAGAAAGACTTATTTTCAAAGTGTTTTTGCCTATGTTATGGGTATAATCGGCATAAATTTCACCACCAAAGGAGCGGATTTTTTTGCTGTTAAATGGCGACCAATATCCAGAAGAAGTGGGCAGCCACTGGATAAGATTTTCTATATCGTTATAAAAAGAAGCAATGTCTATATTTAGGTTTTTAAATTTGAATAAATGATTGATTTCAAACTGATATGCAGTCTCTGGTTTTAGGTTTAGATTTCCGCCTGGCTGCCAGTATAAATCATTAAAAGTAGGATATCTAAAATTTTTAGAAGCGTTTAGTTTTAATGAATAATTTTTGGTAAAATCTATACGAGAGCCCACGAAAAAAAGATAAGGACTTTCTATATTTTCTACCAAATCTTTCCTGAGTGAGCCTTCTATATAAAGGTGTGAAAATAGATTTTTATTAGCCGTAATCGCAAGATAACCAGTGTTTCTCTTAGGGTTTGTGATTCCAGAGGAGTATCCCTCGGCGGAATTGTATTGGTATTCGCTGATTAGATTTATACTGAAATTATTAGGCTTTTGATAAGAAAAATCATTGCGGACGAGCCAAGTTTTTCCCTCTGCGCCATTGCTTTTGGGTAAATTTATATCGGTGTAATAATCGTATTTTTCGCTCAGAAAAGCCAGTTTCAAATCATTATGAAAATTGCTGTAATCGCTTTGCCAGTTAATCATAGTTTTCAGTCCATCAGTGGCATATTTCGTTTTTGTCTGGCTTTCAGAAAAAACGGGATAATGCTGTAATCCTGTATTCCACAGCGAAAACATCGCGATTTTCTGATGGTTATTAAAACGATAAGCAGCCGAAATAGAGTAGTTGTACTGGTAATAAGCTCCGTTTCTGTTGATGTATTTTTCTTTTGGGACTTCGTAGTTGTTTTCGCTTTTGGCAAGGGCAGTGTTTAGTTTTACAGAAAAATTATCATTGCTGTAAGCTATTTTTAAGGCTGAATTTAAGGTATTAAAAGACCCAAATTCCGAGAATAAATTTCCGTTAACTCCTTTTCCGAACTGGATTTTATCATCCAAATGTATCGTTCCGCCGATAGCTCCCGTTCCGTAGGAAATGCTTCCTCCACCAGCTTTTACACTGATTTTATCAAAATTAAGAAGTCCAATATTATTAATATCTCCCTGCCCTAGAAACAAGGAATTGATATTAATGCCGTTCCAGATGAAAGCCGTCTGCTGTGCTGTTGTCCCACGAAAAGAGGGCGAAGAAACCATTCCTCTTCCATTTTCTTTGATGTAGAGAGGTGTAGAAAACCGAAGGGTTTCCGAAAGATTACTGGTGTTTTTATGAATATTGTCCGAAAAATTGATAACTTTCTGAAAATGTACAGATTCGTTCAGTTTTCTATCTGAAATAAAAACTGTATCTATTTTTTTTTCTTGTGCAGCGACAAAGGGAACAGCTCCCCAAACGATTAGGGAAATATACTTTTTAATCATAATTCTACTTTTCCTCCGAAAGTTTTGTTATTAAATTTATATCTGGCAGGTCTCCTGGCTTTTGCATTTCTACGCCTTCCCGCGTGAGCAGTGGCTTTTTTGTAGAAACTTTTTTTGCAATTTACAGTTGCGGGGACAGCTCGGGATTTTCGCCCGATTCCCTTTTCATCTATTTCTCAATAGAACCAAAATATAATAAAGACAAGTGCTATAAGCCGGATTCTGTCCTTTGAAAAATCAAAGTGCTTGTTATTTATCTACATTTTATATTGCTATAAAACTTTAGCCACTTACCCCTCGGCATTGGACGAGCTACCCTTAGTTGCCGATATACTTAGTGTTGCACCGCATAGAGTTTACCTGATTTCACTACAGCCGTACTGTACTTGCTTTCTGTTGCACTTGTCCTCGTATCGCTACGGACGGGCGTTACCCGCTATGCTGCTCTGTGGTGTCCAGACTTTCCTATTTCATAAAGAAATCAACAAGCCACACTTGTCACGGCAAATATAGAATTAAAAAATTGAAAATAAAAAACCTCCTGTAAATTTAAAATCTACAAGAGGTAAAAACTAATAACCATGAAAACTCAAATTAAACATGAGAATCTACTCTTTATTACATTTATCAAATATCGTGCCAAACTTAAAATTAAAATTAAAAAGTTAAAAATAAAAAACCTCCTGCAAATTAAAATTTACAAGAGGTAAAAACTAATAACCATGAAAACTCAAATTTAATATGAGAATCTTATTTTGGATATTATCAAATATCGTGCCAAAAATATTAAAAACAAATATACATATGTGAAAATTAAATCGTATTTTTGCGGAAAATAAATTTTAAGAAAATGGCAGGAAAGATTACATTTACAATGATTAAGCCAGATGCAGTAGCAGACAGGCATATCGGAGCAATTTTAGGAAAAATTTCAGAAGCTGGATTTAAAATCAAAGCAATGAAACTTACTCAGCTTACAGTAGCTGATGCTAAAAAATTCTATGAAGTTCACGCAGAGAGACCTTTCTACGGAGAATTAGTAGAATTCATGTCTTCTGGACCTATCGTAGCGGCTGTTTTGGAAAAAGACAACGCAGTAGAAGATTTCAGAAAATTGATCGGAGCTACTAACCCAGCAGAAGCAGCAGAAGGAACTATCAGAAAAATGTTCGCAAGAAGCGTAGGAGAAAACGCTGTTCATGGTTCTGACTCTGATGAAAATGCACAAATAGAAGCGACATTCCACTTCTCAGGAAGAGAAATTTTCTAATTAGAATTAAATAAAAAAGATTACCATTTTTGGTAATCTTTTTTATTTCCTCAAACTTTATAATATCAAAAATCAAGGTAAAAAGAATTGATATCAAAGAAATAGCTGACTGTGGTTCCGTCAGGTTTTTGTACTTTTAGTTCATCATAGTAGGATTTTCCTTCGTTTATCAATGCTTGGCTTATAACTTTGCATCCTTCGCAGTTTTCTCTAATGTATTGGTATTCTTCTGGTACACTGTTTACTTTTATAGGATTGGAAATAGAAAGACCCAGTTCACCTTTTTTCTTGTTTTTCTCAGGTGTTTTTCTTGTGTCAATAAATTCATAATCATATTTATTCATTTCTACACCAATGTGCTCAGCTTTGAATTTAACTTGATTTTTATTTAAAACTTCGTAAGAATAGTGGTCAGTTTTTTTTGTGAAATCATGGAATTCATAGAATTTTCCATTTTCTACCCACCAAGTTCCTGTTTCTTCAAAGCTAGAAACATCACCATTTTCTTCGACTGTGAATTCAAGGGAAAAAGAACCGTTTTTAAGTCTTTTCATTACCCAGCTTTTTTTCACACCTTCCATTTGATTATTTTCTTCTGAACCTGCCCATTCTCCTACTAGCCTGTTGTCTATTTGTTTTCCATCAGGTAATGTACTAAATGTTCCTGAACAAGAAAGCACAGCAAAATAAACTAAAAAAGCAAATAAAAATTTTAGATTTTTCATAATAATTAAATTTTTTTAAATCGAAACAAATTTACATTTATTTCTTTATTTTTTTAAGGTCAAAACAAGATTTTTTAAAATAATTAATGCATTTAATTTTTTAAAACTTATTTTTGTAGCCTATTTTATTTTTATGATAAAGAGTATTCCCATAGAGCGGATTTTGTTTTTGGACATTGAAACAGTTCCACAAGTTGGAAACTGGAATGAAGTCTCTGAAGAAGAAAAAAAACTTTGGGATAAGAAAACACTGCGGCAGCGTGGTGAAGATGTTTCGGCGGCAGATTTCTATCAGGATAGGGCTGGAATTATGGCGGAATTTGGCAAAATCATCTGTATTTCTGTGGGAATGCTGGAAAAAGATAATCGTTTGAAAATCAAATCTTTCTATGGTGATGATGAGAAAAAACTGCTGGAAGATTTTGGAAATATATTTAATAGTCCTAGACTGCAAAATATAATCCTCTGTGCCCATAACGGCAAGGAATTTGATTTTCCCTGGATTGCCCGAAGGATGCTTATCAATGGTTTTCAGCCGCCTGTTCCGTTTCAGACTTTTGGGAAAAAACCTTGGGAAATATCGCATTTGGATACTATGGAACTTTGGAAATTCGGCGATTGGAAGAGTTTTATTTCTTTAGAACTGATGGCGCATATCTTCGGAGTGCCTACGCCAAAGGATGATATAGACGGCTCTATGGTGGCAGAAATTTATTATCAGGAAAAGGATTTGCAGAGGATAGTAGAATATTGTGAAAAAGATGTTTTAACTTTGGCGAATGTTTTCCGAAAAATGAGGCAGGAAGATTTATTGACTAAATCCGAATAATTAGAGAAAAAGAGAAATTATATGAAATTAACAGATGAACAAATCACATCACTAGGGGAGGAGGTTATAAAGGTGCTGAAAACCATCTACGACCCAGAAATCCCTGTGGATATATACGAGCTGGGGCTGATTTATGATGTGCAGATAAGCGACGAGGGCGAAGCAAAAGTGCTGATGACCCTGACTACGCCCAACTGTCCCGTAGCGGAGAGCCTTCCGATGGAGGTGGAGGAGAAAGTAGGTGAAGTAGAAGGAATTACAAAATCCAAGGTGGAGATAACCTTCGAGCCAGAATGGGAAAAGGACATGATGAGCGAGGAAGCTAAATTTGAATTAGGATTATTATAAAAAACACTGAAAATCAGTGTTTTTTCTTTTGTGTTAATTTCGTTAAGAAATGCGCTTGTTTTTTAACCTTTTTTAACAAAGCTTGTTTTTTGCTCTATTTTAGGAGGATAGCGGTTTAGTTCTGGTTTAAAATATCAAAGAAAAAACATCATAGAACGAAAAAAATATGAAGATTCTATAAATGGGCATAAATTTGTCTCAACTAATTCAAAAATAAAACTATTTGACATGAAACGACTTATTTTTTTTGGTTTGATGGCTTTTACACTTGGAGCTTCATTTGACAAGGAAAAAGGAGTGAAAACAAGCACAGCTTCATATTACCATGATAAATTTAATGGTAGAAAAACAGCAAGTGGTGAGATTTTTGACAATAAAAAATTAACAGCTGCAAATAAAACCCTTCCATTCGGGACAAAGGTAAAAATTACCAACTTAAAGAATGAAAAAAGTGTAATTGTAAGGGTGAATGACAGAGGGCCCTTTTCTAAGAAAAGAGCTTTTGACCTCAGTAAGGCAGCATTTAGTAAGATAGCAGACCTCAGAAGCGGCGTAGTTTCTATAAGCTATGAGGTTGTGGAATAAGATAATTGTACACTTTTAATTTTTAATCTGTTTTATTATTTTAAAAACACACTTTCCCAAAATGGAAAGTGTGTTTTTAATTTGTGTTTTAATGATTGATATTTTCTAGTTTTTCGGGTGTGTGTGTTTGTATTTGAAAACTATCATAAACATAATCGCCACAGCAAGGGCATAGTAAGCAAAAATAGCCCAAGCACTATACCAGCCATTCATCTTTGTGACAGGGTCTATATCGGAGAAAATCTGATAGTGATTTACAATTTCTCCAGCCACAAGCATACCGATAGTAGAACCAAAACCATTGGTCATCATCATGAAAACGCCTTGTGCAGATGAGCGGATATTGTCATCCGTTTCTTGGTCTACGAATAGCGAACCTGATACATTGAAGAAATCAAAAGCAACACCATAAACAATCATGGAAAGAATAAACATCCAAACTCCGCTGCCTGGATCACCCACAGCGAACAGTCCGAATCTTAGGAACCATGAGAACATGGCCATAAGCATCACTTTCTTTATTCCAAATTTCTTTAAACAGAAAGGAATCAGTAAGATACAGAGTGTTTCTGAAACTTGCGAAAGTGATATCAAGGCATTGGCATTATTAGCGCCCCAAGAATCTGCATACTGCGGAATATCTTTGAAACTCGTAATGAAAGGATTGGCGTAGCCGTTGGTAATTTGTAGGGAAATTCCTAGTAACATTGAAAATACAAAGAAAATCGCCATTTTTTTGTCCTTAAATAGAGCAAAAGCCTTCAGACCTAAGGCATCAGATAGTGTTTGTTTTTCATCAGATTTATTGGTAGGGCAGTGCGGCAAAGTGAAAGAATAAGCAAACAACATAACTCCCAAGAAAGCAGATACAAAAAACTGAGCATAAGTATTTTGGAAACTTACGAACCCTTGTGAATTAGAAAAATTAAGAGTGAAACTACCATTTTCAAATCCAGCAAAATTCACAAAAAGCATCGCAACGATGAAACCTATCGTCCCAAAAGTTCTGATGGGAGGGAAGGTTTTTATAGTATCAAAATTATTATTGATTAAAGCAGAATAAGCTACCGAATTAGAAAGGGCAATAGTCGGCATGTAGAACATTACACTCAGAGAATACAAAGTAAAAAGAGTAGTGAAGTCCGTGCTGTCGCTATGCTGCATGCCATAATATCCTGCCGCTCCTAAGAAAATAGCTGCGATGAGGTGGGAAATTCCCAAAAGTTTTTGTGCAGGAATCCAGCGGTCTGCGATAATTCCCATAATGGCAGGCATCAGAATGGATACAAAGCCCTGCATGGCATAAAAAAGTCCAATCTGCTGTCCAAGTCCGATAGAACCTAAATAATTTCCCATGGAAGTAAGGTAGGCTCCCCAAACTGCAAATTGGAGGAAACTTAGAATGATAAGTCTGATTTTAATGTTCATTTCTTTGGTTTATTCTATATTATGATTTCTATTTTTTATTTCTTCCTGAATTTTTAGAGCGAGGTCAAAATCCTCATTTTTTACGGCTTCATCTAGTTCTTCCTGTAGTTCCTGCATGCTTTTTACTGGTTCTGTGATGACATCAGGGAAAATTTCTTCTATTTCGTCCTCATCATCTTCTTCCTGTAGATTTAGTAAAATTCCTGCTTCATCCAAGACCTCCTGAGTGGTATATACAGGCGCATCAAACCTTATTGCCATCGCTACTGCATCAGATGTTCTAGAATCTAGGGTGATACTATCCCCGATGAGTCTATTGGTAAAATTGATATTAGAAAAAAATACCCCGTCTACTATCTTATAAATCACAACGGATTCTATGATATAGCGGGTGTCTTCTATAAATCTTGCAAATAAATCATGAGTAAGCGGTCTAGTAAGTTTGAAATCTTTTTCTAGTCCCATAGAGATAGACTGGGCTTCGAAATTACCGATTACGATAGGTAGTTTTATCCCTGTTTTTGGCTCTTCCAGCAATAGAGCATAGGCACCAGACTGAGTCTGGCTGTATGAAATACCTCGGATAAATAGTTTTTTATAATCCATAGGCACAAAGATATTACTTTTGTAGAAAAAATGAAACTTCAAGAAAAAAATCCCACAAAAATCTTTTAGATTCTTGTAGGATTTTAATCAAATATAAGTTTAAAAATTATGTTTTAAGGCATGGTGAAACCTCTTCTAGTGGCTCTTCCGTACTCATCGAGATAGACCACAGATACAGTTCCTTTGTAATTTTTCAGTAGATTTTCTATATCTTTCTGAGAATTAACAGGTTTTCCATTTATCTCCATAATGATATAGTTGTCCACGATACCTATTTTAGAGAGTTCTCCGCCATCTACGATGTTTCTAGCGATGACACCGCTGCTCAGTCCGTAGCTTACTTTTACTCGGTCGCTTAGGCTTTCGAACTCACCTCCTAATTTTTCAGCTACGCTGAGGTCAGCTTTGCTTCGTAGAGAAGTGTTTCCTTTTTGGTCTTTTAGAGCAGCAGTAGTTTTGTGCTCTTTTCCGCCCCTTATGTAGGTTACAGAAACTTTATCCCCAGGTCTCTTGCTGCCAATAGCCAGCGAAAGGTCAGAGAATCCATCGATATTTACATTATCTATCTTAGTGATGATATCTCCAGTTTTGATTCCTGCATCTTCTGCACCACTATTTTTAGCAACATCTGTTACATAGATACCTTTTCCAGATTTTAGGCTGGTTTTATTTCTTTGGTTGTATGTTTTAACTTGTAAATCATTAGATAAATCTAAAGACCCAACTCCCAAGAATCCTCTCTGAACAAGACCAAATTTCTTGATATCTTCTACTACTTTTTTAGCCAAATTAGCAGGAACAGCGAATCCATATCCTTCGTAATATCCAGAGGATGAAGAGATTGCAGAGTTTATCCCAATCAAATCTCCGTTTAGGTTTACTAGCGCACCTCCACTATTTCCTTTGTTGATGGCAGCATCAGTCTGGATAAAACTTTCAATTGGTGTTCTACTCTGCTGGCTGAGAAGGTCTATGCTTCTACCTTTTGCAGAGACAATTCCCGCTGTAACGGTAGAGTTAAGCCCAAGTGGATTTCCCACGGCAAGAACCCATTGCCCGACCTCAACTAAATCTGAGTTCGCAAAGTTAAGATAAGGAAGCCCTTTGTCTTCTATTTTTAGTAGTGCGATGTCTGTACTCGGGTCAGTTCCGATGAGTGTAGCAGTGTAAGTTTTCTTGTTGCTTAGAACTACTTCCAGTTTGCTAGCTCCTGCTACCACATGGTTATTCGATATGATGTATCCATCAGGTGAAATGATAACTCCTGAACCCAGCCCAGAAGGCAGGTCTTTTGGTGCTTCTTGTCTTTGGTTTCTATTATTTCTGAATCCTTCTCCGAAGAAAAAATCAAAAATATCCTGATCCATAGATCTTCCAGAGGAAGGTGTATTGTTTTGGTAATTTCTTATCGTAACTACGGCAGGAACTGTTGTTTTAGAAGCTTTTACGAAGTTGTCAGAAGACGCTCCGTTCAGCCCTGCTGGGATGGCGTTTTTCCCAGAAGTGGAGAAATAAGAAAAATCGGCGTTATTTTGTTCTTCATTAAAATAGTTAATTGCTCCAAAGGTCGTCGCCCCAGAAAGTATTCCTACTAATGCAAAAGGAGCAAGTTTTTTCAATTGGTTTTTCATATAAATGTTGTATTTATTTTGATTTTGTTGATACAAATTTAATGCAAAAACAATCTTGTTTCATTGGTTTTAACTAAGTTTAACAAGAATTATAAGATTTTTAAAATGACAAATGGTTATTAGTCGTGAATAGCGGTTATTATGTTTGAGAATTTTTAGTTTATCTTTGTTTCAAGGAAAGAAATTAAGAAATGCAACAGAAAAAAATCATGTTCAAAATCCAAAATGCTTATCAAAAAATCATTTTCTCTATTCATGGGCACCGAGAAAGGAAGGACAATTTTGAAGATTGGCTGAAAGTAGAAGTGAAGGTGAAAGATGATTTAGAAGGAAAATATTATACACGAGTAAGTGAGTGTATGCTTTTTTCTGAAGTGCTGGGTCTTTTAGAATGGTTTGAGCAGATTTCTGCGAATCAAGAGAAGCCTGCTGAGATTGGTTTTATAGAGCCAGAATTAGCCTTTGAATATCAAAATAAAAAACTTACAGTGCTGCTATGCTATGATATAGCGCCTGTTTCCTATGGCGAAGAACCATATCAACTCACTTTTTCTTTGGATGATAAAACTCTTGCAATGATTATAAAGGAACTTGGTGAGGCTGTGGCTTCTTTTAAGAAGGAATAATGATGAAAAACACGAGTTGTGAGCCCGTGTTTGTATTGTAATTTGTTAAGAAAGAAGCCTAATAAGCGTTTGATAATGATGGTTTCTGAGTAACTTACATGCAGGCTATGGCTTGTTAATACTAGCAATTTTCCTTGTTTGTTTGATTGCGTAATCAGTTGCAATTGAAGTTAATTCTGAAGGTTTCAAAGTGATTTTTCCTTCGACATGCTTTGATAAAGTCTCTGCCAGTTTTTTATATTCCTGTTTTGTAAATATATTTCTTGAAGATTTTGAGTATTCATCAAATATTTTTAAAGAATTACTCAAGTCTTCTTTCCAAATGTTATTTATTTGTGTGCTTATAAAAACTGCAAAAGCCTTCATTGTATGTTCTCTTGGAGTGAGGCTGGATATGTGCATAGCATCTTCAAAAAAGTCAGGCTTTTGCATGAAAAAATCTGGGTATAGAGAGATAGTAAGTAGATTTGCTACATACTTTATTTTTTTATCCTCATCATTTTTAAAGGACTTTAAAAAATTAAAACAAAACCATTTACAATTTTCATCCTTTGACAATCCACCGAACTCTCCAATTGCATTGATGCAGGTTTCCAAAATTTTTTTATCACTTTTATGAAATGTTGCAAACTGGGCTACATGTTCTAGAAAAAGTATATTATCTGAATATAATGCTGATGATTGGCGAAATTTCAAAGCGATATTTAGAATTATTTTTGCTGTTTCAAGAGGATTTTCATCGATTTTTTCTGTCAGAAACACATTTAATTCATCATACTTTTCTTTATTTCCTAAATCTTTTCTACAAAATTTCATACTATAATTTCTAAGATTTGTTTTACTTCGTATTTCATTCCTGCAGATACCTTTCTTGTAGCTTGTCTATATAAAAGTTTAACTTATAGAAGAATTGCTTAAAAATGCTGACCAATCATCATCCTCATTGTCATAGCCTATAATTTTTTCTTTGTATTTGCTCCCAAAAATATATTCTCTTACAAAAGTATCAAAATCTACCTCAATGCCCTCAATCCCTTCATAGACATCAGTAGGAAATATCACGCATTGTGTATGTTTATCAAGGAAAATCGGTTCGTACAAAAGCTGCCCTATTTCATACCAAGAAGGCTGTTCAGCAGGAATGCGATATTGGTTTTCCAACAGTTCCTCTACGCTCCACAGAATGATATCGCCAAAAGATCCACCATTGCAAAACTTTAAAAAAGCACTATGTACAGGGGCTATGTATTGTGACACCTCTGGGGGAATACTTTCAGCACCTTCGGGGATTTCGCCTATAAGTATGGCATCAGGTAATGAGGCTAAGCGATTTCTGTAATGGGTAATGATAATTTCTAAGGTCATTTTCAATCAATTATTCTAACCAAATAGTTGGGCATATTTCGGCATCATTAAAATTCTCACCGTCAAAGTATAAGGCGATAAATGAGTATCCCAAGAATATATCATTATTATCAAAGAAAATTTCTACATCCTCACTGTAAAACAAGAAACTTCGCAAGCTAAGGGCTTCTATAAATTGTTCTTTAGTAAGCTCAGGTTTGTCTTCATCATCCTTGTCATCATCGCCAAAACGCCAGTTGTCATTGTAGAGTTCTAAATATTTCTCAGCAATACATTCTTTTGCTTTTTGTGATAGGGTGTCTATCTCACTGATAAAGGTGTTCATCATCTGTTCTATCTTTTCAGTGTCGCCTTCATCTTCAAGAATGATGTCCACCCTTAATTCTTCTCCATTGATAACCACCGTCCCATCATAAGAAGTAGGGTCGTCAGTGTGCTGTGTAAAATCTTTAATTTTATATTGTTTCATAAGAACTTGATTTTAATTTGGTTTAAATCTGCAGGGACACGATATTGGTTTTCCAACAGCTCCTCTACGCTCCACAGAATGATATCACCAAAAGACACGCCATTACAAAGCTTTAAAAAAGCACTATGCACAGGGGCTATGTATTGTGACACCTTTTGTGGAATACTTTCAGCACCTTCGGGGATTTCGCCTATAAGTATGGCATCGGGTAATGAGGTTAAACGATTTCTGTAATGGGTAATGATAGTTTCTAAGGTCATTTTCAATCAATTATTCTAACCAAACATTTGGGCATCATTGAAATTCTCACCATCAAAATCTGAAGCGATAAGTGAGTGTCCTAAGAACATATCGTTGTCATCAAAGAAGACTTCTACATCCTCGCTGTAAAACAAGAGACTTCGCAAACTAAGGGCTTCCATAAATTCTTCTTTAGTAAGCTCAGGTTTATCGGGATCATCTTCGTCATCATCACCAAAACGCCAGTTGTCATTGTAGAGGTCTAAAAATTCATTAGCAATACATTCTTTTGCTTTTGGAGATAGGGTGTCTATCTCACTGAAAAAGGTGTTCATTAGTTGCTCTATCTTTTCAGTTTCGCCTTCATCCTCTAGGATGATGCTTACGCCTAATTCTTCTCCGTTGATAACCACTGTCCCATCATAAGAAGTAGGGTCATCAGTGTGCTGTGTAAAATCTTTAATTTTATATTGTTTCATAAGAACTTGATTTTAATTTTGTTTAAAAAGGTTTAATACCAAAGAAAAAGTGGAAATAATAAAAATAATATTGATTTCAATACATTTATGTTGTAACGCAAAGATATAAAAATCAATGAATTAACAATGAAAAATAACTCAGACTAGTAGCGTGGGCTTTTTCAGTCGATTTGTATAGGAGCAATATCATACCCTAAAAGCTCCAAGAAAAGAAGTCCGTTTAGTGGTGGGATTTTGTTGTCTCCTTTCCAGCCTTGCTCCTCTCCCCAGTCAATAAGTTTTGGGATATATTTGGGCTCGTTGAGGTTTATGATTTCTTTGGTTTGTGTGTTTTTGTTCAGTAAACTGATATTACCATTGAGAGGCTGTCCCATGTATTTATCCTCAATGGTGATGAAATTGATACATAAAGGCGTGTTTTTTTCTCCTTCCAAAAAGATACGCACAGAGAGCAGAGAGGTGCTGTCTTTTTTCGTGTTGTAGACTGTATTTATTCTGTACAAATACTCTTTTTCTTTATGAATCAATCTGCGCAATTTCTGTTTCATGTTTGTTCCTTTTTAGTTTATAAAACCAAAACGATGATAATTAGTTTATTGTTTCTATAACCTTTTGAATGAAATTCAATACGAAGTCGCTGTTTTTCAGCTCGTAGCTGAGACTTACAGGAGCAATATTTCCTCTTATCAGCTCCCAATTTTGGTCACGAGTTATGACCTCATCTGTAGAAGTAATGGTTACTATCCCGTTTTGTATAGTGATATTTTGAAGTTCGTAGAGTCGCCATTCTTCTTCACGAGCATCTCTAAAGAATGTCTTTTCAAATAAAATCTTTGTATCAGCAATTTCATTGCGACTTTGTAATTTGTTTTCATTATTAATTCCCATAGTAAAAACACTAAAACCGCCGCCTTCTTCAGCAGAAGGAATTATATGCCCTTCATTGTCATATTGAGTAGTTCTTAGTTCGATGATTTTGCCTTTTTCTGTTCCCAATGTAATCGTGCTCCAGTGCTTTTCTCGCCTGTTTAAGAGGGCTTGTTTAGTATGCAAATCATAAATAGCTTTAATCCAGACTTTGTCCGATGGATATTGAGCTAAGAACTGAAAGCGTTCTATTTTCCATTTTGAAAGTACTTCAAAGGATAATTCGCTATAATCAGCATTTACTTGCACATTGTAAAGGGGTAGGGGATAGGTGTCTCCATAAGGGTTTTCATCATAGAAATATTGATGTGTTTTAGGGTCGTATTCCAAACATGCAAACTTTTCCTCTTCTTCACCTCCTAACACTACTGAAAAACAATCAAAATCATCTATTTCTACGCTGCAATTATGCAGTGCAATTACCGTAGGTGCCGGTATTTCAAAACCATACGCCAAAGCTGCATCACGGATGAAGTTAGAAAGTTCTATCGTATAACCATTGTAAAGAAACCCCCAAAGATATTCAGGCATTTCCTCTTCCTCAGGGTCGTTGAAAGTAGAGAGTCGCTCGCAAAGGGTCTGTATGGCTTCTGCAAAGTAAGTCTGCTTATCAGGAGCTTCATCAGCCTTTTCCAATTGAGCCAAGAAAGCCTCCAAATGCGCGTTACAATCGGTTATATTTTCTTCTGTATAGTAGCGGTCTTCCTCAATGGTTGTTGAGAGTTCTGCACGCATTTGTGCGATGATTTGGTCTTTTTGAGTAATGAGTGATGTCATTTTTTATTTTTAATATGAAACAAAGATACTAATTAGCCGATGAGAAAATTTAAATTGTTTTCAAGAATTTAAATTTCATATTTATGTTCATGAAAGTATTCATAAGCACAGGCTTCTAATTCGCCACAATCAGAAATAAGATTGCCTTCTTCATCGTATATTTTGTAAGTCTGCTGGGTGTCGCCTATGGAGCTTTCACCATCTAATCCTAATAAAATGCTGTAAAACACATCTGTTAGGAGAGTGTCTATTACTTCTTTGAGCTGTTCTTGCTGAGTGCTGTCGAGCGTCATTTCTTTTATTTTAGTATTTACAGCACTGGGATATTTAGGCTGCTCTTCAAAGCAGGATTTTAGAAAATTTAGTTTTTCAATATAAAAATTCTTTGCAAATTCATTTGAGGTCATAGTGTGGTTATTTAAACGATTCCTTTTTCAATTCTGGACGAAGTTTGCCTTGTACAGCCTTGCGTATTTGGGCAAATTGCTGAGGTGCTAATTTTTGGATAGCATAAAGCAACTTCCTGTGAAAAGAATAATGCTGGTTATACTCCATATAAGGCAGGGAGAGGCTGAAAGCTTTCTGTAAAGTAGCAACATTCGAGGCATTGCCGTAAGACTCAATAATATCGACAAGATCTTCGTGACTGTGATGCCAGTCCTCCAAAAGCAAGTTTTCGTACTGCGACAACAGCTTTTTATCCTCACCTAATGCTCCTGCAAGAATGATAGTATACTCTATACGGCTGGCATTTTTATGGGTAATGGCATCATTTAGATAGGCTTTGAGCAAATTGATAAGAGTAGAACCTTCAAGCATTGGTTCTATATAATAAGGCAGGTCATACACTTGTATTTCCTCATCTATAAGGCGATCGGTAAGGGCATCAAGTTCGTTAAAATTATACATAGTAATCTGTTTATTAGTTAATTAAAACTTTCTGGAATTGTCATTAACCTAAATTTTCAAAATACAAACTATGACTCAACTATCTTATGGCTTCTATGATATTATCCACTTGTAGTTTTTTGAGGATATTCTGCCGATGGCGGTTTACGGTATGTATGCTGATATTCAGTTTTTCGGATATTTCTTTGCTTAGCATTCCCTCTTTGGCAAGGGCGAGAACCTCTCTTTCGCGCGGAGTGAGTAGGGTATCGGCGGCGCTTTCAATCGCAAAAGGTACGATTTCATCAGTAAGACAATTTTTTACCTGAAAACGCACAGAAGTGTTTGCCGATTGTTCAGGAGCGAGGTCTATGATGCCCATTGCTAGGAAATTATCATCTTTGAAGGCTAATATCCGCATTTGATAAATCATTCGTACATACTTTCCTTTATCCAAGACTCTCAGTTCATAGATGTATTTGTAGGCCAGCTTTTCCTCTTCAGGGAGCGTATCCAAAAACTCCCATACTTTTTCATCAATTTTTCTTACCACTTCTAAATCATCAGTATGTACTAGTTTTTCAATATCAAGCTCTTGAGGTGCATCTATATATTCGGTCACATAATAGTGATGCCCAAATCTATCTGACAGAAAAACCGCAAAACTTCCTGCTTGTTCCAAGATTTTCATATAGGGAAGGTGTTCCTGTGCGATTTCCTCTATGCTTTTATCAGTTTTCATCTCTAAAAATGGTTATTATTCAGTATTGGAGAAGAATACTTGTTGAAATAATTTTACACCAAAATTATATAAATATTTTTAAAGATGAAAAATCAAGCACGAACAATTAGGAATTTATGTATTTTTATTCTCGTAGCCCTCAGTTGTGGTTGGCTGGGCGTATGGGTAGATTCTCTTACAGGTGAAACAACAGGTGATTTCAGTGACACCAGCAATGGTACTAGCGGAATGGGTATTTTTATAGTTGCTCCAGTCCTTACTTGGCTCTTGTTGCGAGCCTTGATGGGCGATGGCTGGCGCGATGCAGGATTGCGTCCACTTATCAAGAAAAACTTGCATTGGTATGGTGTGGCTGCTCTTATTTATCCTGTAGTGATTGCCCTTACCCTGCTTATAGGAGAGCTTTTTGGGTGGTTGAAAGTTCAAATCCGTTGGACAGACTATCTCGGTGGGTTCGGCTTCTTTGTATTAGCGGAATTTGTAAAGAATTTCTTTGAAGAATCGTCGTGGCGAGGGTATCTTACGGCTCGTTTGCTCAGTTTGAAGATTAAAGATGTGTGGCTTTATCTCATTGTAGGAGTAGTGTGGTGCTCGTGGCATTGGCCTTATTTCTTCTATTTTCTAAAGCCAGAACAGCTATTTGCTGTATTCCCTTATGATAAGGTAACTTTCTGCATAATGGCATTGGTGTGCTGCACTTCTTGGACGGTGATGTATACCGAACTTTTCCGCCTTACGAAGTCAATATGGCCTGGAGTGTGGATGCACGCCATAGAGGACACTACGATTAACAGCCTGATATACGATAAACATATCCTCATAGAAACAGGAAAAGAAATTCTCATTTCGCCAGTTTCAGGGATTATTCCTTGCTTGTTGTATTTTGGCGTAGGTTTATGGCTCAGAAGAATTAGAATCAATACTTAGCAAGCTAATGATGAAGCAAGCTTTTAGCTCTTTCAAAATAGAATGAAGCATTAATTCAAAAGAAAAAAGGGTAGTGCAAAATTATTAAAACCGAATAACAAAAACATTATCTTTGCGCCCTTTAAAAATATCAAAAGATGAAGAAAAGATTTTTGATAGCGGTTCTTTTTACGCTTTTTTTAGGAGGCTTTGCGGTGGCTCAAACTCAAGAAGAAAACCAAGCACTTGCTCAGCTCCAAGCCGAAAATGAGAAGTTGGAAAAGAAACTTGCCAAAACAATCAAACTAAAAAAAGAAGCCAAAGAATTTTTAGAAAAAAAGTATAAAGATGCTTGGTTTTCTTCTGATGAAAATATCAGTAAAAAGCAAAGAAAATTGGCTAAAATAATTCTACGAGGTGCCAAACGCCAAGAAAGAAAACTCAAAAGAGAATTGAAAAAACTCAAAAAACACATTGAGAAAATTAAAAGTGAAAGCCCATAAATAAAAACTCCTCTGTGAGGAGTTTCATTTTACATTTTTACTGAATAGATTACTATATCAATAATTTTCATCATCTATTTGTTTTTAATCACCACTTATATATTTTTTCTATTTTAGTTTGCTTTAATAAATTTATTATAGGAGAAAGTTTGGTTTTGAGATCATCAACAAAATCAATAAATATTTTCTCATAAAATAATATTTGTAAGGTAGTGAAATGAAATCCTCTGTTAAATATACTTCTTAATTTTGAAAGGTCAAAAAATTCGTCAAAAGTTTGTGCAGTTGAGCGTTGAACGAGGGCTGTTCGGTTGCCAA